>WQWN01000001.1 GCA_009785325.1 Candidatus Saccharimonadota bacterium
ACCAGTTGGTTATATACTTAAACTCATTTACTTATAAACGTACTGGGCTTATGCCCCAGTGTCGTTCAATTAACGACTACTTAGATTGTAGCATAAACGGGATAGAATGTCAAGGAGGGGGTGATTTGGGGGGGATTGACGAGGTGGGTTAAGTTTTGTAAAATTAGGGGGTAAAAAGCGAGAGCTTTGCCGACGAGGTTTCGGCTAGGGTTTTTGCGGGTTATCTCTTTACTTTTGATCTGAGGTGGGGTATAATGGTTTGGTAATTTATGGCCAATCAGAAGGAAGTAATCAAACTGACGGGGAAGGTGACTGAACAGTTGCCTAGTATGCAGTTTCGAGTCGAGCTGGAGAATGGGCATACAATTATCGCTCACATGTCGGGGAAAATGCGCAAGCATTATATCCGCCTCGTGCCGGGCGATAGAGTCGAGGTTGAGTTGACCCCCTACGATCTTACGAAGGGCAGAATCAGCTTTAGACTCAGAGATTAGGTATTTGTCGTCACAAATTAGCTTAGGCATTTTTGACGGTAGATATCTGGGATATCAAACTAACATAGGAGATTTGAATACGTGAAAGTTCGTGCAAGCGTAAAAAAAATCGACGAAAAGAATGACAAGTTGGTGCGCCGCAAAGGTCGCCTCTATGTTATTAACAAGAAAAAACCTAAGAATAAGCAAAGGCAGGGTTAAGAATGGCTAGAATTGCGGGTGTAACACTCCCCAACGACAAGCAGGTCTGGATTGCGTTGACGTACGTATACGGAATCGGCAGGACAACTGCGAAGTCAATCCTTGCGGCGGCGAAAATAGAGCCGACCACTCGGGTGAAAGATCTCACCGAGGCTGATGAGCAGAAGCTCAATGACATTATTTCCAACCAGTATATGGTGGAGGGAAATCTACGTCGCCTCGTGACCAATAATATCAAGCGAATTAAGGATATTAATTCGTATAAAGGTTTGCGCCACAAAGCAGGTCTACCTGTAAATGGTCAACGTACTCGAACGAATGCACGAACACGTAAGGGTAGGGCGATCGCGGTCGGTGGAGCGCAGCCAAAGGCGGCAAGTAAGACGTAGGAAAATTATGGCTGAAGAAATTAAGAACACACCAGAAGAAGTAGTAGCTGAAGTTTCAACTGAGGCGGTTAAGGTTCCGAAAGCGAAGTCGAAGAAGAAGCGATCTGTGCCAGCTGGTCAGATGCATATTAAGTCGACTTTTAACAATACGATTATTACTTTTACAGACAAGAGTGGCGCCGTACTAACAAGTGCGAGTGCTGGAGCTTGTGGTTTTCGTGGAAGTAAAAAAGGTACGGCATATGCTGCACAGGTAGCTGCAGAAAAGGCTGCTGAGGCTGCGAAAACACAATACGGAATGAATGCGGTAGATATTTTCGTGAAAGGAATTGGTCTAGGGCGCGACTCTGCAGTACGCGCAGCTGGAGCAAACGGGATGACTGTAAATAGTATTAGGGACGTAACAGCGCTGCCACATGGTGGCGTGCGTCCGAAAGGCGAGAGGACACCGTAATGGCTAGAGATATGCAACCAATAGTGAAACAGAGCCGACGAGAAGGTTACGCTCTGCATCCAAAAGCGCATAAGATTATGGCGCGAAAATCCAACCCACCTGGACAACATGGTGGTGGCAGGATGGGGAAACCGAGTTTGTATCTGACGCAGCTACGTGAAAAGCAAAAGACTCGCCGTATCTATGGACTGCTGGAGAAGCAGTTTGCGAAATTGATGAGCGAAGCTACTAGAGCGCCAGGACTAACTGGTGAGAATCTTTTGACTTACCTAGAGCAGCGAGCTGATAACGTAGTTTATCGTGCAGGGTTTGCGGTGAGTCGACGGGCTGCGAGACAGCTAGTGAGTCACGGGCATTTTCACCTGAACGGACGAAGGATTGATATCCCGTCAATTCGAATGAAGCCCGGTGACAAGCTAGAAGTGCGAGAAAAGAGTCAGAAATCTGAATACTTCAAGAACCTGAACGATGTCGTAGGAAATACTTCCCAGCAAGTTTTGAGCTGGATGAAGAGCGACCCAAAGAAGATGACGATCGAAGTCACAGGGTTGCCGAAGCGAGAAGAGGCTGAGGTGGGTATAAATGAGCAATTAATCGTTGAGTTTTACTCACGGTAAAGGAGGAAATATATGACAAAAGTTATTCATAATCCAACATTAGCCGAGGTGATAGAGCAAGACGACAGGAATGCAACGTTTGTTATTAAGCCGCTCTACTACGGGTATGGAAATACATTAGGAAACAGCTTGCGCCGAGTGCTGCTCTCGAGTATTAAGGGTGCGGCGATCGTAGCGTTCAAGATAGAAGGTGTAACACATGAATTTACGGCAATTGACGGAATTAAAGAAGACGCTGTGGAGATTATGCTACGGCTTAAAAACGTAAAGATCAAATCCTACTCTGACGAACCTGTAGAGCTGCGGCTCGAGAAAAAAGGTGCGGGCGTAGTGACAGCTGGAGATATTAAAACTACAGCTGATATCGAGATTTCGAATCCTGATCAGGAAATTTGTACGATTGATGACCCAAAGAAAGCTTTAGTTATGGATCTAGTCGTAGACACTGGTCGTGGATACTACACAATTGAACAAGCAAGTGAAGGTAGGATTCATAGCGATATGATTGCACTGGATGCGATGTTTAGTCCTGTGATGCGCGTGCGCTATAAGGTAGAAAATACTCGTGTCGGGCAAGACGCAAACTTGCAGCAATTGGAACTGTCGATCATGACAGACGGTTCGATGACACCAAAGGAAGCTTTTGAGGAAGCTGCCGCTATCCTTGTGAATCAGTATACGGCGCTAGCGGGTAGTACAGTTGTGGAAGCCGCACCAACACCAGGAATTGAAGTTGCTGGTGATGACGGTGGATTAATGACACCTATTGAAGATTTGAACCTGACAGCCAGGACGGCAAATGCGCTAGTGAATAATGATATTCGTACAGTGCGTGACCTCGTAACTCTGTCAGAACAAGATCTGAAAGAACTAAAAGGCTTCGGATCAAAGGCGTTGGATGAGGTGAAAGAAAAATTAGCGGAGTTGAATATTTAATATGCACAGACATGGATATAAGGGACGAAAGTTCGGTCGGGAAACTGACCAGCGTCGTGCGCTGATGCGTGGTCTGATGCGTGCGCTGGTGGTGAGCCGCGAGATCGAGACTACAGAGGCGAAAGCGAAAGAACTGAGGCGTCCGATGGAGAAATTAATTACACTTGCTCGGAAAGGTGGATTGGCGAATCGAAGGCTTGTGATTGCTCGGATGAATGATATCGAGGTGGCGAATATGTTGATCGAGGAGATCGCACCAAAACTAAAACGAGATAGCGGCTATTTGAGAATTGAGCGGACGCGACTTCGCGTAGGTGATAATGCGCAAATGGCGAGGATTAGCTTTGTGGATGACGTGAAGGTCGTTGAGGCTGAAATCGTCAAGAAGGCGAATTCCTCCGAAAAGCCTGGCGAGAAAAAAGCTGCAAAAAAGCCAGTTGAGAAGAAGGAGACGAAGTAATGAAGGGTATGAGGAAGACGTTTTCGCAGAAGCCGGCAGATGTAACCCGTGAATGGTTCTTGGTGGACGCTAGCGAAGCGCCACTGGGTCGTATGGCGGTAGTTGTCGCTGACAAGCTATCTGGCAAGAGTAAGATTACCTTTACTCCGCACGTAGATGGCGGTGATTATGTAGTAGTTATTAATGCTGGAAAAGTTATGACAACAGGCGACAAAGAGCGCAGCAAGTCATATCACCACCACAGTGGATATATCGGCGGATTACGAAGTTTGAGGCTGGAAGAGGTGAAAGAAAAACAACCTGAACGTATAGTAATTGAAGCTGTAAAGGGAATGTTGCCGAAGAATAAATTGGTCGATGGAAGATTGGCGAGGCTGAAAGTTTTTGCCAGTGAAGAGCATGCGCACACAGCGCAGACCCCTAAGAAATTGGAGATTAAGTAATGGCTATAAAAGCGAAATACACATATGGGCTAGGGCGACGCAAGAGTGCGACGGCTCGGGTGCGACTTCTAAAGGGTAAAGGTGAAATCACAATCAATGGCAAAACTGCAGAGGAGTATCTGAGTGGGAACAAAACTCTACTTGCTGAAGTGACTGATCCGCTGGCGCTCGTCGGGAAGCAGAAAGAATATGATGTTTCTGTGAAAGTTGACGGTGGCGGTCTAGCTGGACAAGTAGATGCGATTAAACTTGCAATTTCGAAGGCAGTGACGACTGAAGCGTCTGACTTACGACCTGTTCTGAAGAAAGCAGGATTATTAAAGCGCGATCCGCGCGAAAAAGAGCGAAAGAAGTACGGACTTCGATCAGCTCGAAAGAAAGAACAGTTCTCAAAGCGTTAATCATTCGAAGGATTTTCACGAAAAGAGGGGTTTTGGCCTCTCTTTTTGGTTTTTGTATTTTACTGAGAAAATGCTCATGTTATAATGCGGGGAGCGGGCTTGACCTGAATTGATTTAATGGAGACAAACACATGAGAATTGGCTGCGTGAAGGAGATTAAGAATCATGAATATCGTGTAGGGATGACACCGGGGGCAGCGAAGGAATATGTGAAGGCGGGACATGAGGTTTTTGTACAGGCGGGGGCTGGGATAGGATCGGAAATAGCGGACGGTGAATATGAAGCGGTAGGTGTGAATATTTTGGGTAGTGCGGAGGAAGTCTGGGGTGTAGCCGAGATGATTGTGAAAGTAAAGGAGCCGTTACCGACTGAATATGACTTAATGCGAGAAGGGCAGATTCTGTACACGTATTTTCACTTTGCGGCGTCGGAGGAGTTGACGAGGGTTTGTTTGGAGAAGAAGATTATTGCGGTGGCGTATGAGACTATGGTGGGAGAGGATGGTAGCTTGCCACTCCTCAAGCCGATGAGTGAAGTCGCGGGGAGTATGGCACCGCTAATGGGGGCGTATTATCTGATGAAGTCGCAAGGTGGGCGCGGAGTTTTGGCGACGGGTGTGCCAGGGGTATTACCTGCGAATGTAGTAGTATTTGGCGGAGGTGTGGTAGGGCGGTGTGCTGCGCAAGTAGCGGCAGGGATGGGGGCAAAAGTTACTGTACTGGATACAAATTTGAGAGTTTTGACGAACTTAGGTGAAATAATGCCTGCGAATGTATTTACGCGATATAGTGACGCGGGTGCAGTGGAGGAGGTGATACGAGAGGCGGATATAGTAGTAGGGGCAGTGTTGTTGCATGGAGCAAAGGCACCGAAACTGGTGACGAGAGAGCAGCTGAAGACTATGAAGCATGGAGCGGTGATCGTGGATGTAGCGATCGATCAAGGTGGGTGTTTTGAGACGAGTAGAGCGACTACGCACTCAGAGCCGATTTATGAAGAAGAGGGGGTGGTGCATTATTGTGTGGCAAATATGCCGGGGGCGTATGCGAGAACTTCGACGATTGCACTAGGAAATGCAACATTGGAATATGGACTGGAGATTGCGGGACGTGGGATAGCGGAGGCAATCAGGAGTAGTAGGACGGTGGCGACTGGAGTGAATACGTATTGGGGGAGGATTACCTACTGGGCGGTAGCAGAGGCGTTTGGGATGACAGATAGTTATACTGATTTATACGAGATGGTTTAGGTTTTGGTGGCGGATGGGGTGATTGGAGTGTCGTGTTATAATTTATGGAATGGCGAAGAGGAAAAAGACGAATAAAGGGGCGCATGAGGGGCGTATTCTTGCTATGGATGAAAGGAAGGTGCGAAGGCGGGCGGTGAGGCGAGAGCGGAAGTGGCAAGAGAGAGAGGAAGAAAAAGAGCGGCTGCGTGAAGAGAAGCGGAAGAGCCGGACGCCGTTCCAGAAGTGGTGGCGGAGAGTGGCGGTTGTTGTGGGGATTCTGGCGGTTGTGTACGGTGGAATGATGGGGTGGGCAGTTTGGAATATGTGGGCGGACGAAATGGCGCTGAGGCGGATTCATGATGAGTTGTTTGCGGCGACGCTGGTGGAAGAGGTGATGAGCGAAGTTGACGGGGTAGCGGTGGCGTTTTTGAATGTTGAATTTGAATATCTATGGATGATTAATGCTGATACTGTGGGATGGCTGAGGTTCGGGGGGGTTGATTTCCCAGTGGTACTGGGGATAGATAACGAGACGTATCTGGAATGGGGATTTGATGGGTTGGCGAATGAGCGAGGGGCGATCTTTATGGACTATCGGCACGATGGGTGGGATGCGCAAAATACGGTGATTTATGGATACAGGCGCGGGGACGGGCAGGATGGGTTTGGACCGCTGGAGAGGTTGTTCGGTAGCGAGCTGGATGGGGAGCTGGTGAGGATTAGTACGCCGTGGGAGAATTTGGTTTTTGAGGTTTTTGCGGTGTACGAGACGAGGGATTTTGAGGCGAGGATAGAGTTCGAGGAGGGGGAGTTTATGGAGTTTGTGAGTGAGGTGAAGGAGCGGAATTTTCGGAATTTCGGGGTGAGTGTGAGTGAGGAAGATAGGATTTTGACACTGGTGACGCACTCAGGGGTGGGTGGAGTGCGCGAGAGGACTGTGGTTTATGCGAGGCTGGTGGCGAGCCGGGAGAGATGACAAAAGCTTGATAGCGGAGAGTACTGAGATTGGGAGAGTTTAGAAACCTAGAGCGTGATATAATGGCGATATGAAGATTGGTGATTTTGCGAGTCTGAGGTGGCGGTGGCGTTTTTGGATATTGGACGATGCTAACTACTAATTGAGGAGGAATGAGATGCGAGAGACGATTTTGACAGGAGTGAGAGCGAATGAGGAGCCGACGCTGGGGAATTTTCTAGGGGCTTATGTGCCGATGGTGGAGCTGGCGAAGAAGTATGCAGGGGAGAAAGATGTGAATATGTTTGTGCCGGACTTGCATAGTTTCACTACGCCGATTGAACATGAGGAGCTGTATGGGCAGATAATTCGTGGAGTGAAGTACTATATGGCGGCGGGGCTACCGGTGGATAGTGAGGGTGTGTCAGTTTATCGGCAGAGTTTTGTGTCGGCGCATAGCGAGATGGCTTGGATTTTGTCGTGTTTTACGGGGTTTGGGGAGATGCAGAGGATGACACAATTTAAGGATAAGAGTGAGGATCTGCGAGATAGTGTATCAGTGGGGCTGTTTAGTTATCCGGTTTTGATGGCGGGGGATATTTTGCTGTACTCGGCGAAGTACGTGCCTGTGGGCGAGGATCAGTTCCAGCACTTGGAGATCACGCGAGATATAGCGATGCGGATGAATCGAAAATTCGGTGAGATTTTCACTGTGCCTGTGAAGACGGCAGAGCAGGTGAAGTTTATGAATCTAGATGAAGGACTGAGAGTTCGGAGCTTGACAGAGCCAGAGAAAAAGATGAGTAAGTCGGCGGAAAATGAGAATTCGAAGATTTTGTTGTCGGATAAACCAGAGGTGGCGGCGAAGAAGATTATGAGCGCGACGACAGACTCGGTGGGGAAAATTAAGTTTGATATGTTTAATCAACCGGGAGTAAGTAATCTGCTGCAAATCGTGAGCCTACTGAAGGGCGTGCCGCTACAGGATGTAATTTCGCGGTGGGTGGGAGAGACAAGGTATGGAGATCTGAAGAATGAAACAGCGGAAGTCGTGCGGAGGTTTTTGGTGGAATTTCAGGAGAAAGTGGCGGCGATTTCGGATGATGATGTCTTGAAGGTGTTGGAGCAGGGCGAGGAGCGGGCGCGAGTGAAGGCGGGAGCGAAGCTTCTGGAGGTGCAGAAGGTTTTGGGACTTAGGCGCTAACAGAGGCGGAGAGTTGTGATTTGTGATATAATGCGCGTATGAAGTTTTCGAAAAAAGATGTGGTGAAGATTTTGTGGGAGTTTGATCGGCTGGATGGAGCGGAAGTTGTTGATGATGCGCTAATAACTATCATCTCAGTGAAGAATCCTGACCCGAAGAATACTTTGCTGAGTTTTGCTTTTAATGGGGTGAATTATTTTGCGTTGTTTGATGAAGTGGATGACGACCTGGAAAAAGTGAAGGCGAATGTGAAGCGAGTGGCGCCGAATGCCGAGGTAGAGGTGTTGAGAAGCCCGAAAATGGAAGAGTTCGGGGCGAAGTGGAAGGGTAAAGAAATGTATCTGGTGGTGCAATTGAATCAAAAGAGACGGCTGGATGTGTGGTTGAGTGAGAAATATCCGGACGTGAATAGGTCGACCTGGGGGAAGTACGTGAAGGAAGGGCGAGTGAAAGTAGGGGGTGTGATAGAGACGAAGTCGAGTCGAATGGTGGAGGAGAAGGACGGGATCGAGGTAGATCTACCTGAGGATTTGGAATTTAAGGATGAGCTAAGAGTGATCTATGAAGACGATGACGTGGTGGTGATCGATAAGCCTGCGGGGGTTTTGACGCACTCGAAGGGGAATTTGAATGATGAATTTACGGTGGCGAATTTCTTTGAGCGAAGGGCGGTAGATTTGGAAGAGTCGAATCGGGTAGGTGTAGTGCATCGACTTGATCGAGAGACTTCTGGTGTGATGATCGGGGCGAAGACAGAAGCGGCGCGGCTGAAACTACAGAAGCAGTTTAGCGATCGGAAAGTGCGGAAAGTTTATTATGCAGTGGTGGATGGGCGACCGAAGACAGATAAAGCATTGATAAGTTTGCCGATCGCACGAAATATGAAACGGCCGACAACTTTTGTCGTGAGTCCAAATGGGCGACCTGCGGAGACGGTTTATGAGGTAGTGAAATCAGGGGATGAGTTCTCGTTAGTGAGACTGGAGCCGAAGACGGGGCGGACACATCAAATTAGGATTCATATGAAGTATGTCGGGTGTCCGATCGTGGGGGATAGGATTTATGGCGAAGAGGGAGATGGGCGGATGTACTTACATGCGGCTGAATTGGAAGTGACGCTACCGAATGGGGAGCGGAAAGTCTTTAAGTCTGAAGTACCGAGTGAATTTATGGCGAAGGCGGAATAATGCAAGTTGAACTGCAGACCGTGGGCGACGTAGTGCGACGAGTGCATTTTGTAATTCTAGAGATAGAGCGAGGCTTTGGGTTTGAAGAGGTAGTAGCGGCGATTGGAAGTGAGGGAGTGGTACGAGTAGACCCAACGATTCACGAAAAACAAAAGACCGAACAGATCAATGTGGAAGATGTGGCGTTTTTGGAGAGAATTTGTAGGAATAAACAGGCAGGGAGGCAGGTTTTTCTGCTGGTGGGGACAGAGAAAATGGGCGAAGTAGCGCAGAATAAGTTTCTGAAATTGCTTGAGGAGCCTGCTGAGAATGTAGGATTTGTGTTTTTGACAGAAGATAGCGGGAATTTGTTGGAGACGGTGAAAAGTCGAGCGCAGATATTTAGGGTGACGAGGATTAGCGATAAAGAGTCGGAAGAGTTATTGAGTGAAGTGGACGCGGTAAAGAAGAGGCAAATTTGGTTTCTAGCGGCTGGGCTACCTGGGGAAATTAAGAAGTTGGCTGAGGACGGAGATTATTTTGATGAACGAAAAAAGCTGATCGATGTGGCGAAGGTGCTTATTAACGGAAGTGACTACGATAAGATGAAGGTAATTCAAACATTAAAGGATGATCGAGAGCGAGCAGTGGAAGTAGTTGAGTTGGCAATTCAAATAATGAAAGCGACTACAGAGAAAGATGGAAGCGTAAAGAAGCTAGGGGAATTAAATGCGGCGCATGAAATGCTGGCAGGGAATATAGGAGTAAGACTAGCGCTAGTGGGATGTGTAGGGTGTTAAAATATGATAAAATAGTATTATGGTCGGAATAGGACTAATTGCGTTGCTTTGTGTGGGTTTGATTTTCTTTGTGCCGAGGGAGCGGGGCGAGGATGAAGATGATGAGATATCAAGCACACTGTCTGGGCAGCTAGATAAGCTCTGGAAAATTGCACAGGATGCGATCAAAGAACAGAAAGTGATGCGGGCAGAAAAGGCGCTTTTGACGATTTTGAAATTTGACGAGAGGAATGCGGCGGCGTATAACCGGTTGGGGATTTTATATGCGAAACAGAGACAGTTTAAAGAGGCAATTGAGTGTTTTGAGATCGCACAAAGCCTAGATAGTAACGCGTCGAGTTTGCATAACGTAGGACTGATTTGCTTGGAGACTGGGAAATATGAAAAAGCGGCGATGGCTTTTGAGCAGGCACTCGAAATGGAGGGAGATCTGCCGAATAGATATATTGCATATGCGAAGGCGCAGGAGAATTTGGGGAATGTAAAAAAAGCCGTGGAGGCGCTTGAGATGGCCTTTATGTTGGATAAGTCGCCGCAAATTCTGCGACAGATGTTGATTATTTACGCAAACGAGGAAGATGCTGAGAAAGTTGAAGAGACGAAGGCGCGACTAGTGAAACTACTTGAGGAGCGACGAGAGAAAGCAAGTAAACAGAAGCGACCAGGTAAGTTTATGCAACGGCAACGGAAAGTAATGTAAAGGACTGTGAATTATTAAAACCCGCACTGGCGGTGCGAGTTTTTGGTTAATCTGGTATTTAGGCTTAGCCCTTGCGAGGTTTAACTTCGTTACGGCCGAGGTTCTTTTTCGTCTCGGTGTAAGTGACATGCTTGCGGAGGATTGGGTCGTATTTCCTTAAGGAAAGCTTATCTGGGGTGTTCATTGTATTTTTTTTCGTGTAGTAAGTACGGTTGCCGCTCTCTTCGCTGACGAGGCCGACGAGTTTTCGCTTGGTGGTGTTCTTCTTTGACATTTGATCTCTCTTAAAATTTAATTAGAAACTTGGACTATAGTAGCATGTTGTCGGGAGAAATGCAATAAAATGGAGCCGCCTTCGGGATTTGAACCCGAGACCCCTTCCTTACCATGGAAGTGCTCTACCCCTGAGCTAAGGCGGCAATAGGAGTATTTTAGCATAGATAGCAGGGCTGGGCTAGCGAGGTGAGTTTACAAAACGTGCGACTTGTAATAGAATGTGTTGGTAGAAATGCCGCTTTAGCTCAGTTGGTTAGAGCGACTGTTTTGTAAACAGTAGGTCTTCGGTTCGAATCCGAAAAGCGGCTCCATTACTACGCTGGAGTTGAGCAATTGGTTAGCTCCGCAGACTGTAAATCTGCCGCCTTTGGCTATGTAGGTTCGAGTCCTATCTCCAGCACCATGACGATCCACCCAGTCCTTTACGGGACTGGTTTTGCTTCTAGATAGAAAAATGCCGCTTCTTTTCAGGAAGCGGCGGGTTTTACAGTTTTTTCAGTTGACTTCTTTAGGTGTGTGATGACTACTTATCACAACAGTGAGTGTAGTGAATATGCCGTAGCTGGCGACTGCGATGAGTGTGTTCAGTACAGGCATAGTAATGTTAGTAATAAGCATCAGGATGACGCCAGCACTAACATACAATATCGAGTCAAACATGCGGTGCGTGGAGTGTAGGATGTATTCTTTGGTATCGAAAAATAATACGAGCAAAAACCAAAGAACACCAATAGCAGAACTCCAAATAGGAAGATCTGAGAGCATACGAACTTCTCCTTTCTGAATGAGGACTGTAAAGATACTCAAGTGGCTGACTTTTGTGAATGTCGTGAGACTTGAGATTATGGATTATGACAGAGACACTAGAGGTATGTCAAGACTATCCGTAAGGGTTATACTTGCGTCCAGGTAAGGGGGGAGTTGTAGGAGGAGTAGCGTGACGAGAGGCCGATGCGCGAGGCTTGTCGGTAGTGTCCTCTTGTTGCGGAGTGTTATCAGAAGGGTCGAAACGCTTGGCTTGGCGGGATTTATGAAGATGGTCTCGTACGACAGAAGAACTCTGATAGCGACGACTAATATTACGGCGAGCACGGAGGTCGGCAGGATTAGCTCCAGCAATTTTGATTGTAGAGCTGGCTGTTTTGGTAGCTTTTGCAAACGCATGAGAATGCAATGCGTCATGCGCGCTAGGTGTGTCAGTTTTGAAGAGTGGTTTTTTGGGATGCATACTAAGGATATTTTATTGAGTTTTGAGAGGTTTTGCAACTGGTGAGTGCGGAATACTTTACAGTAAAGAGTGGAAGTTATTTATCGTTTTTGATGATACGAACGGGCACACGGGCTTTTTCGGCAGCTTCCTGTGCTAGAGTGGCAGCGCGACAACTTAGGTCACGAAGGGCGTTTGAGTAGTAGAGAAAAGCGTCGTAGGGTGACTTATAGGGACTAAAATAAGAATGGACAGCGCCATCGTCGCTGGATTTGGTACACATATAATAGACGTGGTCGGAAGTCTGGAGATTTCGCCAGTCGTGGATCAGTTGTTGGTTTTCTGTAGCTAGAATCTTGGGACCGAGGTCGTAGATATGACGCATAGATTCCTGTTGCATGGAGTTGCCGAGCCAAGCGGAAAGATCACGCTCTGTGTCTGCCCAGGTCACAGTGTAAGGCATAGAAACTTCACCGACAGCTTCAGCGGCCTGAACAGCGCCAGAAACAGTAAGGAAGTCACTGTGATCGCAGTGAGACCATTTGGTAATTAGACTTTCGAAGAAATTAAATATACCACTATCTGCCCATTGATGTTCGCCAAAAGTCTCGTAGTCCATGAAGAGGTTGATGAGAGGGCCGCTAGTGGCGGAGTCATGAAGCCATTTAATATAAGTGTCGGTCTGGAGTGGCCATTCTTTCCAGTTGCGATCAGAGAAGCGGAAGGCGAGATCATCGCTGAGGCGGTAGTTTTTCAGGAGGAGCTTAATGTTTTTGGTGTCTGTAGGGCGATAAACGTGATTAGGGCTGCGCCACTCGAGGATAGGATCCCAGCCTTCAGCGAGGATGCCTTCGTAACCTTTTTCGTCGGCCCATTGGGCGAGATCATTATTGTAGGAGAGTTCGGTATTGCGGAAGATTTTAGGGGTGACGCTGAAAGTTTCTTTGATCTTTTTCTCGTGTGCTTCGACTTGTCGCTCGAATTCTTCGCGAGAATAAAAGAAGGCGAGGGAGTGATAATATGTCTCGGCGACGATTTCGACGCGGCCAGTGGCGACGAGACGCTGGAATGATGCGATAATGTCCGGGCAGCATTTTTCGGCCTGCTCGATAAAAGTACCAGAGATAGAAAGGGAGAATTTGAATTCGGGGTGGGCGGCGAGGAGCTTTTCAAGCATGGCGTTCATGGGGCGATAAGACTTTTCGGCGACTTTTTGCATGATTTTGGCGTTATTAGTATCTGACTGGTGGTCGTGATCGCTAAAATAGCCATGATCATGGCCAGCGTTGAAGATACTGTACTTTTTGACGCGGTGTGGCTGATGGACGTGCAGATATAGCACGATTGAGCGTTTTGTCACCGCTATTTACCTCCTGGATTCATGGCTTTATTATATGCCGTGAAGCATTTGTGTGCAACGTCGTCCCATGTGATGTTTGTATATTCGCGCTGGATATTATCCTGAAGTACTGAAAGAAGAACTGGGGATTTAGCGACGTTGATAATCTCGTCGGCTAGCGTATCGATATCCCAATAGTCGTAACGGAAGATAGAGCCAAGTATCTCACCAACACCTGATTGTTTGGTGATTATGAGAGCGTTACCGTGATGGGCGGCCTCGAGAGCAGTGAGACCGAACGGTTCAGAGACAGAAGACATGACGAAGACGTCTGAAGCGGAATAGATGTCACGAAGTTGTTTGCCGCGGATGAAGCCAGTGAAGATTACTTTATCAACAATACCGAGATCGGCGGCAAGGCGAATGAGTTCGTCGCGTTGCTCTCCGTCTCCTGCGAAGAGGAAAATGAGTTTGTCGTGAGATTGGATCGCACGGGCGGCGGCGCGTACGAGATAAGTCATGCCTTTTTGAATTGTGAAGCGACCGACAGTGGAGATGATTGTGTATCCTTGAGATTTCATATGTTCTAGATAGTGGAGAGTAGATTCGTCGTACTGGTATTTTTCTTTGTCGTAAGCTTCTGCGTCGAAACCATTATAGACGACGTCAATTTTTTCAGCGGGGATGTTGTAACGGGAGACGATAATGTCTTTTGTAGCTTGAGATACAGCAACGATGTGATCAGCTTCGCAGAGACCGTGATACTCAATCTCGTGGATTACAGGGTTACCTCCGTCAGCGCCGCTACGGTCGAACTCAGTGGCGTGGACATGAGCGATAAAAGGTATGCCATGAAGTCTTTTAGCGAGGATGCCAGCTTCGAAGGTGAGCCAGTCGTGGGCGTGGACAGTTTCGGGCTTATTGTCCTCCAGATAGCGAACGACGTAGTCGCAATAGAGGCGCTGGATATCACGAATAGAACGAATCTCACCTGGGTCTTTGTGGTTGAAGTTAATTGCTTCGATAAAACTAGTATCATAAGCACCCATACCGAACTTGTAGAGAGGGTCGAGATGAGTGGCAGAGAGAATATTCATGAAAGAAATGTTATGTTCGGCGACATAAGGAACAATGAAGTCGATTTCGGCTCCTTGGGCGGCAAGAGACTTGGATAGGAAATAGCACGCTACTCCTAATCCTCCACTATTATGAGGGGGGAGTTCCCACCCTAGCATTAATACTTTCAACTTTTCCCGTCTTTCTCTTTGTGTTTATTCTATCTGTCAGTATACCTTGTGGCGTAAGCGGTTTCAACTCTTGTTTTTGAATGGTTTAGTGTTGTGATATTGTGTATGGAAATTCGGGGGCGGAGCATGATAGAATAGAAGAGACAGGGGCTTAGCTCAGTTGGCTAGAGTGTCGGTCTCCAAAACCGAAGGTCGCAGGTTCGAGCCCTGCAGCCCCTGCCATCAAGTAATAGTATTTTAATTATTAAGAAATCATAATGAACCCAAGCACGCTTAGTGAAATTTACACAGTAATAGTGGTTGTTCTAGCGCTATTGTTTGTGGCATACCATATCTATAAATGGATATATTTTCGAAGTGAGAGCTTCTTATCGGTGAAGAATAGTATTAAGAAAAATACCGAACAGTGTAATAGTCTAAATGACCATATTGAAGAATTGAAAAACACTTATGTCGCAACGAAAAAAGTAGACTACGGACAAGCTGACTATAACGATCTGAGTCGCTGGAACTACAAAAGACCTGAGTGGAAAAAACTAAGGGACGCTAGTAATATTTACAACTGTTCTTTACCTGTGTGCAGTAATGCAAAGAAGCAGCCATTTAAATACCTATGTAAGTATTTTGACATCAAAGCAAACGAAGAAAATCTAACGAATTTTGAAAGTATTCTGAATGATTTTTCAGCCGCCGAGCAGGGGAAAGTTCTACTGAAAAAGGAACGTGACGAAACTGTAGTAGGTATTAGAGATAGGATTCCTTTTTTGATTCGAATTTTTAGTAGGAAAAAATTACTCGCAAAACTAGGATTTGACGAAATTGATTTTAGCCAGTTGTATTTCCCACGATATAGTTTTAAGTATGTAAGTGCTGGCGGTAATAGTTCTACATCTTGCGATATAGTGTTGGATATTGAGAATTTGGATAAGTTTGTTAATTATCTAGCCGAGCTAGTAAAGTTTCGTAAAAGTGTGGCTGGACAGAGAGCATTGATGACTTCTCGCTTAAGAGAGGAAATCAAGAAGAGAGACGCCTACAGATGCAAGCGCTGTGGAGTGTCGGTTAGCGACGAGCCAAACCTTTTACTGGAAATAGATCATATCACACCTCTATCAAGAGGTGGTATGACAACTGAAAAAAATCTACAAACTTTGTGCTGGCGATGTAATAGATCTAAAGGCGCTAAACTTGTTGATATTGATAATGTACCAGTGTAGATTATATACGACACGATAGGCTTGGTATCTTTGGTTCGAAGCGTAAGTGGGATATAATGAATAAGTGAAGAAGAAACTGAAGATTTTAGAGTATGATGCGTATTTGACGCCTTTTAAGGAGGACTTGATGGCGCGGGCGGAGAATTTGGAGCGGGCGAAGTGGAGGATGTTAGGTGGGCGGACGCTCGGTGAATTTGCAAATGGACATCATTTTTATGGATTTCATAAGACGCGGGAGGGGTGGGTTTATCGGGAGTGGGCGCCGAATGCAGATATGTTGTTTCTTATGGGGGATTTTAATGGATGGGACAAGCGACGGCATCCGATGAAGTATATCGGGAGTGGGAATTTTGAGATTCATCTAACAGAGGAAGACGGGCTGGAACACGGGTCGCGCGTGAAGGTACATGTCTGTGCGGGTGGGAAATCGTTCGATCGGATACCTCTATATATTAAGCGAGTAGTACAACAGGCGGATGATAGTTTTGACGGGGAGATTTGGGAGCCTGAGAAGAAATATCGGTGGAAAAGTGGAGAGTTTCAGAGAAACACAAAAGAGCCACTGTTTATTTATGAGGCACATGTAGGGATCGCGAGTGAAGAATATAAAGTGGCGAGCTATGCGGAGTTTACGCGGGACGTACTGCCGAGGATCCAGAAACTGGGGTATAACGCGATTCAGTTGATGGCGGTGATGGAGCACCCATATTATGGAAGTTTCGGATATCAAGTATCTAACTTTTTTGCGGTTTCGAGTAGGTTTGGGGCGCCTGATGATTTGAAAAAATTGATTGATACAGCACACGGAATGGGAATTGCGGTAATTCTCGACATCGTGCATTCGCACGCAGTAGGAAATGAGCTAGAGGGAATGGGGAAGTTTGACGGGACGAGTTATCAATTTTTCCATGAAGGAGAGAGAGGCGAACATCCTGCATGGGGGACAAAGTTGTTTAACTACGGAAAACCCGAAGTAGTACATTTTCTGCTGTCGAATATTAAGTTTTGGCTGGACGAGTATCGACTGGATGGGTTTAGGTTTGACGGGATTACGTCGATGCTGTATCACGATCAAGGGATGCAATCATTTATGAAATACGATCAGTATTTTTCACCGAATACGGATGTGGATGCGGTGGTTTATTTGCAGTTGGCGACAGAACTGGCGAAAGAGACGAAAAAAGATTGTGTTTTGATCGCGGAGGATATGAGTGGGATGCCGGGGATGTGTATACCTGTAAAAGAAGGAGGGATTGGGTTTGATTATCGGCTGGCGATGGGGATGCCTGATTTTTGGATAAAAACACTAAAAGGAAAGAAGGATGAAGACTGGGATCTGGGGGAGATGTGGCATGAATTGACACAGAGGAGGCCGATGGAGAAGGTAATTGGATATTCTGAGAGTCATGATCAGGCACTGGTGGGAGATAAGACAATCATGATGTGGCTGGCGGATGCGGAAATTTATACAGGAATGAGCAGACTAGTGCAAAGTCATAGGGTTGATAGGGCGGTGGCGCTACATAAAATGATACGACTAGTGACAGCGGCGTGTGCGGGCGAAGGATATATGAATTTTATGGGGAATGAATTTGGGCATCCTGAGTGGATCGACTTCCCGAGAGAGGGAAATGGGTGGAGCTTTGAGTTTGCGCGGCGGCAGTGGAGCTTGGTAGACGATGAACTACTGAGATATGGGAACGTGAGAGAGTTTGATGAAGCGATGGTGGAGTTATTGAAGAGAAAAGAGTTTTTAGGTGCTGCAGTGGAGTTGGTTTTACACGACGAAATGAGGCGGGTTTTAGTGTTTAGGCGGGCGGGATATTTGTTTGTGTTTAATTTCAATGCGCATGAAGATTGGGTGGGTAAGGTGCGAATAACTGATGAGAGTAATGTCGAGATAGTGCTGGATAGTGAGTGGAAAAAATTCGGAGGATGGAAGGAAGACGGAGACGGTGAGGTGAAGTGTAGAAAAGTACAGGATAGAATAAGTGTGGAGGTAGATGTGAGTAAGCGGAGCGTGGTGGTCGTAAGGGCGGCGTAGTGAGTGGTAATAAATCTGTGTTATAGTGGGTAGTATGAATGAAACGAATACAACTACACAAGGGTCGGACGGGGTAAAAAAGAATGATGCTCAGAATGAGCAGACACAAAGGTCGCCGAAACAAGCGATAATAGGCGTGTTGGCGGCAGTGATGTTTATCGCTGGGGCGATGGGAGTACGAGCGTTTATGAATAGGTGGACGACTTTTACGTCGGATGAAAGTGGCTTCAGTATAAGCGCACCAGTAAGTCCAGACCAAACAACACAAACACCGAGGGTATCAGGTTTTTCCATACCAACTACAATGTACTTGTTTGATAATGGAGATAATGCGTTTACGGTTTCTGTGGCGAGATATCCGGATGACCTAGATGTAATGTCAGATTACCGTACGACTTTAGAGGGTGCGCTGGTAGGATCTGCACAAAACACACGATCGACGATCGACGAGTCTGATAATACAGGGGAGTTTTTAGGACATCCTGCGATCACAGGTATAATGAGCGGCACACTTGACGGACGCGATGTGACGACGAGGGTTGTGTATTTTTTGGTCGACAATAATTTATGGATGCTCATGGGTATGAATACAGGAGAGTCAAATTTCCAGAGATTTGTAGACTCGCTTGAATTCAATAACTAGGCTTACATCATGAAAGTAAGGGTGAACGGGATCTATCGACATTACAAAGGTGATCTGTATCTGATAGTGGATGTAGCACGACACAGCGAGACACTGGAGGAGATGGTGATTTATCGGGGTTTATACGAAAATGCGCCGCTATGGGTGCGGCCGATGGAGTTGTTTGTGGCGAAGTTAGATCCAGCCAAGCAACGAGTAGGGCTAGAGCAGGAGTGGGTGTTTGAACCGCAAGAAATTGAGAGTAAAAGGTAATAAAAATCCCCGACCGTGACACATTTGCTGTGTAGTGGTCGGGGTGTTTTTTTGATTCAGAAAAGGGTTAGCTAGTGATTTGCTCGCAGGTGAGATCAAATGGACGATGAGCAAATACTGGGACGATGCCGTCAACTTTGTCTGTGTGCGGGTTGAAAAACTCGAAATCCTCCAGTGGGGGTGGCTGCGAAGGTTCTGGTGAAAGACGAAAATAGGGAAGGTTGCTGGGTATCTCCGATGTAACCCTGAAAATATCGTCGGAACAGGTGATATCGTAGAATACTGCAGCGTTTGCAAACAAGAAGCGTTCGATATGATTATCGAATATTTCTTCACCTGATACTGCGAGCGCACTTAGGTACACAATTAGTGCAGTTGGCGCGGAGAAACAGCCGTGTAGGGTTATGCCTGGTTCCTCTTTTAGAGACTTAGGGTGCGGTGCGGTGTCGGTACCTGCGAAAAACTTACTTTGATCTTTCGTGACTATCGCGCTAAGGAGGCTTGCGGCATTTTCGGGGGTTTGCCAGACAGGTTTACACCAACGGTGTGGTTCGCCGGGCGTATCACCATGAGTACCCCATAAGTGGTGTGGTGTGATTGTACCGAACATATTATCGTCGGCGAGGACAGCTTGAATGGCGGCACTGGTGGAGCAATGTTCAATACAGATTTTACCACGGAACATTTCGCGGATCATGGGTAGGATTTCTATTACGAACGCTTCTTCAGCCTCAAGGTCGGGAACACCAGGCTTTTCGCCATGAATAAGGAGGCGCGAGCTGACTTCGTCGATGATCTTAAGTGGTCGTGCTAACTGCTGGAAGTCCGAAACACCGCTCTCGGAGCCAGTTGTGACGCCTTGCGGGTAGAGTTTCCAGCCTGCAAACCAGTCGAACTCTGCGGCTGTGCGGATGTCGTGTTCGGTCGTGTCGGGTGTGAGGTAGAGTGTCATAAGCGGCGTAAACCATGGGAATTTATCACGGGTAATTGCGAGGATCTGCTCGCGGTAACGAAGCATTTCGTCGACAGTAAGAACCGGCTGGGTATTCGGCATGACGACTGCGTACTTGCATTGCCTGGCAGTAGTACTGACGATGAGCTTAAAAGCTTCGTCACACCAAGGTGCTTCTGGGCTACGCAAATGTACATGGGCGTCGAACCAGTTCGGGAAATAGCGATGATCATCCATAGTTGATTCTCTTCTCGATGTTATAAGTCGATGGCTGGTGCGTCCGATGAGATCGGAGGCGTTTGTGATGCCAATTTGAGCGCAGAATTCGGTGAATTCAGTTAGGATTTTCAGCGGTGCTTGGTTGTCGACATCGAAGAAATTGGCAGTGCCGATAGCAACGAGAGACGCGCCTGCGCGCATCATTTCGACAACATCAGCGCCAGAACTGACACCGCCCATCCCAATAATGGGGATTTTGACGGCTTGGGCTACCTCGTAGATATTGCGGATAGCGATCGGGAAGATTGCTGGACCGCTAAGACCACCTGTTTTATTTGCAATCAAGAACTCGCCAGTTGTGGGGTCGATTCGCATACCAGCGACGGTGTTGATGAGGGAGATTGCGTCAGCACCAGCATCTTCAACCGCCTTTGCGATAGAGACGATATCTGTGACATTTGGAGTGAGCTTGACGATAATCTTGGCGGGACCTGCACTACGCTTGATGTCACCAATCAGTGCACTTGCGTGAACTGAGTCTTGACCGAAAGCCATACCCGCTTTGACATTTGGACAGGAAATGTTGACTTCAATAAAATCGAACTCGTCTGCGAGTCGGCTAACGAGAGTAACATATTCTTGGATAGAGTTTCCACCGATACTAATAATAGGGTGGGTATGCGAGGAAAGTCCATAAAGAAATGGTCTGTTACTGTCAAGGAATTTCTCAACTCCAGGGTTTTGGAGACCTATTGAATTCAGTAGGCCGCTGGACGTACGACATATGCGCGGGGTTGGGTTACCGAGTTTTGGATCGAGCGTGATGGTTTTTGTTGTGATGCCGCCAAGTTTTCTGATATCAAAGAACTGTGCGTATTCGGAACTATTACCGAAAGTGCCGCTGGCGGTAACTATTGGGTTTTGAAACTCGGTGCCACAAAATGTAACTCTGGGATCAAACATTCCAATCTACCTCCTCTCCGTAAAACATAGGGCCACTCGTGCAAATCGGGACACGCTCGCCAGAAGTGAGTGTGATAGGGCAACCGCCGCAAGCACCGACACCGCATGCCATGTATTCTTCGAGAAGAACCTGACACGGGATATTGTGTTCTTTGGCGATTTCTGCGACAGCTTTTAGCATAGGTCGAGGGCCGCAGGTGAGAATTTGGACATAAGGGTCGCCAGTGTAAGTCGCAAGGTGTGAGCGTAAAAGTTCGTCTGCGCGGGCGTGCATACCGTAGTTGCCGTCGTCTGTGGCGATGATGGTTTTTGTCGTTTCGCGTATGAATTGGTTCTGTAGGATTCTTTGTGAGCTTGTTTTGAAACCGAGGAGTGCATCAGCGGAGATAACGTAATCTCGGCGAAATGAACTAAAGATGGATAGTAGAGGTGCTACCCCAACACCGCCACCGACAATTAAGAATCTACTTTTGGCAACATTAAGTGCAAAACCTCTGCCGAGCGGTGTGGAGATCTCGAGTCGAGTATATGACGGTCGGTCGAGCAACCACTTTGTTCCTGGGCCACGGTTTTCGACAACGATAGCGAGCTGCGGAGTAGACTCGTGGCTGTCGTACCAACTGACGCCGAACGGACGAGGAAGAGGGTCGTTGCATGCTATGCGGACGAACTGCCCTGGAAGTGGAGTAGGATATGAAGCTGGAACTTGTAGTAATAACTGGGCGATAGTAGACGTAAGCTGAATTGTTCTGATGATAGTCGCTTGCAAATTAATCACTCCTTTTCTTTTCTGAATTATTAAATGGCCTGACTAGCAGGTACACGAGTCTTACCTCCTGATATTTGGTAGACTTAGGAGATATTATATCATTAAACTAGCGAACTGGGAAACTAGTGTAGAGGTGGGGTTTTTGGTATGATTTGGAAATGAGAATAGTACAATGACGCCACACAAAACACGAATTGAGAGATGGCTACCGGGAGTGACACAGAGATGGCGAGTGTTGAAGGCAGGCGACAAGAGATGGGTAGCAATCTGGGTGATGATCTATGTGATGATTATCAGTCTGGATATGTTTTTACCGCATATGGAAATGCAGGCGGTAGTCGTGAAGTATCTGGGTATTTTTCTATGCGTGGTTTATGCTGCTAGTAAGTTCAAGCGAGATACGCGGCTGATTTTTGCGCTGCTCCTGACGTTACTCGCAGACGCACTATTAATGCTAATGGGCGCATTGGTTTTGGGGTTGTTTGTGTTTTGCTTCGTGCAGTTTTTCCATACGATGCGACTGACGAAAATAGATAGTAGATTTATCGTGACGTATGGGTTGGCGGTGTTTGTAGTATTTGCGGCGGGGCTACTGCTGGGGATGAAAGCGCTTTATGTACTAGCTGTGATTTATGCGGCGGGATTATTATTTAATTTGAGACTAGCGTGGCAGTGGCGAAAGAAAGAGCCTGATTCGATACGGGCGAGTTGTTGTTGGTGGGGTTTTTTGCTGTTTGTACTGTGTGATATCTGCGTAGGACTGTGGTATCTAGGGACGATTGGTGAAGTGTCGCCACCCGTGATGAGTATCGCGGGCGTACTAGTGTTTATGTTTTATTACCCGAGTCAAGTATTGATCAGTAACAGTTCGAACCTGACGGAAGTTTGAGAAACCTAAGAGGCGATGATATACTAGGTGTATGAAGCAGAAGTCAAAAGCTCACTTGATTATGATTTACGGAGTGGCGGGGAGTGGAAAGAGTTTTTTTGCGAGGAAATTTGTGGAGGTTTTTCGGGCGGCTTATTTAGACGTAAACGGGCTGAGGTATGATATTTTTCCAAAACCGCAATTTGACGAAGAGGAAGGAAGGGCGGTGCGGCATGTGGGAATTTGTGTTTTGAAGAATTTACTACTAGGTGGACAGACAACAGTCCTAGAGGGGGGGATTGACACAAAAAAAGAACGTGATGAGATACGTAAACTAGCAGAAGAGGCGGGGTACAACACAATGCTACTCTGGGTACAGACTGATGAGATTACAGCAAAGAAACGCATAGCAGAGCGTAAAACAGAGAAGATGACACGCCGGCAATTCGAGGAAGTAGTGGAGCGAACTGAGGCACCAAAAGCGAAAGAGGGTGCAATTGTGATCAGCGGCAAACACACGTTCCAAACACAAATGAAGGTAGCGTTAGGACAATTGTCGGGTAGGTGAATTAGTCTGATAAATTTGACGAAAAACGAACGGAGGTGCGGGGATGAGATTTATAGATGAAGAGTTGGGTGAAGTAGTAGTACGAAGAAGTGCTGTAGCGACGAGCGTGAGGTTTTCTTTAGCGCCAGATGGGCGACTGAGGATTTCAGCACCGGCTTTTGTGTCGGACCGAAGAGTTAAGAAGTTACTAGAGAACTCCCGCGATGAAATAGGGCGACTACTAATATCACAAAAACCTAAAGACACAGTGAAGGACGGGCAGAAGATAGGGAAGAGTTATACTGTGGTGTTTCGTGGTGGTGACGACGTAGAAGTAGCAGGGAAGCAGATTTTTATCGGTGCGGGTGGGGATGAAGTAGTGGTGACGCAAGAAATTCGAGATGCGATCGTGAAAGCGTTGCGAGTGGATGCAAAAGAATATTTACCGAAAAGATTGAAAGTACTAGCTGAAGCAGGGGGGTTTAAATATGAGACTGTGCGACTATCGCACGCAAGTAGTCGATGGGGAAGTTGCAGTTCTGGTGGAACGGTGAGTTTAAATATCACACTGATGCGTCTACCAAATCAGTTGATTGATTATGTTTTAATACACGAATTGGCTCATACGCGACATATGAATCACTCAGCAGAGTTCTGGGCAGAAGTAGCGAAATACGATCCGAACTATAGGCGACACCGTAAGGCTCTAAAGATGTTTTCACCGTTTATTTAGTAGTTCTAGCGGATTATGGTTGTGTTATAATACTAGCATGAGCGAAAAGCGTGGGCGGACTTCGAGCGTAGTAATTGTACTACTAAATTCGATTGTAATCGGGATTTTGATGGTGTTTGCGTTTGTAAATGTGCGAGCGCAGGACATGTTTGGAATTGTTGTGTTTGGTGTGCTTTTGGTTTTGGTTTTGGGGCTTTATTTTGAGACATTGGCGATACTGGGAGAGTTGAAGCGAAGACAAAAAGATTTAGCAGAGAGTCGGTGGCTTGAAGAAGTACAAAAAGAGCGGCTCGAGGCAGTGGTAAATAATATGGCAGACGGAGTGATTGGTGTGGATCGGACAGGTGCGGTGACAATTTGCAATTCGGCGTTATTGAGTTTACTAGATACAAATGCGAATTTGGTCGGAAAGAAAATCGGCGAAGTAGTAAAACTAAAGGATGGCAAAGGAAAAGAGTTCGACCTATTAAAGGAAATTGAAGATCTGAATACGATCAAGGAACGAGACGATCTGACCTACAAACTAGATGAAGGTAATTGGATGAAGCTAGAGATGGTAATGTCGCCGATTAGGAACGTTTACTCGGAGATGCGAGAGGAAGAAATAAGTGGATATATTTTGATCCTGCGAGACATCACGAAAGCGAAAAGTCTAGAAGAAGAGCGAGATGAGTTTATTAGCGTGATTAGTCATGAACTCAGAACTCCGGTGGCGACTCTAGAGGGGTCGATTAGTAACCTACAAGTGATGACTAATGGAGGGGTGGCGGATAAAGAAGTGGTACGTAAAGGGTTAAGTATGGCGCACGAACAGATACTATTCTTGTCGGGTATGATTAACGATTTGAGTATGTTGAGTCGAGCAGAACACGGGGACGGGCGATTACGAGACGAAGTGAACGTGAAAGAGCTGATGGAAGGGTTGTTTAATCGGTACGAAGACTCGGTGGTACAGCGTGGGTTGAAGTTGAATTTAGACATAGGGAATATCGAAGCGATGATAGTGACAAATAAACTGTATTTGGATGAGATTTTGCAGAATTTTGTTACAAATGCGATGAAGTATACGAAAGAAGGGTCAATCACACTGGGAGCAAAAAAGGTAAAGAAAGGCGTTGAGGTTTTTGTGACAGATACAGGGATTGGGATTGGGAAAAATGAACAAAGGCGCGTATTTGATAAATTCTATCGATCTGAAGACTACAGGACGCGAGAGACGGGTGGAACAGGGCTGGGGCTGTATGTGGTGTCAAAACTGGCGCGACTAATAAAGTCAGAAGTGGAGCTGGAGAGTAGATTTAATCATGGATCGACATTTAGTTTGATTCTACCAGTGAAGAACAAGATCGACGACACGGAATAGGGTGGCCCTAATTCTGTCGAATAGAAGGTTTTGATGAATAGACGTGGCGACCTTTCCAGGTAATGCGACCGAAGTGGCGTTTGTAGGTGGCAACGATAAAAATAATAAACTCCTGAATGGCGATAAACGGGAAGAGAAAAAGCGCAAGAATAGATCCGCGCGACCAAGCCAAACGAGCGTATAGAAAGAAAGATACTGAAAGAAGGGTCTGAGAAAGAACTGCGAGGAAAAGAATAAGAAAACTAAGAGAAAAGATCGAGTACGCGAGAGTGATAGGTGGCGCAAGAAAAGAGAGAAGGACAAGAAAGCGAATGAGTTGGCGAATAGGTGCGCCGCGATAAGAGAGAGCATAAATACGGATACTAGTTTCGACTTGAGAAAGCCAATGTTTTTCATAACTTACACCGCTAGCGAACGAGCTGAGGATGAAAGAGTATTGCTTATGAGAGGCGAAGATTTGCCCGATCTTTGACTCAATCTGGACGTCATCACTATAGTTGGAGAGGTTACCAGCGTACCTACTGAGGAGTTCGCGGTTGACGAGCCAAGCACCGGAAGTGACGGGCGGATGGGTTTTGAAGTCGTGGAAGATAAGTTCATTGAAGAAGCGAAGAGTGGAAAAGAATACACTGAAGCGCGGAGCGTCGAGACGTACGGGGAGAACGGAAATCATCTCGGAGTTTCTCTGTTGTAATTGGTCGACGAGCTGAGTGATAGTGGTGGGAGTAATGTGAGTATCAACACTCATAAAAAAGATATAGCGACCAGTAGCAGCACGAGATAGGACCTGATAGGCAAAATTACGCCCCATCCAACCCGGAGGGAGAGGCGGGCCTTTGATGAAGCGAACACCCGCGTGAGCGAAAGACTTGATGAGAACCGAAGTATTATCAACAGAGGCGTCGTCGATGATGAGAATCTCAAGCTTAGGGTAGTCACTGGCAATAATAGACTCGAGACAGCGAGTCATGGCATGAGTTTCGTTGCGGGCAGGGATAGCTACGGTGATGCTGGGAATTTGATCTAGTGGAAGATCTTCGTGAGTAATGGGATGAGTACGATAACGTATACGCGAATTAATGACGCGACAAAAAATGAAAATTGCGATAATCATGGAAAAAGTGAGAGTAGCCAAAAGAATAGTGGACAGCATAAGGATTATTGTAACATTTGTTACTGACCAGCGCGACCTGAAACGGGAGTTTTAATATTACAGCATGATAACTCTACTATACAATAATATACTCATCTGTTGTGGTGACGATGTACGTATTGACAATAGCGGTATGATGTGATAATATTATAGCTACTCGAATAGAGTGGATAAAGAAGGAGAGGTTTGGAATGACCCTGAAGAATATCAGGGGTGGGTTTTTGTTGGCGCTTGAAAAAACGCGATGGATGCGAGGCGCACAGAGAGTGAAAGTTTTTGGAATTGGATTAGCCGTGACGACTGGCTTGGTGGTGGGTGTATTTGTGCAAGGTGCGCGCCCGGAAGTGATTGATGCCGGTGCGATTGTAGGATCTGAAATAGAGATTGCGAAAAGAGAAATTATTGAGATCGAAATTGGCGCAGCAGAGGCACGAGAAGTTGCTGAGAGTTTGCGTGAAGTAGCCGAGCAGCGGGCGGAGGAAGAGCGCGAACGAGAAGCGATAAGATTAGCGCAGACTGCGCAGGTCGGCTCTGGAGGCGTGACAAGACCGCAGGGTGGTGGAAATACACCGTCAATACAGCCAAATCTACCGCTGGCGCCGAGTGCGATTACGATCCCTGGAATTGGGACTGTGAATGGGATGCTCTCACTCGGAATCAATGCGCGTGGTGAAGTAGATGTGCCGTCAAATATATGGCAAACAGCATGGTTTAATGGAAGCTCGATGCCTGGAACTCGTGGCGCGGCTTTTGTAGTGGGACATACGCCGGGGATTTTTACGGGACTGAGGAATTTGAGCATGGGGCAGGTGATTTCGATTACAATGAATAATGGTGCTGTAATAAATTATCGGATTCAACACATTGAAACTGTAGCATTGGGCGAAGTTAATATGTGGCGAAATTTAACAACGTGGAACGGTGCGGCGGAAGGATTGAATCTGATGACATGTGCGGGGCATTTTGTGCCAGCGCTAGGGACTTATAGTCACCGACTCAGTGTTTTTACTGTGAGGATTTAAGTACGCTTCGCTTATGAAAATTCCCAAAACAGAAATGAGTTCTGATTTCGAGAGCTGTTAGTATATTAGACTCTATAATTGACGAATTTGTTGGAATTTGATAAGGTAGGGTTGACAGTCTGTGAAAGCAGACTTTTTAAGTTGGAGAAAATATGGCGAAAAAAGACAAGAAAGCGAGTGGTGATGGCACGAAGAGCGCGACTACAGTGCGCGTGATCAAAGCGAGTGATGAGAAAGTAGTAAAAAAGCCGACGTCGCGCAGTACGAAGACAAAAACCAAGAAGATCGAAGAGACTGAGGTGGCTGCGAAGAAGACCGAAAAGACCTCGAAAAAAGTCGTAAAGGCTGAAAAGGTGGAAAAAACCGAAAAGAAATTAAAGAAAACTCCGAAGATTTTGATGCCTTTTGTAGCAACTGGACGATACTTCCGAGACTCGTGGAAAGAACTGCGCCAGGTGCGCTGGACGAATCGTAGAGCGACATGGAAGATGACTTTTGCGGTGATTATTTATACGGCGGCGTTTTTTGGATTTATTATGCTGCTCGACATGCTGTTTTCGACGATATTTAACAGGATGCTAGGATAGAAAGGATAGACGATGACAAAAAATAGATATGATGATTCACGAGCATGGTATGCGATAAATACATATAGTGGCTACGAAGATAAAGTAGCAGATAGCATCAAACAGCGCGTGAACGGCGTGGAGATGGCAGATAAGATTTTTGACGCGATCGTACCAAAAGAGAAACAGATCGAAATCAAGAACGGGAAGCGTAAAGTGGTGGACCGGAAGATTTTCCAGGGATATGTGTTGGTGGAGATGAAGTTGACGGATGAAACCTGGTATATCGTGAGGAATACGCCTGGCGTGACAGGGTTTGTAGGGACAGGGTCGCAGCCGACGCCAGTCTCCGAGAAGGAGATTGCGAAGATCAAGAAGAGGATGGGCGTTGAAGATCCGAAATATGACATCAACTACAACGAGGGCGAGATCGTAAATATCATCGACGGACCGTTTAAGGGCTTTGACGGGGCGATTTCGGAGATTGATGCGATCAAAGGTAAGTTGAAGGTGATGGTGAGTATGTTTGGGCGGGAAACGCCAGTTGAACTGGATGCTCTTCAGGTGAAGAAATTGAATCAGTAAGTCGATTTAGACACGAGAAAACCCGCCTCTGCAGTAGCGGCGGGTTTTGGTTTGAGGCTTACTTTATTCGCCGAAGTAATACTTTTTCTTAAAGAAACACCTGTTACACTTGTGATACTCGTCCATATTACTGTAATGAATTTCGTCGAGGCGACGAGGGTAGTATGGAAAATCGCGGAACGAAAGTGTATGCCAGCCTTTTCGGGCAGCTCTATGCGTGTTTGCAGAAACTCTATGCGAGCGGGCCGCTAAAGAGTCAATGAGATACTCTTCGTCGTCGTGCAGGAAGAGTTTCTCAACAAGATAAGCAAACCCTACATCCAACTCAAACCACCTATTGCCTGTAAAGTAGTTACTGTCGCATGCAATCAGAATAAGTCCGTAACTAGACTCATAAACCGTGAGTAGTACAGTAGTGGTGACGAAATCGGAATGAAGTGCGTTACTGGGATTAATAAGGTAATTAGAGATAGGTATATAGCTTGCGTCTTCCCAGTTGTTACCGAGAGGACACTCTGTAGTTTTGCGATATTCGATCTCCTGATAGTATTTCTTCAGGTAAATCTCAGTTGCTATGCGCACTCTGCTAGAGGTATTCTTTACGCGAGTAGTAATGTCGCCAAAAGGACCTACGTGGTTGTATGATGCCGCCGCTTTAAAGTCTCCTTGAAAAAATAGATGCCTGCCGCCTGTATGAAGAATAGTAATACGTATACTACCACGAAGACGTTCAGCAAATGACGGTGCGTCTGAATGATCTGCGCCGTGTAGGAGAACAGGAAGTCGAGCGAGAAGTGATAATTCTCGCAACTCTCCTGTTGATCCTGGGTTGGTCTGAATGTTTTTGTAGCCATCTAGTTGAAAATCTTGGACATTCATATTATCACCTCTATCTAAATAAAATAAGTATGGAAAAGAACTGACGCTCTGATTCGAGCGCTTCTGATACTACTATACCACTTCTTGCGTAGTGAAGCAAGGTGTGGTAGAATCGGGGAGTTACGCACTCGGAAACGAGTAGAAAATAAAGGAAAATTATGGCAAAAAAGATTATTGGGAATTTGAAATTGCGTGTCCCTGGTGGGCGTGCAAGTGCTGGGCCACCAGTTGGATCGACGCTAGGGCAGTGGGGGCTGAATATGATGGATTTCATTAATCCATTTAATGATGCGACGAAAGAGTTTAACGGGAAAAATGTAATTGTACATATTCAGGTGTATGACGACAGGACATTTACTTGGAAGTGTTTGGGGCAGCCGGTAGATGATTTGATCCGTGAGAAGATCAAGATCGACAAAGGGTCTGGTAAGCCAAACCTGGAGAAGGTCGGCAAGATCACGAAAGCTCAGTTGCGAGAGATTGCGGAGGTCAAAATGGACCTATTGAACGCGAACGATGTCGAGGCTGCGATGAAAGTTGTGGCAGGATCGGCACGAAGTATGGGTGTGGAGGTGATTGACTAGCTAGTCGACCCCAAAGAATAAAAGACCGCTCTCTACTAGAGGGCGGTTTTCGATTAGAAGTTGACTTACTGGGGTAATAGAGGTATAATTGAGGGGTTAAATCAATGATGGGAGGCGCTTGAAGAAAAGTGCCGCAAATACCACAGAAAGGATAGTAATGGCTAAGAAAGCTGACTTGTTGGCGGAGTTAAATAAGCTCGACGCTGAGACAAAACTAAACGCGAAAAATACAATCGCGGAGATTGAGGCGGAGATCTTGAAACTCTCTGGGCTCGATAAAGTGAAGAAAGAAGAGGCCGCTCCTGAAGTGGCTGAAGAAATTGTCGCGGAAGAAGTGACAGAGGAAACTTTTGCGAAGGCTGGGAAGCGAAGCAAGAAGGTCGTCGAAGAGACAAAGGCAGAAGAAGAACGACAGGCGCGCAAGGAAGAAGCGGCTACAATTCCTGTAGAAGAAAAAGCACGTGGCCCAGTACCGGTGACGCGACCGCTGATCGAGAGGCGCGGAAAGAAATATCAGGAAGTAGCGAAGTTAGTTGAGAGTGAGAAGCTCTACGGTCTAGCGGAAGCACTGGAACTTGCAACAAAGACAAATCCAAGTAAGTTTGATGCGACAGTAGAAGTACATGTACGCATGAATGTAGACCCACGACAGGCTGACCAGAACATCCGTGCAACAGTGAGCCTACCAAATGGAAGTGGTAAGACTATACGTGTAGCAGTTTTTGCACCAGAAGATCTAGTGAAAAAAGCGAAGGTAGCAGGCGCAGATGTAGCAGGAGATGAAGAATTCCTACGGCAATTAGATAAAGAAGTGATTGATTTTGACGTTTTAATCGCGACACCAGCGTATATGCCAAAACTAGGTAAGTACGCTAGAATGCTCGGACCAAAAGGCCTGATGCCAAACCCAAAAGCTGGAACAGTGACGGCAGACGTCGAAAAAGCTGTGAAGGAAGCAAAATCTGGAAAGATCGAGTATCGCGTGGACAAGCAGGCGATTGTGCATGTTGGAATCGGTAAGGTTTCGTTTGGTGCGAAGAAGCTAGAGGAGAATGCAGTTATATTCTTTGATAGCTTGAAGACGCAAAAACCTGCGAGTATAAAGGGTGGATATGTGAAATCGGTTTACGTGACGACAAGTCAAGGACCGAGCATCAAAGTAGAGAATACCTACAACTAGTCTCTGGTTGCAGCTGGGGCGACTCTCGTCTAGTGGATGAGGGTCGCTTTTGGTTTTGAAAATAGATGGTGATTTGACGTGAGAAGTTGGCGTGATACAATTGAGACAGAATGGAGGAAAATATGAGCGATAACGTGGAAAATGTCGAAAACACAGAAGCTATAGAGAGCGTAGATAGCTACTATGGCGAAGAGGGCGCGGACGAAGAGCTGGATTTGAGCTTCTTAGACGAGGATGAAGCTGAAGAACTCGAACGAGACGCTGAGTAGGAATTAGTCGTGGCGTGTGGACGTATGCGGGTGGCTCTGGTAGTGCCGCATATTTTTGTAAATGACGGAGTGCGAGAGCGGGTGATTTTTTCGCCTGGAGAGCTGGCGATTGATTTGGCGCAAGGGCTAGAAGAGAAAGGCGTAGACGTAACTCTGTGTACACCTGGAGTAGTGGAGTGTGGAGTGAAGAATGCGACGGCGGATATGAGTGGGTTTGAGAAAGAGCTGGAAGGGCGAGGATATGGGTATTTGGAATTATTAAAGAAGCATTCGATGGTGTTTGTGGGGATGGCAAGACAGGTGCAGGCGGAGTTGATCTCAGATGTTTATCAGCGGGCAAATGCGGGGGAGTTTGATTTGGTGCATATTTATACAAACGAAGAGGATATCGCGTTGCAATTTGCGGGGCTGTGTGAGAAGCCGGTGGTTTTTACGCATCATGATCCATTTAATTTTTTGATTAAATATAAATCGGTTTTTGCGCGGTATCAGCATTTGAATTATATTTCGATGAGTTTGGCGCAGCGGAGAACAGCGCCAGAAGAGATGAACTGGGTGGGAAATGTGTATCATGGGGTGGATTTGGACAAGTATGAGTTTTCTGAGGAGAGTGGAGATTATTTTGCGTATTTAGGAAGGATAATTGAACCGAAAGGGGTACACCTGGCAGTGGAGGCGGCGAAAAAGACTGGGGTCAAACTGAAGATCGCTGGGAAGCATTATGGTGGGACGGCGGATGATTACTGGACGCGAGCGATCGAGCCGGAGCTAGGTGAAAGCGTGGAGTATGTGGGGTATTTGCGCGGAGAGGAGAAGTTGGAGTTTCTGCGCAGAGCGAAGGCACTGGTGGTTCCGAGCGTGTTTGATGAGCCTTTTGGAATAGTGACGATTGAGGCGCTGGCGTGTGGAGTACCGGTGATTGGATCTAGTGCAGGGGCGACCCCTGAGATCGTGGAAGACGGAGTGAGTGGACTGATCGCGAGTACAGCGAAAGAGATCGCGGAGGTGATGGGGCGAGTTGGTGAAATTGATCGGCGAACGTGTCGTAGAAGAGTGGAAGAAAAGTTCACGCTGGAGAGGATGGTGGCGGGGCATGTGGAAGTTTATGAAAAAGTGGTTGCGAGGACAGAGCTATGCTGAAAGATTTGAGAAACGTTTTGAACGGGGGAGTGTTTGGGGTGACTCTGATCGTGCCAGGGGTGAGTTCTACTATGTTTGCGATTACGCTAGGGTTTTATGATGAGCTGCTGGAAAAAGTGAATTGCTTTAGGAAGGACTGGCGGGCGAGTGCGAGATATTTGGTGGTGTTTGTGATAGGGGTCTTGGTGGGGATGGTGGGTTTTAGTTCGGTCATGATTTGGTTGTTGGCGAATCACTCGGTGCCGACTATGATGTTATTTATGGGGCTTTTGATCGGAATGATGCCGTTGACATACGAACGGGCAGGAGGTAAGAAAATTGGGATGAAGAGGGGAGTGCTGGCGGCGATCGCGATGGTGGCTTTGTTTGTGATGTCGCTTGGTGTGGGGGCTGAGACAGGAGAAGTGGCGGCGATGGGGATATGGATGGTGGTTTGGGTATTTGTGGCGGGCGTAGTAAACGGGGTAGCACTGGTAGTACCAGGACTGAGTGGGGCGTTTTTGTTGTTACTCATGGGACTTTATCCACTAGTGATTCGGGCCGTGTCGATGGTGGGTGACTATCTGAGAGATATGAGTAACTTGGAGCTACTAGGGGAGGTTGCGACAGTGGTTGCGCCGTTTGGATTAGGGGCGCTGGTGGGATTTGTAGTGGCGGCGAGGGTGATGGGGAGATTGATGAAGAATTATCGCAAGGGGGTATATGCGGTGGTACTTGGACTGCTTGTTGGGTCTGTGGTGGCACTGGCGAATGACCCGGTGGTGACCTTTAGTGGAACGGATATGATAGCGATGGCGACAGGAGGGATGATGTTTATAGTCGGCGGAATGATAGCATATGTACTGGGTAGCGGGATGAGTCTTAGCGAGAAAAAGCGAGATTGAATGATAAAACAGACCCACGGGAGGTCTGTTTTGTTTTTGTCGTTGATGATCTAATTAGATGGACGATGTCCAGCTTCGAGGATAGGTAGGGAAGCCTCAGTAGGTACGTAGATGATGTTTTCGTTGTCGGCCATCATACGAACCCATAGATAGCGGATATATGTTTCTGTGAGGGCGTCTTGGACGGCATACATAGCTTCAGCGGCGCCTTCTGCACGAGCGACCTCAGCTTGAGCGTTGAGCTGCTCGGCTTCGAGGCGAGCTTCGGCTTCGATGACGATGATTTGTTTATTAAACTCGGCCTGAGCGCGCTCTGCACGGCCGGTCATTTCAGCAGACCAGACGCGGTAGCGGGGTAGACCCCACATCGCAAGGGCGATAACGCCGACGACAGCAACGATACCAATAATGGTTTGAGTGCCGTTGATTTTGATCTCTGGGGGCTTGGGTGATGATGGTACTTTACTCACTTGATACTCCTCCTTTTAGTGGCTCAATTATATAATACCGTTACGGACTAGTCTAGTGGTATGAGTGGGATTATTTAACCAGTATTTCGCGAAAACGAGAGTTTTTAGCAAGGATTATGGCGAGAGTACCTGTGATGATGGCGGAAATAGTAATACCAGCGAGAGCCCAAGGTAAAACCCAACCCATCGTGTTGAAGCCCCATGAGGTAGTGGGAGTGTTCATAGCTGATATGATACTGTGAATACCCGTGAATAGTGAGTGCGCCATAAAGAGACCTAGAGTGGTGTAGATTAATGGGTAAGCACGACGGCGTCTGCCTGCAATAGCAACGATAGACATGACGGCTGCGATAACGATGAGTGGAGAAATGAGGAGATTTATTAGACCTAGATCACCTCCGAGTATAATAGCTGTGAAGCTGACAAAGAACGCTACGACATAACTAAGTGAGCCGATAACAAAAAGGACGATATACGATACCAACCCCCCAAGACTTTCGGTATGCTGACGCACTTGGAGGTTTTGGTTTTGTTTTTGGAGCTCGATGAGCTGCTGGAGTAGTTCGCGTTCGCTAGGTCCAGTAAAAGATTTATTACTAGCAGTGTCTGGGATGTCCTGCTGGAGGGACTGTGGGTTTGCCTGCTGATTTTCTGATGATTCGATTTCTGGTGTTTGATTTTCGTTTAAAGATGTGTCTTCTGGCGACATATTTAGCCTTTCATGAAGCTACTATGGTTTTATCTCGTTCCAGTATAGCATAAGTGGGACTTTCTACTAATATAGAATCGCGTCGGTAGTGTTTTTGACACTTGGAGATGACGAAAGGCTGCTGGTAATGCAAGTTGATTTTTTGGCGAAGTTACTATGGGTGGCGTGGGTGATTTTTGCAGAGGTGTGAAAAATGATATAATAGCGGAAAGGAGACATTATGATGAGCGTAGATTTGGAGAAATATCGGAAACTGGTCGAGGGTAATCCTATGAGTGTCGCAACGGTGAAGAGGGAGGAGACACCTAATATCGCAGTAGTGGCGTACGTTAAGGTCGTGGACTCAGATAAGCTACTGATTACGGATAATTATATGAAGCAGACTGTGGAGAATATCCGCGAGAATGAGAAGGTTTGTCTGGCGTGCTTCGACGGGGACTGGAAGGGCGTGAAGATCTTTGGGTGTGCTGAGTATTTTGCGGAGGGTGAGTGGGTAGAAAAAGTGAAAGCGATGCCAGAGAATGATGGCGAACCAGCAAAAGGCGCGGTGGTTGTGACGGTGGAGCGGATTGTCGAGATTGGCTAGATGGTGAGTCCTGAATCGTTTGCGCAAAATTATGAACGAGAACAACGACCTCTAAACGAAGAAGAGATTCGTGCTGGTTGGGGTAATTATACTGCCGAGTATGGCGTGCCTGAAGCTCTGGTGATTGAGCCGACTTCGCGATGCGATATGGGGACGTGTCCGGCGTGCTATATGAATAGTGAGTGCGGACGGGGCGATGATATGACGCCTGAAACTTTTGCGAACGTACTGGCGTGCATTAAAGAATCTTTGCCGGAGGGAGAGAAACTGGGGCAGGTTTGGATACCTGGTGGAGAGCCGACTCTTGTAGATAATTTGCCGGAGATTATCAATGCGTCGAAAGATGTGGCGGGGGAAGTTTGCCTAGTTACGAATGGGTTAAATTTGGCGAACTATGAATATGCGCGAGACTTGATCGAGAGGTCTGATCTAGACGAAATTGCGATAACGTTGAGCAGTGGTAATGCGGATTTAGATAATTTGTTGCGGGCGGCGGATGATGACCCGATCTGGAGACAAGTGCCTGAGGGTGATGTTGATGCGGTTTTGGCTGAAGGTCGCGGGATTACGAGTGGCGCGGAGTGTGATTTTCATGAGCGAGTGATGCAGGGGATTGTGAATGTCTCGCAGATTAAAAAGGAGTTGGATAAAGATTTTCGGGTTGCGATTAATTTGAATATGCATCATGGAGCGGACTTGGATGAGCTGCTGCGGGCAGTTGAGGATCGAGGCGGACATATTGATCTGGTGTTGTTTCAGGCGTTTCAGCCAGCAGGGCGTGGGGTTGTCGGGACGAGTAGGTCGTTTGAGTGGCAGGCGCATACGGAAGAAATGTGGCGAGAATATATCCGACAAGCAGAGGAGGCGATTCGGGATGGGCGCTTGGGGGCGGCGGTTTTCGTGGATCCAGCGCCGCGCGAAATCGAAGAAGCGCTTGATTTGGAGAACTGTCCGTTTTACGAGAAGGCGGTCGAAACGCCTGCTTTTGACCAATATGGTCGAGTTCGTGCTAACGTCGTAAGTTGATTTAGATGATGACGACTGGGGCTTTGATTGTGGGATGGGATTTGTAGTCGACGAGTTCGAAATCCTCGAATTTGAAATCGTCGATGGTTTTTTGGTCGCCGTTTAGGATGAGTTTGGGGAATTTGTAAGGTTTGCGGCGGAGCTGTTCCTTTGCGGCTTCGATTTGATTGGTGTAGAGGTGAGCGTCGCCGATTGAGACGACAAACTCGCGAGCTTCAAGACCCGTGACTTTTGCGACCATCATGAGAAGTTCAGCGTACTGGGCGATGTTAAATGGGAGGCCGAGAAAGACGTCGGAGGAGCGCTGGTAGAGCTGCATGTAGAGTTTGCCTTTTGTGACAGAGAACTGGAACATAGTGTGACAGGGTGGAAGGCGCATTTCGTCGAGTTCAGCAGGGTTCCATGCGGAAACGAGGATGGCTTTTGAGTGAGGGTGGTTTTTAATTTGGTCGATTGCCCAGGCGAGCTGGTCGACAGTTTCGCCGTTCGGACCCTGCCATTTTCGCCACTGGACACCGTAGACACGACCGAGGTCGCCGTTTTCGTCTGCAAAGCCGTCCCAAATGCGGACATTGTTATCGTTGAGGTATTTGATATTGTTACTGCCCGAGATAAACCAGAGCATCTCGTGAGTGAGGGATTTGTAGGCGACTTTTTTAGTCGTGAGGAGCGGGAAACCGTGACGAAGGTCAAAGCGGAGTTGGGCGCCAAAGACGGTTTTGATCGGGCAGATGCCGCGAGTTTGTTTGGTTTTGCCGTCTTTTAGAATCCGTGCCAAAAGCTGCAGATATTGATATTCGGGGTGGACGTGCTTTTTACTCATGAAACCTCCTGTATTTTATATTTGCGCGATCGAAAAGTGTGTAGCTGTATGGGTCGCCGTAGTCGTGTTCGTAGACGATTTCTGAAATACCTGCAGTGGCGATATTGCGGGCGCAGTGAGGGCAAGGGAAAGTGCCGAGGTAGAGCGTAGCGCCGTTTGATTCTGAACCAGCTTGGATAAGGGCGGCGGTTTCGGCGTGGGTGGCGTCGTAGTGCTGGGAGCTACCTGGTGGGGATTGGTGTTTTTCGCGGGAGATGCCGAAATGCCAGGCATAAGTTTCGTATGGCGAGACGAGGTTATGGGAGAGGGCGAGGATTTTGCCGTTTTTTACAACTGCGGCGGCGGTCTGGAAATCAGTAATGAAAGCGCGAGCGGAGGTTTGTTTGATGAGGTTTTGGATGGAAGTGTCGGTGATTTCGATGTCGAGGTTTTGTGGTGGTGGGGCGTGGTTAGTAGCGTAGGTTTTTGCCTCGTCTTCGTCGACAAAAGGGGATTCATATTTGATCTTTGCGCCTTTAGATTGGATGGCGGTGAACTCGGGGCGGAGGTGGAAGGAGCGATGAAATGAGCCGTTGATGATGACTGCGCGAGTAAAGTCGAGGGAGCTAATGATCTCTATAGATTTAGACTGAGGATATTCTAAGACCTCGAGGTGGCCATTTGATTTAGTGGCGAGAGATTTGATAAGTCCAGGATTTAGAGTTTTGAATTGAGGCTGGTTTTCAAATCCTGCTATAAATTCTTCCTCGGCTACACCAAAAACTACTCGGCCGCGGGCGAGGTACTTTTTGAGTAGTTGTTTAACGCGTATGTCGCTCATCTCGCGAGGGGCGAGAATAAAGGTCGTGGATAATGACATGGATACCTCTCTGATTATGGAGGTATTATAGCACAGCAAGACGCGACAGTAGTGATGTGAAATTAACGCTGTAGAAACTCGTCGAGCGTCAACCAGGATTCTACAAAATTTATATGTCGGGGTGGGTTGAAGTTATTGGGATTAACGAGGTCGCATACTACCCTCCCGTCATCTGACGACGCGACGACGTCCACTAGCTCCCAAATAGAAACGTCGCCATCGTGCGCCCAGTGCCATGCACCGCCATTTCCCCATAAGTAGAGTCTATCTGGCGTGACGAGAATATCTACATTGCCTAGTATGAGACCTATACCTTGGATGTAGTTAGTAGTAATCCTAGCCCTAGAATGTCCGTCGTTTGCTTGGATGCGAGATCGAATACTACCACCCGCGATAGGAGCTTGACAGTTGATCGGTCGACGAGCTTCAATAGCTTCAATAAGCTCTTCACTCGTGGAAGGAGGGGTGTTGATGTGTGGTGGAATTTGATCCTGAGAAGTAGGAGTATCAGGTGAAGGAATGAAAAGGTCAGGGTTAAAATCTGACTCGCGAGGATAGTCGGTGGTGTTTTCCTGAGAAGTATTGGCGAGATTAGTGTCGCCAGCAGTGCGACTGAGGAGTATGATGAAGAGTAGGAATATTGCGATACCGCCTCCGACCACGAGTAAAGTAACAGCTGCAATAATACCAATGATGAGACCTTTTTTTGAAAGCTTTGAAAGTGGGGATGACGCTGCGTTGCTCGAGTTAGAGATATGTGTTGAATTTCGAGCGGGCGTAGTAGTTACTGGCGGCGGGGCTGAAGGACTGAATGTAGGCGTGTCGGCCAAGGGAATTGCTGGTGTTTGCTCGGTATCAAAATCTATAGGGTCCGGCATGATGAGATTGTCTGCTCGTGCTGGCGGACCGATTATAGTAGGAGTTGGATTAGGTGACAATTCTCCGGCAGATGGCTTCTGCTTTGGTTTAGAAGATTTGAAAGTATCAGCAAATTCTACGGAGGGCTCGATTCGCAAGCCTTTTATAGCTGGCGGCTTATTGGGCTGGTCGTCTGAGTCCATTTAATCTCCTGGTGTTTGTTTAGTGTGGCTTCTATGGATATTATATCATGAGCGCGTTTAGGATAGGTAGCTACTCGAGGCTTTCTTGGTATTTTGCCGAGAACCGCTTAGCGAGCTTAGTAAGTTTGGCAGATTGGTCGTGATAGAGCTGAGCGTTTTCGATGGGGGTGTTTTTGAGGGCACGGTAATTCCAGATAGATAGATCAGGGGCGTCGAATGGCATGACTTGAAAATGGATATGATCAGGGACGGTAGCCTGAGCGGTCGCGCCGTCTTTTTGGATATATTGGACGCCTTTGATGCCGTGAACTTCGCGGATGAGTTTTTTAGCGAGATACATGAATTTGCGGATCGTTTCCCATTCTTCTAAAGTGAGGTCTTTGACGGAGCGGACGTGACGACGAGGGACGATGAGGATCTGGCCGTCGATATAGGCATAGAGAGGAACGGTCATTACGATACCATTTTCTTCATGGAAGATGTATTTGTCGCGCATGTCGCAGAAACAGCATTTGCCGACAGTTTGCCAAATATTGTCATATTTACCAGTGATTCTGGCGTCGCGATACATGATTTGTTTTTCGGCTGCGGTGAGCTTTTTGTTTTTGGGTGTGGGCATGGATTATTCCTTGAGTGGCTCTTTGCGATACTGCATATAGTCCTTTAGTGTGTCTGAAAGTTGACCGCCGATAGCACGGGCGAGGATAGAAGAAGTTGAGATCTTTGATGACTGACGGTCAACGACGATAACTTCGCCGCCGTAACTAGTGACAGTCCTGTATTCTTTGGTGTTTTTGTAGTCTGAGGTCCAATCTTCTTTGACTGTGACGTAAGTGTCGGGTTTTAAGAGGCCGAGCGAGGGCTGGCAGGATGGCTCGGGGACGATAGTGACAAAATCAACGGAGCGAAGGAAAGTGAGAACCTCAGCGCGGATTTTTTCGCTGAGAATTGGCTTGTTTGGGCCTTTGACTTTTGAGATGGCGCGGTCTGCGACAACGCCGACTACTAGAATGTCTCCTAGAGCTTTTGCACGCTCAAGATAGCGGCATTGGCCCGGATGAACAAGATCCCAGCTGCCAGCAGTAAAGACGATTTTTTGACCTTTGGCGCGGATTTTTTCACCGAGTTCCATAAGGTCGCTCTGATCAATCAGTCGTTTTTTCCACGTCAAGCTGGACATACTTTTTACCTCCTAGTAGTACCTAGGGTTTATCGTAACATGGTTTGCAGTGAGGGGCAAGAATATTATTTGGTGGTGATAACCTTGCGGGCAAGAAGGAGGTCGCGCGTGCGGAGGAAGTGGTGGTTTCGCGCAAGAGATTCGTAGGGGTTATGAGCGAGGAATTTATAGAAGTCGTGGATAAGAAAGTAGTTGACGAGTTGAGTAAAAAGTTTTGGATTTGGATGGATTTGAGAGCGGCCGCGCTTGTTGTAGCCGGAGTGGATGAGGTATTTGTGGATCTGTTGTTCGGTTTTATGAGCACAGTCGGCGAGAAGGAAGGCGTAGGTGCGGGCGAGGTCGAGGATAGGTGGACCGAGGGCGGATTTCTCGAAGTCGATGAGGCCTGTGAGCTGAATGTTACCGATAGACCAATTAGACGCTTCGGCACTACATTCGTCCCGTCGCCACTCCTCAAGCTCGTCGTCACGAGTTTCGTCGCTAAATACTCGCCGTCCTGCGTAATACGACGTGGCGAATTGTGTGTCGCGCGTCGACGCTGACGAGATATTCATAAAAAGAACGTTGCCGCGAACGAGGTCGAGATGGATGGGCTGGGCGGGGAGTTTTGTGGTTTCGATGAGGGTTTTCTGGAGGGTAGGGAAGATTTTTAAGAGGACTTGGAGATGGAGTTTTATAGAGATAGCGGAGGTAACACCTGGGTCGGTGAAGTATTTTTGCATATAAGCGAGTTGGGTAATAAGTTCGTCGGTAGCGAGAGGGAGGTCGATGGTTCTTGTATCTTTCAGGGATAAGTGGAGGTCAGACATGGCTTGACCTAGGAGTTTGATATGTTTCATAGAGAACATCTCCCAGGCGATAGTGCGACCTGGAAGATAATGATAGAGGCGAGCGTAGGTGGTTTTGGATTTGGACCTGAGAGTGAGGGTGCGAGGATCAGCGAGGTGACGGACTGGGAGGTTTTGGTCGTGAGCGATTTGCGCTAGATGGTCGGTGCGCTTAATGCGGGCGAGAATATCTGGCTCGGATTTATAGAAGATAAGATTGAGGTTTTGGTCGTCTGAGGTTTCAATGTGATAGGACTTGTTGCGGTAGCCTGTTTGGACGGGGTGGATTTTGAGCGGGGTGATGTCGTAGAAGGCGAGGGATTTTTGGATGGTTTCTGGAGTCATTTATTTACACGCTCGTAGATAGCAAAGGTGAGGTCGTGGGGATTTTTAGCGTCTTTTAGGTATTTGGTTGTGGAGATTTCGGCGAATTTATCTAGGTCAAACTCAGGGAAGAGGACGTCGCCGTCAATATCGGACTCGACCCAAGTGATATATAGTCGATCGACAAGAGGAAGGAAAGTTTGATAAACCATACGACCGCCGATAATGAAAATGTCGTCGGACTTGGCGAGTGCGAGGGCTTCATCGAGAGAAGTGATGACGGTGATCCTAGGGTCGTCGATCGGGATGTCGGAGAGAACGATATTTTTGCGATTAGGGAGAGGTTTGCCGAGATAACCAAGAATGGATTCGTAAGTGTTTTTACCCATGAGTACGGTTTTTCCCGAAGTGGTTTCTTTGAAATATTTAAGGTCGGCAGGAAGATGCCATGGGAGTTCGTTGCCTTTGCCGATGACACTATTCCGGGCGATGGCAGTGATGATCGATAACATAGAGATATTGTAGCATGACGTGATATAATGAGGCGAAATTATGAAATTTAATCGCAAGTTGAAAACAGGCGAAGGTAAAATGAAAAAGAAATTACTGATCGGGGCGGTGTGTTTAGTTTTGGTGCTGGCGATGGGCGGAGTAGCCTGGGCGGTGCTGAATAGCGACAGAGGGGAGTGGCGAGTGATTACCGGGGATTATGAAGAGAACTCTAGTGGTAGTAATAGTAGTCTAAGTGACGACGCAGAAGATGTACGGGGTGGAGGCGAGAATGGTAGCGGAGTTATTGATCAGCCCGAATCGCCGAACAATGAGGAGTCTACTGGAGTCGGGAATGAGGCGACAGTACCAGGGATGAGGAGATTTAGTTACTGTGTAGAAACTAGAGGGAGTGTTGCGAGTGACTTCGGGGAGTTTCGAATAATTTTAGACGAAACACTGAGAGACGAACGGGGCTGGCGACGAGCTGGCGCGGATTTTGTGCAAGTAGAGAGCGGATGTGACTTTATTTTTGTGTTGAGCGAGGCGAGGTTATTACCTGAATTTTCTTTGGGATGTTCGGTAGATTGGAGTTGTAGAGTGGGTGACTGGGTGATCTTTAATGAGATGCGATGGAGAGAAGGTGTGGCGGCGTGGCTTGGTATGGGTGGGAATATGCTGGATTATCGGCGAATGGTGATAAATCACGAAGTAGGACACTGGCTGGGCTGGTTTGACAATGAACACGTATGTCAGGGAGCCGGACTACCTGCACCGCTGATGCAGCAACAGTCGATGGACTTGCGAGGATGTGTGCCAAATCCGTGGCCGCTAGAAATCGAGTTGGAAATTAGACGATAAATAATCCCACTAACTGGTGCGGGGGTTGATTTTTAGGTGGTAGTGAGGTAGAATATCGGGTAGTTACCAAAGACAGTGGCTGAGGAGAGAAATCGAATCTTAATTTGCTACCGAGGAAATCTTTTGTTAGAGGTGACATGTCGTTTGTTTCTATAGACGGCAAAACATTAACAATTCGACCAATCAAACGTGTTTGCTGGCGAGAGAGACCTCGATGGCGAACATAAAATCAAACTAAAGTAAGGAATTTTATGGCAATTACACGCGATAAAAAACAGACTTTGGTTGCTGATATGACAGGGTTGATGAGTGAGGCAAAAATGACTGTTTTTGCCGCTTATCAAGGTTTGTCAGTCGCAGAAATGCAAGAACTGAGGCGAAGTGCACGTGAAGCTGGTGTGATAATTCGAGTTGTGAAAAACCGACTCGTGAAGGTCGCAATGAGCGGAATTGATATATATAAAGATCTCGACGTGAGTGCGCTAAGTGGGCAACTTTTGTACGCTGTTTCGACAGAGGATGAAGTAGCTCCAGCACAGGTTTTGGATAAGTTTGCAAAGACACATCCAGCACTGGTACTTAAAGGTGGATTTAGCGCTGAAGGCGTAGTACTTAGCGAGGATGAAATTAAATCCCTCGCAGGACTGCCAAGCAAAAACCAGCTCATCGCAGAGGTGGTGGCGCAGCTACTCAGTCCAGTACACGACGTTACGAACGCGCTGTCTGGGAATTTGCACGCACTACTCGACGGTGTTTCAGCGAAAGCAACCAATTAGTTTTTCTAGGGTTTAGCTCTAGAGTTTAATTAGCAAAATTAGGAAGGAAAACCATGGCAACAGATATTAAGAAACTTGCAGAATCGTTGACGAAGTTGACTGTTCTCGAAGTGAATGAATTGAAGAATATTTTGAAAGATGAGTATGGAATTGAGCCTGCTGCAGCTGCTGTAGCAGTAGCTGGTCCTGCTGCTGGCGGTGAAGCTGCTGCGGCTGAGGAAAGCAAAAGTGAATTCACAGTAAACCTTAAGGATGCTGGCGCGCAGAAAATCGCAGTTATCAAGGCTGTGAAAGAAGCTACTGGTCTAGGTCTCGGTGAGGCGAAGGCTCTCGTAGACGGCGCTCCATCTGTAATTAAAGAAAAAGCTCCAAAGGAAGAGGCTGAAGCTATCAAGAAAGCCCTCGAGGAAGCTGGTGCGACTGTAGAGTTGGCGTAAGCTAGCTCAACGTGATTGGTCTGAATTGTTTAGTGAGGAGCGCTCCTGAATACAGGGCGCTTTTTGCTTTTTGGACAAAAAGACAACAAAAGTTGCAGGATGTCTGTTATTTATGTGGATAAACTCGGTTGAGCGAAAAGTTTTCCACAAGTTAATGATTTTTGCATTGACACAGGGTTATGGTGGTGATATATAATGGGGGTAATCACTAAATCAAAAACAGACAAGGATGCGAGTATGTCTGAATTATCCGACAAACAAATAAAGAGGTTAAAGACGCTAATAACAGAAGCAGAGGTTAATTTGGCTGCAGCTAAAGAATTACTAATGAGTGTGATTGGCGACGAAGCTATAACTGTGCGACCAGGTCTGGACGGAGATATGGCGAGCGGAAAGGTAGTGGAAGGGGTATTTGATGGGCAGATCATGATCGGACCTGACGGAAAGAATTATCCAGTACCCGCAAACTACGCTAGTAAGTCGAAGTTGGTAGAAGGAGATATTCTAAAGCTGACGATCGCGGATGATGGTGGGTTTATTTATAAGCAAATCGGACCGACAGCGCGAAAGCAGATTATCGGAACGCTAGTGAATCATGACGGACAGTATTGCGTGGAGGCGAACGGAAAAGAGTATAAGATTCTACTTGCTAGTGTAACTTACTTTAAGATTGCCACTGGAGATCAGGTGACAATTATCATACCTGAAGACAATCCCGATGCTACGTGGGCGGCGGTGGAGGCTTCGTTGTAAGAAGTCGAAATTTAGAGACTTAAAAAACCGCTCTACAAGGGGCGGTTTTTAGATGGGTATGTTCGCTTTTTACTTGTTTCGTAGTAGTATTGGAAGTATGAATATTTTGACATATTTTAGTTTTGATACGGAAGGGAAGCCGTATTTTATGGTGGTGGAGGATGGTGAAATTGTGCGACGAGAATTGGTTTTTGGAGAGAATTTAACACTGGAATTTGACGTGACGAAGCGGTTTTGTACGGGGTGGCATGATATTGAAACGAAAGAGAATTTCGTCTGTCCAGAAAATGCAGAAGTTGAAAAAAAGTACGAGCAGTGTAAAAAATGTATGGATCGAACAGGGTTTAATCCGGCATTTTACCATGCGGGTGAAGTTTCGGCACAGCAAGAATCCTACAATGCGCAGGCGCATGGGTTATATCTGGCTTATTTCAGTGATAAGTACGTGAAGGTGGGAATTTCGCGGGCTAGTCGAACACGACAGAGACTACTGGAGCAAGGAGCGCGGGCGGCGCTGGTGCTAGAGGAGTTTAAGTCGGCGAATGTGGCGAGACAATACGAAGCGAAGGTGGCAGATGTGGAGGGGGTCTTGGAGAATCTACAAGTTGCGAAGAAGATTGAATTATTAGAAGAGGCGTTTGATTTCGAGAAAGCGAAAGAGAAACTACTAGCAGACAAAATGAGAATCGAAGACTCTGTAGGGGTGAAGTTTGCGAGTGATGAGGTTTTAAGCTTGGATGAGTTTTATGGCGAAGCGGGGAATTTGAGAGGGCTGGTGGACATGGGCGAGCTGGGAGTGATTAGCGGGAATGTGGTAGCGTGCGTGGGGTCGGTTTTGATCGTGAAGAATGGAGATGACCTACTAGGATTAGCTGTGAAGAAATTTTTAGGGTATGAAGTGAAAATTGGGACAGAAGTGCGAGACCTAGAACTACCCGCACAACAGGTTAGTTTGTTCTAAAATTTAGTGGGACTCTATTATTTCGTAGAGGCGGGATTTGCAGGTAGGGAGGTTTATGTGGGCGTAGAATGCCTGGGCGGTTTCGGTGGGTGGGGTTTGGTCAGATTCGGCGGCTTCTGCGTGAGCTAGGGATTCCCATGTGACCAGATCAGCGTAAGTACCGTCTTCTTGTCTGAGGACCTGCCAAGAAACGAAGCCGGGTTTTTTAGAGAGGACTTCGTTATGGCATTTTTTGGAAGCAGCGAGAAAGCCTTGCTCGGACGAGTCTTTTTTGAGTTTGTATGAGATTAGCCAGATTGCTTTTGTCATTTGATGCTCCTTTTGAATAATTTTAGCATGTTTGGTGATAGAATAAGTGGTATGGGAAAAGCATTGTATCGGAAATACCGAAGCAAGAGTTTAGGTGAGGTCGTCGGACAAGAGCATGTGACTGAGATTTTGGCAGCGGCGCTGAAGCAAGGGCGAGTGGGTCATGCGTATTTATTTACGGGACCGCGAGGTGTCGGAAAGACTAGTGTGGCACGGATTTTAGCGCATGAAATCGGTGGGGTCGAATACACAGAAGAAGAGGCGACACACCTAGATATTATCGAGATCGATGCAGCGAGTAACAACAGTGTGGATGACGTACGAAACTTACGAGAGAGAGTAGCGATCGCGCCGACGAGTTGCAAAAAGAAGATCTATATTATCGACGAGGTACATATGTTAAGTAAACCGGCATTTAATGCACTTCTGAAGACGCTAGAAGAACCACCTGAGCATGTAGTATTTATAATGGCGACGACGGATGCACATAAACTACCTGCAACGATCGTGAGCAGAAGTCAACAGTTTGTATTTAGACTAGCTTCTCAAGAGGATATAGTAAAGCACTTGAGGTTTATTGCAGGCGAGGAGGGGATTTTGATTTCGGATGAGGCGCTGGAATTGATTGCGAGAAAAGGTGGCGGAAGTTTTAGAGACTCAATCAGTTTACTAGATCAAATTGCAAGTGTGGGTGGTGAGGAGGAGGTCTCGCGGGAAATGATAGAGCGTGCGCTAGGACTGGCGGCGGATGATGTGGTCTTGGAATTGATTAGTGAGTATCGGACAGGAGACGTAAAAAAGGTGGTGCGAAAATTAAAAGAACTAGGCGACACGGGTGTTAAGCCAGAGGTGGTGGCGGAGCAGATAATACAAGTAGTTTTAGGGCAGGCGGGAGAAAAACCAGAATTACTAAGTTTGGCGGATAAATTAGTAGAGGTAGCGCGATCGAGTTATCCAGAAGTGAAGCTGTTGACTATCTTGACAGAGAAGGCGCAGGGTGACGAGTATAAAGTAGTAGCGGCAGTCGCAGAAGATGTGAAGACCGACCTGATCGAAGTACCTGTGACGCGAAGCAGTACCGGGAAACCTGTTGAGCTTGTGAAGACAACAAGAGAGGATAAATGTATAGCAGGACACAAACCAGAGGCGGCGGATATTAAGTCTGAAAAAGTTACAAAAAAAACGAAGAAAAAAGTTCGCCAAGAAGATTTAAAGAAGTTTGACTGGCAGGAGGTTTTGGCGGAAGTGAAAGGTAGGCATATGTCATTTTACTCACTATTAAGCAAGTGTGAGATAGCGACTACAGATGAAAAGTTAGTGATTTATGCAAAATCGAAGTTTTATCGTGACAGACTGGACTGCGCGAAATGTAAGCAGATTCTACATGAAGAATTAGAGAAGACACATGCAGGAGGATTGACGCTGGAGATTTTGGCCGAAGGAAAACCAGTGAGTGAGGGTGTAGCTGCGGATATAGCTGTTATAATGGGGGGAGGAGAAGAGGTGAAAATTAATGAGTGAGAAAACTGACGCAAGCGGTAAAGTGCCGCCACAGAATCTAGATGCAGAGAAAAGTTTACTCGGAGCGATTTTAATTGACGAGGCAGTATTGCCCGATATTACAGAAATTGTGAAGGTAAAAGATTTTTATGATAAGCGTCATGAGCTGATCTATGCGGCGATGATGAGACTATACGAAACACATAAACCTGTGGATCTACTAACACTGACTGATAGTCTGAAGAAGAAAAAAGAACTCGATAAAGTGGGCGGCTCGACATACCTAGCGGAGCTGACGAACTATGTACCAACGAGTGCAAACTCTAAAGCTTACGCGGATATCGTAGCGAAATGTGCAGTGCGAAGGAGGCTGATCCGGGCGAGCGCAGATATCGCAGAGTTGAGTTACGATGAAGATGGGGAAATTACAGAGCTACTGGGGCGAGCAGAAGCAGAGTTATTCAGTGTATCTGACGCAACCCTGAAGAATGACCTCGTGAGTATGGAGTCGATTTTGACGGAGAGTTTTGATAGGCTGGAGGAATTACACAAAAACAAGGGGGCGCTGCGTGGAGTGAAGACTGGGTATCGCGATCTAGATAATAAGACGGCAGGACTACAGAAATCTGATTTGATCATTTTGGCGGCGCGACCTGCGATGGGTAAAACAACTTTAGTGACAAACTTGGCGTACAATATAGCGACGATCAATCACAAGTCTGTGTTGTTTTTCAGCCTAGAGATGAGTAAGGAACAACTGGTAGATAGGATGTTGGCGGATGTGTCTGGGGTGGATAGTTGGAATATCAGGACGGGGAATTTGGGAGATGAAGATTTTAGTAAGATCAGTGAAGCGATGGGAGAGTTGGCAGAGGCGCCGATCTATATAGATGATACGCCAGGAATGACAGTGATGGAAATGAGGACGAAAGCTAGGAGGGCGGCGCACGATTCGGACTTAGGACTAGTGATTATTGATTATTTGCAGTTGATGCAAGGAAGTGGACGGAGCGATGGAAATCGCGTGCAGGAAGTGAGTGAGATTTCGCGTGGATTGAAGCTGATTGCGAGGGAATTGAATGTGCCAGTAATCGCCTTGTCGCAGTTGAGTAGGTCGGTGGAGTCGAGGTCGCCGCAGATTCCGCAATTGGCGGATCTCCGCGAGTCGGGATCTATCGAACAGGATGCAGATATTGTGATGTTTATCTATCGGGAGGCTTATTATAATCCGGATACAGATCGGCAGAATATTACTGACTTGATTATCGCGAAACATCGTAATGGACCTACAGGAAAAATAGAACTGTATTTCCATCCGGAGCGGCTGAGGTTTATGTCACTAGACAAGCAAGGGCATTAGGTATGTACGATAAATTGCGCGAAATGGTGGATAGTGCGGAGAAGATTTTGGTGGTGCAGGCGGAGAATCCTGATGGGGATTCACTGGGGTCGGCGTTGGCGCTGGAGGAGGTTTTAGGGGATTTAGGGAAGGAAGTTCATTTGTATTGTCCGGTGGATATACCGAAGTATTTGAGGTATATGGAGGGGTGGAGTCGAGTCTCGTCGGATTTTTACTTTAAGGCGGATTTGGTGGTGATCGTAGATACGGCGGCGGACGTTTTGTTGTCGAAGTTAATGGATGATGCGGCGATTCGGAATGTTTTGGAGACGAGGTCGGTTTTGGTGATTGATCATCATATGGATGCGGAGCCGGATTTGAAATTTGAGGCGGAGATTATTTTAGAGGAGGCAGTGGCGACTTGCGAGTTGTTATTTAGGATATTTAAAGACCTGAAGTGGGCGGTGAATGCGGAGGCGGCGAGGTGTTTGTTTGCGGGGATCATGTCAGATACGCTAGGACTGGCGTCGCAGAATGTAACGAGCGAGACGTACCGAGTAAGTGCGGAGTTGATAGATCTGGGGGCGAATGTAGTGGAGTTGGAGGAGGCGAGGCGGGCGTTGATGAAGAAATCGCGGGAGATTCTCGCGTACAAGGGGAAGTTGATTGAGAGGGTGGAGTATTTTTTGGATGGGAAGTTGGCGGTGGTGCATATTCCGTGGGAGGAGATACGGGAGTATAGCGATCAATATAATCCGAACGTTTTAATACAGGAGGAGTTGAGACTAGTGGAGGGAGTGGAGGTGTCGGTGGCGATAAAGACTTATCCGGATGGGAAGTTGACAGGGAAAGTGCGGAGTGAGGCACCGGTGGCGGGGATGATTGCGGGGTATTTTGGGGGTGGAGGGCATGAGAGGGCTAGTGGGTTTCGGGTTTATGATATGGGATATGAGGAGGTTTTGCGGGATTTGGTGAGAGTGGTGGGGGAGGCGCTGGAAAATAGAGATTCCGAAAACGCTTAACTCTACAGCTGTGATAGAATGTAGATTATGAAGCTATATAACACACCTGAGAGAAAAGTAGTTGATTTTGAGCCGATCGAAAAGGGTCACGTAAAGATCTACACTTGTGGACCGACGGTTTATAGTTATCAGCATATCGGGAATTATACGGCGTATATATACTGGGATATTTTAGTGCGGACGCTGGAGCTACATGATTATCGAGTGAGGCGGGTTTTAAATATGACAGATGTAGGCCACCTAGTTTCTGACGAAGACGAGGGGGAGGATAAGATGGAGAAGGGGGCGAGATTGTCGGAGAAGACTGTTTGGGAGGTGGCAGAGTATTATTCGGCTGACTTTTTGAAGAATTTCCGAAAGCTGGGGTTACTGGAGCCGACGGTAATTGCGCGAGCGACGGATTACATAGAGGAGAATTTGGAAATGGTAGCAACTCTGAAAGAGAAAGGGTTTGCGTATCAGATCGATGATGGGATTTATTTCGACACGAGCAAGTTTGCGCGATATGCAGATTTTGCGAAACTGGATTTAGAGAATCTACGAGCGGGGGCAAGGGTGGAATTTAATGAGATGAAACGAAATGTGACGGATTTTGCGCTATGGAAGTTTGTGCGTCCTGGTGAAAAACATGATATGCAGTGGGAAACGCCAGTCGAACTACTGGATGGCGATGAGGTAATTATGGGATACCCAGGGTGGGCGATCGAATGTTCGGCAATAATCAAAAAAGAACTTGGTGACACTATTGATATACATACAGGAGGGATTGATCATATACCAGTGCATCACACGAACGAGATCGCGCAGAGTGAATCAGCGAATGGCGTGAAGTTTTCGAACTACTGGTTGCATTGTGATTTTATTACGGTAGACGGACAGAAGATCAGTAAGAGTCTAGGGAATATCTACACGCTGGATGACCTGAATCGTAAGAAGTTTTCACACGAAGATTTTAAAATGTGGGTTTTACAGGGGCATTATCAGTCGGAACGAAACTTTAGTTTTGAAAATCTAGAGGCGGCAAAGAATCGGTTGCGCTCATGGAAAAATGCGGCGGCGCTGCGACATCAAATTAACGATACTGTAGTACGTGATACGGATAAGAATTCAGAACTAATGACAGTACCGCGAATGATTACAGGAGCGCTGAGCGATAATCTCAATACACCATTAGCGCTCGCGATGATTGATGGAGTGTTTACGAAACTAGAGAGCTCGAATCTAGAGAATGTAAGTAAGAAGTCGCTAGTAGGGTTTTTGGAGTTCGTAGAGAGAGCGCTAGGCGTTGATTTGATCGAAACAACGCCAGATATCGATGAAGACTTAAAACGGAAGATCCTAGCACGAGAGCGTGCAAGGACAGAAAAGAATTTCAAAGAAGCAGACCGGTTAAGGGAAGAGATTGAGGCGGAAGGAATAGTGCTTCGAGATGCATTAAACCGAACTCTCTGGGAGTATGGCAGCTAGGAAGCTTTGACTGGAGCTTTGGCGGCGGGTTCTGGAGTAGGTTTTTTGGGTTTTTTAGGTGTGACAAATTCGTCAACGAGGACCTTTACGCAGCCTGCGAACGGTATAGCCATAATTGCGCCGATCAAACCAAACATATAGACACCAATCGTGACCGAAACAAGTACAGTAAGAACTGGCATTTGTGCAGTGCGCGATTGGATAGCAGGGAAAATGATATTGTTTTGGGTTTGCTGGTAGACAGTAAAGTAGACAACAAAGATAATTGCGGCAGGAATACTACTGAACGAGACCATGATTGCTGAGATAGCACCAGCAATAATAGTACCAAACATAGGGATAGGACTAAGAAGAGCAGCAATGAGAGCTAATGGAATAACTAGTCCGATCGGAACACCGAACACGAAGCTAAAGACAAAGATAGCAATTGCTGTAAAAGATCCGTCAATAAGAGCGATGAGAAGTTGGTTGTTAACGAAGTTAGATATGACTTTTGCCATTTTGCGTGAAATAGCGCGAGCGCGAACAGCACGCTTATCGTCTGTACCGAGTTTATCCCAGAAGTTGTCGAGCATGCTCGGACCCTGAATCAACATAAGGAAAGTAATAACAATGACGAGAATTGTGGCGGTTGCGCCTGCGATAATTGAGCTAGCACCGCTCACTACGGTAGATCCGATGTTCTGGGCGAAGTGAGCGGAAGATTGTTGAAGAGAAGCAAGAACACTATCGAGAATTTCCTGGATTCCATACTGCTCGACGGAGGCACTGAAGTAACTAAGGTCAGAGATAACATAGCCGAGCGAAACCGAAGCTGTCTGAATGAAGTCAGCGACCTGACTAACGATAGGTGGTATGGCGACAACAATAATAGAACCAATAATAGTCACGATTAAGATATATGCGATTGCAGTGGCAGGGGCGCGGTTGCGACCAGGAAAAAGACGAGAGATCCTACTAACAGCAGGATTTAACGCAATTGCGAGAAAGATAGAGAATCCGACAATAAACAAAGCTACGCGCGCACTGTAGAGAATTATACCTACAAGAATAAGGACAGCAGGAATCAGCCAGAATTTAATTAGGGTTTTGGTGCTAATGTCAATGGTACTGATTGATTTCATGGATCTTACTATACACTAGTAGTAGCGTTTTAGGAATGCTTCTTTGAACTCGTGAAAAGTGTTACTGGTGATAGAATCGCGAATCTGCTCCACTGTGCGGACGACAAAGCGTTCATTATGAATACTAGCGAGAGTACAGGCGAGGATTTCTTTGGCTTTGAAGAGGTGCTGGATGTAAGATCTGGTGTAGTTTGCGCAAGTGTAGCAGTCGCACTCTGAGTCGATGGGCGAAAAGTCACGAGTAAACCTAGCATTAGTGATATTGATGCGACCGTCGTAAGTATATAGCGCGCCATTGCGGGCTTGGCGGGTTGGGGCGACACAGTCGAAAGTATCGATGCCGTTTTCTATACCGACGAAAAGGTCGATCGGCTCGGCGCCCATACCCAGCCAGTGGCGAGGCTTTGACTCGGGGAGGATCTGGTTTTGGAAGACGAGTAGGTTTTCGCATTTGCGAGCGTCATACATACCGCCGATACCGTAGCCGTCGAAGTCTAGTTCGGCGAAGAATTTAGCGCTTGCTTCACGCAGGTCCTGGAACTCACCACCTTGAACAACACCGTAGAGAGCTTGGAGCGGTTCGTGGTTTTTCTCGTGGTTTTGGTTGAGTTTTTGATGATGATAGAGAGATTGAAGCGCCCAGTCGTGAGTAATTTTTAAAGTTTTTTCGGCGTTTGCACGAGCTGTGTCTGTGTCTCCATAACCGACAGGGTAGTCGAATGCCATGTGGATATCGGCGCCGATCTGGTGCTGTGCGACCATTGAGGATTTGGGGGTCATGGAGAGTTTAGAGCCGTCGATATGAGAGCGAAATTCGACGCCTGTTTCTGTGATTTTGACTTTTGGTAGTGACATAATTTGGAAGCCGCCAGAATCCGTGAAAGTCGGACCGTCAAACCCCATGAATTTTGCGAGCCCACCAGATGCAGCGACGAGGTCGGATCCTGGCTGGAGAATTAGGTGGTATGTGTTGGCGAGGATGGATTGGCCGCCGAGGTCTGAGATTTGGTTGATAGTCATGGCTTTTACCGCGGCTTTTGTGCCTGCAACGATAAAAGCGGGAGTTTTGATTTCGCCGTGCGGTGTTTGAATGATACCCGTGCGGGCGAGGGAATTATGGAGACGAGAGTCGATCTCGAAATTTATGGCGGACTTCATGAAGTGATTGTACGAGCAGCACGTAGTGAAGTCAATTCGGTGGTGAATGATATAATAGTACACACAATGCATGAATCTTGGAAAAAATACTTGGATGTGGAATTTGAGAAGGAATATTTTAAGGAGTTGAGTGAGTTCCTCAAAGTGGCGTACGAGGAGCGGACGATCTTTCCGTCGAAACAACAAGTTTTCTCGGCGTTTACGACAGATTTGAACGAGGTGAAAGTGGTGATAATTGGGCAGGATCCGTATCATGGACCAGGACAGGCGCATGGACTGGCTTTTTCGGTGAGTAAGAATATAAAAGTGCCGCCGAGTTTGGTGAATATATTTAAGGAAATTCGGGATGATGTGGGCGTAGAGATGCCAGAGAATGGAAATTTGACTCGATGGGCAGAGCAGGGAGTTTTGCTTTTGAATAATACGCTAACAGTGGAGGCGAGACAGGCGGGGAGCCATCGCGGAAAAGGATGGGAACAGTTCACAGATGCGATAATTCGAGTACTGAATGAGGAATGTGAAGGACTGGTGTTTTTGTTGTGGGGGAGAGATGCGCGGAATAAAAAGGTTTTGGTTGATACGGACAGGCATTTGGTTTTGGAGGCGGCGCACCCGTCGCCTTTTTCGGCACACTCGGGGTTTTTCGGATGTAAGCACTTCAGTCAGACGAACGTGTGGCTGGCGACTCAGGGTAAGAAGGTGATTGAATGGTGATATAAAATCTAGTACTAGTAGTAATATTTTGGTAAACTGAAACCAAATAACCAAGGAGAGCATGGTGAAAGAGCAATTCAACGACATACTGGAGAGGGACGAGAAAATCGTCAAAGTATTTAAGCCGAATAAGCGGAAATTTTGGACGTCGACGATGCTAGTGACTTTTATTTCTGTGATTTGGGCGTACTCTGCACTACTGGGAGCGACTCCCGAAGAGGGCGAGACTTTTGATTCGAGGCTGTTTTGGATATTGTTTGCGATCGCGACAGGAGTGGTTGTATTGACGTTTGTTTTGGTGAGGATTTTTGGTGGACTATATTACCAGAAGCGACTATATGGATATACAAATAAGCGAATTTTGGTGAGGAGTGGGATTATTGGAGTAGACTATAAGAGTCTGGAATTTCAACACTTAACGGCGACTGTAGTAAATGTCGGAGTCATCGATAAGATCGTGAGGCAAAATACTGGATCAATTCGATTCGGCAGTCCGAGTTCGCCGATCGGCGGGTCAAGTACAGAAATGACAAACCCATATAATTTCGCACATATCGAAAAGCCGTACGACGTAATGCGAGAGATTAAGGAATTTATCGACACGCAAGACAAGAAAGTGTCGAAGAAGAAATAGTGTGACTTGGGGGCGGAAATTTAATAACGAGAGGGATAAAAATGGCTGTGCAATTTGATGACATACTAGAGCGAGATGAGAAAATTATCCAAACCTGGAAGCCTGACAAGGTGAGGTTTTGGTTTTGGCACGTAGTGGGATATGTGGTAGATATGGCGATATTGATCTTTGTGATGATTGGTTTTGTGAAATGGGACTGGGAATGGAGTATTTTCAGGATAGATATCGCGGCGTGGATGATCGCGGTGGTAGCGATAGTAGTATTGATTATAGAGATTGTTTTGAGGTCACTGAAATACAAGAATAGACTATATGGATACTCAAACAAGCGGATTTTAGTGAGGAGTGGGATGATCGGAATCGACTATAAGACGTTGGATTATAAACACTTAACAGCGACAGTTGTGAATGTCGGCGTGACCGATAAGTTGCTGAGGAGAAATACCGGAGCGCTGAGGTTTGGAAGCCCGAGTTCGCCGATCGGCGGGTCAACAAGTTCGGACGAAACGAATCCGTATAACTTCCGGCATATCGTAGCTCCGTATGACGTGATGCGCGAAATTAAGGAATATATCGACGACCAGGAGAAAAAGGCGAAGAAGTAGCGATCCTTTTCGTATTAAGTAGCGCCTCAACTCGAGGCGTTATTTAATTAGCATGGAGTCGCCGTATGAGAGAAATTGGTACTGTTCGGCGATGGCATGGTCGTAGGCGGACTTGAGGTGGGGCCAGGTAGCGAAAGCGGCGGCGAGCATAAGAACGGTAGACCTAGGAGTGTGGAAGTTGGTGAGGAGGGCGTCGACGATCTGGAATTTGTGTCCCGGATATATGAAAATGTCGGCTTCGCCGAAAGGCTCTTTTGTGTTGGCAAAATGCTCGAGAGTGCGACAGACGGTCGTGCCGAGAGCGATAACTTTGCCGCCCGATTTTTTTGTGGAATCAATGGCGGTGAGAGTGTCTGTGGGAACATTGTAATGCTCGGAATGCATCTCGTGGTCTTCGACGCGGTCGGTGCGGATAGGAAGGAAAGTGCCGAGGCCGACATGGAGAGTGAGGTATTTTATCTGGACGCCTTTTTCGCGCAGACGAGCGAGAAGGTCGTCAGTCATATTGAGACTGGCGGTAGGAGCGGCAGCGGAGCCTTGTTTATTATTATCGGCGAAGACTGTCTGGTAGCGGTCGATGTCGGTTTCGTCAGCGTCGCGATTCATATATAGAGGAAGTGGGACAGTGCCGAATTCGTCGGCCAACTGAAGTAAGTTGGTTTTGCTGGAAACTATAGCGAGACCATCGCCGAGAATATCGTCGACAGCGAGTTCGTGTTGGTCTAGTACGAGAATGTCGCTTGTTTTTAGTCTGCCACGGTAGAGGATTTTATGGCGATGCCAGTCGGTGTCGGCGTGATGTTCGAGAATGATGATCTCACGACGAGAACCGCTGGACTTTTTGATCGGGAAGAGTCGAGATTTGATGACTTTTGTGTCGTTGAGAATGATGAGGTCGCTAGGGTTTAGTAGATTGGCGAGGTCGGCGTATTTTCTGTCCTTTATTTCACCAGTTTGACGATCTAGGACGAGGAGGCGAGATTGACCGCGAATCTCGGGAGGGTGATTGGCGATGAGGTTTTCTGGGAGGTCGTAGTTGTATTCTGAAATTTTCATGCGACTAATTGTAGCATGCGGAGAGCTACTTGATAGACCTAACCATGTCTGTGAGATGCTCGACAATGGGATGACGGGAAGGGCCGACGATGTCGTGACTGGTGAATTTAGTGACGACGGTGATGTGAGGGTTGCGAGATACTCTCGCGATATTAGCGCGAGCGATCAGCGGATCTAAAACCCCTGCGATAATGATAGTTGGGATGTCGATAGCAGCGACAGAGTGCCAGATTTTGCCATTAATAATAACTTTGTCGAGTGAACGATCAAAAGCGCGAGTACTGAAGTACTTGGGGCGGACAGTGGAGTAGCGACTGAGGGCTTTTACTATAAAGCGAACGGGTCGAGTTTGGCGGTATTTGCGGATGAAATTGAAGACTGATTTGTAAATTTTGTCGATTTGGTTGTGTTGCTTCGGGTGAAGAAAAGGAGGAGCGACGAGGAGCATTTTTTTGACAGGGTGAAAGTTTTTAGCGACATACTCAGTGGCGAGAAGAGCACCCATGGAATGCGCTACTATAATAGCGGGTTTTTGAATGCGAAGCTTTTTCATAGTTTTGACGATGGAGCGAACATGGTCTTTTGTACTGTACTGCGACCACTCAGGGGCAGGCGAGTCGCCGAAACCGAGAAGGTCGAGACATACGAGACGAACATCGTCGAATTCTGGCTTAGACTCGACATCTTTGATTATATTTTCCCATGAAGCGGAGTCGGTGGCGATACCATGAATAAAGACAACTGTAGCACGAGGATTAGAGACCTGGCGATCGTAGCCAGCATGGAGGCGATATGGGACGCCGAGAATTCTATGGACGATTCGATCAAACATAATTAGCATTTTACCATGAGCGACGACCGAGTGAAAATCGTGATATAATCGACGACATGAGCAAAGACGAACAAATAATAGAAATACGAGATTTCAGGATGAAGTTCGGCGAGAAAGTAGTGATTGAAGATCTGTCGTTCGACGTGAAGAAAGGCGAGATCTTTGGACTACTGGGATCGAACGGGAGCGGGAAGACAACGACGATACGGGCATTACTAGGACTGTACCAGCCAACAAAAGGCAAACTACTAGTGGGGGGCGAGAAATTTAGTCCGTGTGGGAAGATGAAGATAGGATATCTACCTGAAGAACGAGGACTATATAAAAAAGAGTCGGTGATTGATGTTATGGGGTACTTCGGGGATCTTAAAGGAATGAAAGATGGACGCAAATGGGCGCTGAAGTACTTGGAGCGTGTAGGACTAGAGGATAAGGCGAGGACGAGACTAGATAAATTATCAGGGGGGCAGCAGCAGAAAGTACAGCTCGGACTTTGTGTAATGAATGATCCAGACCTTTTGATTTTGGATGAACCTACTAAGGGATTTGACCCTGTAAATCGGCGACTTCTGATGGAGGTTATTGACGAGCAACATGCACGCGGAGCGACGATCGTAATGACGACACATTACATGGATGAGGTAGAGCGATTATGTGATCGGATCATCCTACTAAAAGACGGAAAGGCACGGGCGTACGGGACAGTAGCGGAAGTGAAAAAGGAGTTCGGAGGGAAAAGTTTGGATGATATTTTTGTGAAAATCTATAACGAGCAAGGGGCGCGACATGTTTAATTTAGGAAATGTGATTAAGTTTGAGATCGTGAGGACGCTGAAGAAGCCGTTTTTCTGGATTTCGGCACTAGCGACACCGCTGTTGATGATCGGAATGATAGGCGTAAGTATGCTGAGTAGCGCACAGATGACAGAGTCGCTGTTAGACGGAGTGGAAATGGAAGGGATGAACGTAGCGGTGATGGATGAGTCGGGGATGCTTGATGAGACAGTTTTGGCGGAGATCGGAGCGACTATAGTAACAGATGCGGAAGAAATGATCGAAAAAGTACGTACGGGTGAAGTGAATGTGTTTTATCATGTACCAGAAAACCTAGCAGAGGATGTGATTCGGATTTATACACATACTGAATCTAGAGGGTTGTTTGATGATTTTAGTGTGAAGATACGCGGGCTTTTGGCGGCAGCGGCGCTGGAAGATGTCGGCGAAAATCAAGCGGCGATTTTGAGCGGGACAGTGGGGTGGGAAACGATGGCGTTTATTGACGGTGAAGAGGATAATTTGATTGGACGAGCAGTAATTCCAGCAATTGCAGCAATTATATTTTTCCTTTTGATTTCGAGTTTTGGAAGTCAGGCGATCGCAAGTACGACAGAAGAAAAAGAAAATCGCGTGACGGAGATGATTTTGACAACGACGAGTTCTCGGTCGCTAATCATAGGGAAGATCGTGGCGCTGATAGTTCTAGCTATCCTGCAATTAACTATCATGTTATCACCAATGATCGCGGGTTATATGAATGCCGAGCGTATCAGTATGGGTGAAGAGGCATATTTGAGTGATATGTTGGGGTCAATCGATATAGTAGTAAACGCACAGACGGTGGGGATGAGTTTAGCGCTACTAGTATTTGGTTATTTGTTTTATATAGCGGTTTTAGTGGCGGTAAGTGCAATGACACCGACAGCAAAAGAAGCGAATTCGTTTTTCGGGGTGGCGATGATGTTGATGTTTGCGCCGATGTTTGTAATTGGGTCGATAATGGCGAGTACGCCAGATCTCATAACGAGAGTTCTGTCATTTTTCCCGTTGACGTCGCCACTGACGCTACTGATGAGGAATGCTTTTGGGAATTTGAATTTTATCGATGGAATGATCGGGCTGGGGATTTTGGTGATCTCGGCAATACTTGCGATGTGGTTGGCGATTTGGTTATTTCAAAAGGGAGCGATTGAGTTTTCGTCGAAGATAAATCTGAAAGCGATGTTGGCGCGGAAAAATTGGAAATAGAGAGGTGGTAATGGTGGGATATTTGAGTAATTTGGGGGTGAAGGGTTTTGATGATGAACGAGATCTGGTAGGATATTGGTAATGCTTTACTATGACCAAACAGCCGAAGAGCTGATTAAACAATTTCGGACGGATCGGGCAGATGGACTGACGGATATTGACGTGCTAGAGCGGCAGTTAGAGTATGGAAAAAACGAGCTGCATATTCACTCAGATCCGCTATGGAAGAAGATCCTGAAGCCGTTTTGGGATGTATTTATGGCGGTGCTTTTGGGTGCGATGATTTTGAGCTTAATCAAAGGAGATCACCTAGAAGCAATAGTGATTGGCGTGACGATTATGATAAACGCGATAATCGAATGGGTGCAGCAGTTTTCAACAGGTAGGATTCTCAGGTCGCTGCAGAAAAAATCTCTAGGACAGGTAGATGTGATGCGAAATGGCGTGAGGGTGACAGTAGAACAAGCAGAACTAGTACCTGGCGATATTGTGTTCTTGTCGGAGGGAGATAAAGTACCAGCGGATGGACGAGTGTTATACGAGGCACACGCAAAGATGGATGAAGCGATTCTGACAGGAGAATCGCGACCGATGGACAAGACATCTGATGTGATGAAGGGGTCGAAAAAGACTTATGAGCAGGCAAATTTGGTGTTTGCGGGGTCGTTTGTATTGGCGGGATCCATTAAGATGTTGGTGATCAGGACAGGGAATGATACTGAGTATGGGCGGATTGCGAAGCTCGCAGGTGAAACAGTGACATTGAGTCCTGTTCAGGTGAAGATAGCGAAACTGGTGTCGCATATTATTATCGCGGTCGTAGTGATGGCGGCGATTGCTTTTGGAATGATGCTGTGGCGAGGGATGGAAATAATGGAGGCGTTGCAATTTGTAATGGTAATGGCGGTGAGTGCAGTACCTGTGAGCTTGCCGATCGCAGTGTCGGTGATTTTGGCGCTAGGGATGCGACGGATGGCGCAAAAGAAGGCACTGGTGGCAAACATGCGGGCGATTGAAACAATTGGAGTGATTACGACTATTGCGACTGACAAGACAGGGACTTTGACACAAAATAAGCTCGTCGTGAAGAGTACTTGGCAGCTACCAGATAGTAAAGTAAATATAGTGAGAGACGTACGGATGGCGATGGTGGATCCAGTAGAGAGTCGCGACCCGCTTGATCGAGCGTTAGAAGATTATGCAAAGAAGAATGGCGAACAAGTGGCAGCAAAATCTTTAAAAGTTTTGCCGTTTGATACTGGACTGGCTGTTAGTGGAAATTTATGGCATGAAGGAAATAAAATCCTGCTAGTAGTTAAAGGAGCGCCAGAGCGGTTGATTGATCGATGTAATTTAACAGAGAACGAACGCGAAGAGGCAATGGCGGCACTGCAGCAGTTTTCAGCTAAAGGATATCGAGTGATCGGGGTGGCGAGAACACTAGTGAAGGATGTGATTGACACAACCGCGAAAATCCCAAAGAAACATAAGTATGAATTTTCGGGGCTGGTGGCAATTGATGATGCATTGAGGAAGGAGTCTAAATCATCTGTAAGTGAGGCTGTGCGAGCGGGTGTATGTGTGCGAATGATTACTGGAGATCATTTTGAGACAGCGTTTAGTATCGGGCGGGAAGTAGGGATTGTGAAGAATAGAAACGAAGTAGTAGATTGTCAACGGATGGAGTTGATGAACGAAGAGCAGATGCGCGAAACCGTGATGAATTCACGGGTTTTTGCTAGGGTGTTGCCTGAGATGAAATTTAAGATTTTATCGATCTTAAAAGAATCGGAAATTGCGGCGATGACTGGCGATGGTGTGAATGACGTACCCGCACTTGCGAACGCGCACGTCGGGATCGCAATGGGTAGTGGAAGTGAGGCGGCGAGAAGTGCAGGAGATATTGTTCTTTTAGATGATAATTTCAAGAATATCGTGGCAGCGATGAAAGAGGGGCGGATTATTATTACAAATATCCGGAGAATGTTAGCATATCTACTGTCAACAAATGCGGGAGAAGTGATGGTGATGATCGGGGCGCTAGTGGTAGGGTCAAGTTTGCCGCTCGTGCCAGTACAGATTTTGTGGGTGAATCTAGTGACAGATACATGTATGGTAGTACCGCTCGGGCTGGAGGGTGAAGAGGAGAATGTGATGCGAAAAGCACCAGAGAAGGCGGATGCACCGATGCTAGGGAAGTCAGCGGTTATAGGTATGGTAGTAATGGCGGTGACTATTGCAGCGATCACACTGGGAGTGTATCTGTATTTCAGCGCACGATACGGCCACGCAATCGGTGGAACACTGGCGTTTCTATCGCTGATCGTAACCCAATTAGCAAGAGCTATGAGTGCGAGAAGTTTCTATCAATCGGCGTTTAAGAAACTGTTTGTTATGAATGTGAAGTTCTATGTAGGGCTTACAGTAAGCCTAGGTTTGCAATGGCTGGTGTTCTTCGGGCCACTACGCGAAGTAATGAACGTAGTAGAAGTACCAATGGGGACTTTTGTGTTTGTAGCGGTGATGGCATTTACGATATCGCTGGCAGTGGCTGAGTTTTATAAGCTGGGGATGTTTATTGTAGGCAAGCGAGCTACCCAGAGGTAGAGGCTACGTTTTTTACAACGCTTTTTCATTGACATATCTATATATAGGGTGTATCATGCTAAATAGACACTATATGTAGCGTATGCGAGATGGCTTTACGTTACCCGTGGCTGTAAAGAAAAACACTAAACAAAATATACATTTGGGAGGTATAAATGTATAAGTCTATCAAGAAGCGCGATGGGCGCGTTGTAAGATTTAATGAAGAAAAGATCGCAAAAGCGATTGAAAAGGCTGGTATTGCGACGGGCGAGTTTGGGGCGAAAGACGCAGAGAAGTTAAAATACAAAGTAATCTCACAGGCTCTGGATACGATCGAAGATGACGTTCCGACTGTTGAGCAATTTCAAGATGTAGTAGAAGATGTGCTTTTGAAGTCGAAATTTAAAGCGACAGCAAAGGCATATATTATTTACCGCGACCAGCACACGAAGATGCGTGAATGGACGGACCAATTTCAGATCGACATGACTGAGCAGTATATCAGCAAGAGTGATTGGAAGGTGCGCGAAAACAGCAATATGACTTTCAGTCTGCAAGGACTAAGGAACTATGTGGCGGGTGAGGTGACCAAGAACTACTGGCTTAATAATGCATACAGTAAGGAAATCGGTGACGCACATAAAAATGGTGACTTGCATATACATGACCTAGACTCATTGTCAGCATACTGCGTAGGATGGGATTTGGCGGATCTGCTACGTGAAGGGTTTCGTGGTGTGCCAGGTAAGTTGGCTTGTAAACCACCAAAGCATTTCCGTTCAGCGCTAGGACAGGCGGTGAACTTCCTTTATACACTGCAGGGAGAAGCAGCTGGAGCGCAGGCGTTTTCGAACTTTGACACTTTACTAGCGCCGTTTATTCGCTATGATAACTTAGACGAGAAGCAAGTGAAGCAAGCGCTACAGGAATTTGTGTTTAATATGAATGTACCAACACGTGTAGGCTTCCAGACGCCATTTACGAACATCACTTTAGATATTACTGCGCCGAAACATATCGCGGGTAATCCTGTGATACGCGGCGGAGAAGTAATGGATGAGAACTATGGCGATTTCCAGCCTGAAATGGACGTTCTAAATAAGATGCTACTAGAGGTGATGGTCGAAGGAGATGCGGACGGACGAGTATTTACTTTCCCAATTCCAACAGTAAATATCACAAAAGAATTTGACTGGGATAATCCTGTGATTGCAAACCTCTGGGAAGCAAGTGCAAAGTATGGCTTGAACTACTTCAGTAATTTCATTAATTCAGATATGGATCCAGAAGATGCACGATCGATGTGTTGTCGATTAAGGATTGACAATCGAAAACTGGAAGTGCGTGGTGGTGGACTCTTCGGATCAAACCCGTTGACGGGATCTATCGGAGTAGTGACGCTGAACTTGCCACGTGTAGCACTGAAGTCTAAAGACAAGAAAGAGTTCAAGAAAAATATTGAGAAGCTGATGGTCTTGTCGAAGGATAGTTTGGAAGTGAAGCGAAAACTAGTGGAGAAATTTACTGACCAGGATCTCTACCCGTACTCAAAATTTTACTTAAAGAGTATTAAGAAGGCGACGGGGACGTACTGGATGAACCATTTCAGTACAATTGGACTACTAGGAATGAATGAAGCTCTACTAAACTTGCTCGGTGTGAATATCGGAAGTAAGGAAGGTAAAGAGTTCGCGGAAGAAATTATGGATTTCATGCGCGATAAGCTGATTGAATTCCAAGTCGAGACGGGTAACAATTACAACCTAGAAGCGACACCAGGCGAAGGAGCGACTTACAGATTTGCTCAGTGTGACCAACGGGATTTCGATAATGCACACTTCGCTAATGGAGTCGGTAAAGAAGTTAAGACCCCGTTCTATACAAACTCAACACACCTACCCGTAAATTATACTGACGACTTGTTTGAACTGCTGGACCTGCAAGATGAGTTACAGGCGAAATATACGGGTGGCACAGTGATTCACTTTTTCCTAGGTGAGAGGATGGATGACCCAGAAGCGCTGAAAGGTCTAGTGAAGACGATCTGTACGAAATATAAACTGCCGTACTTTACATTTAGTCCGACATTTAGTGTGTGTACAAATCATGGATACGTCAAAGGTGAACATGCGAACTGCAAGGAGTGTGGCGAAGAGTGTGAGATTTACTCCAGAGTAGTTGGATTCTTGCGACCAGTAAAACAATGGAACGACGGTAAGCAGGCTGAGTTTGAGATCCGAGTAAATCCAAATATGGAGAAAGCTCTTGGACACTCAAAGAAATTGAAAGCTAAAACAAAGGCTTAACGGAGTGATGATCGGCTGGCGAGATTTGGTGTTCGCTGGCCGATTTTGAGGTTATGAAACTAAAAATTGGCGGGATACAGAAAATTTCAATGGTGGATTATCCAGGACATACATGTGCTGCGGTATTCACTATAGGTTGTAACTTCCGGTGCGGATATTGCCATAACCCTGAGCTGGTTTTACCAGAGCGGTATATCGATGAAATTCCAACAGGAGATGTTTTGGAGTTTTTGAAGTCACGAATAGGACTACTGGATGGTGTGGCGATTAGTGGTGGAGAACCTACGCTACACGAAGACCTGCCAGAGTTTATCGGGCGATGTAAAGAGATGGGTTTTTTAGTGAAGCTAGACAGTAATGGGTCAAAACCAGAAGTGCTTGAGAGTTTGATAGAGAAGAGTTTGGTGGATTTTTTTGCAATGGATATTAAAGGACCGCTGGATAAGTACGCAGGAATTATGGGGTGGGATATCGATGTGGATAAGATTCGACGGAGTGTGGAGTTAATCCGAGACTCTGGAGTAAGGCATGAATTTCGGACGACGATAGTAGCGTCGCAACTCGATGTGGAGGATTTTGAAGAGGTGGGTAAATTAGTAGATGGAGCGGAGAGATATGCGCTTCAGCATTTTTTGCCAGGCGACAACTTGAATGATCCTGAGTTTGCAAAAGAGAAGACTTGGAGTGAAGAAGATTTTACACGCGCAAAAGAAATTATGGATAGGTATGTGAAAAAGTGCGTGATTCACTAGAGTTTACGCCGACTTCTGGGATGGAGGGTGAAGAGTTTAAAGACGACGAAACTGAGAAGGAAGCGACTCCTGAAGTAGTAGTGAAGATGGGTGGGGTGTGTAGTTGGATGTGTGGAATGTGTCCGTACGCGCCTAGTTGCCCAGAGGCGAGAATAATGTCGGGCGAAAGCGAAACCGCGACTAGTAGTATTTCTGAAGATGTGACTTTTGGAGACTCTGGTAGTAATATGAGTTCTGTTTTTGAAACAGGAAAGAGCTTAACAGACTTGTTTGACGCAAGGAGAGTAGTTGAGACTGTAGCGGATACGAACGCAAGCAGAAGTGAGACTGTACAAGGCGAGAATGAGCGGAGTTTTGAAAAAACAGGCGTGGGGGTTTTTGATAAGTTCAGTGATGACGTAATGATCTCGGCTCGGGATTATAGAGTAGAGGTACGGAAGGCGGAAAATGAGCGAGATATGGCGAGGAGTGGTGACGTCGAAAGGAAAGTGAGCGATGTCGATGAGAAGATTACTGTGAAAAGAATGGACACTGTAGCCGTTACAGACAAGGAGATTGGAGTTGTGAGTGTCGCAGGAAAAGAGACTGTGGATACGAAAAATACTAGCCCGACTAGTAAAGATACTTTAAGAAAACAGAGTAGGTCTAGAGAATCGACCAGTGGGAGAGTTGCGAAAAACACTGAATTTATAAAACGAAATAGTGAAGCCCTCGCTCCTACGGAGAAAGTATCGAGTAAGCCCAAGATTGAGGTAGTTACGAAAGTTGTGCCTGTAGTTGAAAAGGATCGTGGTGAAGAGATCGTAGTTGCGACACATTCAGACAAGCCACAGAAATGGGAAGAAGGTGTAACTATAAAGATACGCGACGAAGTGGTAACAAAAATCGAATCTACCAACCTAGTGAATGAAGCTGTCGTTGATGAACTTGCGCAAGAGACTAACAGAGATATACCTAGTGATAATATCGAGATGGACAGTATTATTATAGAGAAGCCTAGTGATTCACCTGAAGCCATTAAAACAGTCGAGAAGGAAAAAGAGAGTAAGAATACGAAGAAAAAAGTAGCCATTAGGCAGAATGAACCCGCAAAGAAAAAAGTGAACCCAGCAACAAAGCAAACTAAAACAACTCGAACGAAAAGAACTAAAAGGAAAGATGTTGCGGTCGAGAAGAAGATGCCTGAAACCAGAAAAGAGAAGGCTGAGCTGAAAGAATTGATAAACATGACAACTGCGGTGCAATCTTTGAGTTTGATTGAAGAGTCGTCTAAGATAACTACTCTAGAGAAAATATCAGAAGAATCTATCGCCAACAAACCTGAACAAGAGACTACTATGAAGGTGGTGAGGGTATTTTCGATGGAAGAAGCGCCGGAAAGACATGATGAGCCTAAAGTAGTTGAGAAAGAAAGGCAGACCATCGAAATGGAAGGGGAGAGTACGGTCGAAGTTAATAAAGTACAACGTGCTATGACATGGAGCGAAAACAAGACGTACGTCATAGAACATAACGAAAAGATTGAAAGGTTTGTGAATTTGGCGGAGTTGGTGCGACAAAAGGAAGAAAGTAAGAGGAGTGTTATCGAGCGGAAAGGAGCGAGAGCGATATTAAATTCGTTGGACTATATTAATCCAGAAGAAGATCAACTAAAACGATCTAGCGTAGTGATGGTTGCGTACGAAATTCAGCGACATATCGGAGAATTGCTAGTGAGGCTGTTTATAGTTGGCGCAAAGAGAAGTCTAGTGAATTAAGTGGACTATTCACGATGATCTTCTTACTATATAATAGTTTTGTCCGTTGGGTCGTCGCCAAGTGGTAAGGCACCGGGTTTTGGTCCCGACATTCGTAGGTTCGATCCCTACCGACCCAGCCAGAAATGATTCAAAGAATGACGAGGATACTCGTCGTTTTTTGATTACGGCTGATTTTGTAAAAAAAATACATACTTCGACAGAGATATTGGTGATATAATGCACCATGTACTAATTTAAGTTTGATCCTGAAAGGATATTGGATGTCGATAATTGCGACGAAGAGTTTACGTAAAGTGTACGGTAAGAAGGCGACAAAGTTCGAGGCACTGAAGGGGCTGAATTTAGAAATTGAAGAAGGTGAGTCGGTGGCTATTGTAGGAAAGTCAGGGTCAGGAAAATCTACTCTGATGCATCTTTTAGCACTACTGGATAAGCCAACCGAAGGAGCGGTGAAGGTCGACGGGATGGATGCGACAGAAATGAGAAATAAGAAGGTAAATCTGTTGCGGAATTCGCGATTTGGGTTTGTTTTTCAGCAGTTTTTTATGAATGCAAATGATAGCGTACTGAATAATGTGATGTTGCCACTGAAGATTGCTGGGGTGGGGGCGAGAGAAAGGAAGAGGCGAGCGATGAAAGCGCTGAAGGTCGTAGAGTTGGATGACAAGGCAAAGAATCGGGCAGTAGATTTGTCTGGTGGACAAAAACAGAGGGTCTGTATCGCACGAGCGATTGTAAATAATCCTAAAGTGATATTTGCGGATGAACCGACAGGTAATTTAGACTCTACTACTGGGAAGAAAATCATGGATCTTTTGTTTGGGCTAAACAAAGATAAAGGAATTACCCTGATAATTGTGACACACGACCTAGAATTAGCAGCAAGGTGCGGTAGGCAGATTTACATTAAAGACGGTAATATCGTGAAGGAGAACGCGTAATGAAACTGGTTGATATTATCAAGACAGCGAACGGAAATTTGATGAGAAGTAAAGGGAGGTCGATATTGACGATTCTCGCTGTGTTTGTGGGGACGTTTACTATTATCGCGACTAGTGGGATACGAACGGGAGTGAATCAATATATTGACGTACAGATCGCAGCGGCAGGTGGAGAGGGGTGGATGCAAATCATTCCACAGGCCACGATGCAAGGGATGGGAATGGGGCTGGATGGACCGCAAGAATGGATCCCTGAGGAGACCGGGACAGAAATGCGAATGTTTACAGAAGAAGACTTTGCAAATATTCTGGCGATTGATGGAATTCAGTCAGTAACAGGGCATCGAAGTACGCCTGCAGAATATATAGCATCCGACAAAACAGATAAGAAGTTTTTAATTAGTCTTGCTGTGATGCCTACGGATAGAATAAATATCGATATCGCCACAGGAAGAATGATAGATGTGAATAGCGACGTAGCTGAATTAGTACTGCCTCCTGGACATGCGGAAGCGTTGGGGTTTGAGTCAGACGAGGCGTCTGTAGGGCAAACTGTGCGGATCGGAGTGATAAATCAAGTGACACGAGATATAATTGAGATTGAAGCAGTGGTAGCTGGGGTTATGAATGTCTCAATAATTAATCTGGGAGATAGCTGGATTAATGAAGCTCTAGCGGACAAAGTAGTGGATGCAGTAATGGATGGAATGCCTCAGGCATTTCGAGATAGGATATTTGTGGTGGCGGCTGAGTTTAATCCAGATCTGGGAGACGATGAAGTACAGAGGATTCGAGATGAATTAGAGGAGCTTGGGTTTATAGGTATGACGATTGAAGACCAAGCAGGGATGATGCAGAGTTTCTTTGACGCGATACTTGTAGTGTTTACGATCTTCGGTGGAATTGCGCTTCTCGCAGCTTCTATCGGAATTGTAAATACGCTCTACATGGCAGTACAAGAGAGGACTAGAGAGATCGGACTAATGAAGGCGATGGGATTAGGGAAGGGGAAGATCTTCTCAATGTTTAGTATGGAAGCAATCGCGCTAGGATTCTGGGGTGCAGCACTAGGAATTGGAGTAGCGATGATAGCTAGGGCGATTTTAAACCCATTGGCTAGTCGAACATTTTTGGAAGACCTGCCTGGGTTTTCGCTGCTTGAATTTAACGTATCAGAATTGGCAGTGTTGGTGTTAGTAGTGATGTCGATTGCTTTTATAGCGGGAACATTCCCGGCTCGACGAGCAGCCAAAAAGGATCCGATTGAAGCGCTGCGCTACGAATAAAGCGCGGAAGGTCCGTGAGGTAAGATTAGATAAATTAGTGCCGGGCGGAGAAGCGCTCGGCACACTAGAAAATGGGAAGAAGATTTTAGCATGGGGAGGCCTACCGGGAGAGCTGGTGAGATGCCAAGTACTGAAATCAAAAAGCGGATATGAACGAGGTGTAGTAACGGAAGTATTGGAGAAAAGTGAGTTCCGCGTGGAGACACGAGATGATGAAAGCTACCTATCGACGAGTCCTTGGCAGATTTTGAATTATGATTATGAACTGCAACAAAAGTCAGAGCTGATACGTGAAGCTTTTAGACAAGAGAAGATTGAGATTGCTACGCCTGAAGTGGCGACAGACGGACGAGAGTATGAATACCGAAATAAAATGGAGTTTGGTTTTTGGTGGGACAATGAAACGGGGCGAGTAAGTCTGGCGTTTTATCGGCGAGGGACGCATGGGAAGATTCCGGTGGAGGGAAGTAGTTTGGCGGGGCGAGAGATTTCGGAGGTTGCAGGGAGGGTGGTTGATTTACTGAATGAATTAGGGGTGGAAGCGAGGAGTCTGAAGACACTTATGATGCGAAAGACTGCGAGTGGAGAGGTTTTTGCGCAGCTTTATGTGAAAGAGGTGGAGGGTTGGGAGAGTCTAACGGAGCGGGTGGCGGAGTTAGGAGTGAAGGATTTTGAGATAATTTACTCAGACCCGAAGAGCCCAGCGAGCGTAGTAACGCAGAAACTGTTTAGTTTGAATGAGACTATGCCGAGCGACGAACTGCTCGGGATGAGATTTCAATATGCAGTGGAGGGGTTTTTCCAGATAAATCTGTCTGTTTATGAAATGGTACTAGCGGAAATTCGTGAACTAATTGAGACTGAAAAAGTAGTAGATCTATATAGCGGGGTCGGGACAATCGGTCTGACGGTGGCGAATGATAAAAATCTAACGCTAGTGGAGGTAGATGAAGCGGCAGGTAGAGAATTGAAGGAGAACGCGGCGAAACTAGCAACGGGAGCGACGGTCATGATTGCGAAGAGTGAAGAAGCGTTGGAATTTGTAGATGAAGAAGCGACAGTGATTGTGGATCCGCCACGAGCAGGGCTACACAAGGCACTAGTGGAGAGATTACTCGAAGTACAGCCGCCGATTGTGATTTATTTGAGCTGTAATCCGACGACACAGGCGCGCGATGTGAAGATATTATTAGAAGGATATGAGATTGCGAGTGTGAAAGGGTATAACTTTTTTCCGCGAACGCCACATATCGAGAATTTAGTTGTACTACGACGAAAATAGCGTGGCTGTTTTTGTCTGGTTTTAGATTTTGAGGATGGGTTGTGGGATGTGATAGAATGAGAAGATGAAAAAGGTTACGGTTATCGGGGCGGGGGCTTTTGCGCTAGCGATGAGTCGAGTATTGGATCGAAATGGGGCGGAAGTGGTGATATGGACAAAGTTTATGGAAGAGTTTGAAGTGCTGGAGCGCGACAGAAAAAATGATAGTGTATTGCCAGGAATAGAAATACTAGAACGGACGTGTGTGACGACGAATATTTGGGAGGCGGTCGAGGGGAGTGAAGTGGTCTTAGTGGTAGTGCCGTCTGGGGCGGTACGTGCGGTGATGAGCGAGATCGGAGACGCAATAGGAGGTCGGATGATTTGTCTGACAACAAAAGGGGTTGAAACTAGTACAGGAATGTTAATGAGCCAGGTAGTGCGAGACGTAATGGGCGAGAGATGGATCTCTGTGTTGAGCGGACCTGGGTTTGCGGTGGAGATGGCGAATTTTTTGCCAACAGTGATAACAGCGGCAGGGTCGGATGAGAGCGTAGGGATTCTACGGGGACTGTTTGAGAATAAGTATTTCAAAGTTGAAGGGACGACGGACGAAATGGGGGTTTTAACATGCGGAGCATTTGGAGGAATTTATGCGATCGGGGCGGGGATTTTGGAGGCGAGAGGGGCGGGAAATTGTGCGCTGGCCGCGATCGTGACGAGAGGAGCGGAGGAAATGCGAGTAATGGCGGAAGCAGTCGGTGGAAGTCGTGAGACGGTAAATTTGGCGTGCGGGATCGGGGATTTGACGATGAAGTGTATGAGCGGACTCAGTCGGAATCGGCAATTCGGAGTGGCGGTGGGTGAAAAAGGCGCGGAAGATGCACACGTGCAAGACCGAGTGAAAACGACTGAAGGATATATGGCGCTGAGCGGGGCAGTGAAGCTAGCAGATGAAAAGCAACTACACTTGCCAGTAGTGCGAGTGATTGGCGAAATCGTGAACGGGCGAGTGGAGGCGGATGAATTAATGCGAGTGATTTGCTCGTAGAAAATAGAGTTTGAGTGGGCAGTGCGGTATAATTGAAATTATGAAATTTGAGGAGGTTTATCGGAGACTGAACGCGGAGCAGCGGGAGGCAGTAGATGAGGTGGAAGGGCCGCTTTTGGTGTTGGCGGGGCCAGGGACGGGGAAGACGCAGCTTTTGAGTGCGCGAGTGGCGAATATTTTACGGGAGACGGACGCACTGGCGGAGAATATTTTGTGTTTGACATTTACGGAGGCGGGGGCGAGAAATATGCGAGAGAGGCTGGCGGGGTTTATTGGGCAGGATAGTTATCGAGTGGGGATTAGTACTTATCATGGGTTTGGACGGGAACTGATTTCGGAGGCGCGAGACTACTTTGCTGGGCGGGAGTTAGAGAAAGCGGCGGATGAGATTAAGATTTATGGGATCGTGAAAGGGATTTTGGACGGGCTGGAGTATCGGGATATTTTGAGAAGGGCGGAGGTGCGAGATGTGATTAGTACGATTTCGGAATTGAAGAGGGAGCTGGTGAGTGCGGAGGATTTACGAAGGATTGTAGAGCAGAATCGAGAGGTTGCTACGGAAGTGAATGGAGTTTTGGCGGAAGTGATGGGCGGAGTGAAGCGGATGCCGAGTAAGCTCGAGCAGGCGGTAGAGATCTATGGGGCGGTTTTGGAGGTTTTGGAGAAGAATTTGATGCGGGAGAAAATTGGGCGAGTGGGCGGGATTGCGGAGGAATACGTATTTAGTTTGAAACGGGCTTTTGCAGAGGCGGAAGCGGAAGGGAAGGCGCGGGCGCTGAATGCTTGGAAGACGAAATATCTAGAGAAAGACCTGAAGGACCGACCGATTTTGAAAATTGAGGCAGGGAATCGGAAGATGGAGAGTATGGCGGGTGTTTTGGAGAAATACGCGGCGGCGCTGGAAGCAGAGGGGTTGTTTGATTATGACGATATGATTTTGGAGGCGATTCGGGTACTGGAAGAGAATGACGATCTGCGGTTCACGCTGCAGGAGAAATATTTATATATTATGCTGGACGAGTATCAAGATACGAATGCAGCGCAGAGTCGAATCATTGAGCTTTTGACGAATAATCCTGCGAGCGAGGGGCGGCCGAATGTGATGGCGGTGGGAGATGATGACCAGGCGATTTATGCGTTTCAAGGAGCGATGAGTTCGAATTTGTTGGAGTTTTATGAGCGATATCGTGATGTGAAGGTGGTGAATTTGGTGAAGAATTATCGGTCGGGGGTGGGGATTTTGGAGTTTGCGCGAGGGGTGGCAGGGCAGATTGAGGGGAGGTTTGGGTTTTCGACCTTTCCGCCAAATGGCGGTGTCCAAAAACCAGAGATAAACTCTGATTTTATGGACGAATTGCCGGAATTAAAGAGAGGGAGTCTGGAAATGTGTAAAGAGCTAGTCGCGGAGAGTGGGGTGAGAGCGGAGATTGAGCGGGTAGAGTTTAAGAGTAGTATAGGAGAGAATGCTTGGGTAGCGGGGAGGATTGCGGGGCTTTTGAAGAGCGGAGAGGAAGCTAGGGAGATTGCGGTGATTGCGCCGAAACATGCTTATTTAGAGAAGTTGCTGCCATTTTTACATGAGCGTGAGGTAGCGGTGACTTATGAGAAGCGGGAGAATATCTTGGAAGCTCGGGCGGTGCGGGAATTGGTGGCTTTTGCGCGGCTAGTTTTGGATCCTCGGGATGAGAACTGGGCGGAGGTTTTGAGTTTTGAGTTTTTTGGGATTGATCCGATGGAGATTTGGAAGGTGTCGTGGAAGGCAGCAAGTGAGCGGAGAGGGTGGGCGGAAGTTGTGGTGGAAAGTGAGTGTGAGGAGCTAGTGCGGGCGGGGAAGTTGGTGTTGGATTTGAGTTTGAAGGCTAAGACTGAGACGCTGGAGAAGATGGTGGACTATATGACGGGTGCGGAGAAGTTGGTGGTGGGAGAGGAGGATTTGACGAGTCCGATGCGGGGGTTTTGTCTGGGGCGGGATGCGCGGGGAGTTTATGAGGTACTGAATTATTTGACGGTGCTGCGAGATAGATTGGCGGATTTTCGAGGAGAAGAAGGGAGGGGTTTGAGGGACTTGATTGAGTATGTGGAGGCGTGTGAAACGGCGGGGGTGAAGGTGATGAATACGAGTCCTTATAATGAGGCGGTGGATACGGTGAACTTGATGACGGCGTATGCAGCGAAAGGGCTGGAGTTTAAGCATGTGTTTGTGATTAGCGCGGATGATAAAACTTGGGCAGGTGGGAAGAACAGGGTGAATATGGTGAACCTGCCGGTGAATTTGCAGAAGATTCGACACGTAGGGGATTCGCAGGATGATAGGCTGAGGTTGATGTATGTGGCGATTACGCGGGCGAAAACGAATCTGTATGTGACGAGTAGCTTGTGGAATTATGCGGGGAAGGCGCTGGAGCGGCTGAGGTTTTTTGATGAGAGAGAAGAGGGGGGTGTGGTACGGAATCACTTGTTGCCTGATGAATTTGCTGTAGTGCGGAATGGAGGAGATGCGGGAGTTGTAGGAGTGGAGGAATTGGAATTAAATTGGCGGGATCGGCATGTACCGGTGAGTGTAGAGATGAAAGATCTTTTGAGGGAGCGACTGGAGAAGTATCGGATTAGCCCGACGCATTTAAATTCGTTTGTGGATGTTGTTTATGCGGGGCCGCGGAAGTTTTATGAAAATACGATTTTGAGGTTTCCGCAGGGGATTAGTGTGAGCGGGGTTTTTGGGAACTGTGTACATGCAGCACTGGACTGGTGGCAAAGGGAAGTTTTGAAAGGTGGAGTAGTGGGGGTTGATGGGGTTTTGGAGGTTTTCGAGAGGGAGCTGGCGAAAGCGGGAGGGCTGAACGCTGGCGAGAAGGAGTTACTGCAAGAGCGGGGGGAGTTTGCGCTGCGGGAGTTTTATAAGCAGCGGGGGGAGATGATGGCGATGAAGAATATCAGGAGTGAGGTGAATTTCGGGACGGAAATGATTGCGCTAGGGGATGTGATTTTGACAGGGAAAGTGGATCGAATGGAGATCGATGAGGAGAAGAAAGAGATTATAGTGGTGGATTTTAAGACGGGGCCGAGTAGGACGAAGATTAGTCGGAGTGATTTGAAGACGCATAAATATCTGCAGCAGGTTTACCTATATAAATTGCTCGTGGAAAATTCGGTGAAGTTCCGCGGGTATGAAGTGGTGGGGGCGAGACTAGAGTTTGTGGAGGCGGATGATGAGGGGGTGGTGAATTTTCTGGAGATTTATGAGTTTGATAAGGAGGAATTGGAGCGGTGCGAGAAGTTGCTCAGGGCGGTATGGGGAAAGGTGATGGCGTTTGATTTTCCTGATGTGAGTGAGTATTCGGAGGATTTGGCTGGGGTGCGGAAATTTGAAGAGGAGCTGATTGTGGGGCTGGAATCCGCTTAACGTTGCGTTTTCAGTATGGGGGTGATTTAATTGGGCAACACACGAGCCGGCTAGTCGGCTTTGTGTATTATTTTGCCGACAAGGTCGGTCGTATATTATCAGGAAAGGTGGTGAATGGCGTGAAATACTACGCGTCAAAAAACCAGACAGGTAATTATGTCACAGAGGTTCACTGTAGTGGTTGCTCCAGAGTGAGCTACAAAAACCCGCACTTCGCACACAATGACCATGTGTGGTGTCCGCACTGCGAAAAGCACAAAGTATAAGCATGGGCTGCAGCCCACCCACCCAACACAAGCCGGCCAGCATCTCAAAACGAGAAGCGGCCGGCGTTTTATTTGTGGTAAAATGGTGGGTATGGAATTTTGGAAAGAATTGCCGAAGCCGTTTTTTGCGCTGGCGCCGATGGAAGCTGTGACCGATGTAGCTTTTCGGCACGTGGTCGCAAAAGCGGGGCGGCCAGATGTTTATTTTACTGAGTTTACAAATACGGCGAGTTACGCGAGCGAAAAAGGGAGATGGAATGCGGAGCAGAGGCTAGTTTTTAAGCCGAGCGAGCAGCCGATCGTGGCGCAGATCTGGGGGAGTGTGCCAGAGAATTTCGCGATTACGGCGGCAGGATGTGCGGAAATGGGATATAGGGCAGTTGATCTGAATATGGGATGTCCTGAGAAAAACGTAGTGAAAACAGGTGGTGGTAGTGGGCTGATCCTCGATCCGGAGAGGGCGGGGAAGATTATCGCGGCGACGAAAACGGCGGGACTACCAGTGAGTGTGAAGACGCGACTAGGGTTTACGAGGACAGAGGAATGGCGAGATTGGTTGACGTTTGTTTTGAGGCAAGATGTGGTGAATTTGACGATACATCTCAGGACTCGGAAAGAAATGAGTGTGCCAGCAGCGCATCATGAACTGATTCCCGAGATCGTGAAGTTGCGTGATGAGATCGCGCCACAAACGACATTATGCGTGAACGGCGATGTGCGAGATAGGGCGCACGGGATGGAGATCGTGCGGGAGAACCCTGGCGTAGATGGACTAATGATCGGGCGCGGAGTGTTTCGTGATGTGTTTTGTTTCAGTGATGGCGTGCAAGCGACGAAAGAGTCGCTACTGGAACTGCTGGAGTTGCATTTAGATGAGTTCGATAAGATGGTGGATGGGGACGAATCGCGAGCGCGGCGATTTGATCCGCTAAAAAGATTTTTTAAGATTTATGTGCGGGATTTCCCGAATGCGGCGGAGATGCGAGCGGAATTGATGGAGTGCAAGACGACTACGGAGGCGAGGGCGGTTTTAGGTGCTCGAGTGTGGTAGAATTAAGGAAAGGAGATTCTGGTGATGAAAAAAGCTACGATTTATACGACGCAACACTGCACGATCTGTCATTCTGTGATGGATTGGTTTGACAAGACTGGAGTGGAATACGAAGAGCGAGACGTGGCGGATGACGCGGCGATGGCGGAAGTGGAGAAGGCGCTCGGTCAGCCAATGACATCGGCACCAATTACTGTGATTGGTGATGAGGCAATTCAGGGTTTTGATCGGCCAGCAATGTTGGCTGCTTTTGAAAAATTATCAGCGGAGTAGGTATCGTCGATGGAAGAAAAGTGCGTGAACTTGTCGAATTGCAAGATGTATTATTGGCAAGGGCGGTTTGACGGGAGGCGGAAGACGCTGTTATTAGTGCATGGTTTTCGTGGTGACCATAACGGACTGAGGTTTATCGCGGAAGGACTAGAGGAGAAGTTTAACGTGATCGTGCCGGATCTACCTGGGTTTGGTAAGAGTAGTGAGTTTGAAAGTGGGAAACATGATCTGAATGCGTATGTGGATGCGCTGAGAGAATTTATCGAGGAGTTAAAACTGAAGCAAAAGCCACTGATGGTGGCGCATTCTTTTGGGACGATCGTGACAAGCAAACTAGCATACGAAGCGCCTGACGTGATGGGTGAAAAAGTGGTGCTAATTTGCCCTATAGCGACGAAGGCGTTGACGGGAAGAATTGTGAAACTAGGAGATAGGATCGTAGGGCTGACAGGTAAGATGCCTGACAAGCTCGGGAAAAAAATGACAGGATCGAAACTCGTGGCAGATCTGGTGAGTTTGAAGATGACAAAAACAAAAGACAAGGAACTGAAGCGACGCGTAAAGGAGGAGCATCGGAGGTATTTCGGGGGGTTTGCGACGAATAAGTCGATGATAGAAGGCATGAGGGCGGCGAACTCGGGGAGTGTGGGGATGTTTGCGCGAGAAATTGACAAGGAGATTCTGGTGATTGCGACGGAACTGGATGATTTGACGAGTGTAGAGTCACAAAAGAGGCTAGTAAAGAAATTTACGAATGCGCGGATAGAAGTAGTAGATGAGACGGGACATCTGGTACATTATGAGAGACCCGAGGAAGTGGCGAGATTAGTGAAAGAATTTATGTGAACTCAATTCATCGACAGATAAGTGCTTGAGTGGGTTATTTCTTTGGGGTTTCGGTGCTGGGTGACTTGCTGGGTTTAATAATTGAGTTATAGATTTCCTCAAAACGGTCGAGAGTGTGAGTGATGTCGTGGGTTTTGGCTATGCGCAGGCTTTCTTTTGAAAATTTGGCACGAAGAACAGGGTCTGTGGTGAGTTCGTAGAGACCTTCGGCGATTTGGTCGACGTTGTCTTTTTCGCAAAGGAAGCCGTTTTTGCCAGTATGGCAGAGTTCGGCGAGAGCGCCAGCATTTACAGCTACGATAGGTTGACCACACGCCATAGCTTCGAGCGTAACGATACTCTGAAGATCTGCAGGGGAAGGCATACAGAAAACTGTGCCGACACGATGAAGCTCGATTATGTCTTCAGAATCGCGGTCGATGCGACCAGTGAAGGTAACTTTGCGGGCGATGCCGAGGCGGCGAACTTGGTCTCGAAGATTTGCCATGTCGGTACCATCACCGACAAGAAGTAGGTGGGATTTAGTGAGTTTTTGGATGCGAGCGAAAGCCTCGACGAGGATCGAGCAGTGTTTTTCTATATCGATGCGGCCGATATAAGAAATGATAGGTTTGTCGCTGGGGATTTTGTATTTTTTATAGATCTCTGGGGAAGGTTTGGCGGGAGAGAAACGGGCGAGTTCTATGCCGTTACTGACGACTTCGACGGGTGCAGTAATCTGATGGCCGCGCGGATGGTTTTTTATCGTGATGTCGATGGCTAGCTGAGTAGGCATAGTGACATAGTCGAATTGTTTGAGGAATCCGACGCCGTAATGCTTAAGTGCGCCTGCAAGTGGGCGAGAGAACGGGGCGATGAGGCGGAGGTTTTCGAGGAGGTTTTCGGGAAGAACGTGGTTTGTGTGTATAACAGGAATGCCGTGAGTATGTGCGTAGCGGAAGATAGCCTGACCAATCATAAGAAATTGTTGATTATGAATAATGTCTGGTTGAAATTCGTCTAGAGCGCGGCGGATTTCGGCCTGAGGGTTTAAGGATACTTTGAAGCCGTTTTTTGCGTAGACGCGCGGAATATTAACACCGACGATCTTGCGGCGGTCTGGGAGAGTGGCGGTTTGACTGTGATAAAAAGGGAAGTTGGTGGAGGCAGTGCGAATGATGCGATAATTGCCGTCTGTTTCTTCGTGATGGTCACCGTCCTGGCTAGGTGCGATGACGAGAACTTCGTGTCCGCGATCGGCCATGCCTTTTGCGAGGTTGCGACTAAAAGTCGAGACGCCGTTAATGGTGGGCCAGTACATATCTGATGAGATTACTATTTTCATAGGGACATTATAACACCTTTAGCGCAAGATGGGGGCGGATGCGACTATCAACATAAGTACGAGTGAAGAGTTCTAGACGATGAACTATGGTAGAATGATGCCATGAAACTGTTTTTTGACGCAAGGTTTATACGGACAGATTGGCATGATTCGATTAGTTTGTATTCGGCGAGTCTGGCGGGAGAGATCTTGAAGTGGCATGATGATGTGACGTTTTTGATTTGCGACGAGGAGCAGGCGGAGTTTTTGCCGGAAGGTGCGAAGACCGTGAAGATCCATGCGCCGGATAGTTTGCGGGAGGTGAGGAGTGGTCGGGTGATTGAGGGGCTGGGGGCGGATGTGGTATGGACACCACTACAGACAGTAGGGAGTAGTCGGGCTTATCGGCTGATTTTGACGATTCATGATTTGACGTATTTTAAGTTCAATACGCCGCCTGATGGAAAAAAATGGTGGGTGAGACTGGGATGGAAGTTGTTTCATATGACATATCTACCGCAGCGGATGATTTTGCGAAAAGCGGACGCAGTGATGGTGCCGAGTGAAGAAACGCGGCGAGAATTGCTGGAGGCGAAAATGTTTGAGGGGGATATAGAAGTAGTGAGTCCTGCACCGAGGAAGCTGAGCGATGTTCGGGAGAGACCTGCGCAAGGTGAGGATGCGCCGAGGAATATCGTGTATATCGGGACAGGACAGCGACATAAAAATGTAGGGGTACTAGTGCGGGGAATGGAGTTTTTGCCTGGGCGGGTTTTGCATTTGATGAGTCCGATGAGCGAAAAAGTGCGACGTAGTCTGCTGGCGGCAAAACCTGAAGGTGCGGAGATTGTTTTTCATGGAGGATTTGATGCGGAGAAGCAGGCGGAAGTACTGGCGGACGATGCGATTTTGGTGAGTGCGAGTTTGGCGGAAGGATTTGGGATACCTCTCGTGGAAGCGATGGAGTTTGGGGTGCCGATTGTAGTGGCGAATACGGCGGTTTTCCGCGAAGTGGCGGGTGATGCGGCGGAGTTTTTTGATCCTTTTAGTCCTCAGGATTTTGCGCGGGCGGTAGAGGTGATGGATACAAAAGTTGTACGAGAAAGGATAGTCACGAAAGGGCTAGAGCAGGCGAAGAAGTTTAACTGGAGAGAGTCGGCGAAAGTAATTACAGAGACAGCGAGGAGACTATATGGGGAAAGATAAGAAGAAGAAACGAATTTCGACTGGGGTGATTGCGAATCGACGCGCGAAGTTTGATTATGAGTTGGAAGATGAGTTGAGAGTGGGGATGAGTTTGGACGGGAGGAGAGTGAGGGCGGCGCGGGATGGGCATGTTAGTTTGCAGGGGGCTTATGTGACGGCGCGGGATGGGCAACTGTGGCTGAATGGGGCTAGTTTCACTTTAAGGATGAATACGCGAGGCGGAGAGGAGAGGGCGGTGGATAGCTCGGCGGTGAGGTTACTGGCAACGAAAGAGCAGATTTTTGCGATGGAGAGGGAGAAGAAAGATGGAATGACGGTGGTACCGACTAAGCTTTTGACCAAAGGGAGGTTTATCAAGCTGGTGGTAGCGGTAGGGAAAGGGAAGAAGAAGTATGATAAACGGGAGACGATTAAGCGGCGGGATACTGAGAGGGAACATCGGCGGATGTTGAAGAAGCTGTGATGAAGATTTATTCGTGGAATGTAAATGGGCTGAGGGCGGTGGAATCGAAGGGTAAGTTGGAGGAGCTTTTGCGGGTCGAGAAGCCGGACGTGGTTTGTTTTCAGGAGATTAAGATGGATGAGGGAGCGGCGGGAGGTTTTCGGGAGAAATATGCGGGGTTTGAGCAGTTTTATAGTTTTGCGGGGAAGAAGGGGTATTCTGGGACGGGGATTTGGGTGAGTAAAAAATGTGTTCATTTGGGAATGGTGGATTTGACGGGGGTTTTGGACAGGGGGGAGTTGGTGGATGAATTTGGGGATGCTCTGAGTGAAGGGAGATTGATCGCGGTGGAGTTTGAGGGATTTTACCTGGTGAATATGTATGCGCCGCATACTAAGCGGGAACTAGAGAGGTTGCCGCTGAAGCGGCGGTGGAATGAGATGATTTTGAAGTTGTTGAAGGAGTTGGAGGAGGTGAAGCCTGTGGTTCTCGCTGGGGATTTTAATGTGGCGCATCGGGAGATTGATTTGGCGAATCCGAAGCAGAACGTGATGAATGCGGGGTTTACGAAGGAAGAGCGGGAGGATTTTGATAAGTTTATGGAGGCGGGGCTGGTAGATACGTTTCGAGAATTTAATCCGGAGAAGACTGAGGTGTATACTTGGTGGACTTGGCGAGCGAAGGCGCGGGAGAGAAATGTGGGGTGGCGGATTGATTATTTTGTGGTGAGTAAAGATTTTATACATAGAGTGATTGGCGCGGGAGTACATGCGGATGTGTTTGGGTCGGATCACTGCCCGGTGAGTTTGACGATCGGAGGCGTGAAATGAGTGAGAAGATTACGAATGCATCACTAGCGTTTTTGAAGAAGGAGGGTGAGACGTGTCTAGGAATTAAACAGAAAAAGATCGGTGCTGGAAAATGGAATGGGTGGGGCGGAAGAGAAGAAGAGGGAGACGGGTCGATAGATGATACGATGGTGCGCGAATGCGATGAAGAGGGAAGGTTTACGCCGACGGAATATCGGAAGGTGGCGGAGGTGGAGTTTTTGAATCCGTCAAGAGACCGTGAGTTGGGGCGGATGTTGGTGCATATTTATTTTGTGACGGCGTGGGACGGTGAACCGATAAGTACTGTGGAAATGAAAAACCCGACATGGTTTAGAGATGAAGAGATTCCGTATGGCAAAATGTTAGAGGCTGATTCTTGGTGGCTGAGAAAGGCGATTGGTGGGCTGACTTTTCGGGCGTTTGCGAAGTACGGTGAAAACTGGGAGTTTATGGAAGAGGAGAGCTGGATCGAGGAAGTAGATGGTTTTTAACTTTTTTTGGAGGCGGTTTGGATTTGGTGAGGATAGTGTAGAATAGAAGTATGGAACAGGAGAGGTTGGAGCTGGATTTCGTTAAGGACGAGCGGCGACGCTTGGCGGTGTTTGATATCGACGGGACGGTTTTTCGGTCGGGGCTTTATCGGGAATTGATTTTTGAAATGGTGAGTAGTGGCGAGTTGCCCGATAAAATGAGAGGGGAGTTTACGGAAGCGCTGGAGAAATGGCAAAAAAGAGCGAGCGAAGAAGCTTTTGATGAATTTATAGATGCGAGCGTGGTGGCGTATGAAAAGTATATTTTGGACGTGCCGTGTATTGTAGTGGACGAGGCGGCGAAGCGAGTAGTGGAGAAAATGGGGGAGCGTGTTTATACGTATACGCGCGGACTGATGAAAAGTTTGCGGGAGCAGGGGTATTTTTTGATAGCGATTTCTGGGAGTCAGATTGAGTTGGTGGCGAGGTTCGCGAGTAGGTTTGGGTTTGATTATTACGTCGGGCAGGTGATGGAGCGGGGGAGTAATGGGTTTTATACGGGAAAAATCGAGAAGACCCATAGGGATAAGGGGAGGATTTTGCAGGATGTGGTGGAAAGAAATAATTTGACGATGAAAGGAAGTGTGGCGGTTGGAGATACAGGCGGAGATGTGGAGCTGCTAGAACTAGTGGAGCGGCCGATTGCGTTTAATCCTGATCGAAAATTGTTTGAGCGGGCGAAAAAAGAGGGATGGAAGGTCGTGGTGGAGCGGAAGAATGTGATTTATGAACTAGTGCAGGAAAAAGGGCAATATGCGATCGTCGAATAATAGTGCGCGAGGGAGTGCGGCGTGGTGGCGGAAACAGGAGGGCGAGGCGCTGTTTCCTGAGATCGAATGGAATCGACCTGAGCAAAAAAGCCTGGCGGGAAAGATGGCCGTGATCGGCGGGAATGGACTGGGGTTTAATGCGGTGAGTATGGGTTTTGCGGCGGCGGAGAGGATAGGTGTGGGGGAGGTGCGGGTTTTGATGCCTGATGTTTTGAAGAAGAAAGTGCCTGGGGGTGCGGGGATGATTTTTGCGGGGTCGAATGGGAGTGGAGGGTTTGGGAAGGAGGCTCTGAGTGAAATGCGAGCGGTGGGGACATGGGCGGATGTGAGTGTTTTGGTTGGGGATTTAGGGAAAAATAGTGAGACGGCTGTGGTAGTTGAAGAGTTTTTAGATTTGACGGGGCAAGTGGTCGTGACGCGCGATACAGTGGACCTGGTGATGGATGCGGCGGGGAAGTTGGTGGAGCGAGAGGGGACGGTTTTGGTTTTGACGATGGGGCAGGTGCAGAAGTTGTTTAGGGCGGTTTATTATCCGAAGATGGTGACTTTTAGTATGCAGCTCGTGAATTTGGTGGAGGTGTTGCATAAATTTACGGTGACATATCCTGTGGGGGTGATGACTTTTCATCAGGGGAATTTGATGGCAGCGAAAAGTGGCGAGGTGGTGACGATGAAAATCGAGGAGACGAGGTGGAGTCCGCTGACACTGTGGAGCGGAGAAGTGACGGTGAGGATCGCAGCGTATTGGGCGTGGAATCCCGAGAACGTAATGGGGGCGATAGTGACGGGATGGAGGGAGTATGATATATTAAGGTTATGATAATTGTAACTTGAAGAAGCGGGGAGTAAGATGAGTATTCTCGATGTATTTAGTTTTGGTGGTGCTAGCTTTGACTTTCCAATATGGTTTAGTATATTAGCTTTCCTTACTATCGCGGTGATGGGATTTGGAGGTGGAGTAGCGGCATGGTTAGTAATGGATAAGATAAATAACAAGACCCAGAACAAGAAAGCTGTGCGGTACGTTATTTCTATAGGGTTATTGATAGCGGTGTTGTGGCTGCTAATGAGAAATATTAATGATTTTTATATGGTGTCTCTGGCTGCTGCAGCAGTTGTAATTACAATACGAACTATATGGTCAACTAGTAAAAATTCTAAAACTGTTGAGAAAGGTGACACAACCAAGAAACCTGACAGTGAAGAGAGACCAGAAAACTAAACTTGATGAAAAATTGCGTGGTGGAATTGTTTTGGTGAAAAATTTGACTGGTACCGCGGACTGGACTTGAACCAGCACAAGGAAATCCTTACCAGATTTTGAGTCTAGCGCGTCTACCATTCCGCCACCGCGGCGCCAATCAAAGTTTTCATGCTTAACTGTTAACTTACACGCCCCGTTATTGTATACTAACTGAAGGATGAAATCCAGATGTCTAAGGATCTAACGACTAGAAATACATCCGAGCCTAACGATAAGCGACGGGCGACGATAGAGCTGGCGCGCCAGAAGGTGATGGCGTCGTTTAAGGGTGTTCCTGAGAATTACGTAGAAGTGGAAAAAGTAGAGCTTCCGGCTGAACCGAAATCGAACAAGCGAATGGAGGCGCTGGAGAAAATTCGACGAGACCGTGAAGAGCGAAAGAAGCGGGCGACAATACAGGAAGAGGTTGCAGCGGAACTAGAAGAAAAGACTGATCGGTTTGAGACAAAAACTTACGAGAAGACATTTAATGATACTACTCAGGCGCCTCGAGTGAATGATCAAGAATGGAAAAAGTTTCATACGGCATGGCAGGATTATTATCAGAAATACTATGAGGGATATTATGCGTCTCTGGCGAGTAAGTCCGATATAAAACGCTCTGTAGCGAAAGCAGAACGAGATACAGTAGACGGGGAAGAGGAGGAGAATTCGAGTGCGGTAGATGAGTTACGAAAGAAGATCCGTGATAACGCGTCAGAGTCAGCGAAAAAAGTGCGGAAGAGCAGACATTTTGTACCGATAATTGCAGGACTGGCGGTAATTTTAGTATTTCTGTTTTTGCAGTATAACCGATTTATCTTTGGGGCGGTGCGAGCTTATGTAATGCCAGGTACGGCAGTGGCAGAGATCGTAGAGATTGATCCGACAGTGTCGGCGAACGTCGGACTAGAGCCGCGGTTGATTATTCCGAAGATCAATGTACAGGCGCCAATTATTTTTGGAATCGGGTGGGACCATGCGTCACAGCAAAATGCGATGAATTACGGAGTGGCGCATTTTTCGATCCCTGGAGCAAATGCGATGCCTGGGCAGGTTGGGAATCTGGTGATTTCAGGACATTCGAGTGGTGACGTGTTTGATCGAGGGAATTATAAGTTTATTTTTGCGCAGCTGGGGCGGATACGAAATGTGGGAAGTACGATTTTTGTGGAATATGGCGGAGTGCGTTATACATACGCAGTGACGAGATATGAGATTGTGCGGCCGACAGACGTAAATCGACTATTTCTCACTGGAGAAGAAGCGACAAAGCCGATGTTGACGATCATAACGTGCTGGCCGATCGGGACGGCGAGGGAGAGGTTGTTGGTCTTTGCGGAACAAATTAGTCCAAATCCAGCAGATGCAGAAATGAGCAGTGGAGCGATTGATGGCGGCGGGCAGCAAGTGATCACTATGCCAGATGCGACACCGACGTTTTTCCAGAGATTATGGAGTTTCGTGACAGGGAATGGGTGGTAAGATGAGTTTAACGCGTGAGTATGAGTTTTTTGAGCAGTTAAATGAGCTACAGAAAACTCGAAGGTGGGCAGAGTGGGATGAGGTGTTTTCCGAGAGCGTGAGCGAGCATACATACAAGATGATCGTGATGATAGATCGGATTTTTGATATTTTGGATCTGGATTTGGATTATCGGAAATGTGTACGGATGGCGATGTATCATGATTTTGGTGAAATTGGAATGGGAGAAGATGTAGACGCGTATATAGCAGCAAATAATATAGATATAATGACGATAAAGAAACAGCGCGAAGCTGAAAAAGTGTTGGATATTTCGGAGAAATATAAGTGTTCAAAAATTTACGGAGCGTGGCGAGAGTATGAAAAACAAGTGACAGTGGAAGCGCGTTTTGTAAAAGCGGTGGATAAACTAGAGACAGTGATTAGGATTTTAAATACAGATGGAAAGATGTTGGAGCGTGCAGATTTTATCGCAACGTACGCAGATAAGGCGATAAAGAAATTTCCACGGCTGATTCCGTTTTATCGGGTGGTGAAGGCACGGATGCGAGAGAGGTTTGAGGAGCAGGGATGGGAGTGGAAGAAGGAATACGACACTCTGGCGAGCGACTAATTAGCGGACTGTGAGCAACATGCGGACAAGACGGAAAGTAGTATCGTCGTCACGTACTACCGTATAGAGGAAACGGTCGTTTGACGTGATAACAACATCGAAATTATCGTGGGCAGCAGTGATGTCGCGGATATTGTTGCCGTCGAAATCGTAGACGATGAGACGATCGCCACGAGTAGTGTAGAGCATGAACGGACCGAGAGTACGAACCGGGAAGCGGGCAGGGATAGGTGCGGGAACTTCTTCTGGATACTCTGACTCACCGGGTGGCGATGTGGGGTCTCGGAAGTTGAAATAGGAAGCGATAGAGGTCTCGATGTCGTAATTGAAGACTCGGTCGTGATTGGTGGCGATAATCTGACGAGAGTTGCCGATGAGAGTGAGGTCGAGAATCTCGAAATCGACAGTGAGCTCGCGCCAAACGCGAAAAGCAGGAGCGGGACGTCCAAAAGAAGGGAAAGTACCGCGCATAATGAGGATGTTTTGACCGTCGGCAATAATGGCGTGGTCGCGGTTATAGTGGCGTCCGCCAGTAACGGCGAGGTTTTGACCTGTATAGGCAACTGTGTAAAGTATCGACGCGCCGCGTTCGCCATCACGATAGATGCCGATATTGACGAGGCTGTTTACGTTAGGGACTGAGAGGAAGATGATAGTGTCGCGATTGATCTGGGTGAAGCTAGCGACATTATCTAGAAGAACGGCAGAGATTGTTTGGTTATTAACATCTGCTCGACGGAAATTGTTGTTTTCGAGCATAAAGAGGTGGCGACCGTCGTTTGATGCGATCTTCACATCGGAGAAGTTGAGGCGATAGGTAGTGGTGAGATTAATACTCTCACTAGGATCGCGGAGATCGAGAAGAATCCACTCTATGTAATCGGCGAATGTATGACGAATAAGAGCGCGGTTATTATTGCCGCTCCACTCCATAATCTCGATCTGGTGGTTGGTGATTTCTGGATCGTTGAGACCAGAAAGAAAGCCACTGGTTATAATTTCGCGATAGCGAACTTCTTCGCTGCGTAGGTCTAGGAGGTGAAACGGACGATTAGGGTCGGTAAAAGTAATGAGGAGGAATTGAGAGTTAGGCGCAGCTGATACAGATGCGATGTTTTGATAGGTGCGAATAGTGGAAAGTTCGGGGTTTGATGGGAAAAGGCGAGCGTAGTTAAGCCAAAGGACCTGCCCGGGAGATAGGGTGATGTTTTTTGACCAAGGCCCGAAACCTGAACGATAAAAATGAATAGAATGTTCGCCAGGAGCGAGCATAGTACGAGTATTGGTGCGGGAAGAGATTTCCTCGCCATTTATAGAAATTGTGGCGCCGGTCGGTCGAGAGCCGAACTGAACAAGACCACTCTGCTCGAGATTTAAGTCGCGTGTGAGACTATAACCCATCGTAATAAACATCAAAATACCAACAATCGCGACAACAGAGAGTGCCATGATGATATCTACGGCGATAACGCGGAGCCGATCTTTGCGGAGAGAATGAGAATTGTTCATGGTTGAATGAGGTAATTATATCACAGTTTAGGTGCTGAGAGTTGGAAAATTATCAGAGCAAAAAGGCTTGCGTGTATAGCAGAAGCGTATTATTATAGTAAGTACATGATTAAGCGAGGTACAGACGGGAAAAAAATTGTCGCCATAAATGGTAGGTTTTATGACATGCTGACTGGACAGGAGATAGAGCGGAGAGGTAGTGGCGATGCGTCAACAGGAATACATGGATCTGTACAGAAATCGCAAACTTTGAATCGGAAATTTGTGAAAAAAGTGACAGTGAACCCACTAAAGAAGCCTCAAACTGCGCAGCAGCAGATCGCGATGGATCAGTTCAGGAAAAGACTTGCTGTGGCACGAAAAAAGAACGAAGAGGCCCGACAAAAAATTCTGGTGGCAAGAAGTAAAAAAGTAGTAGCGCCAGTAAGTACGTCAGGAAAACTAGTAGGAGTAGAGCGAGTGACTGTAACTCCTCCAGCACAAGAAGAAGTGATGGAAGTGGCGCAAGTACCAAAGAATGTACAGTTCGCAAATGCGGTGTTAGCAAAAAAGAAGGCGGAGATGCGACATATGACAGCTATGGAAATGAAAGAGCGAGCGATCCAGCAAGCGTTTGAGCGGGAGAGGGAGACAAACCTACAAGCGATGGAGTCGAAAAAAAAGACGCGGATTGGGTTTTTCAGAAATCGAAAATTAGTAAGTGTAGTGTCGATGTGCGCGGCAGTACTGCTACTGGGTGGGTATTTGACTTATATAAATATGCCGAATATTTCAATACGAGTAGCCGCCATGAGAGCAGGGATCGATGCGTCGCATCCGAGTTATCGACCACAGGGATATTCGCTGAATGGGCTCGTATCATTTAGGAACGGTGCTGTAGAGATGGAGTTTACGAATGGTGAGGGTGAAAGTTTTATACTGACGCAACAGAGGAGTTCTTGGGACTCAGCAGCACTACTACAGAATTTCGTGAGGCCGAACTGGGGGGTGGGATATACAATTGCGCGAGAACAAGGAATGACGATTTATCTAAATGATGGAAATGCGGCATGGGTGAGTGGTGGGGTATTGTACACGATTGAAGGAACAGGAATTACGAACGAGCAAGCGCGCAATATCGCGACGAGTTTATAGGTGACCTTCTGCAAGTAGTGAGCTATTTGGAGGGATTTTGTCTTAGTCTGCGTAGTGCACAACTACTCTATGATTTGCTTCGGTGTAGTGATAGAATCAAAAAATGAAAGAAATTCGAACCAGATTTGCTCCGAGTCCGACGGGCTACATACATATCGGAAATGTGAGAAGTGCGATTTATCCGTACTTGATCGCAAAACAGGCGGGCGGGGTTTTTTATTTGAGGATCGAAGATACAGACCAGGCACGCTATGTAGAGGGGGCGGAAGATCTGATTATGGATACATTGAAGTGGCTAGGGTTGAAGTGGGATGAAGGAGTGGATGTAGGTGGACCATACGCACCGTATCGCCAGACTGAAAGAAAAGAAATTTACCACGCATGGGCACAGAAACTAGTTGACAAAGGACTGGCGTACGCAGACCCATACACAGCCGAGGAAGTCGAAGTTTTTCGTGAGAAGTCGATGGCGGAGAAGAAGGCGTTTTTATATAGAGATTATCGGCCCGAAAATCCACCAAAGTGGGACGGAACACAGCCGCTGCGATTCAAGGTGACGAATATAAAACGATGGAATTGGCATGACGAAGTGATGGGTGATTTGACGGCGGGACCTGAGGCGCTGGATGATTTTATTCTAATTAAATCGGATGGATTGCCGACGTATAATTTCGCGCATATCGTGGACGACGCAGAGATGAGGTCAAGTCATATCACGCGCGGCGTGGAATATGTAAGTAGTACGCCGAAATACCTGTCGCTATATGAAGCGTTGGAAATTGAGCCGCCGATTTTGGTGAGTTTGCCACATATCATGGCGCCGAGTGGGAATAAAAAACTGGGGAAGCGGGACGGGGCAAAGTCAGCGACGGAGTATCGTGATGAAGGATACCTGCCTGAGGCGATGTTGAACTTCCTCGTGATGCTCGGATGGAATGATGGGACGGAGCAAGAGATTTTCACGATGGAGGAGCTGGTCGAGAGGTTTGACGTGTCGCGGGTACAGAGGAGTGGGGCGAAGTTTGATGAGCAGAGATTAATCTGGATGAATGGGCAGTGGATACGGAGACTGTCGTTGGATGAACTGTATGAGCGATGCGAAGGGTTTTGGAGTGAAGCGGCGATGGTTGCTGATGAGGAGTACCGAAAGAAAGTACTGAGGCTGGTGCAGGATCGCCTGAAAACACTAGGAGATCTCAGGACGATGGTGGATTATTTCTTTGTGGAACCTGAGGTGAATTTGGAGCTGATCGACGGTGATAAGCGGCTGAAGAAATATGAGCGGACGCATCTAGTGAAGATGTTGGAAGTGGTGCGAAGTAGACTGGAGAGTGTAGAATTTGAGGCAGATAAATTGCAGGAGGTTTTGAATGAGTTGCTCGTGGAGCTGGATGAAAAGCCTGCGAATCTGTTTAGTCTGGTGCGAGTGAGTTTGAGTTGGGCGCCTTTTAGTCCTGCGCTGAACGAGATGATGGAAGTGTTGGGTAGAGAAAAGGTGCTGGAGAGGATTGATCGGACGATTGAAGCCCTAGAGTAAATCTCCTAGAAATGAAAATGGACGCGCTTTTGAGGGCGCGTCCTGTGTGTGGTGTGTGAAACTTTAGTTCTGTAGTCGACCTGGCCAAATGGCAGCATATGGATTCTTGGAATCTACAGCCACCGAATAACGCTCCGACTCGCCCCCGGGCGGATCTTTGTAGTAGATGATGCCGATTTGATGACCGGCTTCACCGTTGATTAGTGCGCGCACATAGGCGGTTGCGCCGTCTTCGGAATTCTTGATGACAGTGGTCTCGGGATTCCATTCAAGAATGGTGATGACGGAATTCAGAGAGTCGTCGGGGCAAAGTGTTGGGCCTAAGGTTGCGTAGGGTTTGAGCATGTTCCAAAACTCAGCGGGGTTATGGGCGTACATGTCGGGGATGGTGAAATACTTGTCGGGGTAATTCATAGATTACACCTCTTTCTGTAAGATTTTTCCACACAGTGATGGTGATAAAGTGCGCCGAGTGCGGTATGTTTCCATTGTAACATAAACGCGATCGTTTGTCAATCTCCGACAAGGGTTCTCGGAGGAATGGCGGTTATGGTATAATGGTGGGCAATGAAATTACGCAAGAAGAACTCATTTAGGAATTGGATCGCGAAGAATAAGATACTGGTAATGATCGTGATAGGGACGCTACTACTGATAGGTGGCGGAGTGACAGCGTGGCTAATAACAGGGAACGATAGCGGGCTATGGGAGATAATTTCGAGAGAGCGCGAAGAAGAGGAGGAGGAAGAGCCAGAGCCGATCGTGTGGCATGCGGCGCTCACGGGTAGAGTAGTGGAGACAGAGGCGGAAGTGAATTCGGTAGTGACGGCTATTGCAATTGAGAATAGCCCACAAGCACGTCCGCAGTCAGGGCTAAAAGAAGCAGGTGTGGTGTTTGAGTCGGTAGCAGAAGGTGGAATTACACGGTTCTTGGCGTTTTATCAAGACGACAAGCCTGCGATGATTGGGCCTGTGAGAAGTTTGAGGACGTGCTATTTGGACTGGGTGGCAGGGTTTGATGCGGTGATTTTGCACTATGGTGGTAGTGCAGCGGCTCTAAACAGAGTGAGAAATGGTCCGTACCGAAGATTGGATGAGATGGTACAGCCACGAACGACGTGGCGATCGGCGGATCGGTGGGCGCCACATAATGTCTACACGAACTTCGAGCGAATTGACGGCACGAATCGAGACCTAGGGTGGGAGGGGTCGAATTTCGTGGGGTGGGAGCGAAAAGACGCGGAGGTAGCGGAAGAATTAAATGCGACACATGTTGACTTCAGGATTTCGCACGGACACTTATATAACAGTACTTTTAACTGGAACGGGGACTACGGGGTGTATTTCAGATCACAGGGCGGGGCGCCACACATGGACAGAGAACAAGGTCACATAGCGCCAAATGTAGTGATTGCGATAATCGTCGACCAGAGAACTGTGATGGAAGATGGCTGGAGGACTCTGATCGGTACAACTGGCGCGGGCTATGCGTATGTTTTCCAAGATGGAACTGTAACACCTGCGAGGTGGAGGAAACAGAATCGCGAGGCGATGATAGAGTTTTTTGATCGGGAAGGTGTAGTAGTGCCACTGAATCGTGGACAAGTTTGGATCACAGCGCTACCGTCGGACGAGAGGCGCGTAACGTGGCAGTAATAGAAAAGCGTGGTGGGAAAATATTTCGTGGTCGCGTAGTAGTGATGTCTGGGGTCGGCGGACTAGTGATTGCAGGTGGCGTGGCGGCGATGATGTTGTTTATGTTTGAGGTGGATATAGCAAAATGGGAGACTTGGGCAGGAGTAGCGGGGGTCTTTACAGGGTCAACTATAGTGTTATGGATCTTGCAGAGTCTGGCAATGAAACCCGTGAGAGACTTGGCGAAGTTTATCGAGGGCGTTGAAAGTAAAAATGTGACGAAGATAAAAATACCAAAAACGAGACTGTTCAACTATGAAATGGAAGGCTTGGAAGATCTGATGAAATACATCAAGGAGCTGAAGTGTGAGAAAGTTGAACTAGAGAAGCAAGTTAGTGAAATCCAAAAAGAAGGTGAGTTTTTAATGGGGGCGCTGGACGCGATGAATGTGGGACTGGTGATCTTAGATGAGGACTTGAAGATTATTTACAATAACAAAATGGCGCCGGTATGGGAAGATCTAGACGGGAATAAAAAGCTAGCAATGAAGTTCTGGGAAGGGGATACGGCAGAGAAATGGCTGGCGGAAGTGAAACATGACGCAGTAAAAGCAGAGCGAATCTGGAGAAGAGTAGAAAATAAACAAGACACGGGTGAAGAACGAAGGTATTTTGACATGGTGGCGTCGTATAATAGTGGTGGGCGAGGCGAGGGGGTACTGGTGATGGTGGATCAGACAGAGCTGTATTCACAAGATGATGACGGACTGAACTTTATGGCTTTTGCGGCGCATGAACTCAGGGGGCCGATCACAGTTATCCGTGGGTATTTAGACGTACTCCATGACGAATTGGGGGATATTTTAACCAAAGAACATCAAGAGTTGCTGAGTCGACTGATGATGTCTGCAAATAGTCTAGCTATTTATCTGAACAATATTTTGAATTCAGCAAAGTTTGAGAACGAAGCGCTGAAGTTGATTTTGGACGAGGAGAAATTAGTGGATGTGTTCACATTGATCGAGGACGATGCGCAGATGCGGGCAAACGCAAACGGGCGATTACTTAGGTTTGACATCCCGAAAGATCTACCGACGATCGCAGCAGACAAATCGAGTCTCGGCGAAGTATTTATGAACCTGATAGATAATGCAATCAAATATAGTTATGAAAACGGGATCGTGATGGTAGTTGCACAGGCGAAGGGCGATATGGTGGAAGTGAGTGTAATAGATCAGGGGCTAGGAATTCCGAGTGGGTTACTGCCGAATATATTCAGGAAGTTCTATCGATCTCATCGCTCGCGGGCATCGGTAGCTGGGATCGGAATTGGGCTTTTTATCTGTAGAGCTATCGTGGAGTCGCATGGTGGAGAAATAAAAGTGGAAAGTGCTGAAGAAAAAGGGACGACTTTTACAGTATCTCTGCCGGTTTACGCAAGTGTAGCAAGTAAGCTACAATCAAGTGGTGGAGATAATTCTAGTATGATCGATCGCACACTGAGGAGAAATTTAATCCGCAACCACGGAACAATAAAGGGGTAGTATGAAGACAGTTCTATGTATTGAAGATGATAGGTTTATCGGTGAAATGTACGTACGAAGCCTGAAGAGGGAAGGGTACGAAGTGGACTGGGTGGTAAACGGCGGAGACGGATTGGCGGCAGTAGAGAGCAAGAAATATGATTTTATTTTGATCGACATAATGCTGCCGAATAAGCGAGGGGACGAGCTGGTGCGGATTTTGCGAGGAGGTGAGGAAGATAAAGTACCAAATTCAAAGGTTTTAGTATTGACGAACTATCAGCAGGATGCACAGAGTCGATTACAAACAGAAGATAAAGTAGACGCGTACTTAATAAAGGCAGATATCACACCAAAAAAATTACTACAAGTAATGGCAAAACTAGGTGGTGAGAAAAAGAATTAGTCTGAGGTTAGTTGGCTACTGGGTCAATAAACTAAAGTATGGAAGAGTTGCGGAAATTGAGAGGTTACGATAGAATAGGGCGGTAAAGTTTGGCCTCATCGTCTAACGGTTAGGACACCAGGTTCTCATCCTGGCAATCGGGGTTCGATTCCCCGTGAGGTCACCAAGATGCTTTTGAAAAAACCTTTGAAAATGAGGTTTTTTTGTTTGGGATTTTTGAAAGAGTTGTGTATAATCATAAGTATTAAGTGGGGAAAAATATGACCAAGAAATTAAAACGTACGAAGAACACTAAAAAGGCAGCGATACCGGAACATAAAAAGCACCAACCTGGGCTAGTGTGTTCGCTAGCAATACTACTTGCTACAATGACATTTATCGCAGGAACGGCAATCGGAGCTTTCATGGTGGCACAGGCGCGGCGAATAGAAGAACGACAAAACCGAGATGCTGTCCTGTTCATTAAGCAAGGTGCAGAGATTGACGCTGTGACATATGTGATATACCGAAATGGACTGATCGCAGAGCGATTTACAGACGATCGCCCAGACAACAAAGCGATTATGAACGAAGAAGATCTACGAGATCTGAAGCGACGGATTGAGAATATCGATCGTGACAGCTCGCGGGCAATTACACGAGAATCGACAGACTTTAACCATGGTGAGTCGGTAATGCGAGTATTCAGTACTCGACTGAGTCGATGGGTGATTCTACGTGAATATAGCGGGCGAGACATCTTCCAGAGTAACGCACAGAGTGTGCTTGATCTAGTAGACCCAATTGAGCAGCTGATTGAGAGATACTTACATCCAGGAGATGTTGTAGAAGACTAGATTTCTACTGAAGTTTAGAAGGAGCTGGCGCAATATGCGCTGGCTCTTTTGTTTGTTGGCTGACTTATTAGTAAGCGACGAGCTAGAGAAGTTTAAGAATTTGACGAGCTAGGCGCTCAGGGTCGTGACGAATAAGAGTGCGATGACTGGCTTTTGGATCGTTTGGACTTGTTTCGTGAATCGACGCGGAGAGAAGATCAACTCCGATTGATCGGTAATGAGCAGACACAAGAGCGTCAGTATCAGAGAGAACCGGAAGCTCACCATCGGCGGCATAATGTTTTATGAGTGAGTCGATAGGCGGGTGGGAATTGTAAAGAACATAGTCTAGAAATTTAACACCAGCTAGACGCTCGAGTTCGGAGGCGTAATCATGAACATGGAAACCGTCAGTGTGTCCAGGTTTATTCATGAGATTACAGACATACACGGATTTAGCCGTAGAAGACTTCAGTGCATCGGCAACGCCTGGCACGATAAGAGTCGCACCGAGGCTTTCGTAGAGACTACCGGGAGAAATAATAATAAGGTCCGCGTCCTCAATAGCGGTAAGAGCAGCGGGATTAGCGAGTGGGATTGGTTCGAGCCAAAGTTTCGGACGATTAGCTAATTTTGTATTCTCAATATTATCCTCGCCGCGAGTAATCGAATCTCCATCGTCAGCCACGACTGTAATTTGGTCGAGAGTGATAGGTTCAACATAGCCGACGATATCAAGCACCTCGCTAGCAAGCGCAACTCCACCCCGAAAATCTCCGGTCATATCTTCAAGTGCGGCTAGGAAAAGATTACCAAATGTATGACCTTTTAAGTGTCCGTTAGAAAAGCGATGACCAAAAAGATCGCGAACACGCGGAGAGCGGGAGAGAGCAACAAGACACTGCCGGACATCGCCTGGAGGAAGAACGCCGAGCTCGTCACGAAGCTGACCAGTCGAACTGCCATCGTCAGCCATCGAGACGATTGCTGTAATTTCGGTGAAATGGTTTTTAAGCCCCGAAAGAACAGTGAAGCTACCTGTACCGCCACCGATAACTACTACGCGTGCATCTGATCGTTCTAGCATATATGTTGCTATTTTAACACGGAACTTGCGGGGGTTTTGAAGTTTTTGAAGTGCGGAATGTCGCAGTGTCTGTACTGCTCGTGATATAATTATAGACAGAAAGGGTGGTCGCTTTGAAGGGTTCGAAAATACCAACGATGATAATAGGTGGAGTGATTGCTCTGGGAAGCAAGGTGGTTTTCTTGTTGTTAGTGCCATGGATCGGAGAATTTATCGGGGTGACTATTAGTGTAACAGAGTCGCTTTTCATAGTGGCTATAGTGATACTTGCGGGGGTGGCAGGATGGATGATCGGGAGAGGAATGGGAGGATCTACAAAAACAACCCGTAAGGCGGGGCGAGGGGGTGTTGAGTCTGCGCTAAGATCAGAAGCGGTGGTAGATTCTATTAGTGACGGAATAATCGTACTAGACGGGGATGGCAACGTGACTTTAATAAATCCTGCAGCAATTGAGTTAATCGGCTGGGGGAAGGAAGATGCAGTCGGGCTAAGTATACAGTCAGTACTAGTTCTGATGAACGAGGCAAATATGCCATTTGAAGAGGGTGAGAACCCAATACTCCAAACGGTGAAAATGAAGACTCCTTATGAGTCGCGAAACCTAACACTAGTGACTAAAGTAACTCATAAAAATATACCAATTGCTTTGTCGGTAAGTCCTGCTGGAGAAAATTCTGTGGTGACGTTTCGAGATATCGAACGGGAGGTTAGTGAAGGGCAAGAGCGGTCTGATTTTATCAGTACAGCAAGCCACGAGATGCGTACGCCTGTGGCATCAATTGAAGGGTATTTAGGGCTAGCACTAAATCCACAGACGGCTACGATAGATGAACGAGCAAGACAATATCTAGCACGAGCGCATGAATCATCACAACACCTAGGTCGGCTTTTTGCGGACTTACTGGATGTAACGCGCCTAGATGATCAGAGAATAAAAGTCCGCATGGAACCAATTGAAACTCTGGGGTTTGTGCGAAATATATACGAAGCGATGAAACCAGCGGTTAAAGAAAAAGGGTTGCAGTATGTTTTCCGTCCAGACGTGCGAAATGAAAAGGTAATTAGTCCAGCATATTACTCACAGACAGATGTAGTGTTGTTACGTGAAGTGGTCAGTAATCTGATTGAAAATGCGATTAAATACAATCGTGAAGGTGGGAGTATCGAGGTGGATGTATCAGGAAATGAGAATAATGTAACTATTTCAGTAGTAGATACGGGAATTGGGATTCCGCCAGAAGACGTGGCGCATGTGTTTCAGAAATTCTACCGAGTGGATAGTACTGACACACGCGAGATTGGCGGAACAGGTCTAGGGTTATACATTAGCCGGCAGCGAGTAGAGAACATCAATGGCAAGATATGGGTAGAGAGCGAATATCAGAAGGGGTCAACGTTTTTCGTGTCGATACCGCGACTGAGTGGGAATATGTATGAAATGATACTAAAGGAGAAGGGTTCTAATAATGCAGCTAACGAACAAAAGACAGAAGAGAGAACTAACACGACCACTGTCGGAACTGGAGCTTATGCGACTATGGCAAATCATGGGGCGTTACAGTCAAACTATGCGCCTATAAATGAACGGTCTGATAGTAATAATGGGGTAGGTATGATACATCCGCAAAATACTACTAGCGTGATTAGTCCAGAACAACAGGGGGTGGCGGAATAAAAATACATAAAGGACTGAGTAGTATGCGAAAAAACCATAAGGGTTATGGTGCTTTTTGAACAAATGACTTATAATGGAGGTATTATGACAAAAATTCTACTAGTCGAAGACGACAAGAGCTTGCGGGAGATTTATGGGATTAGGTTAGCGGCGGAAGGATACGATATCGTGTCTGCGGGAGATGGCGAGGAGGCGCTGGCGATGGCGGCGCAAGTGAAACCTGATTTGATTATTAGTGATGTGATGATGCCTAAAATTAGTGGCTTTGATATGGTGGATATCCTCAGGCAGACACCAGGCACGAAAGACATCAAGGTGATTATGATGACAGCTCTGTCGAGCGACGATCAAAGAATTAAAGGAGAGTCGGTAGGAGCAGATCGATATCTCGTGAAGTCGCAGGTAGGGATTGAAGATGTCGTAAATGTAGTGCATGAAGTTTTAGGAGATAGAGCGCCAGGACAAGGAGCGCCCGCTGGTGGGATGGTGATGGCAGCAATCGCCCAAAACGCAGCGACAGGTAACGAACCGACAGGACTTCCGCAGCCAGTAGCGCCTTTTACGCCGCCTAGACCGGCTAATTTAGGAGAAAAAGTACTTAACCCAATCAGTGACATGAGTAGATCTCTGTCTGATGAGCAAAATGATATTCAACAACGTGTAGCACAGGAACTAGGAGAGCAGCCGGTGAACGTCGCAACTCCTGCACCAGCCGCGGCTTCTACCCCAACACCTCCCCCTCCCGCACCTATGGGAGAAATAGTTCCTGGAATAGTGCCTTCTGTGCCAGTAAGTCCAGTTCCAGACGCGATACCACCAGCTCCTCCTGCGCCAGCGATGCCTGCAGTATCAACTGCAGCGCCTGCGCCGATCTCTCCTGCACCCGTGCCAGCAGCAGTTCCACCGCCAAATGCAATTCCTGTACCGCCCGTACCGAGTCCGATCCCTCCTGCGCCACCAACAGTTCCTGCGCCAGCGATGCCTGCAGTACCAACTGCAGCGCCTGCGCCGATCTCTCCTGCACCCGTGCCAGGTGCGGTGCCTGCGCCAGTAGTGGAACAAGTAGTAGCCCCTTCAACTCCTCCGCCGCCACAACAACCAGATTCACACCTGCCAGATTTTTTCAGCAATCAATAAATATTAAGTATGGACAGCTTTAAAAAAAATCTTCTTGTGTTTGATGTGAACACGGATGATATAATTGTGGCAGATATGGAAGAATTAATCAAAGAGAGTAGTGAGGAAGGTGAGCGCCTAAATAAGTATTTAGCTCTGCGCCTAGGAATATCAAGAAGGGAAGCGGACGATATGATCGCCGAAGGGCGAGTATTGGTAGAGGGCGAAACAGTAAAACTGGGGCGGAGGATTTTACCTGGAGAGCAAATTAAGCTAGACGGGGAGTTGGTTGACGCAAAAAAAGACTTTGTTTATCTAGTGATGAACAAGCCAGTAGGATATGTCTCTAGTAGGAAAGCGCAAGGCGAAGGAGTGAAGACGCTATATGAATTATTACCCAAAAAATATCATGAACTAAAGACGGTAGGGCGGCTAGATAAAGAGAGTTCAGGATTGATACTACTCACGAATGATGGGGATTTTACATATAGAATGACACATCCGAAGTTCCGAAAAGTGAAGATTTATGAAGTGAGGCTAAATAAGGATCTAGAGCCGCTACATCAACAGATGATTGCGGATTTCGGTGTGACACTGGCGGACGGGAAGAGTCAGCTAGGACTAGAGAGGATGAATGATGGGCGCTGGCGAGTGATGATGAGCGAGGGGAGAAATCGTCAAATACGAAGAACTTTTCGGGCGTTAGGATACGAGGTTATGGATCTTCATCGGACTAATTTCGGAGTGTGGGAGCTAGACGAAATGGGAGACGGAGAGTTTCGGGAAGTTGAAATAAAGTAAAAACCCGCCTCGATGAAGAGGCGGGAATTATATAAGGTGCGTTTAGGAGGAGTTAGGAGGGTCGGTTGTCGAGTACGAAAAAGCTGAAAAACTTTTTCAAAAATCTAACAGCAAACAGATTTGAGAAGCGACGAATGCGGCGAAATCCACAGAGAGGATTATCAGTATCGCCGCTGGGTGCAGTTTCCATAATCCCTATCATGAGTGGCGATAGTAGACCGAGATGCAAGACTGTAAATTCGTCTGTCACGCTGCGATCTAGTGGATCTGCAACAGTTACACACAAACTACCTTCGTAATAACGCACACTGATAAGTGCACGGATATCGCCCGAATTTAGACGGACGACTGGGTAACCAACATACCCTGTACCGCAACTGGTTCTTATTGATTTATTGTAGTACTGGGCGCAACAGATACGGTACGCGTATGACGAACCTTTTTCTAAACTACTATAGGTGATTTTGCTATCCAGCCCAGAGTTAAACTCTCCATAAGATCCCCAGTTATACTCTATACCTGGCGGTCTGTAGATGTGCTTAATTCCGTAGCGAAGACAGAAGTGATAAAAGCTCTCGTTTAGCGGTAATGGTATTCTACTGATTCGCTCGTGTTCTGTCATGCGCGCTGCGGCTATATCTCTGAGCTCGAAAGCCAGTTTGACTTCTGAGGTCTCATTGATCGTTCCGTGTTTAACTTCTTTTTCGAGGTCATCTGCGTCGACGATGATTTCGCTACTGGGATCGTTGCAGATCTTTAATATCAGGTCTAATTCAGCGTCGGGCATTTTGTCGCCTAGTAGCTTTTCACGTACTTTTTCGGCGTCGATCTGAAAAGATAGATTTTTGAGATTACGACGATAGCTTTTGCCGCGCGAATCGAGAGTATTAACCGAATAACAGTCGTACATAACACGATAGTTAATCTCGGTGATCTGGTCGAGCATGCGCATGCCGCGCCAAGCCTTAACGAGCTGGAACGGAGATGAGAGCCCACAGAACTGATGAACTTGCCCATTTAGGTCGACGAGGCCGATACCGAATTTGGTATCGTTTCCGTCGTTTCGAATAACAAGACAGGCTGCTAAGGTAATTGATCCTTGTTCTGAAATAATGCGAGGTTTTTGCTCAAGAACTCTCAAGATGCGGTCTGACATAAAATACGATTCCTCCCTTTAAAATACGATGGCGTAATCTAATTAGATTCGCCTATCTGGCGGGTAATTATAGTATAAGCGGGTATGAATGTCAATACATAAAAGTGGTTTAGTGTGAGGAGAGACGACTGCCAGTGCGGGCGCTACAGGTAAAGTAAAAACCCGCCTCGTGAGAAGCGGATATTTTTGAACGTAATGCGCTATGGAACTAAGCTTCGACCCAGAGACTACTCATGAAGAGGATGGTTTCAGCTGGGTGTTCGGGAAATTTGGGGCGATAGTTGTAGCGGACGCCGGCCGGTATGAGTAGAGACTCTCCACTGACACACTCAACTTCGTCTGCTATTTCAAACTCAAACACTAATTCACCGCTGACGATATAGTAGCGATAATCACTACTAGCAGTAACCCAGCCATGCTCACCCTTTACATGAACATGTACAATCGTTTCGTTTTGATCAACGAATAAGTGACTAGTTGTCTGGATATCATCACCCTCGACAAATTCGCCGTTTTGGACACTCCAATTGTCGGTTCTCGCGTTTTCTGCTGAGCCTTTCACTATAGTCATAGCGCACACCTCCTGTTTTTACTACAAACTAGTAATGTAAGTTTGTTGAACTTTAGTATGACATAGTTGCGTACAGGGGTCAAGTGTGGTATGCTAGGTGGAATGAAAAAACTTCCAACAGTAGCTATTATCGGGCAGACGAACGCGGGCAAAAGCTCGCTTTTCAACCGTATGACGCGGTCGAGGCAAGCGATTGTAGCAAAAGAAGAAGGGACAACGCGCGACAATGTGATGGCACGAGTAGCGACGGCGAAGGGAGCTTTTTGGCTGGTGGATACGGCGGGACTGAAGGACCCTGAGGACGAATTCGAGGCGTCTATCCAGGACCAGATCGCGGATGCAGTGGAAAATGCGGACCTGATATTAGTGGCGATGGACGCTACGAAATACCCAAATCAGGACGATAAAGACATCGCGAAAAAAGCGCTGAAGAGTCGGAAGCCTGTAGTGTTGATTTTGAATAAGTGTGATTTGAAGGGGAATTTGGCGGAGGAAGAGTTTCTGCGCCTAGGTGTGAAAGATCGAGTACGAGTAAGTGCAGAACACGGTACCGGCGTGAAGGAGTTGAAAGAGCTGATCGGCGAACTGATCGATCTGTCGGGGGCGCAAGTGAAGGACGAAGATGTTTTGAAGATTGCGCTGATTGGGCGGCCAAATGTCGGAAAGTCGAGCTTGTTTAATGTGATGGCGAAAAAACAGCAGGCGATCGTAGCGAATGTGAGCGGGACGACGAGGGATCTGAATCGAGTGAAAATTAAGTTTGAGAAAGTAGCGCTGGAAATTATCGATACGGCAGGGGTGCGACGACCTGGCAAGCAGGAAGTGGGAGTGGAGAAGTTTTCGGTACTCAGGACGATGCAGGCGATCGAAGAGGCGGATGTTTGCTGTCTTTTAGTAGACGGGACGGAGCCGCGGAGTGCTTTTGATCAGAGACTAGCGGGAATTATCGACAAAGTAGGTAAAGGGATGATTATAGTGGTGACGAAGTGGGACCTGGTGGATGCGAGCGAGGAAGGTGTGACGGATAAGATTTTGGCGGGGATGACGCGAGATTTTAATTTCGCGCCATATGCGCCTGTAGTACTGACGAGTAGCGTGGATGGGAAAAATGTAACGAAGATTTTCGAACTGGCGCTGAAGATTCGCGAGGAGCGAAAAAGGGAATTTAAGACGAGTGAATTAAACAGGGTGCTGGCGCAGGCGATTTTGTCGCACCCGCCAGCGGGGCTTAAGAACAAACACCCGAAGTTGCGATATATGGTACAGACAGATACGAGTCCGCCGTGGTTTGTGGTTTATGGGAGACATCTGAGTTTCTTACACTGGAGCTATAAGAGATATTTGGAGAATATTTTCAGAGAGACTTTTGGGTTTGAAGGGACGCCGATAAAGTTTAGTTTCCGCGACGAGAAGACGCAGACTGGACGGAAACCGAAGGCGGAGGAGGGTGGCGAAGAGCGGGTTAGGACAAACTGGCGAGGCGAGAAAAAGAAAAAAGGCTAGACTCGTGAGAGTTTAGCCTTTAGTGTTATTACGCTGCTACAAAGGTCACTATCACCATTAATTAGTAAAAGGGATAGCTGGCGGGTTGTGGTGTTGGAGTTTTTTAATCAGCTCTATGTCGGTCGAAATAAACCTATCGTTATAACTGGTCAATATGTCAAGAAGACGACCAGGAAGCATGATTTGCGTCTGCAGGAGAGACAATGTTTCTTTTATAATCCTCCTGTCGCAGTCCAGCCGTTCTGCTATGACATCTGCCTCCATTGTCTTATCTTTTTCACTGTAATACATCATGACGATGCGTATTTTGAGCTGTCTTGATGCGTTTTCCGTTTCGGTGAACTTAGCTTGCTCTTTCTTCGTGCCGAGAATCATCCTTGAGATGATACGGAGCACTTGAGAATGGAAGTTTGGAATTACAGACTTGTCGGGCATCCTTCCAGAATAGCCAACTGTTTTGTTTAGAAATCCTTGCAAATTGTTCATACACTACCTCCAGAATTTTTTTTACTTTGCAGCGTTAAGGAACATTTGCTGAACAAGGCAACAAATACCCTTTAGTAGCCAGCAAAACTGATTGTAGTATAAACTATTTGACAGATAATGTCAATATGTGGCGAGATATGGTAAGATGTAGGGGATGAAGATTATTTTTGCGCTAGGAAATCCAGGAACTCAATATAGTATGACGAGGCATAATGCGGGGTTTTTTGCGGTGGATCTATATGCGAAAATACGGGAACTGGAATGGAAAGAAAAGCCGAAGTGGAAGGCGGTGGTTGCGGAGCTTGACTCTGAGGGGGAGAAAGTGATCTTCGTGAAACCACAGACTTTTTATAACCTGGTAGGGGAGAGTCTGGTGGCGGTGATGGGGTTTTATAAAGCGGACATCGAGGACCTGCTGGTGGTTTGTGATGATCTAAATTTACCCTTTGGGGTGGTGCGAGCGCGGATGAGCGGAGGTGATGGTGGGAGTAATGGTTTACGTAGCGTAGTAGCGCAGATCGGGACGGAGTTTAAGCGGGTGAAAATCGGAACAGATGGAGAGATGCGAAAGCGAATGAGTGACGCAGATTATGTGTTGGCGAGATTTAGCGAAGAGGAGAAGGCAGAGCTGGGAGGGGTTTTGATGAAGGTGGGTGGGATGATTGATGATTTTATCATTGGGGAGTTTGAGGCGAAGAGCGATTAGAGTCTGCAGGAGTGCCGGGACTTGATTTGACTGTGGTGAGAAAATTTGACAACTAAAAAGAGCCTAAGTAAGGGTGGGCATCACTTAGGCTCATTTTAGCCTTCAACACACCACACGAGAGGCTCTGAGCGAACTCAGAAGCATGACCCACCTCACACTTTTCGCGAGGGTCTGCCGGTTAAAGGCGTTAGTACACATACTACGATGGTCCAAGAGTGGAGGTAAGTACTCAAGGGCGTACTATGTGCATAACTTAAAAAGTTATAATCTAGTAGCGCTTTTGACCCACGAGGGGCTTTTTGCAACTATTAGATGTTATAATTTTTAGGTACCGTTTAGTGAATTTGGCGATGCCGAACTCACTAACTCACGGGCATTATAGCATGTGTATGGATATATGTCAACACTTTTCTAATAAAAATGAGTAAAATCAATAAAATACTACCCCGAGAGAGTGAATTTACATCAGTGATAGGTTCTATTGCGCATATGCCTACTAAGTTGTATTATCGCGGAGTTTTACCCGAAAAACGAGTAAAAAGTGTAGCGATCGTAGGGACACGAAAGCCGACGGCATACGGACAAGAGTTTGCGTATAAACTAGCGAGAGAACTAGCAGAGAAGGGGGTGGTGGTAGTGAGTGGACTAGCGCTAGGGATTGATGCAGTGGCGCACCGCGGAGCATTGGACGCAGGCGGAGTGACGGTGGCAGTGCTAGGAAGTGGAATTGATGACATAACGCCAAGAACGAATAAGAGACTAGGGGAGAGGATTTTAGATGAGGGCGGGGCGATTTTGAGTGAGTATGAACCGGGTCACCCTGCGATGCCGGGGCAGTTTCTCGCGAGAAATCGGATCGTGAGTGGACTGAGTGATGCGGTGATCGTGATCGAGGCAGCAAAGCGGAGTGGAACACTGGCGACGGCGAGCTATGGGCTAAATCAAGGGAAGAGTGTGTTTGCGCTGCCGGGGAGAGTGAGTGACGCGATGAGTGCGGGGTGTTTGGCGCTTTTGAAGCAAGGAGCGACGCCTGTGGCGTGTGTGGAGGATGTTTTGGAAGTGATTGCGCCAGAGAAACTGGAACAGGTGACTCTAGGGTTTGATGGGGATAGCGAAGTAGAGCGGAAAATCGTGAAGATGATCCGAAGCGGTGTGAATGACGGAGAAGTGATCGCGGCGGGAGCAGGAGTGAGTGTAGGAGAATTTAATCAGGCGGTGACGATGATGGAATTAAAAGGAACGATTCGGGCACTAGGGGCGAATCGGTGGATGTTGAGGTAAAAAAGAGGGCTGGATTTAATATCCAGCCCAAGGTGCGAGTTGTTATTGTTCGAGGAGCCAGTTTGGTTTTGGCCAAGTGCGCTGTTCACCATTTCTGCGATGACAACCGACAGACGGTCGCTCTGTGTACGATACCGTGATGTCTATGTCTGTACTCCAAGCGTCCTTCCAGAAGGCCGCAATTGCCGTGACGATCTCATCCATGGCGGCAGCGCGTTGCTGGTCTGTACAGTTTGTTATGCCGCTGCAGATATCAAAGCGGAAACTGGGACCAGAACAGATAGTATCGTTGCTTTCTATGACGGTGAATGAACTGGGTGACGTACTACGCCCCATGTGTTCATTTATCGCTTCGCTGGCGATTTGTGGCAGTTTGTCACAGAAGAAATCGTTCCGTCTTTTTGGTGCGATCACAGCATCCCTTTCTAACATAATATTGGAATAGGGCGGTTCCTTGCGAATGACAGTAATTGTTGGCATTAATTATCCAACTCCTTTCAATTGTGAGGTGCAACTTTCGTCTTGCATACTGTAACATAATTAAATACAGATGTCAAAAGGTGGATTTTGGTGGGGAGGTTTGTTACAGTATGGGGAGTTTTATGAAAAATCTAGTTATCGTAGAAAGTCCGGCAAAAGCAAAAACCATCGAGAAGTACCTCGGTAAAGATTTCCGAGTGATGAGCTCGATCGGGCATATTCGGCAGATTCCGAAGGGGAATGATGCGGTGGATATAGCGGGTGGATTTACAGCAAAGTATGAAGTGGATCCTGAAAAAAAGAAGATAGTGAGCGAGTTGAAAAAGGCCGTGAAAGAAAGTGATGCAGTATGGCTAGCTACTGACGAAGACCGCGAAGGAGAGGCGATTGCGTGGCATTTAGTAGAAGTACTGGGGCTATCTAAAGACACGAAGCGAATTACGTTTAATGAGATCACGAAAACAGCTGTAGAGGCAGCGGTAGCTAGTCCGCGCAAGGTAGATATGGGGCTAGTGGAAGCACAGCAGGCTAGGCAGGTTTTAGATAGGATCGTAGGATTTGAACTGTCGCCAGTGGTTTGGCAGAAAGTACCAGGAGGGAAGTCAGCTGGTAGAGTGCAGAGTCCAGCGCTGAGGCTCGTAGTAGAGCGAGAGCGGGAGATTGAGGCGTTTACAGCGAAGTTTAGTTATAAAGTAGTAGCGCATTTGAGGGGCGATGGTGGCGAGTTGATTAAAGCGGATTTGAAGCGAGGAATTGAAACTGAGAAGGAAGCACAGGAGTTGTTGGAAAAGCTGGTAGAGGCGGAATTTGTCGTGAAGGATGTAGTGAAGTCGCCGGGAAGTAGGAATCCTGGGGCACCTTTTACGACGTCGACGTTGCAGCAGGAGGCGAATGCGAAACTAGGATTTAGTGCGAAGACGACAATGACCGCGGCGCAGAAGCTGTACCAGGCGGGACATATTACTTATATGAGGACGGATTCGATAAGCCTGAGCGGGGCAGCGATCGCGATGATGTCAAAGTATGTGACGGGTGAATTTGGCGAGCGATATTTGAAAGTGCGGAACTTTAAGACGAAGAAAGCGGGTGCGCAGGAGGCGCATGAAGCGATTCGGCCGACACGAATTGAGGCGGTGAATGTGGGAGGGACGGACTATGATAAGAAATTATATAAACTGATCTGGAGTCGGGCGCTGGCAACACAGATGGCGAGTGCGGAACTAGAGAAAACTGTAATCGCAGTGGATGCGAGCGGTGAAGTGTTTGAGGCGAAGGGTGAAGTGATTGTTTTTGATGGGTTTTTGAAAGTCTATGGAAGTCAGAAAGAATTGGAGTTACCGAAGCTAAGTACAGGTGATGTGTTGGGTTGTGAGGAAGTTGTGGCGCGACAGACTTTTGCGAAACCGCCTGCGAGATATACTGAAGGTTCACTCGTGAAAAAATTAGAAGATCTAGGAATTGGACGACCGAGTACTTATGCGACGATTCTGGCGACGATTCAGGCGCGTGGATACGTAAGTAAGGGTGAGAGTGAAGGTAAAGAGAGAGAGGTAGTGGAGCTTAGATTGGCTGGCGGAGTTGTAGGGCGAGAAGTAGTAACAGAGAAAACAGGAAGTGATCGTGGGAAACTCGTGCCAGATCCGGTGGGCGAGATTTTGAGTGACTTTTTGGTGGATTACTTTACGCAAGTGGTGGATTATGGGTTTACGGCGGAGATGGAAAAAGGCTTTGATGATATAGCTTGCGGGGAAGATAGTCGAGTGAAATTATTAAGTAAGTTTTATGGGCCGTTTCATGAGTTAGTGTTGGGAGCTGGGGGGATTGATCGGAAAGAAGTAGGAAAGGCTCGGGAAGTTGGTGTGGATCCGAAATCTGGGAAGATAGTGTTAGCGAGGATCGGGCGATACGGGCCGATGCTGCAACTAGGGGATGGAGAGGATGATGAGAAGCCGAAGTTCGCCCCGCTGCCTGCTGGGAGTGATTTGAAAAACGTAACTATCGAGGCCGCGCTGGAGATGTTTAAGTTGCCGCGAGTAGTCGGTAAAACTAGTAGCGGAGAGGAAATTAAGGCGAATATTGGGAGGTTTGGGCCATACATTCAAGTAGGGAAGTTATTTGTGAGTATCAAGCCGATGGATCCTTTTGAGATTACACTGGATGAGGCGCTAGAGAAGTATGAGGCGAAATTAGAGCAGGAAAAGAATCGAAATATTGCGGACTTTGGTGGTGTGAAAATATTAAATGGACCGTATGGTCCGTATGTGACGGATGGCAAAAAAAATGCAAAGATCGCAAAAGATATAGATCCGAAATCACTAAGTGAACTAGAGGCGCGGAAGATTTTGGCGGAGGCACCAGAGAAAAAGGGGAGGTTTAGGAAGAGGAGCGAAGTAAAGAGGGTAGCTAAAAAATCTAGTGTGAAGAAGATTACCAAGAAAAAAGTGATGAAAAAGTAAAGAAAGAATCGAGTGAGGGGAGGGGAAAATTAGAGAAATGGGGTTTGTTCGGAAATTTACAGAAATGATACTAGAGAGCATCAGAGAAGGAAGAGTAGGAGAAATTTTTGAAGAGGCGGAATTGGCTTGGAGGAGTGGGGTTGTGATGGGAATAAAAGGATGGGAGGAAATTTTAACCGAAGAGAATGTTGAGGAAATTCTTGGGATGATTGAAGTGGTGGTAGAAACGTGAAGTTTGCTTTAAGTTTGTAGAATATACAACGCCATATGTGGTGGATTTTGGAACTTGCATACAAAAACTTTTTTCGGTTGGCTAGTTTATGATATAATTGAGGTAGAAAATTAACAAAGATACTTGACATATATGCTGCCTTATTTTATCATGTATGTAGTCTATAGTATATAAACCCTAAACATGACGTCATAGAGGAGAACGAGACAAATGAACTCTACACCCAGCAAGGATACTGGATCGGTGGTGGTCAAGAAGGCAATTGAGAATATCTTGGGCGTGATCGAGCAAGATCGCGAACGGGAAATTATTGTGAGGCGGTTTGGAATTGGCGAGAGAAAAGAGACACTGGAGCAAATTGGTGAAATGCTCGGCATCACACGAGAGCGAGTGAGACAACTAGAGAAGGCGATTTTGATTCGCTTGAAGATCGCAGCAGAAGATGGCAAGGTGGAAGATTTGGCAGCAGCAGAGAAGTTGGTGGTGCGAAATTTGACAGAATTTGGCCGAGTAGCAAAAATAGGCGATCTCGCAAACAAAATTTACGAAAAAGAAACAAGTGCAAACGAGCGGGCAGAGGTGGCTTTTGTGAGCGAGATTTCTGCAAATCTTTCGGTAGTTGACGAGAGTGATAAATACTATCAAGCAGTAGGGATCGCAGAGTATGGTGACGCGGGCACGATCAGAACGAGAAGCACAGAAATAGTCAAGCTAATAAAAGACCACAAAGCGCCAGTCACTGTTGACGACCTAGATGAAAAACTCCACTATGAACACCCCGACCATATCAAAGCACTCGCTAGCATCAACAAACAACTAGCATCGCTGAATGGGCTTTGGGGTCTAGCGAAATGGCCGACAGTCAATCCGAGAAATATTCGCGATAAGATTTTTGTGATTCTCGAGAACAACAAGGCGCCGATGCATTTTTCGGATATTGCGAAATCGATTTCAAGTAGCGACTTTAAGCGCAAGGACGTGACGACGCAGGCGATTCATAACGAGCTAATTAAAGATGAGCGATTTGTTTTGATCGGGCGAGGAATTTATGCACTGGACAGCTGGGGGTATGCAAAAGGTACGGTGACGGATATTATCGAGAAGATCTTGCGCGAAGCGGGCGAGTCGATGTTCCGTGATGATATTGTGAAGAAAGTTTTGAAAAATCGACAAGTAAAAGAGACGACTGTGCTTTTGAATCTACAAAGTAAGCCGCAGTTTAAGCGGACAGGGAAGGGGATGTACGCACTTGTAGAGGTGGACGCGAAAAAATAAGCGCCGCTTCTGGTTGTGATTTTGTCGTGAAAATGCTATAATTATGGCGATGAAATTGATTAGAGTCCGACTTGCATTAGATGTTTCAGACAGAGGTTTTTATGTCAGAGATATTTAGTTTTCTTCTACATCCGATGGTATGGATCCCACTAGTGGGAGTTTTATCGTATTTGACGTATCGAAACTATAAAAAACTTGATCAGATGAAAGTGATCGAGTCTGATAGTGTTTTGTTAGTTTTGGAAATCCCAAAGACGAATGATAAAAAGGAGCTAGCAGCGGAACAGCTGTTTGCGTCTTTACATGGGATTTTGCGCGACAAAGTGGAACTGAAGAATAATGCGGGAGTACAGGAGCATCTGAGCTTTGAGATTGCGAGTGTGAATGGGCAAATACGTTTCTACGTGTGGACACCGAAGATATTGCAGAGTTTTGTGGAAGGACAGATTTACTCGCAATATCCGACTGTGCAGATATATGAGGCGACAGAGGATTATGTAACGCACATCAAAGATCATGCGGTATGTTATAGCTCAGAGTTGACACTGACAGACAATGAGGCGTTGCCGATTAAGACTTTTGACAACTTCGAAGTAGACCCACTTGCTGGAATTACTGGAACACTAGCTAAGTTGGAATCTACAGGAGAGGAGCTTTGGGTGCAGATACTTGTTCGGCCGATTGCGGACGACTGGCACAGAGAATCGGATAGTTGGATTAAGAAGGTGAAAAGTGGGCGGATGGGTTTTGTGTTTGACTTCACGTGGTTACTATCGGCTCTGGAGGCTTTATGGAAACCACCTGAAGGGGGGATAGGGGTTTCGACAACCCAAGCGGAATTAAGTGAACGAGATAAGACGCGATGTTCGAAGGCAGAAGAAAAGGCGACGAAGCTCGGGTTTGCAGTGAAGATCCGCATGGTGTATCTCGGTGGAGATCAAACAAACGCGAAGCGACACATGCAAGCACTCGTAGGATCATTTAAACAATACAACAGCACAAACCTAAACGGATTTAAGATGATAGCGGGATCGTTTAGTCCTGGAGAAATTGAGAAATATCGACTGCGAGCGTTTACAGATAGTGGATTTACGCTGAATATATCTGAATTAGCGAGCGTGTATCACTTGCCACATACAAACGTAGAAACGCCAAATATCGTCTGGGCTAGCAGCAAAACAGCTGAGCCGCCGGCGAAATTGCCGATGTTGACTGGCGATCAGGCGGTGGATGAAAATATTTCAGCGTTTGGAATAACGAATTTCCGTGGGATTAGCCATCAGTTTGGGATGTCGAGACGAGATCGAAATAGGCATCTGTATATTATCGGGCAGACTGGGGCAGGGAAGTCGGGTACTTTGGAGCTTCTGGCGCTGTCAGATATCTATCATCAGCAAGGATACGCAGTGATTGATCCACATGGTGATTTTGCGGTGAATAACATGAAGTTTATTCCTAAAAATCGAATTGAAGATGTTGTGTATTTTAATCCAGCAGATACGGCTTATCCAGTGGCGTTTAATCCGCTGGAGGTTACTGATCCTAATCGAAAGCCTAATATTTCTTCGGAAGTGATTGGGGTTCTTAAAAGGATGTTTGGAGAGAGCTGGGGACCGAGGCTGGAGTATATTTTGCGGTATACGATTTTGGCACTTTTGGATCGACCAGAGACTACGATGCTTGATATCACTAGGATGCTAACAGATAAAAAGTTTCGAAAGGAGACTTTGGAGTACTGTAAAGATGTGACTGTTTTGCAGTTTTGGAAGGGAGAGTTCGGACAGTGGGGAGATAAGCAAGTAAATGAAGCGATTGCTCCTGTTCTAAATAAGGTAGGGGCGTTTACGGCAAACCCAATTATTCGAAACATTATCGGGCAGCCGAAGAGTTCATTTAATGTGCGGGAAATTATGGACGAAGGGAAGATTTTGATCGTAAATCTTTCTAAGGGACTAATTGGGGAAGATAATGCAGCGATTCTGGGAGCGTTTTTAGTGACAAAAGTACAGCTTGCGGCGATGAGTCGAAGTGATATTTCGGACGTAGCAGACCGGCGACCATTTTATCTTTATGTGGATGAATTTCAGAACTTTGCGACAGATTCGTTTGCGGTGATTTTGTCTGAGGCTAGAAAATACGGACTAAATCTGACGGTGGCAAACCAGTATATATCACAGATGACAGATTCCGTGCGAGATGCGGTGTTTGGAAACGTGGGATCGATGATTTCGTTTAGGGTTTCCGCGGACGACGCACCGCTTCTGGCGAAACAATTTGAACCACAATTTGAAGCACAGGACCTACTACAGATGCACAATAGGCATTTTGTGATTAATATGATTATTAATGGAGAAAAAACACCCGCGTTTAGTGCAAAGACTTTGAATCTTCCTGAAACTTCGATTGACTATTCGAGTGCTATTATTGAGCATTCGAGACGAAATTTCGCACGAGATCGAACGGAGGTGGAAGCGGAAATTGCGAAGGTTATTTCACAGGCGGAAGAATGGAAAGACGATCTAAAAGAACAAGGGTCACAAGGAGGTGTGCGAGATAGTAGCGGTAGCGAACTGAGACCAAAGACATGGGCGCAGCAAAACTTTATGAAAATGAGCCCAAACCAACGAGAGAATAAAGAACCGCGACGAGGACTGAAGGATCTCGGGAGTCTATATAACCAGATGAAGAGCGAACAGAACCCCTTAATAAGATCTGAGGCAACACAGAAGACTGAAAAGAGAGAAGAGACTGCAAGTATTAAACCTCCAGGAAATGAAATGGTACGCGAAAAAGTGGCCAGTGTACGAAGTAGTGAAAATGGTGGAGAGTTACGTATCCAGAGAAGAATGGAAGGTAGCGCAGTACGACAGAACACTACAGCAACTCAGTCACGAGACAGCGCCCAGCAGGGCAGTGCAATGCCGCGACAACGAGCACGAAGAAGGCGCGGCGGAAAGCCATTAAGTAAGAATTAAAACGACTGTATCACCTACTAATTAGCGATACTTGGGTTATTGTGGTTATAATAGTGACAAAAATAAATGCGAACATAAACCGAACTTACATGATTTTTAGATGTTTCGATAATGATCTAGTCGAAACTCAGAGTGTATCATGATAATTACATGTGTAGATATGAGTTAATCTGCGAAGATCGACTATGGTGTATATTTGAGAAGACTCAGAGCGGAATAGAAGTATCATATATATTCAAGTAAAGTAGTATGTACTGTGGTTGGGAGTTAGATACGAAAAATAGGGGAAACTAGAAAATACAAGGTGATCAAGTTGATAGGGTGGGCGAAAGACGAGTATGTGATCGTGCTTGAGCTATATTGTTTACGTCGCACAATGTATCTTTTGCGACGCTATAGGTGTTTAAGGTGAAGAGTCAAATAACTCTCTATAATAAATATATATCACGCTACTATCATATACTATATGTCAGTATCCCCCTATTTAAGGTCGGGAAGACTATATTTAGAGAACCTACGCGGTCTCCTTTATGCATCTCTCCTAGGATCTCTAAATACACCACAGTAACCCTCTCACTTGCCTGAATACTAGCAGGGGGATAATACAGCATAGACTAGCAACTGAACTCATATACTGCCAATCCATTTTCCTCGCACGAAAACCGAACAAGAGTCCCTCTACTTTCTGGTTCGTGGAGTTTTCCACAACGTACTATTCGCCTATTTGCATTTTCGTGAAAATATTTTTTACTACCCTACTACCCTGCTTCACATCTGTGGAGTATTGTATTTGACTTTTATCCTATTGAATTGTATTATATAGTTTTTACTTTTCCCGAACATTTTCCGAACATGTCAAAAGGAGAGAAAAAGGTGAGCGCCCTGCTCTACTACTATTACAGGCGGTAGTATGCCCTACCCCTGATGCGGATGTCGAGATATTCAGGACGAAGACCTTCTGTGTTGAGAAAATAAATAAGATGCTTGATATCCTCAGCTTGTTCAGCTGGAGAGCGGTCAATAGCAAGCTTAAACAAGTGGTCGTAGCCGTCAATATGGACATTGAGCTGGCGAGTCATACCGATCGGAATACGAGCTTGATAAATAGTGAGTTCAAGAAGTTGGAGGTCGGAGACGAGACGACCAACGAATTCGAGAAAGCGATTACTAATAATGGCTGTTTCACCGAGGCGAATATTGAGATGATTGTCGTCAATAATGGTGAGTTGCGGATGTTCGTGATGGTTAATCATAAAGGCGCGACCGTGATGATCAACGTAGTAGTTTTGGTCTGCAATAGTCCAGACCGCAACAGGGGTGCGAAAAACGAGATGAAAGGTGGTCTCAGTAGTGAAAAGTCCACGAGACGAAGTAGCAGCGATCCGCTCGATTTCAGGGTGACTAGCTTGCAGGTGGGCAAGAAGAGTGTCCTTTCGCAGAAAGAAACTGAAACGCTCGAGAGAATTAGTATTGAAGTAGTCGTCGATAGTAGCGATATATGACGAGACATCGGTGATGTTAGTATCGACAGGGTAGACCCCTGCCCTGCTAACATACTGCGAAAGAAGTACTATAAGGAGCGTAGATGTGGTGGCGACAATAACAAATATCGCGAAAATGCGACGACGAAGCTGGTTGAGTTCATGAGTTTTTTTACGCAAAGAAGTTTCATCATCGCTCTTGCGGTACCCAGAAAGGGTTTGATTGCGACGAAAAGTACTACTAGGCATGGCGGCGTCTTGAGATTTTGAACTTGAAGAAGAACTGGCCTGTACACGACGACGGGTAGGTTGAGGTTTTTTACGGATAAACATAATATTATTTCTCTATTAAAACATTAGCACAACAGAGGTGCGAGCGCAAGATTACCATACTACTAACGACGGATCGTATCGAGAACTAGCTGAGCGACCTGAGTAGCAGAATCGGGGCGAGCGAGGGTGTGGATTTGGCTACTGAGACGAGAGCGACGCTCAGGATCGTCGAGGAGTTTTTTAACTGCACGAGTGAGAGCAGCCGGGTCATTTGCTATAAGCTCGTCAGGAACGATAACAGCAGCATTATGGCGTTTGAGAAAGTCGGCGTTTTTGACTTGGTGACGACCTGGAAGTTGAGCATTTGGAATGATAATGGCGGGTTTTGCGGCGTTGGCGAGTTCGATAATTGCAGTAGCACCAGCACGGGCGACAACGATATCAGCAGCTTGAAGATGATCGACATAATTACCTGAAAGAAAGGCAAATATTTTAAAATCGGGATGTTTAGTAGTGTCGAGTGATGATTTTATTTCGTCAAAATGCTCAGTACCAGTGACTAGTGCGATCGAGGTAATCGGAAGAAGATGTTCGAGCTGATGAATAGCAGACTCATTAATGCGCTTAGCACCAAGACCACCACCAGTAATGAAGACTAGTGGCTTTGCAGAGTTGAAACCGAGGGAGGTTTTGAGTTCGCGACGAGTTTTTAGCCCTACAGGAGTGAATGCTTGAGCGGTCGGAATACCTGTGTAGCGGGCTTTGGATTCAGGGTAGTTATAGTTCTCAAGCGGCATGCCCGTAGCAATACGAGTAGCATAACCAGAGAGAAAGCGATTAGTGAGACCTGGTACTGTGTCGGAATCATGAATAACGAAAGGAATATTAAACATGCGAGCGACAACACCAACTGGTAGACAGACGTAGCCACCTTTAAGAAATATGATATCAGGACGCAGGATAATAAGCTTAATAAAGGACTGGATGAAGCCGAGAAAAATAAGAAAAAGATCGCGGAAATTAAGGAGAATAATGAGGGGGTTTTTAAGATAGTCGGCGGCGGTGAAGCCTGAATAGCGACGAAATTTACCTGCAAAGATGCGAGAGATTTTTACTCCCCTGCTCCGCGAGTCGATAAGTTTTTTAGCTGAGGCGTAGAACTTAAAGTCAGTCCAGAGATAAATGCGGGATCCTGGCGAAAGAGTGCGAAGCTCGGTGATAACGGCGGAAATAGGCGTAACATGACCACCTGAGCCGCCACCTGCTGTAAGGATTTTTAGTGGGCGCTTTTTCATTTTTTACTCCTGCGATTATAGCTTACTGGGATGGTTTGGCGACGTTTTGGCGGGACGATCTTGGATGATTTAGATACAGGATCAGGGGCAGGAGTATGAGCTGATTCGGTGGAAAGCTGAAAAGCAAGACCGAGAGCAAAAGCAATAAAAATCATACTAGTTCCTCCTGCAGAGAGAAATGGAAGCGTAATACCTGTAAGGGGAACAAGCCCAATCATAGCCATGACATTGGTGAAAAAATGAGCAGCAACCCAGGCAAAAATACCAATAACGATAGCTCGACTAGTTGGGTCATGAAGGTGTCGCACGAGATACAGGAGACGTAGAAGTAGAGCTAGAAAAACGCCTAATGTAAAGACGAGACCGACAAACCCGAACGTCTCACCCATGATAGCAAAAATTGAATCGTTGAGGGGTTCGGGGAGATATCCAGCCGCTTGGAGACTGTTGCCGATCCCTACACCAAAGAGACCACCTGATCCAATTGCGACCTTTGCGTGTGTAATATGATAAGAACCATCGTCGACAATAACGGTAGGGTCGTTTGTGAAAAAAGTCGTGACGCGGTCGATGCGATGTGGCGACATGAGAATAAATCCAACCCCTATGACAAGAGCGCCTAATGTAGAAATGATGAGGAATTTTTTATTGATACCCGAGAGAAAGACTTGAAGAAATGCAATAGCAGCGAGGACAACACCCGTGCCAAGGTCGCGCTGAAGAACAACGACAAAAAGCATCGTAACAGCGACAATAGTAGAAGTAAGGAAGAGTGTGCGGCGAGTATTGACTTCATCAGTGCGGACGGCAACACCTAGAATTGCAGCGAGATATATGAGAAGGCCGAGTTTAAGGAACTCGGCGGGCTGGAAAGAGAAGCCAAGATTAAGCCACCGACAAGCACCAAGCGAGCATTGAGTGAATGGAAGTGCAGTACCACCGAACATGTATGGGATACTTCCGATAAAAAGTATTATACTGGCAAGAATGCCTGCTGCGAAAATCCATTTAGCGTATTTTTTGACTACACTGATAGGGAATTTGAATGCAAAAATGAAAGCAGCGAGCGCCATGATAACATTACGGAGTTGAGCAAGAAAGAAGAAATTAGAGCTATATGTAGTGCCGCGAAGAGTGTTGGAGACGTTGGCGACCTGAGGACCGATCTGGAAGATCATAATGAGTCCGAAGAGCATCAGAACCACCATGAAAAGTGCGATCATAAGATCAGGACGATGCTTACGAATAATACTTCTCGTCTGCACCTAGATAATTCCTCCAGTGAGGGCTACGACTAGACCAAAGAATGCAGTCATAGCACCAATAATCCAGAAACGCATAGTGATCTTAGTTTCTTCCCAGCCGCGGGCTTCGAGGTGATGATGGATGGGCGCAGAGACAAAGATTTTGCGTTTTAAGATCTTTTTGGACAGGATTTGAATAGCACTACTGCCAGCTTCTACTACGAAGAGGAAGCCAATAATAGGAATGAGGAGGATTGAATTAGTGAGAATAGCGAGAACTGCAAGAGTAGTACCAAATGCAAAAGATCCAACATCACCCATCATGAAACGGGCTGGGTAAATATTGAACCAGACATAGGCGAGAAGGGCGCCGACAACAGTGAAAGCAAATTCGGCCATACCGAGATTGCCTTGGAGGAGTGCGATAGAAGCGAAGGAGCCGTAAGCGAGGATAAGGAGACCACCAGCAAGACCGTCGAGCCCGTCGGTGATGTTGACGGCATTGCCGGTGGCGACGATGGCGAAAGCGAAGAATGGGATAGTAAGCCAACCAATAAAGAATTCGCCGAAGTATGGAATGAAGATATAGTCGATACCGAGGCGTTCATAACACCACCAACCGATCGCGAGACCGAGAATGGCGATCATGGTGAATTTTGCGCCAGAACGGAGGCCTGCAACGCCTTTTCCGTGACCAAAAATATTAATAATATCATCAAGAAGACCGACGATACCACCACCGATAAGTGCGGCGAGTGGAAGCCACGTCTGACTGCGATCGAGGTTGAAGGCAAAAGTGATTACGGCGATAGTAATTACACCGATGATACCTGCCATAGTGGGGAACTTACGGCCACCATTAAATTTGTGGGCATGAAGCTTATTGAATACTTCTAACTTCTCCCCTGTCGTAGTGGTGCTGCGTTGCTTCTTCCAGAATTTATACTTGTAAGCAAAATATGTATAAATAGGTGTAAGCATCATGGCGAGCAGAAACGCGATGATACTAAAGACCATCATATAGAGCATTTCGTCGGCAATTTGCGGTAGTGATGTCATAGTAAATTATCCTCTCGGTCTTAAATTTAGATATTGTATCAGCCAGTTGGAAATGTCTGTAAAGATCGGCTGAGCAGCCAAAGCCCCCTCTAGAGTAACACCTGGCGTGCTATTGTAGACCTTTATCATAATAGTATACCTCGGTTCAGTGTCGCCGCCAAATCCAATATATGTAGCAATCGTGCTATCCATGCGATATTCAAGTACGCCGTGCTCATTTAGGAGGAGCATTTCGGAAGTTCCGGTTTTACCACCAATCATAAACCCTGGACGATCGTAACGCGAAAACCATGCAGAACTTCGAGCGTCTGTGAGGACAGTACGCATAAAAGCGCTGGTTTCGGCACTGATAGTTTGCCTGTATGACCTAGGGGGACTCGGAATGAAGCGGTCGTCCTCCATCGTACCTGCAAGAATAGATGGCTCAATAAAGCGGCCGCCGTTTATGAGAGAGTTGAAGGCGTTTGCTGTTTGAATTAGCGTGATATTCATACCTTGACCGAAAGTCATGTTTGAATAGCTGACGGCCGCGCCTGGAATGTCGGGACGAGGGATGAGACCAGCAGCTTCATAAAGTTCGATACCTGTGCGGCGACCGAAACCGAATTTATCGTGGAAGTAGTCAAAAATGATGTCGCGAGAGGCACGAGTGATGGTCTGGGTGTTGTTTGTGCCGTCTAGGCGCTGTGCGATGTCGATCATACCTGTATTGAGCGAGCGATTAAATGCGTGCTGCATAGTGAAAGTTTGATTGTTTAATCCCCTGCTAGCTGGAGCATTGCAAATTTGTCGATCTTCAATAGGTACACAATCACGGTTTAAATAGGTAGTTTGTGGAGTAATGACACCACGGTCGAGACCGAGAGCGATAGTAAAAGTTTTAATGGTGGAGCCTGGCTCAAACGGAGCGCTGAGCGCGGGGTTAAAGAAGAGGGAAGCATCTTCGACACGATGAAATTCGGCAGGATTATAGGATGGGTAATTCGCCACTGCCAAGATAGCACTAGTCTGAGGGTCCATGACAATTACAGATCCGCGATCAACATTGAGACGCTCGAGTCCAGCACGGAGGTAACGCTCAGTGATAAATTGGATGTTTTTGTCGATCGTGAGGACGATATCTTCGCCATGCACTGCAGGACGGAAAATATTATTGTCGCCGATAGTGAGCGGAACTTGATTGACGTCAGTGACAGTCTGTAAGAGTCCGTCTCTACCGCGGAGGCGCGATTCAAAAGTCTCCTCCACTCCATACTGACCGACGCCTTCGTGATTGACGAATCCGAGAGTTTGGGCGGCAAGAGAGTTTTCGATATAAACACGCTCTGTGCGCTCATGAAAACCAACACCTCTAAGGTTTTCGGCTTTAATCATCTCTGCTTGAGTGCGGGAAAGGCGCGCAGCAACAACCTGATAGCGAGAGTTTGTGCGAGCAATAGCCTCTCGGAGGTCTTGGGTAATATTGCCACCGGCAACTTCGCGGATAATGCGCTCGACAGCTTCGGCATTGTCGGCGCGTGCAATGTCGTGCGGGTCAAGAAACACTGTGTAGACGAGATTGTTTTTTACGAGCGGCGCAGGAACACCACGATCCATCGCAAAAATGCGGCCACGACGCGCAGGGATAGTAAGACGACTAATATGTTCGGCATTTGCCATGAGAACGTACTGTTGATGGTCGATAATTTGAAGTTGAAAAAGACGAATAATAATAGCTGCAATACCGAGGAGAAGGAACGCGGTAATGATATCTGTGCGGCTATTAAACTTTAGTCTGAGAACCATAGCGCTACTGGCCCATGGATCTGATTTCAGTCGGCTCCGTCATTTCTCTTGCAACTGCAGACTCTTCGATAGCACTAAGCGCTGTGAGGCGGGCGTTTTCAATTTCTAGATCCTGTTTTCGGTTGGTGAGTTCAGAAATTTGTGCGTCTATGCGTTGCGCTTCGTAGTCATAGCTAGTGATACGAGCAGCTTGAGTAAGATAAATTAAACCTAGTACTGTAACCACAAGTGCAACAAAGACTGTGTGGGTCACGGGACCAAATTTATTCTCGAACCGATATTTAACCGTGTTCTGGTTGCGGTTCCAACTACTAACGCGTCGTGACGGCACGAATTGAGTGTTGATGTTCTTGTTTCGCATGTTTTACTCTTATCATATGTTTGTTTTTGTTTGTTTTGATTTTTGTTGAGCTCCCGCGACGCGACTCTAATACACGTACGGGAAGATGTTCCAATTAAGCACAAAATATACAAGTGAACTTGCCCTCTGCTAACTGTATTATGGCAGAGCGGCAAGCCCAAAGCCTACACTAGCGGAAGTGAACTTTCACTTTGGCTTGTCGTGATTGGCTGCGTACAACGATTTGTCGGGGCATGGTTTTCTCCTTTTTTTGTTTTTGTTAGTTTGTTTTTATTTTTTCATAGCGACTCGGAGTTTAGCACTACGAGCGCGCGGATTGTGAACATCATAAGTTTCGCCATCAATCGGCTTTTTGGTTAGAATATGAAATTGAGATTCTAAACCTAGGTCGGCGTCGGATTTGAGGTAGTCTTTCACGAGTTTGTCTTCCAAACTATGAAAACTAATAACCCCAAATCGTCCGCCGCTCGCCAACAACTTTTGAATCAACGGTAGTGTTTCTTGGATTTCGGTAATTTCGTCATTGACAGCAATTCGGATCGCCTGAAAGATGCGTGTAGCTGGGTGTCGCCTGCTGCGAGATTTGTGCCTCGCTTGGGCGGCAACTAGTGCAGCTAGTTGGTCTGTTGTCTGGATCGGGCGAGAATTTATGATCGCTCGGGCGATTTTTGTCGCACGGGCTTTCTTTTCCTCTCCGAACTGGACGAAGATCTCAGCTAGTTCGCTTTCTCGGGCGTGATTAACGATATGGAACGCAGATTTTGGCTGCGATTGATCCATACGCATGTCGAGCGGTCCAGATTTCGAGAAAGAAAATCCTCGGTCTGGAAAGTCGAGTTGCGGCGATGAAACTCCGAGATCTATTAGAATGATGTCGAACTTTTGGTTCTTCTCAACTAATTTTTCAGTAGCTTGGCGGAAGCTGCTGTGGATGATCTCTGTGCCTTGTTCTGCAAATCCCTTGAGACTTGATATAGCAAAAGCGTCGCGATCGACCAAAGTAGACTTCTCGTAACTCCTAGTCATGCTCAAAAATGCGGATGCGTGCCCACCATAACCAGCGGTTAGGTCGAGGTACCTCTCCCCTACCTTTGGCGCGATGAGTCGCAGGCATTCTTCGAGCAAAACGGGATCATGAAGTTTCGTTTCGTTACTCATTCGAGACCACCCAACTGATAGTTATAGAGTGGTTTTGTTTTTGTTCTATGTTTGTTTTTGTTTATAAGTCGGTTCGCGCTAATAGTTACACTTGGTAACTCACAGCTACGCGAATTGTTGAGAGACTTATGTGTTAAAGGATTTTTCACTAGGTGAAAAATACCTTTGAGATGGAGTTTTTTGGGAGGTGTGTTTTTAAATAGGATGTGCATCGATCTTATTTTATAGTGGTTCTCGGTCATTTGTCCACTCACCTTATAACTATCAGATGGTTGATCTCGAGTAAGTAAGTTGTTAAAGGACTAATGGCACGTAAAACCTAGTCAGCTTTTAGGTGACTTTGATTTTAGTAGTCTCGTACCGCAGGCCAGTCTGTGAAACCGTCATTTTTTTAGTTCCCTTTCTAGTTGTTCCCACGTTACGATTAGTACCTTTTTTTGTTTTAGTGGTGTTTGTTCTTGTTTTTGCCACTGCCTCCAGTGTAAATGAGGAATTTTGGATAAGCAATAGGATTTTTTGACTTTTATGTAGGAAAATGTGTGAATTTTTACACATTTCTGTGGAAAAGAAAGTACTCATACGGTGATACAGGGATTGTTTTAGGTGTGGAAAAGTGTTGTATTTATTGCAATTACAGCGCGACATGTGACACTGTTTATATCTGTTGTGAAGATATTCTTGCCTGCTCTTTACAGAATTTATAACTAGATTTGCTGATACGTGGTTTATGTTGTTGAATTATTTATTATAATTGAATGTACCTGTACTTTAGTAAACTATTATTATTTATAGAATGTGTTGTGGTATTTATTGCAACAGGAGATAATATATGATGTTGTATATTTTGACACATAGCTATGAGTATGTTGCGATAGGGATGTGACCTCAGTTGAGATAAGCACTTAGAGTAAGGTTGACTATTGGTAGTAGTATGGTTTTTATATGAACCAAAAACACCTTCGCGACGAGGTGTTTTGTGACTGTGTCAGTTCCCTACTCTGCTAGCCGCGAGGAGGTTCGCCTTCGGGATCGGAGAGAAGTTTTTTGGATTTGATCTCATAGCGTTTACCAGTGATGTTGGAGACTATATAGTCCTCGCTGAGGAGGTTTATGAACATGCCGAGGTCGTTGCCGTCCATAATGATGATAGAATCGGTTTCGTCGGTCATGAGTTCTAGGGACATTTCGTCGGCGTATTCTATGACTTGTTTTTGAGTGATTTCACCGGGTTCAATTTTTTGGAGTTTTTTGACTAGGCCTTTTTTCTCCTGGAGGAGGTTGTCGAGAGTGAGACCCTCGGCGAAGGAGAGTTTGTAGAGTTCGGCTATCTTTTTTGCCTTTTCGTCGGCGACGAGTTGGGATTTGAAGTCGTAGTTGAAGAGTTTTTCGAATTTGGACTGGTTGAAGATGAAAATGTCGGTACCGATAATGGCGACTTGGTTATCTGCGGGGATTTTTACGCCGATGTCGGAGGAGAATGGCTCGAAAGTTTCGCCACGGAGTTCCCAGCTAAGGGTGGATTTTAGGACTTGAGATTGGGCGATTTGTTTAGCGATATAGAAATGCTTATTGTCTAGGGAAAATTTAGCGATAATGCCTTTGATGCGTTTGAAGTCGTAATCTTGCTCACTGAAGAATTCGATGTCTTTGTATTCATGCTCTAGGAGATGAACGAGAGTTTCGGCGCGGTCGACTTTTTTTAACTCTGTGCGATAGAAGACGTTTTCCTCGCCGTCGGAGAGTTCGTACTCGCGAACGGAGAGACCGGTGCCGGTGCCGGAATTGATGAAGTTTATGGTGTCGAAAAGGAAGAGGGAGCGGATTTGGGTAGTGAGATTGTCGGCGAAGCGGACTTTGTAGGGGGTGTAGTTTTTGTTGAAGAGGAAGAGTTCGATCTTAAGATCGTTTTTTATGGCGTCGGTTTGGTTTGCCCAGAGGAAGGGGTCGAGAGATGATTCTTCTGGAGTTGTGGTTATTTGAGGTTCTGTTTGTTCTGGAGTGAGTTGGTTTTCTTGCATATGGAAATTATACCATGAGGAGACAACAGATGGAGTTATTTTTTGGGCTTTTGGACGGATGCAGTGAGGTTGGCGTAGGTGTTGTCAATAATAGCAGAGGACTTGATACCGAGAGCGTCGAGAGTACGGACGAGGTCTTCACGGACGGCTTTTGGTGTGTCGGTTTCGTCGAGTTCACTCTCGATTTTAACGAACGTGCCAAGGTTTTCGATTTTGTCGATACAGATATTAACTCCGCCCTCCATAGTTAAGGCTTGGCGTTGTTTGACAATCTCGTGACCGAGTTCAAACCCGAGATCGTTGAGGATACGGGCTGTTTCGGTATAGTCGCGGACTGCGGTGCGATGAACAACGTCGATATCAAACTTAGGGAGGTGGCGTTTGAAAATAAGGTAGTATTCGGGGGTTTTGTCGGTGTTGTGAATATTAGTGCGGATGAGAACTTTCGGCAAACTGCGGTCTGGCTTGTATCCGCGCGGAAGGAAGATACGGTCGTGCTGATAGTAAGTGTCGCCAAATTCGAGGTCGATGTCGGCGAGAGTTTTAAGGAAGTCGATTTTGTTTTTAAGTTTGGCTTTTACACTGATGACTTTCATAGTCTAGCTCCTTTTCTAGCTTTGTTTGCCCATTCGTCGGCGAGTTCGTTGTCGGGGTCTCCTACGTGACCGCGAACCCAGACCAGTTCGGCATTTGAGTTATTGTATGCTGAGTATAATTTTTGAACAAGTTCGAGGTTTTTGATCTCGCCCTTTTTTTTCGTCCAATTGTTTGCCTCCCATGCTGGCGCCCATTTAGTAAGGACATTTATCCAGAATTCGGAGTCTGTATGGATTTGACATGGCTGGCCGCCAGCGTGCTGGATGGCAGCGAGAAGTGCGAAGGCTTCCATGCGGATGTTTGTAGTCTTCCCTGCTTCAGAGCCGAGGGCAACGGGTTCTTTATCAAGAATAACTGCGTAGCCACCTGGGCCAGGGTTTGGGCTAGCGGAGCCGTCGGTGTGGTAGATTTGCATATGGTTATTTTAGCATAGAATAGGGCGCGGGAGGTGTATAATTGTAGTATGAGTAAGGTGAAACTATTGGCGAGCGCACGAGAGGTGTTTGATGAGCGACAAGTGATTCGGCTGGAGCGGGCGGTGGAGGTGGCGGCGAGGGCGCATGAGGGGCAGAGGCGAGCATCTGGGGAGAAGTATATCGCGCATCCGTTGGCAGTGGCGGAGCTTTTGATGGAGTGGCGGATGGACATTGATACGGTGGTAGCGGGGGTTTTGCATGATGCGCTGGAGGATACGGAGTTGGAGATTCGAGAGATTGAGGAAGAGTTTGGGATGGTGGTGGCGTTTCTCGTAGATGGGGTGACGAAGCTGGGGATTGCGCGGAGTGGGATGAGGGAGATTGATAGTTACTTGCCAGCGACGAGGGATAATTTGACGAAGCTTTTGATTGCGCTAGGGCAGGATATTCGGGTGGTGGTGATTAAGCTGGCGGATCGATTGCATAATTTGCGGACTTTGAAGCACTTGCCTGCTGGGAAACAGAAGAAAATTGCGAAGGAGTCGCTGGAGGTTTTTGCGCCGTTGGCGGATAAGTTGAATATGGGGAGGGTGCGGGTGGAGATTGAGGAGATTTCGTTTTCGTATATTGATCGGGCGCGGTATGAGTATTTGAAGGGGCAGTCGAAGAGGTATCTGGGGCGGGCGTCGGGGAAATTGGCGCGGGCGCGGGCGGGGATTGAGGAGGTTTTGAAGCGGGAGAAAATTGAATACGAGATGGATGGACGAGTGAAGAGTATTTACTCGCTGCACAAGAAGTTGGCGAAGACGGGGGAGAATTTGGATGCGATTTATGATCTGATTGCGCTACGGATAATTGTGGAGGATAAGACGGATTGTTATTTGGCGCTGGGGTTGATTCATGCGATTTATCGGCCGATGGTGGCGAGGATTAAAGATTATATCGCGGTGCCGAAGCAGAATGGGTATCAGAGTTTACACACGACTGTGATTACGCCGGATGAATATATCGTGGAATTTCAGGTGAGGACGCGAGAGATGCACGAGTATGCGGAGCGGGGGCTGGCGGCGAGTTTTCACTACAATGAGCAGAAATTGACGGATGCTTATGCGCAGGGAAAAATTGCGGCGATGCCGGCGAATTTGCATTGGATTCATGATTTGCAGAAGGCGGCTGCTTTGATTGGGGCTGGGGAGGAGGTGGATTTAGAGAAGATGAAGTTGAGTATGTTTCGGGATCGGATTTTTGTGTTTTCGCCGAAGGGGGATATTTTTGATCTGCCGGAGGGGGCGACGGTGTTGGATTATGCGTATCGGGTGCATACGGATATTGGGGATACGGCGTATGCTTTTCGGGTGAATGGGAAGATTGTGAAGTTTGACGAAGAGGTGAAGAGTGGGGATGTAGTGGAGGTGGTGACGAGGAAGGATAAGAGGCCGAATGTGGATTGGTTAGGGAAAGTGAAGGCGCGAGGGACGAAGGGGAAAATTCGTAAGAGACTGAAGGAAGGGCGAGAGTAAAGGTTACTTCCCTGCTCCCTACTCAAGAGTATAATCGTACTCCTAGCGACTTGATAATTCTGATTACTACTAAAATTCGTATTTCCTCGTGCCGCCGTTATGAACGAGGTCGACACGTAGATTTCCTTTCCAAGGAAGTTTCTTGAAATAAGCGCGAAGTGCGTGATAAACACCACCGTGAGCTACTATAAGGATGTGAGCGTTTTCTTTGTGATTTTCTTTTATCTTGTCGAGAGTCGTGTAGACGCGTTCAAAAAAATCTGTGAGGGGCTCGCCGTCAAATGTGTGTGAAGTTTGTGTATCGAAATCAAAAGAATCGTGCCAAATTTTCGCGTCGACACCGCCACCGTCACGTTCGCGAAAGTCCTCTTCGACGCGAATCTGTACGTTGTGATATTTATTGATGATTGCTGCGGTTTGGGTAGCTCGTTGATACGGGGAGGAGATTATGATGTCAAAGGTCTCATTCTTTAACGCCTCTGCGGTTTCTTTAACTTGGTTAATTCCCGTTTCGTTTAGAGCATCGTCTTCTTCGCCGTTGGCTGTACCGTTTAGTTCTTTGATGTTTTGGTTGGTCTGACCATGACGAACGAAAGTGACTTTTGTCATTTTAGGAGGTCTTGGATTTTGACTCTTGTTTGCTGGGTGGTGTCGCGGTCGCGGAGGGTTACGGTGTTGTCTTCTAGGGTCTGGAAATCGATGCAGATGCAGGTGGGGGTGCCGATTTCGTCTTGACGGCGGTAGCGTTTGCCGATGTTGCCGTTGTCGTCGAATTCGCAGGCGTGGTATTTACTGAGGTCGCGGAAGAGGTCGCGGGCTTTTTTTACCAGCTCGGGTTTGTTTTTTAGGAGGGGGAAGATGGCGTATTTGATGGGGGCGAGGTTTTTGTGGAGTTTGAGGACGGTGCGGGTGTCGCCGTTTTCTAGGGTTTCTACGGTGTAAGCGTCGGAGAGGAAGGCGAGGAACATGCGACCGAGGCCGGCTGATGTTTCGATGATCCATGGGATGTATTTTTCGTTGGTTTTTGGGTCGGTGTAGGTGAGGTCGGCGCCGGAATGCTTCATGTGCTGGGAGAGGTCGTAGTCGGAGCGGTCGTGGACGCCCTCAATCTCGTCGAAGCCGTAGGATGGGAAATTGTATTCGATGTCCCAGGCGTCTTTTGCGTAGAAGACTAGGTGGGTGTGTTGGTTCCAGCGGAGGTTTTCTGGGTTGATGCCGTACTCGACGTACCAGTCGAAGCGGGATTTTTTGATTTCCTGATAGGGTTTTTCGTTTTGGTTTGGGGGGACGAAGTACTGGGTGTCGGCTTGTTCGAATTCGCGGGTGCGGAAGAGGAAGTTACGTGGGGAGATTTCGTTTCGGAAAGCTTTGCCGATTTGGGCGATACCGAAGGGGATTTTTAGGCGGGTGGTGTCTAGGACGTTTTTGTAGTTGAGGTAGATGCCCTGGCAGGCTTCGCCGGGGAGGTAGACGGGTTCGCTGCCCTGCTCTGTGAAGTCGCCGAGGTTTGACTTGACGAGGAGATTGAATTTTTTTGGTTCGGTGAAAGTGGATTTTTTACAGGTGGGGCATTTGATTTTTTTGGCGTTGGCGGTGAAAAGGTCGATGATTTCTTGCATTTCCATTTTTTCGTCGGCGTGAACACCAATTTTACCCAGTTCTTTGTCGACACGGATGCGGGTGTGGCATTCTTTACACTCGGCGAGTGGGTCGGAGAAGCCGCCGACGTGGCCGGAGGCGACCCAGACGCGAGGGTCTTTGAACATGGCGGAGTCGAGGCCGACGTAATTTTCGCGGAGTTGGACTTCGGAGCGCCAGAAGGCTTTTTTGATGTTGTTTAAGAGTTCGACCCCGTATGGTCCGAAGTCGTAGAGACCGGCGACTCCTCCGTAGATTTCGGAGCCCTGGTAGATGAAGCCGCGGCGTTTGCAGAGGCTGACGATTTCGTCCATTGATACTGCTGGGGTTTTGCTCTGTTTTGTCATGGGGATAATTGTAGCATATTTCAGGAGTTATTTTGCGATTCGACACGAAGGGTGGGTGTTTGGTAGAATAAGCGTTGTATGTGTAGCAAGAATGAAACGATAAATAGTAAGTCAAAAGAAGGGCGGGAGATGGTGGAAGAGTTGGGGCTGTCAAGACGAGGCAAGAAGAAATTATTGAAACTGATCAAGAACAAGAAGATAAACCCAAAGGATACAGACGAAGTAAAAGGGTTTGCTAAAAAATTCAAGCGAAGGAGCTGGATTCGACGAATAGTCCTATGTGTAATAGGGGTGATTTTGGTTCTCGCGGGAGTGTTTGCGGTGAGGTCTTGGGTAGTTGTTTCTGGTGCAGTAGATGGAGTATTTGCTGGAGGTGGAGGGGTTTTGGATCTAGTAAGACGAGACCCGCTTCAGAAAGATGAAAATGGACGAACTAATGTTTTGTTTTTAGGTGCGGCAGGAGAACATGATGATGAACACCGGGATCATCCGTCGCCTGGCCTAACTAGTAGTATGATGGTTTTGTCATTTCATGAGGAGACTAGTGAGTTGATTATGATATCAGTGCCGCGCGACATGGAGGTGCGACACGAGTGTGATGGATGGCTAGGAACTACTTGGGGGAAGTTCAATCAGACGTTTCCATGTATCGAAGAGGCGGGCGGTACTTTTGAGAGGGCGGCAGAAGTCACAAAAACTTCAGTGGGAGATGTACTGGGGCTGGAGGTTCATTATTTGGTACATATGGATTTTCGAGTTTTAATTGATGTTGTTGATACTTTGGGTGGAATTGATGTGGAGATTTGGTCATCCGATCCGCTCGCTACAACCATTATGGATAGGAATTTTGATTGGATGTGTCCTGCGGGGCCGTATACTTGTCATTTTGTACACTGGCCAGTAGGAGAGGTGGCGCACCTAGATGGAACACACGCACTCGCATTATCACGAGCGCGAGGAGCTGCTGGAGGATGGGGACTACCGAGAGCTAACTTCGATCGAGAAGTGCATCAGCAGAGGATTTTTGTAGCAGTAGGAGAGCGGGCGCAGGATGTTAACTTTTTTGTAAATCCCGGGACAGCTCTGGATTTGATTGAAGCGATGGGGGCGCATATCCGGACGACTTTTCGGGCGAGTGAATTTAGGACTTTGGTTGAGTTGGCACAAAGTGTGACGAGTGAAGGAGATGTAGCAGGAAGAGTGAGAAGTTTACCTCTTCTCAATTATGACCAACCTGAATATTCAGTAGTAGATGGAGCTGGGCAACCGCTTCTTGGGCAGTTTAATTTTAGTGGTATACGAGAACTTGTGCGAATGGCGATAATGGGTGAGTTGGAGTGGCTAGATGAAGAGAACGGCGATGTCGAAGAATTGTTATAAGTTGAAGATGGGATGGCTAGTAGCGGGAGCAGGTTTTTTGGCAGTATTCTCATTTGTAGCGATAGTCAGGGTGTTTATAGGGCTAGAATGGCTCGATGACTGGGCTTTTGGGGTAGCAGAAGTAGTGCGCTCGCCTGCTCTGACAAATATAATGCGAATAGTGACGATGATGGGCGGGACTACGGGAACTTTAACAATTGTCGTAGGGACTTTAATTGTACCGTGGGTAACATGGAAAACTAGGTTGATGATTTTAGCGGCTACGGTCGGTGCGGCGGCGGCGAGTGTTTGTTTGAAGCTTGTTTTCGCTATTGAAAGGCCAGAAATCGTGAGGTTCACAGAAGAAGTAACGCGATATAGTTTTCCGAGTAATCACGCAACTGGGTCAATGGCGTTTTATGTGATTATGGTGATTGTGATATGGAAATATACGAAAAAAACTTGGGTACGAAGAGTGCTTGCAGGGGCGATTATACTACCTATAATGATAGGGGCAAGTCGAGTATATCTAGGAGTGCATTACTTTAGTGATATTCTAGCAGGATGGCTATTAGCAGCGGGAGTAGTAATGGTGATTTACTGGATATTCCAGTTGGAATGGGTAGTGAAACTAATCGAGACTGTTGAAGAATTAGTGCGAAAGAAAATTGGGCTGAAGTGTCGCGACAATTCGAATCGCATAACTAAAAAACGTTAGTGTTTGATGAGCGCACGAGAAATAGGTAGGAGGTCTAAAACAAGATTGTTTGTGTTAGTTACTTTTGTGGCGGTAGCGAGGGGGCTAGTGACGAGGAGGCGGAGGAATTTAATGTGAGAGCTGGTGATTTTGCCACTCTGAGAAGGCTTGAAAGCTTCGTCGGTAGAGTCGTAGGTATAGGTGCCGTCTTCGATGAGTTTCATGCCGTTCGTGTCAGTGAGGAGGTTAAGATCAGTACCTGAAGTGCGGGCGAGATTAAGATTAAACCAGGTTTGAACGAGAGGAAGATGAGTGTTTTCGTTGAGAGCTTTGAGGGTTTGATGAGTGAGGTCAAAGAAATCGGGACTATCGATATGATCAGAAGCTTTGGATATTTGTTTGAGGGTTTCGTAAGCGAACTGGAGACGGTCGTAATCTTCGAGGATTTTGCTGTAGAATTCGACAAGACGAGCGGAAGTAAGGATCTCGAGATGAGACTTACCTGAATGAATAGTGATGTCGGAAAGAGAGAGAAGCTCAATACCGCCTGCGAGTTTGGACTTTTCCTTACGAACACCACGAGCGATCAGACTACGTCTTCCCTGCTCTGTGATAACGTTAATAATACGGTCATACTCGCCATAGTTAGTGCGAGAGAGAACGAAAGCCTGAGTGCGAGTATCAGCGGGCATAACTAACAGCCTCGACTAAGTCATCTGGGTGCATGGTGGATTTGTCGAGAACCCTAACTACGCCGTAGAGAGTGAGGTCGTACTGAGTGAGGTCAAGACTAGAGCATATAATTATAGGGATTTGAGCAGTGTCAGTATAGGATTGAAGTTCATGGAGGAGCGAGAATGCAGAAGGTCCGTCGATAATAACATCAAGAATAATCAAGTCTGGAAGTTGTTGGTCGATACGTTTAATAGCATCAATACCGTTAGTAAAAGTTTCGGTAGTGTGATTTTTCAAGGTACGGACGAAGTGTGCAGCGAGTACTTGATCGTCTTCGATAATATAGATGAGTTTTCTGGTCATAGCTGAAAACTGAGTTGAGTTGATAGCGGGAAGTCGGCGTAGATCGTGGTGCCGTCGCGATGTCGAACACAACCGAGACGACCGTGCATAGCGTGAACAAAACGAGAAGTGATATAAAGACCGAGACCACTAGATTGAGGACGAGCAGAGATCGACTGGGGGCGCGTAAGGATTTTGTGAGATTTGATGTCACGCCAAATGTCGAGCGGGAGACAAGGACCAAAGTCGCGGACACCTATACGGATCTGGTTTTGCCTAGTGGGCTTGATGAATAGTCTAGAAGGAGACTTCTGGCCTCCCGAATAGTGAAGAGCATTTTCGCAAAAGTTATGTATGACTGAAGTGAGCAGGTCTGGATGGGCGATGATAAGAGTTGGTTTTTTAGTATAACTAGTAGTGAGCGTAGGAACATTAGAGGAGTGACGACTGGTTATTGTAAAAATTACATCTTCACAGATCTTGCGCGGACTAAGTGGCTGCATCTCAAACATGGCATCTTCTAAGCGAGAGACGCGCGTGAGGTCAGTAACGAGACGAAGAGTGCGATCGGTAGTGAGACTGAGTTGCCTTGCGATGAGCTCCGTATCCTTTTGAGAGGCGTCGTCCAGGGAAAGAGTGAGTTGACGAATAAGAACAAGAGGGGATTTTAATTCGTGTGCGAGTGTGATTAATGATGAATTCCAGTCGAATAGATCGTCATTTACCTCGCGCTTCATGTCTCAATGATAGCATAGTGGGTTTGCGAGAGATAACGCTAGCCCCTGCTCTATATGAGTAGTACGGTAGAGATTTAGTGTTGTAGAAAAAACTTAGAGATTGAGTTCGATAGTGCGGATAATCTGGTCGAAGTCAGGGCGGAAAGTTTCGGAATCGGTACGGAGGATAACTGTACGGTCGCGAACGCGAATGACGACCTGAGAGCCGCGAATTTCTGGAGCGAACTCACCATCGAAACGCATACCGACAATCTCGCCGTGCTGGAAAGGACTGGTGCGGAGGAGATTGGCGCGAACGAGACCATCATATCTCTGGAGGACAGTAGTGTATTCCTGACGAAGAATACTAACGCGGAGTGCGTAAATATTATTTGGACGGATAGCGGCGACACTGCCGGGATGTAAGAATGCTTCAAAGTTGGTATTGTTAAGGCCGTCCTGATGAATATACATATTCCATGTGCGTGGAAAGTTGAAGACGAGACGACCAAGGTCCGTAGGTCCAATAAATTGAAGATGAGGGCTATTGACGCGCTCTGTGCAAATTTCCTGTTGACGACGCTGTTCGTCTAGTACAGCTGTAGCAGTGGCAGTTTGGACACGGCTTTCCTGATTGCTTTCGAGGTCTTGATTATTGATATATAACATAATCGAAAGCCCCCCAAGCCCTGCGACGACAAGACTCAGAGTGATAATTACGATGACATAGATAGTGATATTGCCAGTTTTGTGGTTCATGGGAGTAATTATACTTATGTTTGCGGGTTTTGTGAAGAGGGTTTGGCGGGAGAGATTTTATACAAGAAGAGTGCGTCGAGAGTTTTGGTGGGTTTTTGGTTTGGTAAGCGAAAACCGTAACTGATGAGATAAATAGGGCGACTGGACCGATCGACGGATTCTTGGATCTTTGCAGCGAGCCTGGGGATGAGATGATCAACACCGAATATATAAACAACTGTAGTGTCTTTTGGGAATTGAGTGTGGAGAAAATTGCGACAAAGGATCTGGGTATTCGGAAGTTTGCGGCAGAGTATTTTCGAGATCAGGACGAGGAAAGGATTTATTTCGTAGCCGACGAGACGTTTGGGTTTATATGTGGCGGCAGCGCGAAGAACTGTCCCACTGCCACTACCAACATCAATGAGTGTGTCTGTAGGACTGAGTGGGTAGAGTTCAGAAAAAGCTTTTTTAAGTTCGGTGCGACGTGAAGGAACGAATGGTGCGCCAAAGAAAACCGTAAGGAGAAATGTAGCGGTGATAATGGCGAAGATAATAAAAAGAATGGTCATTACTAACTAGTGAAGTCTTGATCGATGAGGTTGATTTGGTTTTTTAGCTCAGTGAGGTCGTGTTCTATTTGAATAGCGAGAGTGATCGCTTCCTGATACTTCCCCGCTGCTTCGTCGATATTGAAACTGTCAGAATGAAACCAGTCGATTACTAACTGAAGACCAGCAAGTTGAGTATTAATAGGTTGGTTTTTGGGTTTTTTAGGTGTTGCGTTTTTTGACATTTTTTACCTCCGCTTGTATAAAGTTTTTACTCGTTGTGATATTTACAATTTGACCCAGTGTGGGTGATCCTGTGATAGTTGCATAGCCGCGAGCGAGAACAGTCTCGGGATCGAGCTGTTCGGCGAGAGACCTAAGGCTGGTGACTTCAGCTAGTCGGCGGTCAATCTGGTGATGGAGGTGTGTGGATAATGTGGAAATTTCAGTGCGGAGATCTTGAGAGACGTAAGTGATCTGATCCAGAAGATAGGTGCGGGTATGTGTGAGATCAGAATAGATCTGGGAGATGGCGGTATTCTTGTCGGGAGTGATAAGTTGAGCTGCGTTTGACGGAGTGGAGGTGCGAATATCCGCAGCGAGGTCGGCGAGAGTCTCGTCCACCTCGTGGCCGATACCTGTGACAGTGGGGATTTTAGAAGCGGCGATAGCGCGAGCGAGAACCTCATCATTGAAAGGAGCTAGGTCGTCGGCGCTGCCACCACCGCGAATAATCGCGATGATATCGTGAGAAGATTTTTCATTGAAGTAGTGAAGTGCGCGGACGATCTGGTCGGGGGCAGTGAAGCCTTGGACTTGGACGTGCGCGAGATCTATCTGTAGGTCAGACCAGCGTTCGGAAAGGATTTTGATGAAGTCATGGTAACCGGCGGCGTCTTTTGAGGAAATGACGGCGATTTTGCTGATGACTTCTGGAAGTGGGCGCTTGTTTGCGAAGATACCTTCCGTGGAAAGCTTTGTGCGAAGAAGGTCGAGAGATTTTTTGATACTACCCTGCCCTACTGGAGAGATCTGTGAAACCGTGAGAGAAAACTTGCCCCAGTTCGTGATTTTTGGCGTGGCACGAACGACTACACGCATACCGTTTTCGAGCGGGAAGCGCATCTGGAAGAGCATCATAAAGCAGCTGACTGTGGATTCGCTGTCGCGGAGATCGAAAAAGACGAACTTAGATTGGTTGACTTTAAATGAATTGACCTCGCCCTCAATAAATATCTCTGGGAATGTGAACTGGAAAGTTTCGTTTGCAATCTGGACAAACTCGGATACTGTAAGTTTTGCGTCTGGACTCATGCGGGTTTCTTGTCGATAAATTTATGTTTGCTAGTGAGGAGGATGTGTTGATAAGATACCCAACCAAAGGCGATAGTGCCGAATAATACTATAACACGAGTAATGAGTGTTGCGGCGATAGCAACACTAGGCTCGATGCCAGTGGCGATAAAGTATGCGGCCATGGCGGCTTCGTAGGCACCTGCTCCTCCCGGCGTAATGACGACCGTACCAACAACTGAAGATAATCCTAGAGCGACGGCGACTGGAGCAAAGTTAACTGGAGAGCCGAGAGCGGCGAATGCGATCCAGAAAATTACCATCTCACAAAGCGCGTAAATTATTCCCCATAAGAATGGTTTGACGAGGAGGTTTTTGTCTTTCATAATAGCAGTGAAATCATCGTGGAGGTCGCCGAGAAACTTGTCGACTGTGGATTTTTCGAGACTTCTTTTAGACTTACCAAAGGTGGCGATACGAATGAGGGTGTTGACGGCACGACGAAGAACGCGACCGAAAAAGGCGGTGCGTTTTTGGCTACTGATGACGAAAAAGAAAAAGACGACGAGCGCCATGATAGCAACGGCAAAACCGAAGCTGAATAAAACAATCCAAAATGGCGTATCGATAAAAAAGAGAACTACAGAAGCAAATAACATAATGATTGCGGTCGCAACCGCAACAGCCGCATAGCGAGCAACCTGCATCATAGCAGCTTGGCCGGCGGTAATTCCCTGGTCTTTGAGGCGCCAAGCAAGATAACCAAGACCGCTAACACCTCCCGAAGGAATGATTTGGTTGACGAAGTTAATTTCGAGAGCGATGCGCATAAGTTTCCAGATGGAGGTTTTTTTGCGCATTTGTTTTTTGGCTTTAAGGTAGGAGAAATAAACTTGGCCGCCTGCGAAATACATGATGATTTGAGATGGAATAAGAAGAGCGAGAATCCAGAGGTTAACTTCACTAAGTTGATGCCAAGCTTCGACTATTTGTTCGCGGGAAAAGAAGATTATGATAATAACAAGAACGACCGTGATAAGACTGATGGTTTTGCGGAAATTCATGAGGATGATTGTATCACAGATTTGATTCAGATAGACGCTACACAACTTTGACCTGTCAAATATACACCAATTAATAATGATGCAAATAATCATTAATAAGTTCGTTTGTGCTTTTATGTCGAGTTTTCGTGTGACATGATAAACTCACTCTATGATAAGCGTAGTCCATCTGTTTTTAAGTTTACGGGATAAGCTAAAGAAAAGTTTTATCCTTATTGTTATAGCTATAGCAATTACTCTAACACTTATAATTGGCGGGATTACGACAATATTTACACAATCCAATATTAACCGGGTTATTTCCGAATATACGCTAGAAGAAGACCCTGTTCGTACTGCTATCGCCCGCAGAAAAGCCGAAATTGAAGAAATTATAGACAATGTTTTTACTCCAGAAGATGCCGCACCTATTATATTTGCATTAGAAGGATTAATAATCTCTGTTACTACTAAGGATATATTCCCCCAATCCTCCTACTGGCATAATGACCGGAGAGATTATATGTTACTAAAGGCTCGTACCTTTGTTAATTCGCGTCAATTTGAGGAGGCTGTCAAAGTCTACATAGATATAATTTTGCTCGAAGGAGAAGACTTTTCTCAGTTATCAATGCTCTATATCCTACTAGCTGACACATATCGGAGGTTCGGCGAAGAGAAAGATTATAAGCAATTTAGAGCACTCAATCTAGCCCTGGACTATATTAACTACGCCAGTCCAGAGATTTCTAATATAGAGATTTACACAGTCAACACCTTGATCGCACTCTTAGAGAGAAAGCATGGGTGGGGATCTGGTTTTTTGTTATCACAGTGATCTAATGGCGCGGTACTCTAACTATATAGGTTGAGGCTGGTAGTAAAGAGGCGTGGGTGGTAGAATTACAGGTATGTATTTAGTGATTTTAGGGAGACAGCCAGCGCTAGGTCTGGCAGAATTGGAAGCGGTTTTTGGAAGCGAGCGGGTTTTTGATGCTGGGGGTGGATTGGCTTTTGTGGAGGCGGAGGAGTTTGATGTAGAGCGGTTTGGCGGAGTGAAGAAAGCTGGGAGAGTAGTACTAGAGGTCGAAGGACGAGAACGGAAAGTTGTTGAGAAGATTATATATGATACAGTGCTGGCGCAGGTAGGCACAGCGGAGGGGAAAGTGACGCTGGGGCTGAGTAGTTATATGAGGGATTTCGGGGCGAGAGATCTGCAGAAGATCGGGCTGACAGTACGGAAGGAAGTAAAGCGACGGGGTGGGAGTTTGAGGCTGATCCCGAACGAAGAGGCGGAGCTGAGTACGGCAACTTCGCATCACAGTAAACTGGGACTAAGTCCGAAGAAAATCGAGATGATGGTAGCACGAGTGGATGGAAAAATTATCGTGGCGCGGAGTGTAGGAGCGCAAAATATCTCGTCGTATGCAGCGCGAGATCAGAAACGACCAGCGCGAGATATGTATGTGGGAATGTTGCCGCCGAAGTTGGCGAAAGTGATCGTGAATTTGGCGTGCGAAGGGCGAGAGGGAGTGCGAGTACTGGATCCTTTTTGCGGGACAGGCGTAGTGCTGCAAGAGGCAGTTTTAATGGGATACGGGGTGGTCGGAGCAGATCTGAGTGAGAAGATGATTGATTATTCGAGGAGGAATTTGGAATGGCTGGAAGAGGTGAAGAGACGGAAATTTGACTGGAAATTAGCGGTTGGTGACGCAATGAAAGTTCGTTGGGATAGTGTGGATGTGGTAGCGTGTGAAACATACTTAGGGCAGCCATTTAGTGCGGTGCCTGAACACAGAAAGATGGTGGAGGTGGCGGGCGGATGTAAACATGTGATTAGTGGGTTTTTGAAAAACCTAGCGAAACAAACTAAGCCTGGGACGAGAGTGTGCGTGGCTGTGCCGATGTGGAAGCGGAATGACGGGTCGTTTTATAGGTTGAATTTGCTTGACTCGGCTGAAAAACTGGGGTATAATGCTGTGGAATTTAAGAACGTCAAGCGGGCTGATTTGGTTTACTACCGTGAGAATCAGATCGTGGGGCGTGAATTATTGGTTTTAGTAAGGAGATAAACAGATGGCAAATGTGAAGGCTGGTGGATCAGCAAAAAATATCCATAATAATGCAGGACCACGCCTCGGCGTAAAGCGCTTCGGTGGACAGAAAGTAAAGAAAGGTGAAGTATTGGTACGCCAAACTGGTTCGACGAAACTAGCTGGACCTGGGACTTACCTGTCACGGAATTTCACGATTCATGCAGCGATTGATGGAACTGTAGAGTTCACGAAAGTCCGTAAAACACACTTCAGTGGTAAGACTGTGCCACGCGTGCGTGTTTCGGTGAAATAGTTCTTGATGAGAAATTAGAAAAAACCACCTCTACGGGGTGGTTTTTGTTGGGCTGGGCGCTTGGAATTCGACTCACCTATCCTACTACGAAGGTATGTCGAGATGCTTGCGGACGCTGTTGACGACATCGCCGATAGTAATCTGGGTTTTAACAAGATAATCGTCAGCTCCGAGAGACTCTGCACGCTCGCGATCACTGGACTGACTGAGAGCGGTAAGCATGATGACGCGGACATTCATGACTTCTGGGGTGCCTCGAATAATATCCAGAAGATCAAAGCCGCTTATTTTGGGCAACATAGCATCGAGAATAATGAGATCTGGACGATGATTAATAACTTCACTGACAGCGACCTCGCCGTCGTGAACTGTGACAACTTCGAAGCCTTCCATCTCTAGGCGAGAACGGTAAACTTCAGCGAGAGACTGATCGTCCTCGACGAGAAGAATTTTTTTCTTGATTTCCATAATTACATGATAGCGGTTATGTTAAGTAAGGTCAAGTACACTAACGACGAAGGTGATTTAGGGCGGCGTCGAGCTGAGGGTCGCGGTTGGCGTTGAGGTCTTCGATAGTGAGCGGAATTTCAATGTCGGGCTGAATGCCATCGTCTTCGATGTTGCGGTTTTCGGGAGTGAACCAGCGCGCGGTGGTGACTTTTAGGAGGCCGCCAGCACTGAGATTAACCATACTCTGAACACTACCCTTGCCGAAAGTAGTTTCACCAATAAATGTGGCGACTCCGTGATCTATGAGCGCGCCTACGACAATTTCACTAGCGGATGCAGAAGATCCGTTAGCAAGGATGACAGTTTGCATATTAGCAAAGATTGCGGAATTTGAAGGAGATCTGAGGAGGTTGGTGTTGCCGCGAGCATGAGTTTCGCGAAGTACTATCTGATTATCAAGCCAAAGACCGAGAACACCCTGAGCTGCAGAGACATAGCCACCTGTATTATTGCGGAGATCGAGGACAACTCTATTAATGTTACGGTCGCGGATATCTTGAGCGGCACGGCGAGCGAGATTACTAGTGTCGGGGTCGAAGCGCGAAATGCGAAGTACAGCAACGTCACCCTCAAAGTCGACTTCGACACTGGGGTTGTTGATCTGCTCACGGACAATATTGAACTCAATCTGCTCGTCACCGCGAAGGAACGTGATACGAACAGAAGTACCAGCGGGACCACGAACGAGAGAAGCGACTTCGTCTGCGGGCAGCTCTATAACTGTCTCGTCATTAATTGAGTAGAAAACATCCCCTGCCCTGACGCCAGCACGAACAGCGGGATTATCGCGAAGAGTACGGACGACAGTAGCGAGGCCGTTTCTTGTGCCTATCTCAACACCAATACCAGCTCCGACGTCACCACGGAGACCGCGGACGAACTCTTCAGCTTCTTGCTGATCCATGAAAACAGTGTAGCGATCTCCTGCTGCTGCAACGAGTCCACGTTTAGCACCGTCGATAAGAGTTTGTTCGTCAAGTTCACCGTTGAAATTATGGCGAAGTTCGTTGTAGAGATCATTTACAGACGAGAAGTCGAGCTGTTCAGTAGTACGGATATGGACACCTGTGATGTCGCTGATAGTAGAGAAGATAGCGTTGCTGCGAGTGCCGGCAACGAACCCGACTATGAACACAACAGCTGTGATGGCGATAAAATTACCGAGTGAAATAAAAGGGCGGCGCTTGGCTCGGTCAAGACCAGCGTCGGTGGTCTGAGAGGCGATATTATTGATGTGTGATTGTTTACTCATCTTTCAAGTATAACCGAGTTGGGCGTGAGGCGATAGACTTGAAAAATCGAGAGATGATGGATCTAGCGAGCGCGGAAATGGATATAGAGTACTGAGTCGGCGCGAATATCCATACGACTGTACTGACCCGTCCAGTCCCAGTTGAACTGGCTAACTCTGACCCAGCCATCGTCTAGGATAGCCTCTACATACATAGTGTGACCGAAGGTCGCAAAAGCACCGCTACGAACCACAGCAATAGCACCAACTGCGGGAGTGTGATTAACCACTGCGCCCATAGCTAGGGATGTTTCTGGCCACTGGCGAGCATGACCTTGACCACCGAACGAAGTGATATGCTGCCCGTTTTGATGGACGCGCCAAGCTGTATAGCTCACGCATTGACGATTGAAAAGCGCCCAGAGATCGATTCCTGCATCGAGACGATAATTACAGCCGAAGCGAGTATTAAATAACCCTGCCATAGATGCTGGATAATTGCGACATCCCTGCTCGCCAGTATGGTTACGGAAGGCAAAACCTGCTAGGTTACCGTCGGGTACACCTGCAACAGACTGCATAAGGATACGCATCTCTTCCTGGAGTCGCTCACGCTCTACGTCGGCACCTTGACGAAGACGCTGGAAAGCAGCTTCTTCGCCTTGAGTTTGGGCAAGAAGAGTCTGATGTTCGGCACGGTTGGCCGCTAAAAGATTACGCTGGGCAGTTTGTTGTTCGATCAGATGCTCGGCTTCTTCGCGCTGCCCCTCCAAGACAGTGGTGAGGTATTGGATTTCGCGGACTGTATCAACTAGACTATCACTGGCGGCGGTCGCACGAGCCTCGGTATCGACAAAATCACTAAAACTGCGACTGCCAGCTATACGCTCAATGAGAGTGGTCTGGCGGGCAAGATGACGATCAGCGAGAACTAAACCAAGAGCATCGCGATTGTTTTGGATGCGGATTTCATTTGCTGTTATTTCAGCAACGAGGTTGTCGTATTTCATTTGGTTAAGGTCGATCATAGCCTGAAAAGCTGACTCTTCGGTACGAAGTCGGCTAATCTCGCTGTTGAGGGTGGCAGATTGAGACTGAAGATTCAGAACAGACTGCTCGTAATGAGCGATGCGAGATTCGAGATCGGCCATTTCGCGCTCGACTTGACTAAGTGTACGAGCATCGGTCTGAGTGACAGAATTATAGAAAAAGAACGCAGCAAATCCGAGAGTAGCCACGGCGAAGAGACAGAAAAGTTTAATAGTCATAGTGTTTGTTTTGGACTTGCGCATCATGTGCGGAGTGTAGCATAAGCAGTGTATAAAGTCAATGTGGCGACTACTGAAGTTTGAGGTATTTTTGGGTGGCGAGGAACGAAGAAAAGACGCCGATGAAAGCACCAACACCAATAAGGCCAAGTAGCGCGAGTGGCCAATAGGAACCTAACATACTAATAGTAGGTTCGACGACGAGACCGATAGATTCGGCATTTTCATTTATGATAAAAAGTCCGGCTGTACAGAGTCCAGCAGTAATAAAAGCGGCGATAACACCATACTGGGTAGCCTCCACGATAAATGGGCCACGGATAAATGAGCGGTTAGCACCTATGAGTTTCATCATGTAGATTTCCTCGCGGCGATTAAAGATAGCCATACGGATAGTGTTGAAAATGATAAGTGTAGAGATGACGACGAAAATAGCGGCGATAATAACGCCTCCGCGCTCAATAAAGACGACTACACCAGCGATATTATCGATGGCTTCTCGATGCTCGGAGAGGAAAGATGGCGGATGACGAGGATCGATAGCGGCGATGATTAGCTCGTCGTGTTCGACCAAGTATTCGAGTTCTGAGAGGTCGTCGAGGTTAGTGACCTCGATGTTGAACGTACCCGGGAACATATTAGTGGCTTCGTTGAGGGCTTGGAGGGCGTCTATATCTCCAGCGGCAGTAGCCTCAGCACGAAAGTCGTCTCTCGCCTGATCTGGTGAAATATAAGTAACAGAAACTACACTATCGAGCGACATGATAGATTCGGTAATTTCGCTGACAATTTCTGGGTCGGCGAAGTTCTGAGAAATATATATAGACATCTCAATATTACTACTAATGTCGGCAACTGTGTCTTCAAGGACATTGCGAGATATGAGAGTAACGGAGATAATAGTGAGAGTAACAAACATAATAGCGGTAGCAGCGACAGAAAGCCAAGCGTTTCGGAAAAAGCTGGCAATGCCGTATTTGATTATACGCCAAAAAGTAAGGATACTGTGGCGGTTTTTGTGGACTAGTGCCTGCAGGGAATTTTTGGAGCGGTTTTTGCGACGACGGCTCATTGCTTATATCCTCCTTGGGCTTGGTCTAGTGAGACGCGACCGTCTTCTAAAGTAATAACTCGGCGCTGGAGCTTGTTGACGATGTCGACGTTGTGAGTAGTGAGGAGAACTGTAGTTCCGTAAGCGTTGATCTTTTCGAGGAGCTGGACGATACCCCAAGAGTGTTTAGGGTCGAGGTTTCCTGTAGGCTCGTCGGCGATGAGGATTTTAGGCTGGCGAGCAACGGCACGAGCGATGGCGACGCGTTGACGTTCACCACCTGAAAGTTGGTGGGGGAAGTTTTTTTCTTTGCCGTTGAGGCCGACTAGATCAATGACTTTTGGTACGGTGGATTTGATTTCGCGATTGGTCATACCGGCAATTTCGAGGGCGAAAGCGACGTTTTCGAAAACAGTACGAGATGGTAAGAGTTTAAAATCCTGAAAGACGACGCCGAGTTTGCGGCGGAGGTGAGGGACGTGTTTGTCGCGAAGGTCGTCGTAGTCAATGCCTCCGACAACGATTTTGCCGCTGTCGGGTTTTTCTTCACGTGTAATCATTTTAAGAAGTGTGGACTTGCCTGCCCCAGAAGAACCGACGAGAATAACGAACTCTTTTGGCTCTATGTGAAGAGAGATGCGGTCGATGGCCGCCATGCCTTTGCCGTAAGATTTCGATACGCGGTCGAGTAGGATCATGGCGACATTGTAGCATAGGCGGGATGGGTTTTTGAAGGGCTGGCGAAGGTTTAATTGGAGTTTTATGAGATTTGCGAGTCGAGATAAGCGGAGATAAAACCGTCAATACGACCGTCGAGGACTTTTGTGGTGTCAGTTTCTTCGTATTTGGTACGGGTGTCTTTTACGAGGGTATAAGGGTGAAGAACGTAGTTGCGTATTTGAGACCCCCAGTCGGCGGATTTACCGGCACGGAGCTCAGCGATGGACTCGGCGTGCTGTTCAGTGGCGAGGGCGGTGAGTTTTGCGGCAAGGATTGACATAGCAGTTTCTCTATTTTGAAGTTGAGAGCGTTCGTTTTGGATAGCGACGGTGATGTTTGTCGGGATATGGGTGATACGTACGGCAGAGTCGGTGGTGTTAACGGACTGACCGCCATGCCCCCCTGCCCTGTAGACATCGACTTTGAGATCTTTTGGATCGATTTCGATTTGGGCTTGGTCGATTTTAGGGAGGACTTCGACGAGAGCAAAACTGGTCTGGCGGAGATTGTCGGAGTTAAATGGGCTGAGACGAACGAGGCGATGAACGCCGTTTTCGCTTTTTAGCTTGCCGTATGCGAATGGGGCTTTGAGTTCGATGACAGAGGTCTTGATACCTGCTTCGTCGGATTTTTGGCGCTCCAATGTTGTAGTTTTGACATCGTTCTTTTCGGCCCAACGGAGATACATGCGCTCAAGTATCTCTGTGAAATCCTGGGCGTCGAGGCCGCCGACGCCGGAGGTGAGGCGCAAAATAGCATCGCCAGCATCGTATTTACCTGTGAAGAGGAGGAGTTTTTTAAGGTCAGTAAATTCAGTTGCGATAGCAGTGAGTTGAGCGGAGATTTCGGCGTCGAGTGATTCGTCGGCAAGATCAATAAGCTCAGTGAGGTCGTCGAGCTGGACGCGCATAGTTTGCCACGGCTGGACGAGTTGATTAAGTTGGTGGAGTTGCTCGGTTTTGGTGCGAGCATGATCGGGATTATTCCAGATTTCGGGAGTATTGACCTCTGATTCGAGGGTGGAGATTTCGGAGAGTTTGGCGGGAATGTTGAGACGATCATACGCAGAAGTGAAATCTGATTGAAGTGCGGCAAGTTGTTTTTTAAGTGGAGGCATTTGGAATTGATCCTGCTTGAATTGGTGGCGGGGATTGCGGCTGCTGGCTGAGGGCGTGAAGACGATTGATATTCATGAGGCGGCGAACGAGAAATGGATGACTGGAGAAAGTCTGCGAGAAGGAATTGAAATTGGTACGAGTGTTGAATTCTTGCCACTGCTGCGCAACGTCGTTGAAGCTGTCAGTAACGTCGGGACCAACGTGGACTTTTATGAGGGCGTTTTTGACGAGTTCGGGGTTACCTGTGTAGTGGTAGGCGAGACTGTCACAGGTATATTCGGCGCGACGATAGAAGAAGTCGAGAAGCCAGCCAGCGATCGTGCCGACAACAGGAATAGCGACGAGAATTGAAGTAAATGCGCTGACTTTTGTGTGACCATATTTGACGTGTGCCATCTCGTGAACTACAACGATACGAAGTTCGTCCTCGGTGAGATAACGAATTGCGCCAGAATTAAGAACAATATTGTACGGGCTTGCGAAGCCGATAGCAAAAGCGTTTATAAAAGGGTTTTGAGTGATGAAAATTTCGACACGAGGCATGCGGAATTCGGCGGAGACTTGGTTTGCCCAGTCGCGAAGCCATGCATAATTACTATATTCAATATGGAGACAATTGCCGAGGAATTGCTGGCGCATAATGCGAATAAGAAGCATGATGGCGAGGGTGCCGACGATAAAGATAACTACGTATGTGAAAAGTTCGCTAGCTGCGCTGGACGGCTCTTCGATCGGTGTAGTGACCGCGAGAGGAGTGTCGGCTCGGGTGGTGAGGTCGTAGACGGTGGAGGCGGAGAATACTATGAGGAGGATGGCACCGATAATGATAGCTAGAACGAGGACGAGAATACCATAATCGCCACGATTACGAGCGCGGGCGATGGCGGGATGTTCGTAATTGGGTGGGATGTGGGGGTTTTGCGGAAGTTGGCTTTGGGGTTGCTGGTTTTGTTGTTGCATGGTCGACCTTTTAGTTAATTGATTTGCTTTGTGAGTTCGGAGTTGATTATGTCGGTAGCCCAGCTTTGAGCGTCGAACTTGTGATGGTAATTATACTGGGTTTCGGGCGGGACGGCGAATGGAAGTTCGGCGTATTGGGAGTGGTCGATCATCTGATAGGCGGTGCGAAGTTCGGCAATCTCAGCTATGCACTCGAAAGGTTTTATGTGGTGGTCGATGCCGAGGAGACCTTTGAATGTGTCGATAAGTTCTGGGTCGGCGAAGAGATCTTGGTTACTAAAGAGGGGTTTTAGCTCTGCGGCAGAAAGGAAGGGGGTGAAGAGGAGGTAGGAATTAGCGCATTTAGGGCATTTGGCACACCATTTGAGAGTTGTGTTGTCGGAGTTTTGGCGGTAGTTGGCGATATTGCATGATGAGAATTGATGGCCGAATTGGTCCCAGGCGTGTCTGACGAAAAGTTCGGCGATTTTGAGTTCGGAAAATTGACGAAGAGGAGAGCCGATTTGGAGGTCTGGAGAGATGTAGGTGTGGACGTAGTTGGCGAAGGTCTGCTCGGCTTCCCAGGTTTTAGACCACTGGTGGTTTACGGGAAGATCGTCGATATAGGCGTGAGGCTCGGCGCCTTCGTTGCCGATAGAGACGAGGATTTGGGATTTGTTGAGGAGGATAGCTTGAACGATGGCGAGAGATTGGATGATGTAAGTGACGGGGACGTGGCCGTTGAGAGCGCCCTGCTCTGCTGCTTTTTTGAGGTTTTCGTGATCGATCTGGCGGAGAGTAGTGACGAGAGACTGTCCGAGCTGGTCTAGAATCTCTGGATGATGGTCACTACTTGTAACATACCATGGAGTGAAATTGATACCTGAGGCGGTGAGGAGGGAGGCGGTGAGGAGGGAATCTTTGCCGCCCGATTGGAGGACAAGAGCGCCCTGCCCCGAATATGAGATTGGGTCGTTTTCGGGATTTATGTTGTCTGAGTTTGTGAAGTGAGCGAGATCAGAACGAGTGAGGTTATTCTCGTAGGCGAACTGAGAGAGACCTTCCTGATAGACTGAATTGAAAAATTGCAACTGATTGTCGTTGAATAGGTATGGGTACTGAACTACTGAAGTAGGAAAACATTTGTAATAAGAGGTGCCAATTAGGAGATGACAGAGTTCGAGGGCGCGACTCAGGAGATGCTCGCGGTCGGGTATGAGAGAGTGATTTGGGTCGAGGGCGAACTTTATAATCTCAGTGAAGCGGTGGTCGCCGGAGCGGTAGTGAAATCTTGCTTCGCCAGTGGCGGAGTCGAACGAATAACTATCAAAGATAAATACTGGATATAGTGACGGAGCGAACTCAGACACCTAGAGATCCCTTACTAGAGTTTGAAATTGATCGCCGCGGTCGGAGAAGTTTTTGAACATGTCGAAACTGGCGCAACCGGGGCTCATGAGGATGACGTCGCCAGCAGATGAAAGCTCTCGGGCGCTTGTTACGGCGGAATGCAGTGTGTCGGCGTGCGTGAAAAGGTTTTCTGGGAGTCCTGCAGCGATTTTTTTGGCGGTTTGGCCGATGAGGATGATTTTTTTGAGATTCGGTTGTTCGGCGAGGAATTTGCTCAGATCCGAATAGTCGATGCCTTTATCGTATCCACCTGCGATGAGGATGACGGGGTTGTCGAAAGCCTGGACGGCGACTTCGAGTGCAGGGGTGGCTGAGGAGAAATTGTCGTCGTAGTATTTTACGTCGTCTAGCTCGCGGACGAATTCTAGGCGATGCGGAAGACTAGTGAAATCTTTGAGGCCTTTTGCGATGGCGACGGGATCATCGATGATCGACCAGACGGCAGTGATGGCGGCGAGGGCGTTTTCCTTGTTGTGGTGGCCTGGGAGGTTAAGAGTGTCGGTTGAACAAATTTTGTGTTCAGCGAAATAGAAATTGTCGTCTCTAATGTAGGCACCAGACTCCGATGGATATGGGAATTTGTGAGTAGCTGGAGAGAGGGCGGCGGCGGCGGTTGCAATCTGGCTACCAGTGTAGTAAATGAAAGTGTCTTCGGGGTTTTGGTGGCGGGCGATTTGGGTTTTGGCTTCAATATAATCGTCGAGACTCCCGTGGACATCGAGATGGTCAGGTGCGAGGAGGGTATAAATGGCAATCTGTGGGGATTTTTTGAGATCCCAAAGCTGGAACGAACTCATCTCATAAACAACTGTGCTGTCTGGCTTGATTTGGTCGAGGATGTCGAGAGCAGGAGTACCAATGTTGCCGACGAGAAAAGCGTGTTTGCCGGCGGCGGCGAGGAGGGCTTTTGCGATACTGCAAACAGTCCCCTTGCCTTTTGTACCAGTGACGCCGATGATCGGTGCAGAACACTTGTCGAGGAATATTTTTGTACAAGAAGTAAGTTCGAATTTGTCTGCGCGGCCACCGTGGTCGGCGAGGGCTTTTTGGTAGATTGGTTTTGGCGGGACGGATGGAGAGCGAATGATCATGTCATAGGAGCTGAAGTTGATGTCGGTGAGCTTGTCGATTTGGCGGATGGTGATTTTTTCGTTAGCGATAAATTTTTGGTCGTAAATGTCAATTTGGTATTCGGGGAAATTGGTGCGGAAGTAGCGATGAGCGGACTGTCCTTCTGCGCCAAAGCCGAGAATTGCGATTTTCATTTATTTCCTCCTTTTGAATAATTATACCACGAGTGGAATTACTGTACGTAGAGTGTTTCGAGTTGAGAATTAAGGGATTTGAGGTCGGCGATCTCGCAGTTGCCGACGGCGGCGAATGCCCAAGTGTCGGCAGACATGAATTCGCGGGCGATTTGGATGATTTGGTCGGTGGAGACGCGCTTGATCATGTCTGGGACTTTTTCGTAGTTTTCGATCTGGCCGTTAGTGAAGTAATTGCCGGTGTAAAATTCGCTGATCTGGGAGACGGTCTGGGCGCCCATCTGGTAGCGACCGAGAGCGTAAGGTTTGGCAACTTCGACGTCGGCGGGGTTGATGTCACCTGCGAGGATTTTTTGGACTTCTTTAGTGATGATCTTGAAGAGCTCAGGCGCGACGGAGTAGTTTACTTCGCCTCCGAAATCCCAAGCACACTCCGCGAAGCCATTAGCTGTATCCGAGAAAGTACCGTAAACAAGGCCTTTTTTGCGAGCCTGACCAAGGATGCGAGAATACATGGTGCCTGTGAGGATATGGTTGAGGCAAGACATGGCGTGATCTTCGGCGTCAGTGAGGCGGCGCGGGAGGATGGTCGACCAGCCGAACGTGAGGTTACTGGCGTCTTTTCGGCGGATGAGAGTTGGGCCGGATTTCTGGTAGATGTCAGTAGGCATATCGAAAAACTCGCCTGACTGGAGAGGCCAGGATTCAAGAATTTGACGGAGTTGAGTTTTGCGGCGATAGAGGCGACCAGCGACAATAAAGCGGAGGTTATTTGCGGTGTGAGTGCGGGCGTGGTGGGATTTAATGTCGTGGAGGGTGATGTTGTTGATGGTTTTGATGCGCTGATGATAGAGGAGGATGTCTTCGCCGAGAGACTGTTGGATTTTCGGCCAGAGGAGGCGGTTGTACTTGTTTTGGCAGCCGGTGAGTTCGCTGAGGACGTTGCCTTTTTCGCTCTCGAGTTCGGCTTGATTGAATTTGGGCGAAGTGATGGAATAACCCTGAAGTTCGAGGATGCGATCCCACTCGAAGTCGGCGCACTCGGCAACGTAGTTCATCGAGACGTCGCCAGTGAAAGCGTTGTGGTAGGCGCCGTTTTTGGTGAACTCGGCCTCGTAAGTATGCTCGTCTTTGAATTTTGCGTTTGCGCCGAAAGCGAGATGCTCCATGATGTGGGCGGTTTCGTATTTGGACTTGTCGAGGACGTAGCGGTTGCCGGCACGGAAATTGAAATGGAAGCTCATGACGGTGGCGTCTGGGATGTCAATTAATAAGCCTTTGGCGCCATTTTTTAGGCGGATTTCTTCGACGGTGTGGCGCATTGGTTATTTGCGTCCGCTTTTGCGGTTTTTCCTTTGGGTCTTTTTCTTTTTGCGGGCGGCGTTTCGCTTTTGGTTTTGAGCATTGGCCTTACTACTGGACTTGGAAGGCTTATCGAATTCGTCGTCGTAGTTTTTTTGACCTGATGATATTTCATTGACGCCTTTTTCTGTGGCGGATTCTGCCATTTTTGTGAGTTCTGTCTGGTAGTCATCATCGCTGAGACCGCCTACTTCTTGGCGAGTAACGGAGAGGAGAAGGCGGAGAACTTCGTCGCGAAGGGAGTTTTGGAGGGATGTAAAGAGGTTTTGAGACTCGGTGCGGTATTCTACGAGTGGGTCGCGCTGACCGACGGAGCGCCAATGGATTCCCTCACGGAGGTGCTGCATGTTTTCTAGGTGTTGCATCCAGAGAGTATCGAGAACCTGAAGGTAGACTTCGCGTTCGATTTTGCGCATGGTTTCTGCGCCGAAATCGTCTTCTTTTTCCTGATAAAGTTCTTTGACGGCTTCGGTGGCGAGCTTGAGGCGCGGCTCGTCTTTTTTGATTTCGCCGATTTTCTCGATAGTCTCGTCGGAGAGCTTAAAGAGGGATTTGAATTCTTTGGCGAAGTTTTTGTTGTGCTTAGCAGGGAGTTCAGTGAGGTGCGCGGCGGCGTCATGGAGGAGATTTTTGATTTCTTTTTCGATACTGTCACCCTCGAGGATGCGACGTCGCATAGTATAAACGACGCGGCGGTGTCGATTGATGACATTGTCGTACTGGACGACGTTTTTACGGGAGTCAAAGTTGAAGCCTTCGACGCGTTTTTGAGCGGCTTCTAAGGTTTTACTTACTGCTTTGTTTTGGATAGGGGTGTCTTCGTCGACGCCGAGGCGATCCATGAGGCCTGCGATGCGTTCGCCCTGAAAAATACGCATGAGGTCGTCTTCGGTCGATACGAAAAATTGAGTTTCGCCAGGATCACCCTGACGGCCGGAGCGACCACGGAGCTGATTGTCGATACGACGAGATTCGTGACGTTCGGAGCCGATAACTACAAGGCCGCCGAGTTCGGCGATGCCTTTGCCGAGTTTAATGTCGGTACCACGGCCTGCCATATTGGTCGAGAGAGTGACGGCGCCCTTCTCTCCTGCTTTGGCGATGATTGCGGCTTCGCGCTCGTTGTTTTTGGCGTTGAGGATTTCGTATTTGATGCCTTCTTTTTCGAGGTAGGCGGCGATCATTTCGTTTTTGACGATAGAGGCAGAACCGACGAGGACGGGGCGGCCGGCTTTGTTGTGGTCGCGAATAGCCTCGGCGACGGCCTTTAGTTTAGCTTTTTCGGTCTTGAAAATGAGATCGTCGTGGTCGGCGCGAATGATGGGTTTGTTTGGTGGAATTTGGATAACGTCTAGGCTGTAGATCTGTTGAAATTCTTCTGCTTCAGTGAAAGCGGTACCGGTCATACCGGAGAGTTTTTTGTAGAGACGGAAAAAGTTCTGGAAGGAGACGGTGGCGAGAGTCATGGATTCTTGTTGGACGCGGACGGCTTCCTTTGCTTCGATGGCCTGATGGAGGCCTTCGTTGTAACGGCGGCCATGCATGAGGCGGCCAGTGTGCTCGTCGACGATGATGACTTCTCCAGCTCCTGTGACGACGTAATCTTTGTCTTTTTTGAAGATAGTCTGGGCGCGGAGAGCTTGCTCCATGTGGTAGACGAGACGGATCTGATCTGGTGTATAGAGATGCTTGACGCCGAGGAGTTTTTGGATCTTCTCTACTCCGTCATCCGTGAGGGCGACACTGCGGCGCTTTTCATCTAGTACGTAATCTTCGTCGGTGAGTTTGGCGGCGATTTTGGCGAATTGGTAGTAGGACTCTGGGTTGTCAGCGGCCGGAGCGGAAATGATGAGCGGCGTACGGGCTTCGTCGATAAGAATAGAGTCGACTTCATCTACGATAGCGTAGTGGAGGTCGCGCTGACGGAGGAGATCTACGTCGTTAACCATGTTGTCACGGAGATAGTCAAAGCCGAATTCGTTGTTTGTGCCGTAGGTGATATCGGCGGCGTAAGCTTCTTTGCGTGTACAGGGGCGGAGATGGCGAAAGCGCGGGTCAGCGTGTTCGTCGTTGCTGAATTCGCGGTCATAAATGAAAGAGGCGTCGTTGATGATGACGGCTGTACTCATGCCTAGGAAATCGAAAAGTTCGCCGTTCCAACCAGCATCACGCTGAGCGAGATAGTCGTTTACCGTGACGAGATGTGCGCCTTTTTCCTCGAGGGCGTTCAGGTAGAGTGGGAGGGTTGCTACGAGGGTTTTTCCTTCACCGGTTTTCATTTCGGCGACGTTGCCTTCGTGAAGGGCGATACCTCCGATAAGCTGAGTGTCGAAGTGGCGCATCTTCAGGATGCGGTTTGAGGATTCGCGGACGAGTGCGAAAGCGTCAGGGAGGATCGAGTCGAGTGTGGTGGATTTTTTCTCTAGTTTTTTCTTCAGCTCGGCGGTTTGTTTTTGGAGGTCTTTGTCTGACAGTTTCTGGTACTTTTTCTCGAGGACATTAATATCGTGAACACGGCGCTGGAGGCGGCGGAGGGTTTTCTTTTGGGCGTCACCGAAAATCCTCTGTAGGACTTTAGTACCAGTCGAGCGGTCAGCTAGTTTGTCGCTGGCTTTTTTGGTCTTTTTTGAGTTCTCTGACGGTTCAGGCGTGTCGGCCTCTTCTGGCTTTTTAGTTGATTTAGGTTTTTTGGCAGTCGCCGTTGGTTCTTTACTCATAGGTTTCCTCCACAATTCTCGGGTCATTATACTATAACGCACGTCACTCTAAATATTCCGAGCGGCCCACCTCGCGTGCTGAATACGTTAATTATATCAGTTGTTTAGGGCGTGTGCTAGTCGTTTTTTGTGGTACGCTTGAGTCGCGCCCAGAGGCCGCGTTTACCGATGTGTGGAAGTTGATCGACTTTGTATTTTTTGGCCTGAATAGCGAGCTTTGCCTCGAGAATATCGATGGCGGCGAGAACATTACCTGACTCGTCTTTGGCGTTGAGGTTTTTGTGCGGGAGATTAATAGTGACTTCAACTTCGTATTTGTTGCCATGAGATTTATTAACTTCGCGGACAGTGACTTTTGCTGTGGCGGACTTGCGAGCGTGGCGAGGGATGAATTTGTCGATTTTGCCGATGCGGCGCTGGATGTATTTTTCGGTGGTTTCGCTGACGTCGTAATTGATACCTGTGACTGTGATTTGTTCGATCATTTTACTCCTTTTGTTGTTTTAGATTTGGGTTTTGCCGCCGAGGTATGGCTGGAGGACGGCTGGAATATTAACACGCATGTCCGCGGTTTGGTTGTTCTCGATGATAGCGATAAGGATGCGGCCGAGGGCAAAAGCGGTGGCGTCGTTAGTATGGATAAGTTCGACTGCTCCAGAGGCGCGACGGACGCGGGTTTTGAGACGACGGGCTTGATAGTCGGTCATATAGTCGGCTGTGTGAGTCTCGCGGTATTTGCCCTGCCCTGGTAGCCAAACTTCCATGTCGATACCGCGAGCGTTCGGTTTGCCAATGTCGGCAGTACACTTCATGAGAACGCGATATGGGAGTTCGAGTTGTTCAAGTAAGTAACGCTGGATGGCGACGAAAAATAGGTGTTCTCCGAGGCTAGATTCGGCAGTAGTGAAAGACTCCATCTCGAGTTTGTCGAATTGATGCATGCGGAGAATTCCTTCCATGTCTTTTCCGTAAGTACCGGCTTCTTTGCGGAAGCTAGTGGCGTAACCGAGATAACGGATAGGCATGTCTGCTTCGGCGAAAATTTCGTCGGCATGCATAGAGCCGAGGACATGCTCGGCAGATCCTTGAAGCCAAAGCTCATCGCCTTCGATTTTGTAGCGATCTTCTGAAGGCTGGAGGCGATCCATGGCGTCATATGGGTCAGTTTTAATCATGAATGGCGGAAGGACGGGTGTAAAAGGTTTTGTGGAGATGTTAGTGAGTTTGGCGGATTTAATGATGGATTTGATGGTTTCTTCATCAGTGAGGGCGTTGATTGTGAATTGCATGACGGCCATCTGGAGCTTGACGAGGTCTCCCATGAGATAGGCAAAGCGAGAGCCAGCGACTTTTGCGGCGCGCTCTTTGTCGATCCAGCCACGAGCGGCGGCAATTTCCCAGTGGTTTTTAGGATCGAAAGCGAATTCTGGCAGGTCGCCAATTTCTTCAGTAACGATGTTTTCGTCTTCGGTTTCGCCAACTGGAGTGTCGTCGGTAGGAGTATTGGGTATTTGTTTAAGTAAGAAGGTGTAGTCTGTGTCAATATAGCTGAGTTCTTCTTCAAGTTTTGCGAGTTCGGATTTGATGCGCTTACCTGTAGTGACGGTGTCAGCGGAAGGTTTTGACGAGGATTTCATCTGGCGAGCAAGGTCGTTTCGTTGTTCGCGGAGTTTGTCGATAGCGGCCGTGAGACTGCGACGGCGTTCGTCGAGACGAAGAACATTGTCAACGTCGACAGCGTAGCCTTTCTGGCGAGAAAATTCCTTTACGCGGTCGGGGTTTTCTCGGATGTAATTTATGTCTAACATGAGTTGATTGTACCACAGGGAAAGATTAGCACCAACTGATACAGCGACGCTTAATTATGGTTTTCGTTAATAACAGAATCAATGGCGTCTTTAATGACGTGAATCGAGTGCATGAGAAGATCCTGTTCGTGATCGCTAAGTTCGAGCTCGAGGCGGCGTTTGATGCCTTCGCGGCCGACAACGGCTGGATAGCCATAAAAAATCCCACCAAGAGGATCGTGATTGGAGACGGGCAGAACTGTGTTTTCATTGTTGAAAATAGCTTTTGTGATGCGTGCGAGTGCCATACCGATACCGTAATAAGTCGAGCCCTTTTTGTTGATGATGGTATAGGCGGCGTTTCTGACTTTTTCTTCGATTTCGTGGCGCTTTTCACCACTGATGAAATTACCGATGTCTTTGTATCCGATGTCAGCTTTGCTCCACGGCACAAATCCGCTATCGCCATGCTCGCCGATAACGTAAGCACGAACATCGCGGGAATCTACCTCGAGACAGCTACCGACGGCGACTCGGAGACGCGAGGTATCGAGAGTAGTGCCGCTACCAATCACGCGATGGCGCGGAAATCCTGAATAGTGCCAAGTGAGATAAGTCATGACGTCGACAGGGTTGGAAACGACGAGAAAGATGCCGTCGAAATTGGATTTTTTTATTTCGGCGATCATGTCTTTGAAAATTGCGGCGTTTTTACGGATGAGGTCCATACGAGTTTCGCCTGGAGCTTGGCGGGCGCCCGCACAGATGCAGACAATGTCAGCGTCAGCACAGTCAGCGTATTCGCCAGCACGGATTTTCATGGTGGATGGAGCATATGCTAGTGCGTCGCGGAGATCTAGGGCTTCGCCTTCGGCGTCGTCTTTATTGATGTCTACTAGAAGAAGTTCGTTAACTTGTGATTGTTGATTAAGGAGGGCGTAGGCGTAGCTCATGCCGACATTTCCTGTGCCGATGATTGCGACTTTGTTGTTCATTTTTTCACCCTTTTATGACTTACTAGTTTGATTTTAGCATAAGTATGCGGTTTTTACAGTCGCCTGTTTGCATGAATTCGAGAATGTTTTCTGTGGAGATTTTGACTATATTCCTAAGAGCTTCGTCGGTATTGTAGGCGATATGAGGAGTAATAACAACGTTTGGGAGACTGAAAAGCTCGCGGAAGATGGAGTCAGTGAGGATTTCGCCTTCTTTTCCTTGACCGAAAATATCATGACCGCGGAAATCATAGACATCAAAGGCAGCACCGGCAACTTTTTTTGTGAGTAGTGCGTTTAGGAGTGATTCTGGCTCGATATGTCCGCCGCGAGCGGTATTGATAATATACACGCCGTCTTTCATTTTCGCGATCGTACTGGAGTTGATGAGGTGGCGGTTTCCAGGCAAGAGGGGGATATGAAGGGAGATAATGTCGGATTCGGCATAAAGTTCGTCTAGAGTATTCTTATATTCTACTACTTCACGAGCAGTATCATCTGGAAAGATGTCATAGGCAATGACGCGAGCGCCGAAGCCTTTAAATATCTTTGCTGTTTCTAGACCAATCTTGCCGGTCCCGATAATGCCTACTGTCTGTTTGCCGATTTCCTTACCTACCATACCGGTACGAAGAAAGTCCTGTGTTTTTACTCTAGGAAGAACTATTTGGAGATTACGGAATAAGGTGAGTGTGAGGGCAACAGTAAACTCGGCGATAGCAGCGGGAGAATATGCTGGTACGTTACTGAGTTTAATGTTATAGCGAGCGAGAAGATCTGGGTTTACTCCGTCATATCCAGCTGTGCGGAGAGAAATGTATTTGATGCCATATTCACTGAGACGACTGACGATTTCCTCCGTGTAGCTTTTGTCTGGTAGAAAGTCAGTGAGAGCGTCACATCCTTCGGCGAGAGAGACTGTTTCTTCGGTTAGTGAGCTGGTAGTGGTGACGTACTCTACTCCTAGCTCGCGAGAGAACTGGTTATAGTAAGGTGTTTCGTCTTGGTTCGTATTGTAGGCTATGATCTTCATGACTGCTCCTTTGTTTTGATGCCTTAAATGGGGCTAGTTAACCTCTAACTTTTCGACGTCGGCGAGTACTTGGTGGGTGACTTTGTTGGTGTCACTAACAGCGCGGCGAATAGACTCGTTTTCCTTGTTAATATCTCGTAGTTCGCGGATAGCGTCGTGAATCTCGTACTGAATCCTCTGTGTGGCGAGGCGCTGTTTTTTGGCGTCGAGACTGCTGATGACGGCGAGAATGAGAGCGACTATACCTGCGAGAAGAACGATATAGTCGTAAAAGCGAGCAGTGACGACGTGGTCAAAGAAGAGGATGAGGGCGGCGATAACGAGAGTGGCAATCGAGACTAGCGCGAGAGTCGCATAAAGGACTATGTCGTGATGAATGGCGGTTTTGTTTTTATTCGCTAAGGTCTTCTTTTTCATTGCCCTGCCCTTTTTTGTGATGGAAGTTGATGTGTGGGTAAATTTCCTTAGTCGTGTTGTCGATTTCGTGCTTAAGCTGAGGGAACGGGACGCCTTCTTTAGCGGTAACGCCCTCGAAAGTCCAGAATACGCGCTCAGAGAATCCCCAGCCGCAAGCGGGAGGCATGCCGTATTCGAGCATCTCGACAAAATCGATGTCGAGCATCATAGCTTCGTCGTCGCCAGCGTCGCGCATGTCCTGCTGCTCGAGGAAGCGGTCAAGCTGATCGATTGGGTCGTTGAGCTCAGAGAAACCATTGCCGAGCTCAGAGCCTGCGACTACAGGCTGGAAGCGCTGAGTGGTGACGCCGTCGGGGTTAGATTTTGACAGGGGCGAGATAAACTTGGGAGTATTGACGAGCCAGACTGGGCCTGCGACGTCTTTACGGATATTTTTCCAGAGTTTATCGATGCCGCGAGCGCGGTTTTCGGTTTGCTCGACTTCTAACTTGGCGTCTTGAAGGGCTTTTTTAACTTCGTCGAGAGTAGAGGTATGGACGTCAATATCGTAGTGCTTTTTGATAGTTTCGGAGTAGTCCCAGACTTCCCACTCGCCCGACATGTCGATGTCGAAACCTTTGACGTTGAACTTGAGCGTGCCAAAGGTCTGCTCCAGGACGTATTTGTACATTTTTTCCATGAAGCGCATACCATCTTGCCAGTCCCAGTAGGCGGCGTACCACTCCATGGCGATGTGTTCTGGGAGGTGTTCGTCGGAGACGTTTTCATTGCGGAAGCGTGGGCCGAGGTCGTAGACTCTTTCGTAGCCGGCTCCCAAAAGGCGTTTGAGTGGGAGTTCGTGGGAGATACGGAGATAGAATTCCTGATGATCGAGGGCATCCATACTAGTCACGAAAGGATTGGCGTCGGCGCCGCCAGTGGTGTGCTCGAGGACAGGGATGTTAATTTCGATGAAGTCGTTGTCGTTGAGAAAGTCGCGAGTGGCCTGCCAAAATTTAGAGCGGCGGACGAAACGATCACGGACCTCTGAATTGACTGCCATATCAACATATCGACGGCGAAAGCGTTCTTCTTTGTTTGTAAGTTGTGTGGGGAGTGGGCGGATGGCTTTAGTGAGAAGGCGGAGAGATTGAACGAAAACTGACGTCTCGCCTGTTTTGGACTTGCCAATGTCGCCTGTGGCGGAAATGAAATCGCCTGTGTCAAGAAGTTTGATGTTTTCCATGCCGAGGTTATGTTCGGCATCGAAAGGCTCAACTTTATCTTTTTCTAAAAAGAGTTGGATTTCGCCTGAGAAATCGGAAATAGTGATAAAAGCGAGTTTACCGAAAGAGCGGATGGATTGGATGCGACCAACGATATTTACGGAAGTGCCGTTTTTATCTTCCCCGGCGTCTGCGAGGATCTGGTCGATGTTTTCAGTAATTTCGCTGATGTCGACAGAGCGGTTGGAATTTGCAGGATAAGGATCCACTCCGAGAGTACGGAGGTCTTTAAGTTTGCGGAGTCTTTCGTCACGAAAATCTTTTAGTGTAGCCATAACTTGGAGTTAATTGTAGCTGACTTATGGTGTTTTGTACAGAAAAGACACCCCTGATTAAAGAGATGTCTTTTGTTTTGCCGAATAATTAAGCTTGTGGTTGTTGTGGCGGGAATGGCTGATTGTCCTGAGGGCTATCCTGAACTGGAGAAGGCTGCGCTGGTGGCTGCTGTGGAAACGCCTGAGGCTGCTCCATTGGTTGCTGTGGCGACATAGGCGCACCCTGAAAACCTTGTTGTGGTGGGAGAGGTTGGCCGCCAGGAACAGTCATAGGGTTTCCGCCTTTGGCAGCAACTTTGTTGAACTCGAGTTGAGCGATTACTAGGAAAGCAATATAACCTCCAAATAAAAGGAGACTCGGAAGAGCGGAAGCCCCAGAAGCACTACTGCTAACTTCGGTGGTTATCATGCCAGTGACTGGATTTACGGTCTGAGTAACCTGAGCATTGTTCATCATGACGCTTGAAGATATGATTCCTAACACGATCATCGCGCCATAGATACCAGCTAGCATGAAGCCTTTGTTTTTGTCGCCGGAGACGATACCGACGCCCTCACACCATTTCCAGAGCCACCAGATATTTGCGAAAGGTACGATAATAAACCAAGCGGTTGGGATTTTGGCGCCTAGGTTGTTCATTTCGATTTTTGTTTGGACCATCCAGTAGATGTAATAGATTCCGAATGACAGGAAAGAAAACAGGGCTACTAGCGCAGGGTTGCGATTTTTCATTTGATACACTCCTCTTTGTTATTTACTCTTAAAGATAATTATAGTGGACGCACGAGAAAATTGCTAGTGCTAGTTAGTGTGGCTAAGTTAGTAGATTTACTGAATGGAGATAACTTGATAAGTAGTGACGCCTTTTGATGTGGAGATCTCGGCAGTTTCACCAGATTTCTTGCCGAGTAGAGCTCGACCAAGTGGGGACTCGTCGCTGATTTTGTATTCTAGCGGGTTTGCTTCGACGGGGCCAACAAGATGATATGTTTGTTCTTTTTTGCCATCACTTAAGGTAACTGAACTACCTAGAACGACACGATTTTTGGATCCGCCCGGGATGACTTTGGCGTTTTTTAGGATGTTTTCGATTTCAATAATGCGAATTTCAGTTGCGCTTCGGCGATCACATGCAGCGCTATACTCGGAGTTTTCGGAAAGGTCTCCGAAAGCGCGAGCAGTGGCAATTTCCTCGGCGATTTCACCGCGGGAAGATTTAAGAACTTCCAGCTCTTTTTCTAGATCCTTGAGGCCTGCAGCCGTGACTTGGTGGGTTTTTTTCATAGCTAAAATCTCCTTACGCTACTATTGTTACCATTTTGCCCATTCAAAAAACTATACGTGAGTTCCTAGTGTATCAGCCAGTTCAGTGAAAGTCAACATGGAATTTTCACCAGTTTTACGGTTTGTAATTTCGTATTTACTCTGTTCGACGAGACGATCACTAACAGTGATACGAAGTGGTATACCGAGTAGTTCTGCGTCAGCGAATTTCTGGCCTGGACGGATGTCTCGGTCGTCGTAGAGAACTTCGACACCCTGATCGGTGAGAGTCTGGTAGAGCTTGTCGGCTTCTCTACTTCCCTGTTCTCCGATACTGACGAGATAGATCTGGTATGGCGCGATGGCTTTTGGCCAGATGAGACCTTTTTCGTCGGAGAATTTTTCGGCAATGACGCCCATGGCGCGAGTAATACCGATACCGTAAGAACCTAAATAGACATGTTGGTGCTGGTCTTGGTCGTCGGCGTATGTGAAATTCATGTCTTTAGATTTGTCAGTACCGAAGTTAAAGATATTGCCGACCTCGGCGGATTTGACTTTTTCGAGTTCGGACTTGTCGATCTTTAATTCCTCGCAGGCTTCCTCTAAGACCTCTTCGTTGACTGCGATGTTTTTCTCGCGATGAACGTAAAGGATGTCCTCGCCGGCTTCACAGACGGTCTGGAATTCATGAGAAAATTTAGTAAAGGCGCCACCAGAGGCAAAAGTGACATAGGTGTCGTCGCCGATACCGAGGCGGTCATAGACGCGCTTGTAGGCTTCGATAGCTTGGTCGTAGTAGGTAGCGAGATCTTCGGCGGTGGCGTGCATGGAATACATGTCTTTCATGACAAATTCGCGACCACGCATAATGCCTGATTTGGCGCGGAGTTCGTTGCGGAGCTTTGCCTGGAATTGATAGAGAGAAACCGGGAGGTCGCGGTAGGAAGTGATCTGACCGCGCATCATATTGATGACGGCTTCTTCGTGACTCCAAGCTAGACCGAGTTCAGTTTCGTCTTTTAGTCTGGTTTTAAACCAGATGTCGACGACTTCGTCACTCCAGCGATGAGTTTCTTGCCAGCGGTCTGCAGGCTGGAGGTTGGTCATGATGAGCTCGGAGGAGTTGATCTTGTTCATCTCCTCGCGGACTATTTGTTTGATTTTTTCGACGACACGGAGGCCGAGTGGGAGATATGTGTAAACGCCCGCCATTTCTTTGTGAATGTATCCCGCCTGAATAAGAAGTTGAGCGTTTTTTGACGTTTCGTCGGCAGGTAGGTTTTTGGTGGTTTTGGTGAGTAGTTGTGTTCGTTTCATGTGAGTGATCCTCTAATTAAATTCATAAGTGTTTTGGGGTCAAGAAAAGCTTACCGGCCAGGCGGGATGAAGAGGATAAAAGCGAGAATTTGATTCATAGTCATGATCATGAGGGGATTTTAACACAGATGGAGCGGGATGACTAATTAGCCGATCATATGGAGGAGTTGAGGATTAACGAAGAGAAGATAGAAGGCAATACCATTTCGTACCATATGGATGAGAATAGGCGCCCAGATAGTCCCTGTGAGTTTTTCGCGGATGAGACACATAATGAAACTCATAGAACCGACGATAATAGCAACATTCCACTGGCCATGAAGAGCGCCGAAAACGATAGAGACGACAATAGCAGCGATCCACATATTGACATGAGGGCGGAGTTTGGAATAGAAGAAGCCCCGGAAGATAATCTCCTCAACGACCGGTGCGATAATAACGAGCGCGATAAAGGCGAGGATGTAGTCCATCTGAGAAACGAGAGTATCAGCAGCAAACGGGAGGGATTGCTCTTGGTCGAGATTAATATTGAACATGCTAGCGGCTGCGAAAAGGAGAAGTGCACCGAGAATACTGGAGACAATATAACCAACTGGCGCTAGGACTATATCAGTCCAAGTAGGAAGTCCGATGAGGCCGAGCTCAGCAAGAGTGGTTTTAATACGGAGGAATTGGCGAGGAATTAAGATTACGAGAGCGAGCATAAGAGAAAAAATTGCAGCGGTGAGTGCGGCTCCGAAGAGTGGAGTATTCATGACGATCTCGAGTTCGTCGCCGAAAATGAGGCGCGCTATGACGACAACAACAAAAGAACTAACCAAGAAAGAAGCAGCGATGAGAACAGAGTAGCCGATCACGGCGTTGAGGCGCCTGAGGATAGTTGGTTTTTGCTCTGGAGTAATTTCTTTGGATTTTGTGGGTTTTTCAGCTGATTTTGGAGTTTTTGTGGATTTGGCGGTTTTGGTTTTGGTGGGGGTTTTTGGGGCTGGTGCTTTCATTTAGAATAACCTCGTTACGTCTGCTATTGTGATCACAATGATCAGGGCGATGAGCGAAAGAAAACTGATAGTGATGGCTTTTTCCTCGATGTCTTTTGTGAGGGGGCGTTTGAGTGCGCGGAAGATTACCATAAGAAGCCAACGACCACCGTCAAGAGCGGGAAGTGGGAGGAGATTCATAACAGCAAGACCGAGAGAAATAACACCCGCAAGGAAAAGAAGTGTAGTTGCACCAGCCTGAGTGGCGGCGGGGAAAATTACACCAATAATTCCGACTGGACCGGCGATGTTCTCACCTGCTTCATTGATGGATGCTTGGCCTGACTCGCGAGTATCGGCGTTTGGGCTGAGCTGGCGGGCGAGACCGCCGAAGAAGTTGACGATAGTTTGACCGACGGAGCGGAAAGTTTCAATAGTGAATTGGATCGTGGTGCCGACTCCGACAATGGGCGCTGACCAGGTGGAGCGAGCGTAAGAACCCTGGAAAGAACTGACTCCGAGAAAGCCTTGGTTGTTGTCGTTGTTTTCGCGGAGAGTAGCGGTGAGGGTGTGTTCGGCGTCATCACGGATAATTATGATTGAGACAGTTTCGCCGGCGTGATCGCGGGTAGTTTCGGCAATTTCGTGAGAATAGCTGATGCGAGTATTGGCGATTTGGAGAATTTCGTCACCCGACTGGAGACCCGCTTGGTAGGCAGGAGAGTCGCTAACGACATGAATCAGAGTGACTGGGCCATGAGTGAAGCGGGTATCAGACTCGATATGGAATTGACCAGGAAGAGCTTGCGGCATACCTGTGAGTGCAAGAGTTGTGAAAATAACAACTGCGAGAAGCCAGTTAAGGACGACACCCGCGAGGAGAATTTGGGTTTTTTGCCAAAAAGTAGAGCGGCCATAGTCGCCTTTTTTATTTGCGGCGTCATGTCCGCCTTGGAAGCGGCAGAACCCGCCGACTGGGAGAGCGCGGATCGAGAAGAGGGTTTTATGCTTGTCTTTTTTACTCCAAATCAGAGGACCCATACCGATGGCGAATTCTTCGACCTTTACCCCTGCCCTTTTGGCGGCGATATAATGACCGAACTCATGAACGGTGACGATGATCGTGAGGATTATGAGTCCAACTAGGATGCCTATAATTGTCATCATCGCCCGAACCTCCTGGTGCGACGAGCGAATTCGGCGAGAATTTCAGTGACACTATCGTCGGTAAGCTCAGGCCAGCACTGGTCGAGGAAAAGTAGCTCGGCGTAAGCGACACGCCAGAGCATGAAGCCGCTGAGGCGAAGCTCGCCACCTGTGCGGACGACAAGGTCGACCGGTGGGATTTCGGGGTGGTAGATATGGTCGCTGATGATGTCAGGGGTAAATTCGGTGATGCCTTTTTGAGCGGCAGAAGTGGCGGCGTTGGCGATTTCCTGATGGCCGCCGTAATTAAAGCAGAGACAGACCGTACCTGCGGTGCAATCTTTAGTCAGTTCTTCTGTCTCGTCGATAACACGGAGGGATTTTTTACTGAGACGATCACGAGATCCGAGAAAGACAACTTTGATGTTTTCTCTGTGGAGTTCGTCGGCTTTTTCTTCGAAGTAATTAACGAAGAGATTCATGAGATAAGTGACTTCCTCGACTGGGCGATGCCAGTTTTCGGTGGAAAAAATATAGAAAGTAGCGAATTTTACACCTGATTTAATGGTGGTCTTTGCGATATTATAGGCAGCATCAGCACCGTAGCGGTGGGCGTCTTTTGTGATGCCTTGTTTTTTTGCCCAAGAACGATTACCGTCGACGATATAACCGATATGAGTTGGGATACTGGACGTGTTTTTAGGGGTTTTTGCCGGCATCTGGAGTTAAACTTTCATGATTTCAGCTTCTTTTTCCTTAAAGAGCTGATCGACTTGGTTCTGGAAATCTTTTATAAGGTCGTCAATGTCTTTGTCTGCACGACGAGCGACATCTTCAGGAAGTTCGAGTTTTTTGATGTCCTTTTGGGCGTCCTGACGGACGGAGCGGAGACGGACTTTTGCTTCCTCGACTTTTTCGGAGGTCTGCTTGGCGATTTGGCGACGGCGTTCTTCGGTAAGAGGTGGAATTGGAACACGGACTACGCGGCCGTCGTCGCTGGGGTTGAGCCCGAGAGTTTGATCAGCGCGGATTGCGGCAGAGATATTGGCGATATTACCTGGGTCGAAAGGTGTAATGAGGATCATTTGAGCCTCTGGCGCAGTGACGTTGGCGGCTTGGTTAAGTGGGAGGAAAGTGCCGTAGACTTCGACTTTTATAGAGTCGAGCATAGATGGGTGGGCGCGACCGGTGCGGACTTTGTTTAGTTCGCTTTTGAAATAATCGAGAGCGTTAGCCATTTGTTTCTTGTACGTAGTTATATCAAACACAGATTCCCCTTTTCTTTAGCAAGTGGAGTAATTATATCAAACGCGAGGACGAGTAGCAAAAGTGACTCGGCAACAGATAGCGGTTGTGGTTATAGTTGACAAATGTAATGATGCGTGCTATAGTGATGGGGAGTTTTGATAGAAACAAAAACACAAAACGGAAAAAAGTAAATGAGTAAAGTAAAACAAAAGATCAAACAAGTCAAACATAAAATCAAGCAAATCCCCCGAAATGCCATAGGATATAAAGGACAGGCTGTAGCAGTAGAAGATTACGTAACGGGTGAAGTTTTCCCCGTTGTGTTGTTTGTTGCGAAAAATAGTGGCTTACCGGCGGTCAAGATCGTATTTCCCACAGAGATCAACGAAAGCGAAGGAGTCGGATACGCAGAGACTGTGACACTACTAAAGAATAATTCAGGTATATGGACGAAGAATATAAGTATAGAATTTGATCGAAAAAGTCGGAAAGTGGTCGGAGCGCAAGGAATGGTGGAAGAAGTGGGTCTAGGGTCGCTGGACGTAATCGTGATCGCGCAGATCGAAGAGATATTGCACGAACAACAGACTAAAACAACACGAACTCCCCGAAAGGTGATGGCGTAATGTTGGAAGCTTGGATTTTGACGCAGCACTTTAATTGCCTGAAGTATATATTAGGTTATGTTCTGGCGACAAATTACATGCTGAGATATGTGGTGGTAGCTGGTAATAGATAAATCCCCTGCTCTGCCAAGGCGCTATGAAATAAAAACTTTAACGAGAAAATAGAACCAGCCCATGTAGTGAAGGGCTGGTTTTAGGTTGAGTCGCTTGTGTTTTGTGAAAATAGGTGTTATGATAGCGAAATGAGAAACGATAATTTTTCATACTATCACATCACAACAGAGGTCGTCTGGAACGGCTTGCTTGGTTGTTGTTTCGCGCAGGCGATGATGCCGGCGGTAGATAGTATGGAACTTATCATGTGACTTTTTAGGATAAATTTGTAGCTTGGTGAGTTCCCGACGAGGGAACTTTTTAGATTTTAAATAGGCGGAATGTCGGGAATTTGATTGGCTGTGAATTCGATAGGATTACAGTCGTACTTTAATTTATTTTCCAAAAGGAGGAAGGTTTTTATGGGTCAAGTTATGGATACTGAGCAAAAGAAAGCTTGGCGGGGACTTAGATTGATTTTGGTCGAGGTGAGTCTGGGGCGGATGATTATTTCGATGCCTATTATGGTGCTATTTTTCAACTCGATCGGGATGAATCAGTCGCAAATAGCGTTGAGTCAGTCGGCATTTTCCGCGGTGATGATTGTTTTAAGTGTGCCGATTGGACGAGTGGCGGATCGATTTAGTAGAAGGTGGTGTAAGGTGATCGGGAATTTTGGAGTCGCGAGTAGCTTTTTGTTTTATGCGACTGTCCAGGGTTTTCATCAGGTGATTTTGGCGGAGATCTTACTAGGGGTGTTTATGGGGTTTTCGCAAGGGGCAGACGAGGCGATGACGAAAGGTTACTCTGAAGTAATCGATCATACAGGGAAGCTATTTGCGAAGCGGTGGGCGCTAATGATGACAGCAGCTCTAGCGGCAGAAGTTGCGGGGTATCTGGCGGGGCCGGCGATCGGGAGTGTGAATTTCAGGCTGGCGATTGGGCTGACTGCCCTGCCCGGTTTGCTTGGCGGCGTTTTGGCGCTGTTTATGCATGACGTGGGTGAGAAACTGGTGAAAGTGCATGCGAATCCGCTGCGAGATATGTGGCGGGCGATGAAGGTCTGTCTGGGTTTGCCGAAGTTGCGGTGGTGGATCGTGGGGGTGGCAGTGACAAGCGGAATTACTCACGTGATGGTATGGCCGATGACGATTGTGCTGCTCGCGGCGGGCGTGCCGGCTTCGTGGCTGGGTGTGGGCTGGGTAGTAAATACTTTGGCGGCACTTGGAGGTACGCGGGTGGCAAGGCTGGTTTCTGAGCAAATTGAGAAGTGGGAGTGGCTGGTGGTTTTGATGCCTATGTTGGTTGTTTTTGTGAGTCTTGCGGGGATGATGTTACATTTGAATCTCGTGACTGTCTGGCTGTTTACTGGTCTGGGATTTGCTCGCGGGTGGACAAGTGCAACCGTACCAGTTTGCGTGCAAAAGTGCGTGCCGAAAGGAATGGAAGCTACCGCAATGAGTTTAACTAAAGTTGCGCGAAGACTACTATTTATCCCGGCAGGGTTTTTGGTAGGAGTAGCGGCGGATGTTTCGGCGGTATGGGCGATGGGAATGACTCTCATAATTTTCGTGCCACTAGGCTTGCTGGCGACTTGGCGAATTTGGACTTTTGGGAAATAATACAAGAAAAGCTCGGGATTAGTCCCGGGCTTTTGATTTTTGCAGGAAGAACACCGCTATACTGAATAGTAGTGGCTGGGCTAATACTTCCAACATGCCGAGACTAGCGCTGACAGGTAGGTCTTCGATTGGTGCGAGATAGATCATGCCCTGAATAGAGCCGTGAGTTGGCGCATAGGTATTAAAGATACCGAGTATCACCAGGATCGCCCAGAGTTTGAGCCACCCCCATTTTTTCCCAATAATACTGTCTTTAACCCACCAAATAACTATACCTAACAAAAGCCCTCTAATGATCTGTGCAATAAATACTGCGCCTATGTTGATCTCGTCTAGAGGCTTAAAACCCGCCATCTCCATCATACTCTCTGCATAATCAAGAGTTAGAGGTATAGCAATTATAGTCACGACTACGTAGGTTAATACGTGTATTGCTGCTATTTTTGTGATAAATCTGAGTTTTTCGCTTGATAGTAGTTTGCGCATTCCTAAACCTCCCTCGCTTGTTTTCGTATAACGCACCAATCTTTGTTTCCGCATTTAGGGCAAGTCATCCAGCGAAGTCTACTACTCCCAGTACTGAAGAATACTCGTCTCAGAGGCGGCCTGAAAATGGAATTACATTTAGGGCATGTGAGTTCGGTGTCTTTTAGTTGAAATGCCGAGACCGCCAAACTAGCGGCTGCGACAGTAATATATATTGCAAGCCCCCACCAGATTTGCGATACTGCGAGCCAAGCCATAAACAAAAAACCTAAAGCCGCTGCAATCCCTACTGCGACGTGGACCATGGCTAGTTTTTTTCTACCTAGCGCTTTGTTCTTCTTTTCCACGATTTCATCTATGTCGATGATTGCGTTTACCGGGATAGCGGTCCTACCTGTGATGTTTTGTTTGACGGTACTTATCATCGCTAGTTGTTTTTGTCGTTCGTCAATTTCACTGTCGAGTAGCTTCGTCTGTTCATCGAGTAGTAGTGTGAGAATTTCCGCCGACAACTCGCTCTCTAGGGTGTTTTTTATAGAGCCTAGTGAAAGACCCATTGATCTTAGTGTGCAGACTAGTTGAAATTTACGCAGATCTTCGTCGCTATAGAGTCGCCTGCCGCCATCACTTAATTCTGTCGGGGATAGTAGACCTTTTGTATCGTAAAATTGCACTGTTCTGACCGACACATTGCATAGTTTCGCTAGTTCCCCGGTGGTGTATTTTGACATATGTTTTATCTCCTCGCCCTGAGTCTACATTATCACGCTACGTCACGAGCAATAGGAAAATTGAAAAAGTTGGCTAAAACAAGGTCCACCCCGCTTTTGACGAGGTGGAAGAGAATGTTTAGTGATGAGACTAGCCTATTAGATTTATTCGGTAACGCCGAGTTCGATTCGCTTAAATTGGCGGACGGTGATATTCTCGCCTGTTTTTGCGATGTGGGTTTTGATGAAAGCTTCGACAGTCATGGAGTCGTCGAGGATGTACTGCTGGTTCATCAAGACTTTATCAGCGAAGTGTTTTTTGATCTGGCCTTCGACGATCTTCTTTTTGACGTCGGCTGGTTTTTTGTCGTCTTTTAGCTTCGCTTCTGCGTCTTTTTTAACCTTGTCGAGTTCTTTTTTTGGGATGTCGGCTTCTGAGACGTAGATTGGGTTCATGCTGGCGATTTGCATGGCGAGGTAGTGAGCGAGCTCTTTAAACCCGTCGGTTTTTGCGACGAAACTCGTCTCACAGTTGAGCTCGAGGATGGCGCCGATGCGACCGTCATGGATATAGCTGTCGATTAGGCCTTCGCGGGTTTCGCGGTCGCCACGTTTTTCGGCTTTTGTGAGGCCTTTTTTACGCATGGCATCGAGAGCTTTGTCGAAGTCTCCCTTGGCTTCTACGAGGGCTTGTTTGGCATCGGTGAGACCTGCACCAGATAGTTCTTTGAGTTTTTTGATGTCTTCGATTGAGATCGACATAGGGGATTTCCTCCTGTTAGTGTGATTATTTTTTAGCTGGAGCTGAGGTAGTTGGTGCTACTTTTGGAGCAGCTGCGCCTTCTTTTACAGCGGCGACTACGTAGTCGAGCATGAGCTGGACGCCTTTAATTGCGTCGTCGTTAGATGGGATCGGGTGATCAACTTCGGTAGGGTTGGTGTTGGTGTCACAGAGAGCGACGACTGGGATGCCAAGAACTTTTGCTTCTTTTACGGCGTTTTTGTCGGCAATGATGTCGGTGACGAAAAGGATTCCTGGCTTGCCCTGAAGTTCTTTGATGCCGCCGTAGCGGGTATTGAGGAGGTCGATCTCTTCCTGGAAGCGCTGAACTTCGAGTTTACTGTAACGGTTTTCTAGTTCACCTGAAGCCATGCGGCGTTCGAGAGTGTTAAGTTTTTTGATTTGCTGATTGATCGTCTCGACGTTTGTGAGGGTTCCACCGACCCAGCGTTCGGTGACGTAAGGCTGGCCGACAGATTCTGCGGCGGTTTTTACGATCTCGCGTAGGTGTTTTTTTGTGCCGACAAAGAGGACTTTTTGGCCTTTTGCGACGGTTTTTGTAATGACTGGTAGCGCTTCGTTAAGAGCCTCGACGGTTTTAGTGAGGTCGATGATATGGCTGTCTTGGCGCTTGGAGTGGATAAACTCCGCCATTTTAGGGTGCCAACGACTGGTTTTGTGGCCGAAGTGGACGCCCGCTTCGAGCAACTGTTTGATATCTACGTCTACTGACATAGTGATTATTCCTTCCCTCTGCCCTGCTCTTTTAGTTAGGAATCTCAAGCGGGGCTGTTTCGTTAATTTAATTACTCGGGGATTGTATCATATCTGGGCGGAGTTTGACAACTGTTTTGCAGAGATGGTATCGTAGAGGTGTCTGGGGACGTGGATATAACTGCCGAAGAAGAAAGAAGGCTTGCACGGATGTAACGCCGACAAGTATACGCCTTCCTCTGGATGAGTCTCGTGCCACGACTGGCAGCAAGTAGTGGCGAGCGAAAGTGCCGAAAGTGGTAGCAGCTACGAGATAGCAGGACAGAAATGGGCAAGCTGCCCCTAACGATGATCTCGGGACGCCGAGGTTGAACATTTAATAACCCCAGATAAAGGTCGTGAATGAAGTTTTGGTCGCGTGCACGCGGTTGGGATTTTCTGAAGCGGCCTTTTGCTTTTGGCTGTTTTAGCGGTTGCGTTACTGGGGTTTATCTGGTAGAATTCGGAGGTTATGAAAAAGAATATACATCCAACAGATTACAGGCCCGTCGTATTTAGCGACGAGGTAGCTGGGTTTGCATTTTTGACGAAGTCGACTGCAAGCTCGACCGAGACAATTAAATGGGAGGATGGCAATGAATATCCTCTAGTGAAGGTGCAGATTTCGAGTGCTAGCCACCCGTTCTTCACTGGCGAGGAAAAGATTATCGACACTGAGGGTCGCGTAGATCGCTTCAAGGCGAAGTTCGCGAAAGCTGAAGAGCGCAAGGACGCTCTGATGAATAAGGCGAAGAAGGCAGCGGCGGCGAAAGCGCGCAAGGATGAGAAGGCTGAATAGAGTCGGTTAGGGTTTTGTGAAATTGAAACACCCTCGGGAGGGGGTGTTTTTGTCTTAGATTATAAGACCGCTAACTGTTCGATATTTTATAGATCCTAGAGACATATATTACATTAACAATAAAAAATACAACTGATACAGTGATTGTTCCGATTGACAGAAAAGCCCGTGCACCAATTTCTCCAGTTTCAACTTGAAGCAAAGACAGTAAGCTAATTATAATACTGTTGCCTATTATAATCGCAAAAAGCTGCATGTTGGCTTTCGGGAATTTTCGAAACTCTTTTATTATGGAAGAGCTCGAAAATATGATAGCAAGAAAAGTCGCAAATACTACAGCGCTATTAAGGTTTGTAATTGTCTCTAGAAACAGTGTGTAATTCAAATTTGCAATATACTCCACAAGCCGAGGAAACGGCAATAGCACTCCAAACAAAAGGACTATCATAAAAACACACACTACAGTGATTGACTTAAGTAAGGTGTCAATTATCGGCCACATTGTGTTTCTCTATAAATTCACGTAATTTTCTTTGAAGTTCGGTAATTATTTCGGTCTCATTAAGTTCTTTCGAGTTCTCTCCTACTCCGATCTCGATTTCATCTTTTGCTTTGTTTTTTATTAGGTCGTAAGCTTCCACCGTGCCTGTTTCTGGGCTAAACATACTAACCTTCAACTTGTCGTAGTAATCTACGTCGCTTTCTTTGCGAATTATTTTGTCCCTGAAGAGCCTGGCCAACATGCCAGCTTTTTTGTCTCTCAAGATAATCTCCTGACTTATACCTACAGGAGTCTCAAACGCCCTAAGAACTGCTGGCAGTTCCATATCACGACCTAGCTCTGACGGATGTTTAAGTTTAGCCTCTACACCTCTAATATCGTTACTATTAAGGGCAAGTTCAAGATGATCACCTATAATAATAGGTGTATGCGAAGAGCGAATTGATGAAAATTCATCATTAACTTTTGCTTTGTGTGTCTCGTTGACGCTACTAACCAGTGTCCTAACTCTTGGTCCATAATGGTTATACTGGATCACAAGAGTAGCACTGGGGCTGTCGTAAGCAAAGTAGGTCTTTTCGCTAATCCCCTCCTCTGCTTCTAAAAGTATAGGTTTACTAGTTGTGTCTCCTTGCTTGCCTATGCTTGGGGCTATGGGTCTTAAATATCTAATACAACCATTAGCAATATCCCCCTGAATAGAAACATTAAAGTTGACGGAGACTGTCCTGCACTCTATCTCGCGGTCGATCTCTTTGACATTTTTTACAATATCATCAAGTTTTTGTAGGAACAGCCCATTATCGCCGCCTTTCGCGGTAATTCTGTAGTAATGAATTGAAACTTTAACCTGTTCAGACACGCAACCTCCTTAAATTACTGTCATAGTAAATACTGTGGTGATCGTAGCACATGTTAGCACTCTTGTCAATGGAGTGCTAAATACTCAATCATAAATGCTATATAATTGATAGAATGAGAAAGAAAAAAATTGAAGCTGGGGTGAAGTATGAGCCGCTGAAGTGTTGGGTGGGAGAGCAGCAGAAAGTGATATATGAGACGCGGGACGATGCGGAGATGGCGGCGCGATGGATAGAGGGAGAGTTTGGACTGGAAGTGGGGCGACTGACGGTGTATCGATGCGAGTATGCGAACCACTGGCATGTGGCGAATAGTTCTCACGGTAAGTAGTGTTATACTGAGAGGATGAGAAAGTGGAGTCGGAAAAAGCTGCGAACGTGGTGGGCTAAGTGGGCGGACCAGACGAAACTCGCGATGGTCGGGATCGGCTGGGGGATGCGAGAATGGCGGAATGTTTTAGTGGGGGTTTTGGTGGCGGGGTTTTTTGCGATAATACTCACGATGATGCGGGCGGGTACGACGGAGTTCGCGCTACTGGTTTCGGACTTGCCGCTGTATGAAAAACTGAATGTGGTCGGTGCAGTGGTGGGACGGATTGGAGAGAGTTTTTGGACAGTGGATGGGTTTTTGATACTAGGGTTGAGTTTGATGCAGGGGGTTTTGGTCGGGATGCTGGTCGGGAATTGGCGAGAGAGGAAACGGGTGGATGGAGACGGGATCGGAGGTGCGGGGATCGCGGGGACGATGGCGATTTTAGGGGCGGGATGTACGACTTGCGCTACTTCCCTGCTGGTGCCGATGATGAGTGTGATTTTTAGTTCGGCGGCATATGCGATGATCGGCGTAGTGAGCGGGGTGGTGATGGGGGTGGCTTTTGTGATAGGATTATTAGCACTGAGGAGGCTGGGGTTTTTGAACTATTTGGCGGTGACAGCAAGAAGATATAAGAAAGCGAGGGAGAAATGAACTGCGAAGAGTGCGATGCAAAGATAGCGAAAGACAGTAAGTTTTGTAAAGAGTGCGGGGCGCGAGTTGGTGGAATTAAGGCGGATCGGGTCGGAGTGAGCGAAGAGGCGGAGCGAGAGTCTGGCGGGATGATATTGAAGGTCTTTTTAGGACTAGTAGTGCTGGTTGTGATCGGGCTAGTTTTGAGTACTTTTCAGCAGGAATCTACTGAGCGCGAGGAGGTTTGGGAGATGGCGATGACAAAAGGAAATCCTGAGAATGAGCGGCATTTTATTATGTATACGGATATGTTTTGTCCGTTTTGTGCGCAGTTCAATATCGCAACGAAGGGCGGGTTTGAGGCGGATTTCATTGAGACTGATAAGATTTTCTTTGAAATGAGACTGACGGCGCCGCTAGGTGGTCCGAATTCGATACGTGGGGCAGAGAGTGGATATTGTGCGGCGAGACAAGGGCAGGAATTGTTTTGGGTATATTTTTACGAAGTATTGGCGCGAGTAGATACGGATTTTTGGAGTGCGGGGAGGCCGGTGCCTGATTTGGATGATGAGTATTTTCTGGCAGCAGCTGAGACGGCTGGGCTGGACGTAGAGTTGATGATAGCCTGCTTGGCGAGTGGTGAAGAGTTAGCAAACGTGATTGCGAATACGGAGCGATTACAGCGGGCTATTCCTGGAGCAGGAGTGCCGTATTTCCAGCTGGGCAGATGGACGAGTTCTGGATTTTCTGGGGACTATGCAGCGGTGAGGCGACTGATGCGCGCAGCGGGAGTGGAATAAGTCACTTGATCCCCCGAAAAGAGTACTAATGTATGACATCAGGATGAGACTCGTGTTCGTACGTTGTTTTTGTGACGAGTATGTGCTAATGTTTGATACATAGAGTGCAAAAACCTAAACAAGGATTTGTCTGGTCTATGTTCCAAAAACAACTGCGAGAAAGAAAAATACACTTATTGGTCTGTGTGACGCTGGTTTTTACTGGCTTGCTTTTGGTTGGGGTTTTTACTGAAGACTCTGCTCTAGGTATTACGCCGTTTGGTGCGACGGTTGGTCATGTTGGACCGAATGCGACCTTTGCGCCGTGGTGGTGGCAGGATGATAATTCAAATACGGGTGTGGTAGAGGTGGGAGCTGGAAATATTCAAGGTATGCCAGCAGTTGGTGGTAATTATGCAGGATATGGTCCTTGGCATCTTTACCGGGACGATGTCACCAAGATTGTTTTTACAGACCCAAATAATACAGTCGGGCAATCTAATCTCTCTTCGTTATTTAGAGACCTACCAAACTTAACTACGATAGAAAATATTAACTATGTAGACCTCAGTTCCACAAACTGGCTTTCGGGTATATTCCGAGATACACCTAGCCTAACAACAATAACAGGAATAGAGGATTGGGATGTTGCGGGCGTGCAGCGTTTTTCGGCTATGTTTCGAGGAACAACCAGTTTAAAAAGTTTAGATGTGAGTAGCTGGGATGTGAGTAGCGCACAGCGTTTTGATAGTATGTTCCGAGACGCAGGACTCATGGAGATAATTGGACTAGATAACTGGGATACGAGCAGTGTGACATGGATGATGTATATGTTTCGAGACACAACCGATATTACAAACCTAGACTTAGGTAGCTGGGATACGAGTAATACACAGCGTTTTGACAGTATGTTCCGAGACGCAAATAGCTTAATAAGTCTAGATCTCAGCAGCTGGAGTCTCAACAGTGCAACGGTATCAGGTATGGCAAACATGTTCACAGGTGCAAGTTCTCTGGAAGTTCTCGTACTCGGAGATGACTGGGTGATGTTGAGTCCTAGCTCCGGTCTACCTGAAGTGCTGACTAATTCCGTGTTTACTGGTGTATGGCAAAATGTCGGTAGCGGTACGATACATAACCCGCAAGGTGTATTTAGCTATACATCCCCTGCCCTAATGGTAGGTAGTACTGGGGCTTCCAATACGTGGGTATGGGCTAGGTCGCCGCGCACAGTGGTTTTTCAAGCTGATGCAAATGGAGCGCTTGATTCTGCGTCTACACTATCTCATAGCGTGACAGTTCCTACAGGAAAGACTCTGAGTGAGGCAGGAATTTCTATCCCTATTCCAGTTCCAGAGCAAGGATATGAGTTTGCGCACTGGGTAAGTCTGGAGTATCCTGGGATTATATTTACATCGGTAGATCTGTTGGGTTGGCCAATTAGCCAAGATATTCATTTTATAGCGGTGTTTGAACCTATTAGTATACCTGACGTGCCAAATACTGGGCATGAGAAGCTAGGAATGGGAGCATATTCGGTAGGGTTAGTGAGTTTATTTGGCATATTGACGGTGGTCGCGCTGGCTGTTCGAGTTCGCATGAAGACTGCAAATAGATGAGATTAGTTTTAGAGAAATTAGCAAAGACAGTGGACGGGATGAGGAGGTGGCAGGTAGCTATTCATTGTGTGTCGGTGGTTTTTGTAGCAACGCTAGGAGTGGTGGCTGTACTAGTTCTGGTATTACATGAAAACGAAGCTGAGCGAGAGGTGTTTGGGACAGATTCGATTTTGATTTACTCGGAGCGATATAATGTAAATGCGCGATTCCCGATCACGGAGAATGAAGAATTTAACACCGGTATAGCGGCCGCGATAGAGGCGGAGATTGCGGAGTTTCGGGCGAGCGTGGATGGGTTTGCGAGTACGAATTTCCCGTACGAGCTAAATATCGGGTATAGGGTTTATAGGAGTGGTAATTTGGCATCGATACGCTTTACGGTCTTGCGGTTTTTGGGTGGAGCACATGCGACGGAGCAAAATTGGGTCTTTTATTACGACAAAGTGGAGCGCTTGGGTGTTGAATGGGAGGAGTTATTTAATGATAAAATGGGGACGCTTGAGAGATTGTCGGAGTTGGCACACGTGGAACTAATGGCACAAAATCTGGTGGTGTTTAATGATTCTGAAGTGGCGAGAGGCTTGGAACCGAGGCGAGAAAATTTTGAGTTGCTGGTGTTTGATGAAAGTGGAGTGCGAGTGATTTTGGGGATTTATCAGGTAGCACCGAGAAGTACAGGGGTGATTGAACTAATACTAGGATATGAGGAGTTGAATGGGTTTTTGAATTATCCGCATACTGGAGAAGTCGAGAGCGAAGTAGTGGCTGTATTGGAGTCGAGTAACGAGCGGAGATTGCGAGATATAGAGGCACTACGTGGGCGACCTGTGATGATGCTGACTTTTGATGATGGGCCTGGTGGAGCAACAACGGCGAGACTACTGGACGAGTTGGCGAAGAGGGATGCGCGAGCGACGTTTTTTATGCTAGGAGAGAGGATGGAGAGGTTTCCTGAGATCGTAGTGCGAGTTTTTCTGGATGGACATACTGTAGCGCATCATACTTTTAGTCATAGAGACATGCGACGGATGAGTAATGAAGAGATCTGGGAAGAAAGAGATCGGACAAATGAATTGCTTAGGCGGACGCTTGGAGTGGAGAGTAGTTTCCTCAGACCGCCGTATGGGAGTTGGGATGAAAGAGTGCGAGAGGTAAGCGGGATGACCATGATAATTTGGGATGTTGATCCGAAAGATTGGAGATATAGAGATGCGGAAGTGATTTATCGTCATATTGTGGAATACACACGAGAGGGATCAATAGTGCTGGCGCATGATATTCACGAAAGTACGGTGGACGGTGTTGTGCGAGCGATGGATGAGTTGCTAGCTCGGGGTTATGCGTTGATTTCGCTGGAGGAGGCTGTGGAGCTGGGGTTGATTAGAGCTGATGGTAGGGTTTATTGGTCTATGAGGTAGTCTCTGTGGGGTTTTATCTCGCCTGCTCTTTTTGAGTGTGTATGTTAGAATGTGAAGAGTTGGGGCATTGGCGCAGTTGGCTAGCGCGCTTCCATGGCATGGAAGAGGCCATCGGTTCGAATCCGATATGCTCCACCATTAGGCTCTTACTTAAACCCTAATTCATATATTTATGATAGACTCACAGTAGACCTACGAGTAGTCTCTGGGTAGTTTTCATCACAGACCAATATTTGACTACCCCCCCCGACATGCTATTGTTTAACTCATAGAGCGTGGAATCTCATAAAAACAGTTAGAAATCATATAAAATACTTAGTCTGCGAGAGAAGGATTCACTTTTCAATGTGGATAACAAGTAAATTTAATAAGCTACTTATCCGACTACCTTTTGTAGTTGCAGTAGTGGTGGTCTCAGGTTTCTCAGCGCAGTCTCTTATTCTCAATATAATTAGTCCATCTGAAGTAGCTACAGCGTTATCTATTCATTCTATTACTGCTGATCATGGGCCGACCGTTGGTGGAAATACTGTTACTATTACTGGGGATTTTGGGATACCTGATATTCCTCTGAATATCGTGCAAATGGTGACTGGAGCCGACCACGCAATTACCCTCGATAGTGAAGGTAGGATTTTTGCATGGGGAAGTAACTGGGGTGGGCAGCTCGGTAATGGTGTTAATTTTGACAGCAACGTCCCAGTTGAAGTGGATATGACTGGAGTGCTTGCTGGGCGAGATATTGTACAGATCGCAGCTGGAAATGGTTCTTCTTTTGCTCTAGATAGTGAAGGTAGGATTTTTGCATGGGGAAGTAACTGGGAAGGTGCACTCGGTAATGGTACGAATATCATCAGTAATAATGTCCCAGTTGAAGTGGATACTTCCGGGGTACTTGCTGGCAGGCGTATTGTGCAAATTGCAACTACGTGGCACTACACACTAGTCCTAGACAGTGAAGGTAATATATTTGCGTGGGGACAGAACAATAACGGGCAACTCGGCAACAATACAAATATCAGCAGCAACGTCCCAGTTGAAGTGGATATGACTGGAGTGCTTGCTGGGCGAGATATTGTGCAAATAGTAGCTGGAGGTAGCCACTCTCTCGCCCTAGATAGCGAAGGTAGGATGTTTGCATGGGGAAGTAACAGTTCTGGAGAGCTCGGTAATGGTACTTTTTCCTTTTTTGGCAGCAACGTCCCAGTTGAAGTGGATATGACTGGAGTGCTTGCTGGTAGAAATATTGTACAGATCGCAGCTGGAGGTAACCACTCTTTCGCCCTAGATAGTGAAGGCAGAATTTTTGCATGGGGAATCAACTGGGGTGGGCAGCTCGGTAATGGTGTTAATTTTGACAGCAACGTCCCAGTTGAAGTGGATATGACTGGAGTGCTTGCTGGTAGAAATATTGTGCAGGTAATGGCTGGCGTAGCTCATTCCCTTGCTATAGACAATGAAGGTCAAGTCTTCTCTTGGGGGTTAAACATGGAAGGTTCGCTTGGTAATGGTGTTAATTTTGACAGCAACGTCCCAGTTGAAGTGGATATGACTGGAGTGCTTGCTGGTAGAAATATTGTGCAGGTAATGGCTGGTTGGCATTCTTCTTTCGCTATAGATAGTGAAGGTAATGTATTTGCTTGGGGAGATAACTCGTTTGGTCAATTCGGTAACAACACAAATATGAGTAGTAATGTGCCGGTTGTCATCACCAACTTCGGACAAGGCCTAGTTAATTCACTAGAACTCTCCGTAACTCTCGGCAACCTCCCCTGCACAGATGTTCGTATCATCAACTCAAATACAATCACATGTATAGTACCAGCTCATCCAGCAGGCACTGTAGACGTAGTAGTTAATACACTACATGGATCAACTACTCTATATCAGGGATATACTTATATAGATATTCCTGATGTGCCGAATACGGGGCATTACCGCGTACGTAATTAATAGAGTCTCGCTTGTTTGTGAGGTGGACTTGTTGATATGTAGGGTCGTGCGGTGAGTTATACGAAAAACCAACACAGTAGACATTTCAGTGTTTGAGGTGTCTGCTGTTTCGTTTCTAATCCAACCGCTCTGCGGGGTTGGCGTGTTATAATGGGCGGAGCTATGACTAGGATTGATTTGCAGATCGAAAAATTGGAAGCTGAGATGAGCGAATTGGAGGGTTTTTTAAGTGCACCTGGAGCGTACGCAGATAAGGAATTTGGGGCGAAGAATCGGCGATTTGCGGAGCTGAAAGGTTTGATTGAGGTCGGGAAGAGGCGGGAGTTGCTAGAGAAAAACCTAGTGGAGGCGCGAGGACTGGTTGATGATGCGGAGATAGGAGAAATAGCAAAGATAGATATTGCGGAGATCGAAGAGGAGCTGGAGAGGATTGAGGCGGAGCTGTTTGCGATGCTGGCGCCAAAAAATCCAAATGACGATAAAGACGTGATCGTAGAGATTCGTGCAGGGGCGGGCGGAGACGAGGCAAGCTTGTTCGCGTCGGAGTTATATCGAGCGTATCTGCGATACACAGAGAATCAGGGACTAAAGACGGAATTAATGAGCGAATCACGGAATGATACTGGTGGATATAAAGAGGTAGTCTTTGCAGTGAAAGGTAGTGGAGCGTATGCGAAGTTGAAGTTTGAGGGTGGAGTGCATCGGGTTCAGCGAGTACCTATGACTGAGTCGCAAGGGCGGATTCATACGAGCACGGTGACAGTGGCGGTACTACCAGAGGCGGAAGAGACAGATATCGAGATTAAGTCGTCGGATCTGCGGGTGGATGTTTTCCGAGCAGGTGGACATGGCGGACAGAGTGTTAATACTACTGACTCGGCAGTGAGAATTACTCACCTGCCCTCTGGTATTGTAGTGACAAATCAGGATGAGAAATCACAGATAAAAAATCGTGAGAAAGCGATGACAATTTTGCGCTCGAGACTACTGCAAGATAAGATAGAAAAAGAGGCAAAAGAGCTAGGAGATAAGCGACGGTCGCTGATCGGGACTGGAGATCGGAGTGAGAAGATTAGGACCTACAATTATCCTCAGGATCGAATCACAGATCATCGGATCGGGTTTTCGCGAAGTAATATCCCAGCAGCAATGGCGGGTGAAATTGAAGATTTGATTGAGAATTTAGTAGCACAAGAACGGGAACTGATGGCGCAGGGGGCGAGTGAGGATTAAAGACTGGCTGAAGGGGGCGGAGAGGGTTTTGAGCGATGTGGGCGTAAAGTCGAGTGCTTTAGATGCGGAATTACTTTTGGTGGACGAGATGGGAGTGGAGCGAACTTATCTGCACGCGCATGGAGATATAGAGCTGGAGGTCGAGGTAGTGAAGAAAGTTGATGAAAAACTAGCGCGACGAGCGACGCGAACTCCCCTTGCCTACGTGCGAGGGTTTAAGGAATTTTATGGACGTAAATTCGTGGTGACAGAGGATGTTTTGGTGCCGCGACCAGAGACAGAAGAGGTAATCGAAGTACTGAGACGACTAGGGCTTGACCCGAAGGTGCGCGCGGCAGATGTCGGAACTGGGAGTGGAGTGATCGGTATTACAGTATGGCTGGAAGGGCTAGCCGGTGATGTAGTTTTAATCGATAAAAATACGCGGGCGCTGGAAGTTGCAAGGAAAAATGCGAAAGAACTAGGGGCGGAGGTGGTGTTAGTTGAGGGAGATTTATTGACTGGTATAGGCGAAGAATTTGACGTGGTGATGGCGAATTTACCATACGTGGACGAAGATTGGGAAGTATCGAAAGAGACGAGATTTGAGCCGAGAGAGGCGCTTTTTGCTGATGATGAGGGGTTAGAGTTGTATAAAAAATTAGTACAACAAACGCCCAGTATACTAGTGAGTGGGGGGTATTTGGTGATGGAGGCAGACGTGCGACAACATAATAAGTTGATCGAACTTGGACAGAAAACTGGGTTTGAACTGGTCGAAGTTTCTGATTTGATTGTGGTGATGAAACTGCTATAGGTCTATTGACTGAATGCGCCTAGTGTGACTGGAATAGTTAGTTCTTGAGTTCCACGGAGGACAGTAAGCTGGATAGTAGTACCAACTGAATGTTCGGCGGCGAGAGTAGCGACACTGCCAGCAGGACCAACTTCGATACCGTTGACGTGAGTAATAATGTCACGATCGCGCAGACCTGCTCTGTCAGCAGGACTACCTGACGCAACAGCGCTACCGCCACGCTCGTTGAAAATGTAAGCGCCGCGGCGAATAGGATAGCCTTCGCGCGCGAGATCGAAACGGATCGCAACGTCTGGAGTAATAGTAATGAACTGAACTCCAATAAATGGACGCTCGACTCGGTGGTTTTCAAGAACGCCTGCGAGCATGCCTTTGACAGCGCCAATCGGGATGGCGAAGCCGATATTTTGGGACTCGGTAGCAACAGCGGTATTAATCCCGATAACTTCGCCTGCGGCGTTTACGAGCGGACCACCTGAATTACCTGGGTTAATAGCGGTATCAGTCTGAATGAGGTCAGTAAGAGTCTCTGTGCGCCCTGCCCCGTCTGCAGCGACTACAGTACGCCCCATACCAGAAATAATGCCAGCAGTGACAGTATTTTGATATTGACCGAGAGCATTGCCGATAGCAATAACAGGCTGGCCGACAGATATAGTACGAGAACTGCCGAGAGTGGCATATGGGAAGTCGTCTCGGTTGGAACGAATTTTTAGGAAAGCGATATCATTGAGCGGATCGACACCGACAAGCTCGATATCGTCGAAAGTGTCGCCATAGTGGGTCACGACAGATAGAGATGACTGAGTTACGCCTTCGACAACGTGCTTGTTAGTAAGGATATAGCCATTACTGCTGACTATAATCCCTGTGCCAGCACTCTGGCTGGAGCCTCCAAAGAGTCCTGTACGACCAACAGTCCCGACGATCGAAACTACACTAGGTGAAACTTGATTTACGACAGACTCGATAGATACGCTGTCGAAAGTAGCAGAGTTACCATCAGTGGTGTGATGCTGAACTGTGACAGTGTCAGGCTGGTTGATAAGGACGTAAACAGCAACACTGAGGCTACCGATAGAAATTATAAGGCAGCAGATAACGGCGGTAACGAGGATAGGAACGACAGGACGTCTGGAGTTTTTAGGAGGAATGGACTGCGGCTGAAACTGAGGTGGACGAGGCTGGTGTGAGCGATACGAGTGAACATGAACTGAGTTAGTACCGCTGAGTTGATTGATTGGTTGTTGGTTTTGCATTTTCCCTCCCTGAGTTGATTGATTGGTTTATTTAAAATATGACAGGATCCGAAAATCCGATAAGCATAATTACGATGATAAGTAATGAGAATAATATAGGAACGAAAACGTCCGAGAGACGAACACGACCGTCGTGGTTTGTATAAGATTTGTATACAGCAAGAACTGAGAAACCAATAAGTGTAGAGATGATAGATAGTTGCGGAATGATGAGAGTAGTCCCTATAACAGAGTAACTGACAAGCCAGTGGTAGGAAATCCAGGCAAGCTGTGCAATAAAGAGACCGAAAATAGATGACATGAAACTAATACCTGTTTCAGAACCTGCGAGAAGAATGTGACGCGCAACAGAGTAGCCAATAACAAAACTAGTGACAACAAGAAAGACTGAGGCGATGGTCGGAAAAGTGACTTCCTCTATAATGAAGAGTGCTTGAGTGGCGGCGATAGTACCGAGAAAAAGCGCAGTGGCGGCTTGGATCTCCATCATTATAGTGCTGGAGCGAGGCTTAATGAAGAGAAGCCAGCCAGCATAGAGTGCAGTGAGAATAATGAGAGTGAACGAGAGATAATCGCTGTAGGCAGTAAAGATAATAAAGGCAAAACTGAGTCCTACGATGAAATCAACCATGTTTGACTTGACGTTGGCGAACCAGTATCGGGGGCGGACGGCAAAAATGCGCCACTTACTAAGGATAACGAGAGTAATTGAGATAATGGGAGAATTTGTGATAATAATCATAAATGTAACTACGGCGGCGAGTAAGAGGTTTAGGGTGATATAAGTCACCTCGCTCAGGATAGAGCGGCTACGAGTGAGTTTCGCAAAGTCGGCCATTAGAGAGCGTCCTCGCTAGAAATTACGATTATTAGATCGGTAGAAGTATGCGCGAGGTCAACTGGAATGTCGGCGCGAGGACGGATACTAGCATCTGGGAAGAGTCCTTCTAAACGACGCAGTGTGGCGGGTTTGTCTGTGATGGTGAAAATTTCCATAGAGGCAGAGGGTCGATGAGAGGTGTTAGATACCTGTGTGACGTTGAGGTTGTGCTCCGTAAGCTGATCAGAGAGACGACCGGCGAGCCCTGCGACATCGGAAGCGTTAAAGACAGCGATGCGGGCAGCTTCCTGTATAGTTTGATCGGAGGAGATGCGACGACGAATGAAGCTCTGGAGCGGACCGTATTCAAATGTACCTGCGATAGGCACGACGACAGACTGATCACCTATTTGAGTAGGACGAAGTATAGGCTCGTCAGGGTCAATAAAGCTGATGGACTGAATATCAGAAGCGTTAGTATTTGTGCCGATATCGAGAAAAGTGCGAACTTCGCTAGTGCGGATATTTGTACGAACGTTATTGCCGACAGAATTTATTATGGTAGAGACGCGGTTGAGGTTTGTGAGAGTATTAGTACTGACGGCACGCTCGAAGAGAGCGTGAAGGATCTTCTGCTGATTGGCTTCTCGGTCGAAATTGGACATAGGAAGTCCAAAGCCGCCGTAAGCACCGCGAGAGCGTGCAAGCAAGAGGGCTCGCTCGCCACTCATAACAGGAGTAAGGCCATTTGGATAACGAACACAATCACCCCAATAACAATCACGCCAGTTGTGAGTAGGGTCGTAGATACCGCGAGGATCGTCGGACTCGATGACGATTTGAACACCACCGACAGCGTCGATAATCTCAACAAATGCCGTGAGATTGACATGGATGAAATACTGGAGGTCGAGACCAGTGATGCGTGAAACCTGGCGCTTGAGTGCCTCTGAGCCTTCCCGTTCGAGCTCACCGTCGTTTGAAGAACACATGAATTGAGTATTGATACGGGCTCGAAAACCGACAACACAAGGTTCTTCTAGTTCTATCCAGAGGTCGCGAGGAATATGAAACATATAAGCGTCGCGGTCGTCCTGATGGAGACTAATAACCATAATAGTGTCGGTGAGAAACTCGCCGTCATGACCACCGTCTTCGTCGCTATCCTCCATGGTGCCAAAAATAAGGATATTAGTACGACCGTCCGTATCGACCTGTAAGCGCTCGCGTTGCAGGAAGCCACCAATACCACCCTCGAAAACGCGGCTACTAGTCCGAGCGGCTATAAAGCCGAGATATACTACAATACCAACAATTACAAGACTAATAAGTATTACTACAGTTAAGATGATCCGCTTGGCTAGGCTGCGTTTTTTCTTAGACTTCTGAAGTTTAGACTTTGGATGTTTTTTGGATTTTTTGGTGTCTGGGGTCTCATCGAGATCGATGTCGTCGAGAGAAAAGTCGTCTGCGCGACGAGCAGAGTTGTCGATAGATAGACGATCGGTGACGATCGGTGATTTAGGGTGGAGTTTTTCGGTAGGATTAACAGATTCACTGGCGCGACGGCGCACAATAAAGCCATTATCGTTCCTAACACTCTTTTTCTTCATAACCTTCTGATTTTAGCACAAAACGTAGTGAAATTGAACGCGGAGACGGATGGTTTGTGTTAGAATTAATGCTATGGAAACGAAAGTAGCAAAGACGACATTTCTGCAACGGAACCCAATCGTGAAGGACGGAATAAGTATTGTTGGGTTTATTGTAGCGGTGTTGATCGGAACTTTCATTCTGAACAATTATGTATTTCGAAGCTACAACGTGGTTGGTGGAAGTATGGAAGGTACATTGAGTCCTGGAGATCGGATAATTGTGAATCGACTACCCGTAACATGGGCGCACTTGAGAAACCAGCACTACCTACCGCCACGCGGGCAGATTATTGTGGCGGAAAATCCGCGCTTTTTGGGGCATGGGCCGGATCAATTTATCATAAAGAGAGTGGTGGCTTTTGAAGGGGAGCGTGTAGTAGTGCAGGATGGGATCTTAACTGTGTATAATGACGAATTTCCTGAGGGGTTTCGGCCAGACGAAGATTTTGGTGGCGAGCCGAAAACGTATACTTCAGGAGAAATAGACGTGATCGTGCCAAGAGGTGAGGTTTTTGTGGTGGGGGATAATCGTGAAGGGAGTAGTTCACATGACTCTCGAAATGGACTAGGAACAATACCGTTGTTTGATATTGTAGGGCCAGCGGGTGTGAGAATTTATCCGTTTAACCGGATGCGAACGTTTTAGTTTTTGATAATGAGTTTTATCTGGCGCTGGAAGTCTTTTTTGTCTTTGAATTTGATGACTATTTGACCTGAGCCACGGGTGCTGGTGCGGATTTGGACTTTTGACTTCAGGAGAGATTCGAGGCGCTTGGTTTCGGTTTCGTAGGGGGTGGTTTTGGCTGTGGGGGATTTTTGTGAGGGTTTTTTATTACGGATGGCGACCATGAATTGTTCGATCTCGCGAGCAGACCAAGATTCGGCGATGATCTTAGGGAGGATACTTTCGATGATTTCTGGATCGGCGGAGATGAGAGTTCTCGCCTGCCCTTCGGAAAGCTGGCCGTTAGCGAGAGCGTGTTTGGCGGAGTCGGGTAGTTTTAAGAGGCGGAGATGGTTTGAGATGACAGAGACGGATTTACCACCGACACGCTGAGAGATCTGCTCGAGGGAGAGGTTGAATTGTTCGCGGAGTTTGAGGTAGGCGGTAGCGATTTCTATGGGGTTGAGATCGTGACGTTTGACGTTTTCGATGAGAGAGATTTCGAGTTTGTTTTGGTCGCTGAGGGTGCGGACGATAGCGGGGATAGTTTTAAGACCTGCGATCTGGCTGGCGCGGTAACGGCGCTCACCAGCGACGATAGTGTAGGATTTTGTGCCTGATTTTACAACAACGATAGGCTGGAGGATGCCGAATTCACGAATTGAGTCGGCTAAGTCCTGTAGGGCGTTCTCGTCGAAGTGGCGACGGGGCTGGTCAGGGTCGGGGTTAATCTGTGAGACGGGGAGTTCGATAAGTTTACTGACTTGGTGGTCTTCTACAGAGGTGGGGTCAAAAGATTCGTCGAAAAGATCCGTAGGAATAAGAGCGTCAAAGCCGCGACCGAGACCTTTTTTGGATTTATTACTTGCTGCTGACACGGTCAATTACCTCCTTTGCGAGATTTTTGTAGGCGCGGGCGCCTTTGCTGAAGCGGTCGTAAGCACCGACAGGGACACCGTGCGAAGGAGCTTCGGCGAGTCGGATATTGCGCGGGATATAGGTACCGAAAACTTTTGCGTTGAAGTATTTACTAATTTCGTCCATGACTTGGTTGCTGAGGGTAGTACGAGAATCGACCATCGTCGGAAGGACGCCGAGGAGTTCGAGGCTAGGGTTCATAGCTTTTTTGACTAGCTTCATACTCTCGAGGAGCTGAGATACACCCTCAAGGGCATAGAACTCAGTCTGGACGGGCATGATGAGGTAATCTGAAGCTATAAGGCCGTTGACAGTGAGGAGACTAAGGGCGGGCGGACAGTCGATAATAATGAAGTCGTAGTTGTCACGGATGGGGTCGAGAGCTTTTTTGAGAAGAGCGAAACGACCACTGACCTTTGCAAGTTCGGCCTCGGCGTTTGCGAGATGAGGTGTAGCGGGTGCAATGGATAGGTTTTTGAATTTAGTAGAGATGATGATTTGGTCCATAGAGGATTTACTCGTAATAACCTCAGTCATCGTAGACTCAAGGGTAGATTTGTCGATAGCGAGACCAGAACTGGCGTTTCCCTGGGGATCGAAATCAATGAGAAGGGTGGTTTTGTCTAGCTTTGCAAGATAGTAGGCAAGATTGATCGCCGTCGTAGTTTTGCCGACGCCGCCTTTTTGATTAGTAATTGCGATTGTAGTTGCCATTTTTATTTGATTGACTGGCCGAAAAAGGCCGATTCTCCCCTGCTCTGTTAAGTATGAGTATTATTGTATCATAATCAAAAACCCACTGCGAGGGTTGCGGTGGGTTTTGTGGTAATAGTCGGAAGTTTTTATTTGATCGAGATGATCTGGATCTCGGAATGTTTCTGGCGATGGCCGATTTCTTTGTGGACGCGTTTTTTGCTTTTGTAGCGGATCACGCGGAGTTTTTCGCCCTTTACTGGCTCTTCGTTGGTGACTTTTGCTTTGACTGTCACGTCTTTGACTGTAGGCTTGCCTACCTCGGTTTTTTCGCCGTCGATAACAAGCAACGCATCAAGAGTGAGCTCTTTTGTGCCTTCCGGGAGGAGGTCCACCAGGAGGGTCTCTTTTTCGGCGACGAGAAATTGCTTACCGCCGACTTTGATGACTGCTTTTTTCATAGATTCCTTTGAAAATTAGTTTGCTTGAGGGATTGTACCAGAAACGGGGGAAACTGGCAAGGATCTAGGGGCGAGTGGCAGCGATGAAGTAAGCAGTGGCGAGAACGCCGTACTCGAGAGTGTGGTTGAGACTGAGACCAGTCGAAGTATCGCCGATGTCGTCGGTGAGGAAGTTGCCTGTCCAAGAAACGGATTTTTCGGCGTGAGATGTGATGAGCTGGATGAGGTTTGAGTGGTGTTTGTGGTGCTTGGCTGCGTAGAGGTAGCGGCATTTGTCTTCGATACTGGTTGCGAAGAAATTATTGATGATTCTAGAGCCGAGAGTACGCATGGCGTCGGGGGTGAGCGGAGACTCTTTATTGTCGAGTATGCGCTGGACTTGGACTTGTTTTTCTGGAGAGAGACGGGATTTGCGATGGTCAAGGTAGTTGGCGAGGGATTCGCGCAGGGGTTGGGATTTGGCGGCGTGGCGCTCGATGAACCACTGTATGATTTCGCGAGGGATGTTTTCGCCTGTGGTTTCATTGTAGCCGTTGCGCCAAGTACCTGAGACATTCGCTTCTAGCACGTAGTACTTGCTTGTTTTTTCATCACGGATAATGTCGAGTCCAGCATATTCAAGGTGGAGAAGCGAGGCGACCCGAGTGGCGATATCGGTGATAGTTTTTAGGATTTCGTCGTTTTCTGGAGTGAGGCGTGTAACGCCAGTACACTTAGCGACAAAGTCAGCGGGGTCGTCGTTGCCGATTTTACGCATAGCGCTAAAAGGCACGCCGCCGAGTACGAAAACACGATAATCACCGGTACTCTCAATATACGGCGTGACAATCATATCTGACCAGTCAGAAATACGACTAGCGTCGTCTGGGTTGTTGATCAGAAATATCCCCTTACCTGTTGTTCCCATATTGGGCTTTACGACAACTGGATATTCGAGTTTTTGCGCCGACATAGCTTCGTGAAAAGACTCAAGGCTGCCGACTCGGTAGGTAGGTATTGCATACTCGGAAAGGGTAGAATGCTTGAAGAGGAGGTGCTGGAAGAGTTTACCCGACGTCATAGGGCGGCTATAGACTGTTGTATTTATAGTGATGCGGTCTTTCATGTAGCCAATGCCCGCCATAAGCTCGCCAAGAGCGAGATCGGAAGCGCGCCAAAATATACACTCGCTAAGTTTGCTTGTAATTTCGCCTGTAGCTATGTCAGTAGAAGTGATCGGGATATGAGCCGCCTTTACTCCCATATCTGCAGCTATATCGATAAGACATTTCACAAGCTTATGACCGCTAGGATTACAGTCGACAATGGAGAGTTTCATAAGAACTAGTTTAGCATAGTGGTTATGGCAAATAAAACCTGCCTGTTTATGCGGGCAGGTTTTATTTAGTGGTGTCCGTCCGTTCTAGCTTTCGGGTTGTGGTTCTGTTGACTCAGAATCTGGAGCGTCTATAGCTACATCTGTGCCGTCGACATCTTTTGGAGCTTTGCCTGTGGTTTTGATAGCTTTGTGGGCTTTTTGGATAGCGATATGACTGTTATACCAGTAGACGAGGCCGATAGTAAGAGCGAGGAGCGCAGTAGCAACCATGGCGAACTCGAGAGGTCCAGTGACAGGAAGTTCTGGTGGCAGTTCTGGACCAGGAGTCACTGGCGGGACAGGATCACAGTCTTCGTGGTCGTTATTTACGTTTACATAGGCAGTGTCGCGCTTGGTACCGTTATCTGTGATAGCAGCAACTGTATTTTGGAGGGTGTTATTGCCGCAAGGTAGATATGCGTAGCTAGCTACACGAACGCGGAACGTCACGATAGCTTCAGCACCGGGGCCGTAAGTACCGATATTTACACCTGTTGTAGTGATACCGTCAGCAATATATGAACCGTTTGGGTCAGCGTTGTTTACTAGGCGAGTTGAACCCGGAATAAACTCGAGGAAGTCTGGGAGAGTATCAAGGAGAGTAACGTCAACTTGGTCGACTGTACCAGTGTTGCGGTAGTGGATGCGGAATTCAACGATATCACCAGGGTTTGCGATAAGGGAGTTTTGCCAGTCGTTAGCGCCTTCGCGGGAAACAGATTTAGTGATTTCAAAATTTGGCTGATCAACGACGATGCGGTAAATAACATGACCTGAAAATTCTGCACAGCCTGGTATTATACCGTTTAGCTCGTTAAATCCGAGAAAAGTGCCTTCGCCGAAGAGGCTAGACGGAAGGACTCGACCGTTAACTGCGCCTGAACTATGAATGATAGCAGAGGCAGGAACGTAACGTAAAGAGACGGCGGCGGCTGATGAATTGGTGATATATACGTGATCCCAGACGCTTAGGGGCGTGGTGTTAGTCGAGGAAATTTCGGCACCGATAAGTGCGCGCTCGCCTGGGTTAACCACCGCTGGGAAACTAGAGCGCATGCGGACGTTTTGAGCGACACCGGCGCCTGTTTGATTGAGGTTACAGGCGGCATTGTTATGGAAAAATATGTAGACCTCGTACTGACGACCAGGAATAAGGACGGCTTCGTTACCAAAAGTACCTACGCCTGCTTCGCGAATACGAACAAAGTTGCGCTCGTCACCTAAGACAGGGTTGTTAGTAATGGAGTTGAAGGTGCGAAATGGTGCGGGAGACTCCATCGTGAAAGTCTCGCGGTCGGCAGGTCCCCAAGCAAATACTGCTGGGGCAAGATACTGGAAGAGTAATGAAGCGACTAATACGAAACCTAGGACAAGTATAGAGAGTACAGCTCGGGGGTTAAGTTTAGTGTTGTTTTGTGTTTTCATGTGATTTTCCTTTTTGTTTTCTTAGTGTTTTAGTGTTTGTTTTATGTGTTTGTTGATCTTTTAGGCTGGCTTATTCGAAATTTTCCCTCCACCAGTCTGCAAGCTCGTCATCAGTGTAGTTGGTGTCATTTGTAACCTCGCTATTATCAGCTTCATTTTGCCGCTCTTGGTCGCGATCTTGTTGTTCGCGATTAGCCTCGTCTTCAGGAGTTCGGCTAGGGCCTTGAGATTGGTCGTTTTCGCGATTATATTCGCGAGCGGCCTCTTCTTCTTCCCTAGGGAGCTCTGCGTCAGGTGCGAGATTGTCGGTTGGGTTGCCTGGGCGTTCAGTGGCGGGATTTTCGTGGTCGACAGGAGCTTCGGTGATACTTTCTTCATCTACCTCTAGCCATTCGTGATCATCGGGATCTCCAGTAACAAGATCTTCGGGATTTTTAGTGTCGAGCTCAGACTCAGTTTTTTCGGATTCTTTTTCGGATTCCTTTTCAGATTCTTTTTCGGATTCCTTTTCGTTCTCAGATTCTTTTTCGGATTCCTTTTCGGATTCCTTTTCGGATTCCTTTTCGTTCTCAGATTCTTTTTCGGATTCCTTTTCGTTCTCAGATTCTTTTTCGGATTCCTTTTCGGATTCCTTTTCGTTCTCAGATTCTTTTTCGGATTCCTTTTCGGATTCCTTTTCGTTCTCAGATTCTTTTTCGGAT
>WQWN01000002.1 GCA_009785325.1 Candidatus Saccharimonadota bacterium
ACCAGTTGGTTATATACTTAAACTCATTTACTTATAAACGTACTGGGCTTATGCCCCAGTGTCGTTCAATTAACGACTACTTAGATTGTAGCATAAACGGGATAGAATGTCAAGGAGGGGGTGGTTAAATAAAATCGCCCCAGACGAACTGGAGCGATTTTGTTGCTTAATACCTAGGAATTATTCCTTTGGTCGTGCGATTGAGACCTTGATCTCGCGTCCGTCGAGGGTTTGACCGTCGAGGCGATCGACAGCGACTTGGTTATTAGCAGCGTCTTCGAATTCTACGAATCCGAAACCACGGCTGCGACCAGTGTCACGATCGGTGATTACGCGAGCAGATTTGACCTCACCAACAGACTCAAAGAAAGCTTTGAGGCTGTCATCTGTAGTAGCATAGGCTAGTGAGCCTATGAAAAGATTTTGTGGTTGCATATACTTCTCATATTTTTTAACATCAGATCGACCAGATATGTGTTACGCAATATTTGATGCTTTCCACTTGAATCTTCTGAACGAGGTGATTATATCATGGCGGTGGCAAAAATGATAGTGGGATTTTAATGAAAATGGGGGTTTACAAAATATTTTGGGCGAGATAGAATAAGCGTAAGCTGGTACGCTTCACTGGGGTTCCAAGGCGAACTCTAGAAGTGTGGAAACTTTAAAATAAACAGGATTAAAACAAAACAAAGCGTTTTCTGCCCCATAGGGTGGGTGCGTAGCAGCAAAAGTGAGTCTTTAGGGACTCACTTTTATTTGGATAGCAGAGCGGATATTGCGAAGAGAAGGTGCTAGTGGTAAACTGGAGTAAATTGTAATTAAACAGGTCTAGGAGGAGAGATGAAACAGAAGGTCAAAAAATACGTAGAGGATCACTGGTGGGCGTTTGGGCTGCAGGCAGTAATAGGGATAATTTTCGGGTTGGTGGCGTTGTTTTTGCCGCAACCTACGGTGTTTGAATATGGTGCAGATCATGCAGCGGAGCAGTTGCCGGTTCTGGCGACAGTGGTAGCGGGTGCGTTGGTGCTTCTCGGTGTGATTGAGATATTTAGGACGCTGATTAGTGTCAAAACGCAGAAGGACTGGGGGCTGAGTTTGTTGATCGCTGTGGTGTCGGTAGGTGTCGGTGTAGCGGCGTATGTGGGGCGTGATTCGGGTTATGCGATGTTGTCGTTTATTATTGGGTCGTTTTTGGTGTTGAAGGGTGTGTTTGATTTGATCGTAGGATTTGCAGTACATGATGACTCTACAGATCGAATTATCTGGGCGGCGAGTGGTATTGCAGGGGCGGTGCTAGGCGTGGCGATTGTGAATTATCCAAATACTGGGGCGAATCAGTTTATCGCGGTGTTTGGTGCTTATATGTTGATATTTGGTGTTGCGAATTTGATCTATGCAGCGCACTCGCGGGCGATCTGGAATGAGCTGAAAGAAGAAAAGATGAGTAGGAAAGAGGCTGCTAAGAGGATAAAAACGAAGAGGGCGGCAAAGAAAGCTAGTAAAAAGTAGCGGCGGCGATGTTTAAGAGTTACGTACAGAAAAAGCTAGAGGAGTATGTGCGGCGGTATTTTGCGGCGCATCCGAATGTGAAACTGATCGGGGTGGCGGGAAGTGTCGGGAAGACGAGTACAAAGGCGGCGATCGCGGAGATTCTGACGGAAGGGTTTCGGGTGAGGATGGAATTGAAGAATTATAATACTGAGATCAGCGCGCCGATGGCGATTCTGGGGATTGATATGCCCGAGAAGGTGAGGAGTTTCTGGGCGTGGCGGAAGGTGTTTAAGATTGCGAAACAAAGGATCGCGACGCCGGATGATGTGGATATTATCGTGCAGGAGCTGGGGACGGATAGGGTGGGAGATATGGCGAATTTTATGAGATATCTGAAGCTAGATGTGGCGATCGTGACTGGGGTAACAGCAGAGCATATGGAGCAGTTCGTGACTCTGGAAAATGTGGCGAAAGAAGAACTGATGGCGGCGAATATGGCGGAGATAGCGTTTATTAATCGGGATGACGTGGACGGTGAGGCTTTTGCGGGGCTTTTGACGAATCAGAATATTGTGACGTATGGAAATAATGATCCGGCGCAGTATAGTTTTATGGTCGAGGATTTTGATTTTGAAAAGGGATATACAGGGGTATTCAAGACGGTAGAGCTGGGGGATATTCCTGCGACGGTACGAGTGTTTGGTGAGCATAGCCTCAGGCCAGTGCTAGCTGCGGTGGCTGTGGGGTGCAAGATGGGGATGAGTCGGGAGCAGATCCAAAATGGGTTACTCAGGACGAGGCCAGTGGCAGGAAGGATGAATGTCCTGAAGGGGCTGGCGGGGTCGATGATTATTGACGATACGTATAATTCGAGTCCAGCGGCGATGAGTGCGGCGCTGAAAACGCTTTATGAAGTGAGTGCGCCAAGCAGGATTGCGGTGATTGGTGATATGAACGAGATGGGGGCAGAGTCGGCGGCGGAGCATGAAAAGATCGGGAAGATGTGTGATCCTGCGCTGCTCTCGTGGGTAATTACTGTGGGGGCGGAGGCGGAGAAGTATCTGGCGCCAGCGGCGCAGACGCGCGGATGTCAAGTGAGGAGCTTTAAGGATGCGGTTAGTGCTGTGCCGTTTATCATGGGGGTGCTGGAGCGAGAATATGGTGCGGCGGTGCTTTTCAAGGGTTCGCAAGGGGGGATTTACCTGGAAGAGATAGTGAAGGATGTGTTGCATTCTTCTAGTGATGTGGTTGATTTGGTGAGGCAGTCGCCTGCGTGGATGCAGGAGAAGCGAGAGTTTTTTGCTAAAGTGCAGGAGAGTGATGAGTAGATAAAGGTAAAGGGTTCGGAGTGTGAAAAAAGAGCGCATGTAGCGCTCTTTTTGTGAAGCGAATGAGTTTAGGTGTTGGGTTTATGAACTATTGACCGAATAATTCGCGCATCGATCTAGAGAGTCTCGTCCAAAGATTATCATCGTTGATACGAATGACTTCTATTGAAGGATCGATTAAATGGGCGAACTCTGGGTAGAACTCAGCAACTTGGGTGCGAACTTGCGTATCTGTCATGTGATGCATACTCATTACCGTTATGCGGTGCGTAGCAGTGGTAGGCTGCTCGTCTAGCTGCACTTCGTTGTTTCCAGAAAATGTGAAAATTAATACAAGTACAAATACTACTGCGAAGAAAGCTCCCGTTCCTATAGTCCGTCTTCTCATTCTATTACCTCCATGGCAGCTCCCTATGGGCTGCAATTTTTATTTTTGCGCCCACATAAGAGTAGGCATATATATCGACAGAAAACTATCAACATATACACCTACTCTTGGCTGTAAAGCCAGTTGGATATATAAACTCATTTACTTGTGAATGTACTGGGCTTATGCCCTATATGTCATACTTCTAAATGACCACTTAGATTGTAGCATAAACAGAATAGAATGTCAAGGGGGTGGGTGGTGGTGAGAGGTGATGAGATGAGGTATAATTGGGCGAAGAAAGAAAGTGAGACGATATGAAGCGATACAACCCGAGTGAAATTGAACCTAAGTGGCAGGCGAAATGGGAAGATGGTAGGTATGAGGCGAAAGACTTTAGCGAAAAGGCGAAGTATGTGATGCTCACGGAGTTTCCATATCCGAGTGGAGATGGGTTGCATCTGGGGCATACGCGGGAATACACACTGGGAGATGTGATCGCGCGGTATCGGCGAGCGAAGGGCGAGAATGTGCTGTATCCGATGGGGTTTGATGCTTTTGGGTTGCCGACAGAGAATTATGCGATCAAAAATGGAATTACGCCGCAGGAGGCGACGGCGCGGAATGTCGAGACGTTTACGAAGCAGATGAAGTCGCTGGGGTATTCGATTGATTGGGGGAGGAGTTTTTCGACGACGGATCCTGATTATTATAAGTGGACGCAATGGTTGTTTTTGCAGTTTTATAAGGCGGGTCTGGCGTATCAGGATGAGATTGCGATTAATTGGTGTCCGGCGTGTAAGACGGGACTAGCGAACGAGGAGGTGATCGGGGGGCTGCACGAGAGGTGTGAGAAACCAGTTGAGAAAAAGACACTGAAGCAGTGGATGATGAGAATTACGGATTATGCGGATCGGCTGATCGATGGGCTGAGGACGGTGGATTATCCGAGTAGGATTGCGGATCAGCAAGTGAATTGGATCGGGAGGAGTGAGGGGGCGGAGATTGAGTTTAAGGTGGACGATCGGCCTCTGTTTAGATCTGAAGAGAATCCGGTGCGGGAGGATAAGGAATTTACGAAGCGGGATTTCGTGCAAGTGCATGTTTATGATCCGAAGACGAAAAAATATCTGATGGTGAAGTGGAAGAAACAGCCGTGGGTGTCGTGTGTAGGTGGGGGTGTGGATGGTCGGGATGTTGTGGAGGCGGCACGGGAGGAGGTGAAAGAGGAGACGGGGTATGTAGATCTGGAGTTTAAGCGAGTGGTCGGTGAGTATCGGTCGGAATTTTATGCGGCGAATAAGGATGTAAATCGAGATCTGAGTGCTACGGCAGTTTTGTTTGAGCTGAAGAGCGGGAAGCGGGAAGAGATGAGTGAGGAGGAGAAGGCGATTCAGGAGCCGATGTGGATGACGAGGGCGGAGATTGAGAGTTCTGAGGCGGAGATGCCAGCTTATAAAGAGACGATGTGGGTGTTTGGGGAAATGGATAAAGGTGCACGGGAGGAGCGGAAGATCAAGGTGTTTACGACGCGGGCGGATACGATTTTCGGGGCGACTTTTATGGTGCTGGCGCCTGAACATCCGATGGTGGCGGAGTTGGCGACGGATGAGCAGAGGAAAGTGGTTGAAAAGTATGTGAAGACGGCGGGAGCGAAGAGTGAGATCGAGCGGCAGGAGAATAAGGAGAAAACAGGAGTGTTTACGGGGGCGTATGTGATTAATCCTGCGAGTGGTGAGCGGATGGAGATTTGGGTGGCGGATTATGTGTTGATGGGGTATGGCGAGGGGGCGATTATGGCGGTGCCGGGGCATGATGAGCGGGATTTTGAGTTTGCGATGAAGTTTGGACTGCCAGTGAAGCAGGTGGTGATGTCTAGTGGAGTGGATCCTAAGAATCCGCCGAAGGAAGGGCTGGAGATGGTAGAGCGGTCTACGGTTTTTGCGCATTTGAGGGATAAGAAGACGGGGAAGTTTGCGCTACTGGAGTGGCATGAGACACTGGAAGGTGTAGTGACGGCGGTGATGGGAGGGGTTGAGGAGGGAGAGACGGCGGAAGAAGCGGCTTTAAAGGAGTTCGAGGAGGAGGTGGGGATTACGGGAATGAAATTGGTGAAGAAGTGTCTCTGGAAGACTTCAGCGGAGTATTGTGCGTCGCATAAGGGGGTGAATCGGAAGTCAGTGGGGGAGTGGTTGTTGTTTGAGGTGGATGGAGTGGGCGAGCGAGCGCAGGTGGACGAAAAAGAGGAGAGGCAACATACTTTGATTTGGGTGGATGAGGGAAAGGTTTTGGAAACTTTGACACCTGATGATCAGAAATTGGGATGGAAGTTGTTGATGGAGGATGGGGTGTTTGCAGGTGTGGGGGAGATGGTGAATTCTGGGAAGTTTAACGGGAAGAGATCGGATGTGGCGGCGGTGGAGATTGTGGAGTGGCTGGAAGAGAAGGGTGTGGCGCGGAGGCGGACGACTTATAAATTGCGGGATTGGATTTTTAGTCGACAGAGGTACTGGGGAGAGCCGATTCCGATCATCCACTGTGATAGGTGTGGTGTGGTGCCTGTGCCTGATAAAGATTTGCCGGTGGTGTTGCCCGAAGTGGAGGATTATGAGCCGACCGATGACGGACATAGTCCGTTGGCGAGTGTGAAGGAGTGGGTGGAGGTGAAGTGTCCGAAGTGTGGGGATGATGCAGAGAGGGAGACGGATACGATGCCGAACTGGGCGGGGTCGAGCTGGTATTGGTTGAGGTATTTCGATGCGCGGAATGATGAAGAATTTGCGGCGCGGGAGAAATTGGACTACTGGGGTGAGGTGGATCTGTATCTGGGAGGAATGGAACATACGACGCTACACTTGCTTTACTCGAGGTTTTGGCATCAGTTTTTGCATGATCAGGGACTAGTGCCGACAGCGGAGCCGTATGCGGCGCGGCGTGGGCAGGGAATCGTGCTGGCGACGGATGGGACGAAAATGTCGAAGTCTAAAGGGAATGTGGTGAATCCGAGTACGGTGATTGATGATGGGTATGGGGCGGATGCATTGAGGACGGCGATCGTTTTTCTCGCGCCGTATGACCAGACGACTCCGTGGAGTCCTGAAGGTGTGGCGGGGACATATCGGTTTATAAATCGGGTGTGGAATTTGGTGCAGGAGTATTTGGAGGCGGAGGTGGTTAGTGAAGGCGCGAAAGATGCGGAGGTGCGGGCGGTGCAGAATCGGGTCGTGAAGAAGGTGAGTGAGGATCTGGAGGGGATGCACTTTAATACGGCAGTGGCGGCGTTGATGGAGGGAGTGAATGAGTTGTTTAAGTTGAAGCTGGAAGGGTTTAGCGAGGTGTGGCAAGGGGTGTTGGAGGATTTAGTGAGGTGTATGGCGCCTTTTGCGCCGCATGTGGCTGCGGAATTGTTTGAGCAACTGGGCGGTGGGTCTGTGGAAGAGGCGGGGTGGCCGACATGGGATGAGAAATATCTAGTGGCGAGTGAGGCGGAGGTGGTGGTGCAGGTGAATGGAAAGTTGCGTGGAAAGGTGGTGGTTGCGGCGGAGGATGCGAAGGATGAGGAAAAAGTGAAGGCGATGGCGCTGGAGCAAGAGAATGTGCAGAAATTTACAGAAGGGAAGAAGGTAGTGAAGGTGATTTACGTGGCGAAGCGGCACTTGGTGAATGTGGTGGTGAAATAGGGTAGACATAGAAAAACCCCGCCTGGTTTAGGCGGGGGTGGTGAAGAGGGTGGTGAATATTTCTTCGGTAATGACTGGGGTTGAAATACTATCTCCGCGGATGTCGTTGAATGTATGGCCGTCTGTATCTCTGAGAATTTGTTCAAGCTGATGGATGTTTCTGAAATTGAAATTGTCGTAGTTGTGGCGGGGATTATTTGCGTTGAAGATATGGCATATTTCGGAAAGTAAGAAGGAGGTTTTGGGAGATTTGAGGCGATTGACTAACTCTGTAATACTGGGTATTTGGCTGAATTCGGAGTGGCTGCAAGTGAACCGAATGTCGGGAGAGTTTTCGCGATAGAATAGTTTTTTAGAGATTGCGCAAGGTGTAAGCCATGCCAGGTCTATACAGAACCATTTGCCAAGATAGCGGATTTCGAGCCAGCTATGTGTGTAGTTTGCGGCGTATCCGCGAACAATGCGAGAAGTCGGATTGTTGAGCGCGATCATGGCGAGAGTGCTAGACGCGTAGCAAAGTCCGACTTGGTTTCGTTTGTCACTTAGCTGCTTGAAGATACTTAAGATAGCGAAAAGCGAAAGTGGCTGGCCGTTGCAATATAGTTTGTCGAATCTCTGGAGGCAATAGTCAAAGCAGAGGATGTCGCGCCAGCGATTTGGGCGAGTGTATATGAGGATAATAAGAGGGATGTACGTCTTGCTTTTAGTAGCTAGCGGAACTAGGACTTTGAGCTGAGCAATGACGATACAGGCGAGTATCATATACGCAAACAGGAGTATTGGGGTATAGTACAGGATAAACATGGAGGACACCACCTTTTTAAAGTACTTGTGAATGGTGCAATTGTATAATATATTTGGTTATTTGTCTAGGGCAAGTGTGACTTACCTCTTGAAAGGCGGGCGGATGAGGTGTATAATGTGGAGCAAATTGACTAATATTGATTAAGTAAGGAGTAATCCGTGCCAGAACCAAAAAAGCAAAGTAGTCCGAGAAAGACAGGCCTGAGGCGTTCGCATCTCAGACTGGATCTTGCTAGGACTGTGAATAAGACTTCTCCAGTGAAAGCGTTTGAGACAAAAAAACAGACGCCAGGACTCGGTGTGAAGTGCGCCAAGAAGACCGAAAAGAAGAGTACGCCTAAAAAGGCGAAGTAAATTAGCAAAATTAAACAGAGACAAACGTTAATGGCATCAAATCGTCATCTAGGAAGAATAGTTGCATTGCAGACGTTGTATGAATATGAATTTCGCAGAAAAGCGAATGACGCAGCGGCTGATGTGAAGGAAATAACGGTAAAAAACATCGAACCCTACAAGGATTCGTTGGGGGACGTGGAGTTCGTGGATCTACTCGTAACAGGAGTATCTGAGAATGAGGAAGACCTCGATGAAAAGATTCAGCCGATTGCGCCAGAGTGGCCGCTAGATCAGATTTCGGCGATTGACAGGAATATCTTGCGACTAGGGGTGTATGAATTGATCTATCTGAAAGAACAGATACCACCAAAAGTGGCGATCAATGAAGCTGTGGAACTAGCAAAAGCGTTTGGATCAGACAACTCGAGTAAGTTTGTAAACGGGGTACTGGGGACGGTTTATAGAGAGTTTGTGGAGGAAAAACCAAGTAATGAAGAAGAACCTAATGAAGAGCCAGGAGGAGACGGGGGCGAAGCAGTCGGCGGCGAAGAAGCCGGGGATGTTGATGAAGCAGTTCCCGCAGATGACGAAGCAGAGTCTAAAGCCTAGTGGTACTGTAGAGAAGAAAGAGCGTCGGATTGATGATTCGATGGTTAGTGATGATGTTGAGGTAGTGAAGCCGCCGACAACAATCGAACAGATTAAGCAGGTATTTCGAAGGAAGCCGGCTATTCAGGAGATCGTGCGAGAACCGACGGCTGGGGGAGTGATTTTTCGTTATTCGGAAGATGGGAAAGATATTGAGATTTTGTTGATACAAGATAGTAAGGATCGCTGGACTATACCGAAAGGGCATATTGAGTCTGGTGAGACTGCAAAGCAGACGGCGATGCGTGAGATCAGTGAAGAGACTGGATTGAAAGAGATGGAGGTCGTGGGATGGCTCGGGAAAATTCATTTCAAATATAGGAGATTAGAAACTCTAGTGTTGATGACGACGCAGGTTTATTTAGTGAAAGCGCTGGGAAATACGGATCAAGTGCGAAAAGAGTCGTGGATGAATGGAATTAAGTGGACGCCTTTTTCTGAGGCGTACGATGTGATTGAGTACGAGGATATTGGGAAATTAATGCTGCTTGCGAAGAAGAGAATTAGGCAGGGGAAGATGTAGATGACACCACAGCAAAAAGAGGCTTATCAGGAGTTTGCGAAGGAGAAGTTGGGGTTTAGGTTTGATGATGTAGAATTGTTGATAACTGCGATGACGCATAGGAGTTATGTGAACGAACATAAAAAGAGCGTGAGTGAACATAATGAGAGACTGGAGTTTCTGGGAGATGCGGTGTTGGAGTTGGTGGCGACGGAATTTTTATATCGAAATTATAGTGAACCAGAGGGAGTTTTGACGAGTTGGCGGAGTGCGTTGGTGCGGACGGAGTCGATTTCGGCGGCGGGTGAAGCGCTGGGGTATTCGCCGCTGGTGCGGATGAGCCGAGGGGAAAAAAATGGGAGTGAGAGGGCGCGACAGGTGATCGTGGCGGATGTGTTTGAGGCGTTGATTGGGGCTGTGTATCTGGAGAGAGGGTATGAGGGGGCGGAGAAGTTTGTAGCTGAGAATATTTTGGTGAAGCTGGACGGAATATTAGAGGAGGAGTCGTGGCGAGATCCGAAGTCGTGGCTGCAGGAGATCGTACAGAGAGAGGATGGAGTGACGCCGAGTTATCAGGTGCTTGGTGAGGATGGTCCAGATCATGATAAAGAGTTTGAGTTGGGGGTATTTGTAGGGGAGAAGATGATCGGGCGAGGGAAGGGGTCGAGTAAGCAGGCAGCACAACAAGAGGCGGCGACGGAGGCGATTGAGGCGTATCGGGAGATGGGGAAAGCTTAGGAGCTACTAGTAACGAGAGTTTATCATTGACATTTTTAAGTAATTGGTATATAATACCAATGGGGAGTTTGCTATTCTACTTAAGTAGCTGGGTGAACGCCTAGTAATTTGAAATGAGAGGTAAGAGGTAGTGGGAAAGGTAAAGGGTACTATCAGCAAGAGGTACTATGAGTCCTTTAAGGGAAGACTCACTAGTATAAGAGAGTTGTACGAACAAGGCTGTGTGACAGACGAAGACTTATTGGACGTCGAAAACAGATTCTATTTCGTAGAGAAGATATACCTGGAGCAAGAAAAGAAAAACGAGACAATCAAGGAAAAATATCCCGATGCCGATCCTGAACAGCGCGCGTTTGATTCTCTGTGTGAGCAAGTTGGAATTACGATGCAAGCATGGGGGGATTATGCAAAGTCTCCAGAGGAACGTGAAAATGCGGAGACGGTAATATGCGGTCTGATTGATGATTTGATGAAGACATGGGATAAGGGGTGTATGTACTATCCTCATCCTAAAAACCCTGAACTGAGATTTCAGCTCGTGAAGGATCTGCGCGACAAGAATAGGCGGAGTCGGGCGAAAAAGCGCAACATAGCTGATATGGACGCAAAAGCTCCGTATCGGGGTGCCGAGGCTCTAATGTCAGACACTAGGCAACGAGTACAAAAGAAAAAACAATAGACCCTACCACATAAAGCCCCGAAAGGGGCTTTTAAAATTTGGATTGACAGAGGTGGAGAGATGAGGTAGAATGTGGTGAGTAGAATTAATTTGGAAAAGGAAAAAACGTAAATGCTAGCAATTCGTTTGCAAAGATTGGGACGAAAAGGTTATCCGATATATCGGCTCGTCGTTCAAGAAGCTAATCGCCACCCTTTGAGCGGGAAGATCGTCGCGCAAGTAGGTAGCTATAACCCACATACAAAAGAGACTGTGCTGGATAAAGAGAACGCACAGAAATATCTCGATAATGGTGCGCAGCCAAGTACGCGCGTAGTGAAGATTTTTAAAGAGCAGGGAATTAAGTTGCCAAAGTGGGTAAAAGAAGCACCACAGTTGAGTGCGAAGGCGAAGAATGCCGAAAAACTAAGGAAGAATCAACCAAAAGAAGAAGTAGTGGAAGTCGCTGAATCTGAGGTGGTTGAAACTCCAGCCGAAGAAGCGTCAGCGGCAAAATAAGGTAATTGAAATCTAGGAAACACACCTCGGTGAGTGAGGTGTGTTTTTGGTAGAAAATAGCATAAGTGTGGTACAATGAGTGGGCGGTATTACAGAATAATTAAGGAGAAAGAAATGTCAAACAACAGTATAGACCAGCAGTTTATAGAATATATCGTCAAAACATTAGTGTCGAACCCCGATAAGGTGGAAGTTCAAAGAGATATTGATGAGAAGGGCGTGCTTCTATCTCTGACAGTTGATCCAGAAGATCTAGGTCGTGTAATCGGACGACGTGGTGTAACAGCACAGAGCCTCAGGACTTTGCTGCGTGCTTTAGGTACGAAGAATGATGCTCGTTATAATTTGAAGATCGTAAATAACGACGGTGGTGCGCCAGCTCCGCGCGATCGTGATGAAGATATAACTGAGGATGTTACAGAAGAGGTCGAAGAGGCTGTGGAAGAGGTAACAGATGAGGCTGTGGAAAACGAAGATTCAGATCTAGCGGAAAAGACTCGAAAAGAGCTTGCGGATCTAGATGATCTTGATATATAATCATAGGCAGTTCAGGGCGCAGCCCGAACATACGCTCTAACTGCGAGAGCTATTACATAAAAATAGTTGAGAGCTTTATATGTCTGAGAAACCACCCGTTGGGGTGGTTTTTTGGTGGGAAGAGTTGAGAGGTTTGAGGAAAATGGAGATAAAAGTGATAGAGAGGGTGTATAATCGAAGTATGAAGTTTTGGATTATTACGCTGTTTCCGGGGATGTTTGAGGGGGTGCTGGGGCAGAGTATGATGTGGAAAGCACAGGAGAAAGGACTGGCGAGTTTTGAGGTTGTGGATCTGAGGGAGTTTGGGCTGGGGCCGAGGAGGCAGGTGGACGACTCGCCGTACGGTGGCGGGGACGGGATGGTTTTGATGGCGGAACCGCTTTTTGGAGCGATTGAGTTTGCGAAAGAGAGGGCTGAGGAGGAAATAAAGGTGGTTTTAATGACACCAAAAGGGAAGAGGTGGGTGCAGAGTTCGGCGCGGGAGTGGACTAAAGGGGGATGTCGGAACTATGTGTTGGTGTGTGGGCATTATGAAGGGTTTGATGAGAGAGTGATGGAGTTAGTGGATTTGGAGGTCTCGGTGGGAGATTATGTTTTAACGGGCGGAGAGCTTCCAGCGATGACAGTGATTGATTCAGTAGTGAGGTTGATTCCGGGGGTTTTAGGTGGAGAGAATTCGGCGGTAGATGAGAGTTTTTCGGATGGAGTAACGTTGGAGTATCCGCAGTATACGCGGCCAGAAGAGTTTCGAGGGATGAAAGTTCCGGAGGTTCTTTTGAGTGGGCATCATGCGGAGATTGCGAAGTGGAGACGAGAAAACTCTGGGAGAGTTGAGTAAAGTTGAGGGGTGTGATGATGGTGGTTTTGCGTGATGTGATATAATGCGGTTATGATTAAGAAGATTTTTTCAACAGAAGCGGCGCCGCCAAGACTAAAAGGGATTAGGATGTTGGGGTGCTTGCTCGTGACAATGATATTGATAGCTGTAGTGGTGCAGGTGATGGCGCTGACGCGAGTGGGAGGTGGAATTGTGGAAATTACGAGCATCGAGACAGAGACGGCGAAAGTATTACTGTCGCCTGTATGGATAGGGGTGGCGGTTTTGGTGCAACTGTTGGCGTTGCCGTTTATCGTGGGGATGAAAGTGAGTCCGTTGATGCGACTGATGAGTATGGCGATGGGCTGGTTGGCGGCGGTGAATTTTCTAGTGTCGGTGTTGGTGTTGAATTTGACGAACAGTAACCCAGTAGTGGTATTTGCGGAGGCGATGGGAGTGCCGCTGAATGGTCTTTTTGTCCTACTTTCAGTGATGATTGCGGTGGCGATGGGTTGGATGACGTGGGGGCGATGGCCTTCGAGAGAGTTGAACTTGGAAGAGGTCAAGAAAGAACAGGAGAAGCTAGCGAAGAAGGATAAATATGCAAGTGTTTTGGCGGAGGCGCGGAAGGAAGCGGGAGTAGAGGAGGTCGCTGAGACAGATAAAGAAAAGGTGATTGAAAAGCCGAAGTCGCGTGTAAAAACGATAAAAAAGAAGAAGACTAGCGCGAAGAAAGCGACAAAGTAAGAATTGCTGGTTGATGTAGGGCAAATACAAGATAAGTATCGTGACTTGATCGAGAAGGCGCGAGAGTATGTGTTGGTGATTGGAGATAGTGATCGCGAACATGGTTGGCGACATATAGAGGATAATGTGTGGTTTTTGACGGAGTTAATGGAGGATGTGGAGGAAGAGTTTGACGCAGAGGTGTGTGTAGTTGCGGTATATTGGCATGATGTCGGGAGGGTGGATGGTGGCATGGAGGGGCATGAGGGGCGGAGTGCGGAGATGTTGACGGAAGAAATGCGACAAAGGGGCTATGATGAAGGGTTTATTTGGCGGTGTGCGGAGGCGATTCGATATCATAAGTGGAATATGGTGCCAAAAACGATCGAAGGGAGGATTTTGAGGGACGCAGATAAGCTAGGGTGGATTGGGACGGGGAGATGGGAGAGTTGCTTGCAGCACGGTCAGAAGTTGAAAAATATCCGTAAGATGCTGCCGAGGCTTAGAGATGAGATTTTATATTTTGATTGCGCACGAAAGATTTACGATCGAGAAATCGTGAAGATCGTGATATTACTGCAGAAATGGGTGTACGTACGCTGAGAAGCAAGTGAAAACTGATGATTAGCGACCAGGGAAGAGGAATTTGAGGTAATCTTTCATCATGCGGGCGCCAGAGATGATAGGGAGATAAGCGGTGAGCTGGCGGTGGACTTCACTCTCGAGGAGGTGGTCGTCACGGATGATTTTGCAGGCGTGACGCATATGAGCGTAGACTGACTCAACTTCGGCGTGATAATCGTGGCCGAGGACTTCGAGGACTGGGGCGGGCTGGAGGTCGGCGACACCACCGTCTGGAGTAGAGATGAGAATCTTGAAGTTGGCGATGTCTTTCATGAAGGAGGTGCCGCAGGCTTCAAGGCCGACGATCGGGACGTTGATGGCTACGTCTGCACCGACGGCGAGAGCGAGGCCGAGCTCTTCGTTGTAATTCTGGATGTAATGGACGCGTTCTTTGAGGACTGGGTCGGCGTCAATGGCGGCGAGAACTTGCTGAAGACGCTGATACATGCGAGTGTCGCCGAGGTGGACACGACCAGCTGCGACGTAGTGAGCGTTGTTTTCTAAAAGAATCTGTTTGAGGGTGTCGAGATTTTCAAATGGTAGCCATGGGCGTTTGTATTCTACGAAGCGGCGTTTGAAGTCAAAGACGATGGCGTCTTCTGGGATTTGGATGGGATTGCCGTATTGGTCTTGGCGGTGAGCGAGGATTTGGTTGAGGTGGCGGCGACCGTTTATTTTGAGTTCGCGGATGTCGGAAGCGGGGATTTTAGCGATATTTTCGATGTAATTTTCGGCTGGGAGGTTGAACTTGTCGATGATTTCTTTATCGCGGAAATAGGTGACAATACTCGGGTGAACCCAGGTGTTGATATCGATGCCATTTGTGACGGCGCGGAATTTTACTTTTTCGCCGTTGATGTCGCGATAATCGGCGACTTTGGCGTGGAGGCGGGATACGCCGTTCTTTGCCTCTGCTAATTCAATGGTGAGAGTAGAGAGTTTGAGTCGGCCGTCGACGAAAAGTCCGCCAATCCAGCGGCGTAGGGCGGGACTAGTGATATTTGGGAAGACGAAGCGATCAAATTGGTCGTAGGAGAATTCTGACTCAGCGGCTTGAACGAGAGTGTGATTGGTGTAGAGAGTGTGCTTGCGGACGTAAACTAGGGCCTCGTAGAGGTTCATGCCGTTTGAACAGAGTTCGTTTAAGCGAGCTACTGCGGCGAAGACGGTGGCGGTTTCGTTGAGCTGGATGATGGCGGGTTTGATACCGAGACGTTTCATAGCCCAGTAACCACCGAAGCCGAGAGAGATCATCTGATAGAGGCGGTGATCGCCGGATCCGTCGCCAGCGTAGAGTTCGCCGAAATTTGGCTCACTCATAGTGAGGAAGCGGGTGGATCCGAGGATTTTTTGGTAGATGTTGAGAATTACGTCTGGTTGGTCTTTGATATGAATCCAAACGTCATCCACGAATTCGTAACCGTGATCTAGAGGTGAGACGTTTTTGAGTTCTTCTGTCTGAGATAGATTAGAGATGACCTGAGTGAGTTCTTGGCGATAGAAAGGGGTGATGAGTACGAGGGGGATGTCGAGTTCCTGAGCGACGCGTCGCGTGTCGGCTGCGAGGACGCCGAGGCCACCGCCACCGCGGATGCCATTTGACTGGTCGTAGACTTCCATAGTGTAATAGATATAGGGTCGCTCAGAGGAGAGTTGACGAGAGAGGTTGCAACGATCGATGGCGGAGTAAAATTCGGTGACGTCTTCGATTAATTGCTCACCGTGGTGATTGTCGTGATCGTGTTTTTCGTTACTATAAAGATTGTGTCCCACCGCTTGTTCCTCGTTTGATGTTTATGGTTACTCTGAGGTAATTGTAACAGGTATAGGTGTTGAGGGCAATAAGTGTGGGCTGGATTGAGATATGAAAAAGGACGCTTATTTAGGCGTCCTGTGTGGTTACGGCAAATGAGCTACTGAGAGAGATATCCAGATAAGATCTCCTACTGGGGTCTCAGATAAGGTATTTATAAATCTATCTAGGTCGTGTGGTTTTTGGCCGTCAAAATAGTGACTTTTTCTAAAGTCATTTTCAACGCGGACTGAGGTGCGGGCTTCTATGAAGTATTCGGGCGGGATTTCGGATAGAATCTCCAAGATCTCTTCGATGCTTTCTTCGCTAATGCGAGACTGTCTGAGTGAAACCGAGTAGTGTGGTGATGGGAGGGTGTTAGAGCGAGAGAATTCGAGATAACGTTCTACATCTGTGTGCTGATATCTGGTGAAGAAGGCTAATGTAATGATAATAGCGGCGAGAGCGGCTATCAAGAAAAGTGGAGCTTGAGATTTTTTTGCGGGAACTTTGTGGTTTTTCATGGGGTGAGACCTCCTGGTATAGTGTAGTTTTCTGCGACGTGGCTTGTGAGTGGAGCTCATTTGGTTGGGAAGGTGCAAACAGTCATTCTGAAGTGGAAGGACTAATCACTAATAATAACATAGCATAAGTACTATGTGATGTCAAGACGACTAGATGACTTGGCGACCTTCGAGGGCGTGAGTGAGGGTGATTTGGTCGGCGTACTCGAGGTCAACGCCGATGGGGATGCCGCGGGCGAGGCGAGTGACTTTTACGTCTAGGTCAGCGTCTTTGAGTTGGCGTTGGAGGAAGATAGCGGTGGATTCGCCTTCGACGGATGCGTTAGTTGCGATGATAACCTCTTTTGCTTTGTCGTCGGTAATGCGCTTGATGAGTTCACGGATTTTGAGTTGGTCGGGACCGATGCCGTCGATGGGTGAAATGACGCCGCCGAGGACGTGGTAGGTGCCTTTGTAGCCGTGGGTGCGCTCGATGGCGAGAACGTCGAGGGGTTCTTCGACGACAAGAATGGTGGACTTGTCACGGGAGGGGTCGGAGTAGAGCGGGGAATGTTCTTGGTCGGAGTTGATGAGGGCGAAGGTGACGGGGCAGGTTTTGATGGAGGAGTGGAAATCGGAGAGAGAGGCGGAGATCTGTTGGGAGATGTGAGGGTCGGATTTGAGCAGGAAATAGGCGTAGCGCTCGGCAGTACGAGCGCCGACGCCAGGGAGGCGGCCGAGAGTGTCGATGACAGACTGAAGGGCTTCGGGGAGCATTGATTATCCTAAGAATTACATCCCGAGGTTGCCGAGGCCACCCATGAGAGGTTTCATTTTTTCTGCGGCGATTTCTTGAGCTTTTGCGTAGCCGTCGCGCATAGCGATTTCTACCCAATGCTCTAACTCTTCGATGTCGTCGAGGTCGACGCGCTCAGGGTCGATCGTGACTTTTTTGATTTTGAGCTCGCCGTTGATCTGGACGACGACAGCGCCGTCGCCTGCTTCGACTTCTACAATTTCTTTAGCGAGTTCTTTTTGCGCTTTGCGCAGTTGATTGATCATTTTTAGTTGGTCGCCCATGCCCATGATGAAAATTCCTCCGTTGGTTTATTCGGGAATTATATCATGGGTGGGGAGGTAAATGAAGAGGCGGTCGGAGTTGTGGGTGTGGCGGGAAGTGATGATGCGGTGGAGTTGATGGGGATTTTGCTCTAGGTATGGGTGGGCGGAGCGGAGAATGATGAGATTTGATGGGATCTCGGCAGGGATCTCGGAGGTGATGGTAACGAAGCGCTGAGAGGCGAGGATCTGATAGAAACGGTACTCTGGAGAGTCGGCCGGGGCGAGGATAATGGAGCCGTCGGTGGTGTATGATTTGACTAGGGAGATGTCGCTGTTGAAGTGGCGGACGACCTGAGGAGTGTAATAGTTGCCGTAGATGAAATGCTCGATACTGGTTGTGACGGCGAGGAAGGCGAAGAAAGCGATAGGGATGAGTCCGCCGATGCGGGCGTAAGGGTTTTCAGGGAAGAGGGAGTACCATTTGTCGAGGATGAGTTTGATACTACTGGCGATGAGAATAGTGAAAGGAAGAAAGAGGATGACGATGCGATCGGGGGCGAGAGAGATGATAAAAATGGCGAAGATTGACCAGATGGTGAGGATGTAGTTTTTGGCGGTGTAGCGTTCTTTGACTGAGTCGGCGAGACCGATGAGGATGAGTGCGAAAGCAGCGAGAGAAATAGCGGGGGTGAGGATAGGATAGTCGAGGGCGTGGTTGAACGAGAAAAGGGTGGCGATGGCGATGCGGATGTTGTCGAAGAAATTGAAATAGGCGAGGTCGGTGTCGACGAGGAGTCGACCGAAAGTATGATAGTCATGAATAGTGGCAATAATGAGTGGGGTGATAGTGATAAGGAAGATGACTGCGCCGGGGATGGATTTGAGCGAGAGGAAAGACTTGACAGTGAAGCGAAGATGGGGATGAATAATAACACCGAGAATGAGGGCGAAAGCGGTATATATCATGAATGGGGTGTAAAGACTGAGACCTAGAGTGAATAGGAATAGAGTGGAGAAGATAATACGAGTGCGGGCGCGGGTATGGTCGATGAGGTGGGCGCCGAGAAGAAGGATGATGATAGGCCAAAATATATACATAATGGCGGGAGTGCCTGATTGGGCGGTAAAAAGGAAGAGGCTAGAAGTGATAGTGATGGCGACGGCGAGGAATACAGTGTTGGGGCGGTACCAGCGACGGAGGAGGGCGACTAGACCGAGGGCGGAGAGGAAGGCGATAATTAAAGAAGGGAGTTTAATGGAGAAGATACTGAGTCCGAAAAGACTGACCGAGGCGTGCTGGAGGAGGTGGTAGGGGGCGTCGATTATGTTTTGCGAGAAAGGGTCAGTGAGGACGCTGTGACTAGTGATCGTGCTGGAGATTTCGGCTTCAGTGAGGCCGCCGGGACTGAAAAGGGCGATGAAAATCAGGGCTAGGGCGAGAGTGATAGCGAGGCCTATATATCCGATCTGGTATCGCCAGCGGTAGATGAGGGATCGTTTGGTTGCGTCGTGTTTTTTCATCGTTATAAAATTGGTGGCACGAATCGACGTGCTGTGATGGTATTTTAACATAAGAAGCTGGTTAAGGGCGACAAGTAGGGGGTATAATGCTAGCAAACATCTGAAGGAGGACGAGATGAAGACGATCGAGCAAATGCAGAGCTATGGGTATGAGCAGGTGAGTTATTTTTATCATGCGGAGACGGGGCTGAAGGCGATAGTGGCGATTCATAACACAGTGCTGGGGCCGGCGCTTGGCGGGAGTCGTTTTTGGAATTATGAGAGCGAGGAGGAGGCGCTGGAGGATGTGTTGAGATTGTCGCGCGGGATGACGTATAAGAATGCGTTGGCGGGGTTGAATCTGGGTGGCGGGAAAGCGGTGATTGTGGGGGATCCTGCGGTGTTGAAGGAAGATCCAGTGAGGCGGGAGGCTTTTTGGCGGGCTTTTGGGAGGTTTATCGAGGGGATGGGTGGGAGATATATCACGGCGGAGGATGTGGGAACTTCTACGGGCGATATGGCGTACATAAATATGGAGACTGATCATGTGGTGGGGCTGGCTGGGGGTTCGGGGGATCCGTCGCCGTATACTGCGCGTGGGGTTTTTGAGTCGATGAAAGCTTGTTGTAGACATGTTTATGGGAGTGAGGGTTTGAAGGGGAAGACGGTAGCGGTGCAGGGGCTGGGGTATGTGGGGTATTATCTCTGTGAGTATTTGTATAAGGTGGGGGCGAAGTTAGTGGTGTGTGATATTGATCAGGAGAAGGTGACGCGGGCGGTGGAAGAATTCGGGGCGAAAGTAGTAGGGTTGGAGGAAATTTATGGCGCGAAATGTGATGTTTTTGCGCCGTGTGCGCTGGGGGCGGTGATAAATGACGATACGATTGCGAAGCTGAAGTGTAAGATCGTGTGCGGTGCGGCGAATAATGTACTGAAGGATGCGACTAAGCACGGTGCGGGGTTGAAGAAAAAAGGTGTGACTTACGCGGTGGATTATCTGGCGAATGCAGGTGGTGTGACGAGTGTGTCGTATGAACTGAGTGGCGAGTATGATGAGCGGGCTGTGCGGGATCATGTGGCGCAGATCGGTGATCGGATGTTGGCGGTTTTGGCGGAGGCTGAGATGACTGGGAGATTAGCACATGAAGTAGCGGATGAGATGGCAGAGAGACGAATTGAGGCTGTGGGGATGGTGGGGAGGATTTTTTACTAAGGGTAGTGGGTTCTGGTGGAGTTTTGGGTAAAAAATAAGGCCCGGAATGGTTCCGGGCCTTTGTTGAAATGTGCGATTGGTAATGTGCGATGGGGTTGAGTCCCCTTTTTTTTGGTTTTTAGAGCTGGCCGACGCGGAGACTGCCGCTGGAATCGCCGATGTTGATTCCGAGCTGGCGCCAGTCGATCTGACTACCGAGCATGAAGAGTGCGCTGAAGTAGCGTACCGCTTCGTCGCCGTCTGCGATATCTTTGGCCTGTATGAAGCCGAGTATATACTGGACGATGTTGTTTTCTTGCCTGGCGGAAGATGCTGAGACGGTGATATTGAGCTTCTTGAACATCTGCTCGGGGTTCGCTGCGCCAATCATGCTGGGGAGGGTACTGTCGCTGAGGATCTTGCGGATTTCGCCAGACCTGTAAGCCAAGGCTGATGCCGTAACAGTACCTGTACCTGCAAAGATGTGGTTGAGCGCGTTATTGATGTCATCGCCTGCGTCGCGCAATGAACCTGTGTCTGGTGGGGCCATCATGCCCGGTGGTAGAGTTGCTCCACCGCCAGCCATGAAGTTCGCCATCATGATCATGGGATTGCCAGCGCCCTGCATCCAGGATTCTTGCCAAGCTTTTAACTGGAAGTAGCTGTTGCTTAGGGCTGCCCATAGCTTGGCGTCTATACGCCTAAACAGTTCGGCTTTACGTGCTTTAGTAACATAGTTGCCGTCAAGTCCGTCTATGGCGCTGAAAAGGTCGCCATAGTCATTGCGGACAAGCTGCTTGCGTAGGCTAAAGTAGCTAGGGCCAACGGGGTCGTCATTTGAATCTGCGAATGCTTCCATTTCTGCGACGAGTTTTTCGGGAATGTCGTACAGGCCGAACCTGTTTGCCAGGGCTGCGCGAACTGCTGCAATAACAGTGGAAACGTCGGCTTTTAATATGCCACCACTTATTAGCATGGTAAGCAGTGCGCCATCGTCGGGGACTTTTGGTAAGATACTGTCAAAAGATGCGGTTGGGATGACTGTTGGTGTTGTTTCGGGTGCGGGGGTAGGTTTGAGTAGTTTGCCAATTTGGACGGGGTTTAAGCCTGCTTCGCGTAGATCGTCTTTGTCGAGTATGGCGATGTCGGAAGGTTCCGTAACGCCGAGGTTCGCGAGGGCTTTGGCGATGTCGCCGAGCTTGTCTTCTGCGACGCCGATTTCGGCGAGCTTGGTGGTGATTGGGCAAGTGATTTCCGCTGTTTCGGTCGTTTCAGCCGTGATTTCTGGGGTTTTGTTAGGATCTGTCATTTTAGATTCCTACCTTTCGATTTTTATTTTGGGGTTACTTTAGAACTTTGTCCCGTTCGGTGGGGCCAAATGACACCATGCGAACAGGCGCGTCGATATGTTTCGCGATGATCTGGGCGGCGAAGTCGAACAGCTCTGATCCAGAGAGACTCTCCGGTACGATGATCGATTCGATGATTGGCGTGCCGCGCTTATCGTATTTGTTGCAGAATTTCCACACTCCCCTTCGCTGAATTTGGTCGAGCCAAGTGAGCGCAAGCCCATCGAATTTGATAGGATGGCTATCTGAGATGGCTTTTCGCATTTGAACAAAGTCTAATGCGCCGACGCGAACTGAGCCTTGCCAGCGATTCGCTTCCTTATTGCTGCCAGGAAGGAGATCTTCGGCGAGATTTGGGTCTGCTGTCGGGAGCGGGCCTGCACCGTGCCTAATTGCATAGGCGCGGCAAACTGCAAGGTGGACAACTGTGCCGTCGTATCCTGATTCTCGCAACATATTGTCGGTGAAAATCGGGAGAGTACGAATAGCACTAACGTGTGGCTGGAAGCCGCACTCGCGGTCGGTTATGACCCCGTGGGAGGATTCGACGACTGCGTGAGCGTGCTGGTCCAGGATTTCGTAGAGGCTGGCGGTGCGGAGAAGCTTTGCTACTTGACGGAATCTCTCGGTTTCATATTTGAGGAAATTGTCGTCGTAGAGGAGCTGTTTTTCTCGCTCCAGTAGCTCGCTGTCTTCTGGCAAAAAATCGCCAGTCTCTAAGATCGGGAGGAGCTTTTCGCGCTGATATAGAAACACAGCTTCGAGTCGATCGCCGATCGAGGGGTCGTAAAGATCTCTGATGCGAATGACTAGTTCTGGTTTCTGGTGGTAGTCGCGATACGCTTCTCCGACTCCTGTGCCGATTGTGCCGCGAGGATTGTCTCCACGGGCTAACTCTTTGACATGGGAGGCAATTCCGTGAAACGAAGTGGCAACCAGCGCTCTTGGATCGGCGCTGATTAGTCTAAACGGGTCATGGACTCCGTAGCCCAGAAGAGCTGTAGCCTCGTTGAGGAGACCCTCGGGGGAGGCGATCATTTGTTCGGAGATGAATGTTGGAATTCCCTCGAACGTACCGCATCCCCATTGGCTGAAATTGTAGCTTCGGCCGCGCGAAGTGCGAACGCCGTGCGAACCCTGAGCGCCTCCACGTTTAATTACAACGCATGAAGGCAGGAGGGTTGCGAGTCGGTGAACAACACCACCTTTGCCGCCGTCACCAGGTCCAATGTCGGTGACGACGTAGATTTTTTCGGTCAAACAGTGTCACCTCCTTTTTGGGGCTTAGGCTTAGAGCCAGTTTTTTGGTGCGGTTTCTGGGGGTTTTGTAGCGTCGTCACTGGGGCTAGTGGGCCATAGGTCGGATTTGTTGGCAAAGATATCGCCAGCTACAGGTACGGGGTGTTCGAGTTTTTCGCGTAGTTTCGCTTGTTCCAGGAGTGGAACATTGCGGACCGCTGCCTCTATTATCTCTGCGATATTGCCAGAGAGATTGGTGGAGCGGAGAAAGTCTCGAACTCCGCCGATTTGAAGCGTGCCCTCGGTGAGGCCGATAATTGTGGCTTTTACGTGGGGTAGATACTTCGTGTCGGGGAGCTTAATTACTCGTTCGGTGTCGTAGACTTCTGTCCAGAAACGACTGGTTTCGGAGCTGTCGCCAACCTGTAAGAAGAACGCGTGTGCGCGCTTCAGGAGGTGTCGAACAGTAGAGTGCGTACTCGGGAGGTTATGTTCGTCGATTTCGTGGCCGTTTTGGCGTACGAGGTCGAAAACACTGTCTCCGAAAACGCGTTGGAGGTTGCTGATACTGAACGCGAGAGCATTACTATTGCTGCCGTCGCGCCCGGGGGCGTCCGAGATAGTGAAGTGGTAGCCTTTGAGGCCGATACGGTTTGTGTATGTCGCCGTTAGGAACGCGGCACCGAAGAGTCCGTATTGAGGATCCTCGGGTGTGTCTTTTCCTGCGCGTTCGGGGGACATGTTCGTGAGGTATTCTACGATTTTGTCCGCGGTCATTTCGAACTGCGGACGCTGCAGCGGCCATTTGTCTTGAATGTCGGCAAAAATGCCGAGTGCAAGTTGGGGGTCATAGCCGGGAAGCACTTTGCTCACCAGGTCATAAGTGTCTGGAAATACGCGCAGTGCTGTGTCGACGTTGTCGCCCATGCTGCCAGTTGTGTCGCAGATGGACTCGATGTCCATGGGGCAGCCAACTGTGACGATAAGCCTGTCACCATGCTTGTCGAGTCTGAGTTTGGAATGGCGAATCGCGTCGGGATGACCTAACGCAGGGTCGACTTCGGGTGCGAGCTTGCCGGTTGTTTTGGCTTTTTGCTCGGCGGCGTGTGTGACGTGTGTGTCACTTGTTGCGCCGAAAGTGTGTCTTGCTGCTTCGTAGGTTGTTCTGGTTGGGACTTCTTTACCCATCTTGGAGTACCTGCCTTTCAAGATTTTTTGGGAAGTTATTTCGGAATGATGGTCATGGGATGGTAGTTGCTGCCCCAAAGTCTGCCGATGAGCTCATAGAACTCGCGGTGGACTTCGTGGCTGTCCCCGAAATGCTTGGAGAGCTCAACAAATGTTTTTCGTGCGAGCATCGTTAAGAATGCGTCGTACTCTGGAGTGGGAGACGATCCTTCGGCGGCGTCGAGCAACTGGAGAGTTGTTTGAGCGGCGCTTCTGACGTTCCCGATCCATGATGCTGGTAGCAATGACATGTTGGCGAAAAGGGCTTTTGACCAGTCGAACAGAACGATATTGTGGTACTGTTCAGGGCCGGATAAAAGCACGTTTTCGGGTGTGATGTCGATGCCGATACCGACGTGGTGCAGGAAGGCGAGTAGTTTTAAAAACCTACCCATGATCCATGCACTGGTTTTTTCGTCGACCTTTTGGCTGGACGCGGGGATTTTCGCGAGTGGAATCATACTGTCGATACCAGTAGGATCGCGAGGATCCATTTTGATAGACAGGATGTTTACCATGCGATTACCCTGGTCTTCGCCTGCACGTTCACTCTGGACTACCTGTGGAAAGAAGCGGTCGTAACCGACAGTCTTCCCTGAGTTGTTTTCGGAGTGTACCTGCTCGATTTGGTCGGCGTACCTCTGGAGCTCGCGTAGTGTGTACGCGGACTTCTCGAGGATGGCGCTGTTTTCTGCAGAGTTATCTTTTGCGATTTGCAGAAACAACAGATTGCCATCTGCGTCTTTGCAGAGGTAGACCTTAAAGGCCTCCATCTCTGCTACGGGTTTTGTAACAACATACGTGTGGTCACCTAGCTTGAGATTCACAAATTCTTCACCTCACTTTTTGGGATTTTGGATTGTTCTAAAGTTTGTGCTGGGTTGTTAATGGGCGTCGCGTCTGTGGCTGCGAAGGAATTGATGGTTGAAATTCAACCAATACAGAAGCTGGCGATCGCCCAAGAAAAAATGACCCAGCAAATCTTGTACACTTAATCACAACCTACGCTTGATGTCAATGGTAGAAGTGGATGTATGGGCGTGAAAAAAGCCTCTTGTTGAAGGAGGCTTTTTGTCAATTGAGCTTCGGGAGGAAAACGTGCGATAAGAATAATAGTGTAGCGATGCGACGGAAACCAGAATCGTAGAATGCGCTGGAGCCATCGATGCCAGCGTGGCGAGCAAACTCAGGGTTGTATTGGGGGTGTGTGCGAGCGTAGCCTGTGTGACAAAGACGGTATAGGAGGGCGTCGAATTCGAGGCGATCGAGACAGTCGAGTCGTGTGGGCGCATCGCAGTGGAGGTATTCTTTTAAAGTTTCTTTTATGAAAGTCTGGATAAACGCAGGGTCGCCGATTGGTATGGAGTTGAACAGGATATGGATTTTTTGCACTCGGGCGAAATGGATATCCTCGTCGCTTAAGTTGTCATTCGGATTAAGGGTGTTGAGTGAGAAACCTAGAAAGGCGTTTGTGATGCCAGCATCTCGTACGAGAGACAGAGGATTATTCTCTAGGGGCTTTTTGGCGATTAGGTAGAGATCAGTATCGGAGTTTGCAGTGCTGTAGCCTTTTATCCGAGAGCCGCCAAGGAGAGCTATGGGGTGGAAATAGTCGAGAAGCCAGGAGTTTTCGGCGAAGGCTTGTTTGACTCTTTCGATCTCGGGAGTGAGCTCGGAAATGCGAGACGAGAATGGTGCAGCTAAGTCGGGTAACTGATCGAATGGTGTGTTTGCGGATGGGCGGATGATTTTCTCTTCTTTATCTCTGCTGAGTAGCCAACCTAGACGCTCAGGTGAGATGTAGATAGGATCTTTTTGTTCGGGGAGTGGAGGGAGAGATCTGATGATGCGAGTGAAGTAGTCGAGGGATTTTTTACTCACGAGGTTGAGGTCGGTGTAGAGTGAGAGAGTGTCTGCGAAGCTGTGGCGAAGAACTAAGTTGTCGGAGTGTTGTGTATTATAAACGATATCATCGAACGGAACGATACCAGCACGGACAAGCCAAGGACTGATATGGGCGGCTTTTACGACTGGTTGTGGGTCGCTGGCGCGAGCTGCGAGTTCGAGAACGTCGCCATCTACGAAGTTTGCGCGGACGTCTTCTTTAGCTAGTAGATAGCGCCAAGCTGTCCTGTAGTGATTAATGAAACTATTTATCGCGGTGGATCTGGTGAGAGTAGGGTCGGGTAGGATTTCAAAAGGTAAGTAGAGGGCGAGGTAGTGGTTGTCGGAGCTTCCGAGGTAAGGACCTTTGAGTATTGTGGTGAGGTTAGAGTAGAGAAGATCGACATCTTCAACTGTAACCTCGCCGTTTTCGAGGGCGGCGGAGATGGTGGTGCGAGGATCTTTGATCTTGTTGAAAATAATAGCGATGATACTATGGATGCGGATGCGCTCAGTGATCTGTTTGGTGAGTCGTGGGTGGTCAGGGAAGATTTCTTTCATGTAATCGGGATTGTTGAGAAATTCGCGAATAGGACTGGCGGTGGTCATTCTAGGCATAAAAATCTCCTTTCGAAGCTGAATTTGTAAGGTGCATTGTATTGAGAGATAATACCATCTTGTGTGGGTAGTGTCAATATTCTGTAGGTGTAGATGAGGTTATTTTGTGAGACTTGGGAGGTTTTTGAGACCGTCGATGGAGTTTGCGGATTTGATAATTGGGTGGAATTTGTGGAGGGAAGAATTGCTTGGGTCTGCGCTGAGATTTACTAGTTCGTCGTAGGGGAGATATTGGACGGAGATTTTTTCGCCTGGGTCGGTGTGTGGGGCAACTTCTCGGTCGAAGTCGAAGGCGATGAAAGTGTAGAGAAGCCATTCGATTTTGTTGGTTTCGGTGATGGGTGCGTGGCAGTCGACGAGCTTCCAGGAATGGAAGGAGAGGCCAGTTTCTTCGAGGAGTTCGCGTTTGGCGGCGTCGAGTTCGGTCTCGTGAGGCTGGTCGTGGCGGCCGCCTGGGAGGGAGAGGTGGGCGGGGCGATGGGGTTGCTGGTCGTTTATGATGACGATTTTGTCGTCATGAATAGCGAGAATAGTGACGGTGTCGGGGCGTTTAGCCATTTCAAAAGTGGCGGTGGAACCGTCGAATAATTGCTGCTGCCATTGGTAGATATCGAAGATTTTGCCAGAGAAGACTTTTTCGGCGTGAGCGGGGATGAGGATGGCGTCTGGCGGGGTGTGGGTTCGCATAAGAGAATTATAGCAGATATTGGGATTTTATCGGGTTGGTTTTAGGGAGGTTATCTAAAGATTGGGGCGTTGAGTGACATTTATGAATGACTGTAGTATTGGCAGGTTTGTGCCTGAAGCGACATTTGTGTGGTTGAATGTCCAGGGGCCGTTTGCATCAAACCCCCAAAGTCCGATAGTTTCGAAGTGTGTTTGTGTTGTGGCATCTGAAAATGTGATACTCTGTCCGTGATAATTAGTAGTAGTTCCTGTGGCTATGGCGTTGGAATTAACCAGTATTCCTTCGTATGCGTGGTTGTTAACACCTATCCTCCAGCCAGCTCCCTGAATCCTTCCGATATGCCAACCATTTAAGACTGTGACGAAAGAATAAGAATTTATTATGTTGTCGTCGTATTCATTATATCCGAGAAGACCTCCGGTGTATGCTCCTGTTGAAGTAATCGTTCCGGTGGCGAAAGAATTCTCAATATAACCAGCACCACCCGCCCAAGCTGACCAGCCCGCGAGGCCGCCGACAGCAGACCATAAATTAGGGAATCCAGTCGTGTCGGACTGTATATCTACAATAGCGTAACTGTTTCTGATTATGCTGCCACCTGCAAGTAGGCCTGTGAGTCCGCCGCCATATCCAACTATATCCATAGTGACATCGGCAAAACTATTTTCGATGAGGGCGCCATTAGTCATCCCTCCTGTGATGCTGCCTCCGCCACGAACTGTAGCTGTAATATCAACATTGGTCATAGCCAGGTTTTTGACAGTTCCTCCATCTAGTCCGCTGAACAGTCCTGCGCCGCCCGTAGTATTAATTGTCATGTTGTCAATAGCGTGATTGTTACCGTCAAATACTCCTGAGAAAGTAGGTAGGGGTGTCCAGTTAAGGTCTACTAGATCAAGGTCTTTCAGTAAAATATAGCTACTTTCTGGGCTGAGTGTGTATTTCCTATTGGTCGAGGATAATGATACTACTTCGTTGCTGCCGATCAGTTCTAGTAGTCCGTTGCAGAATATAGGTATGATAGCGTTTGCGGGTGCTTCAGTTTGTTGCTTCGTGGAGAACGTTACAGATGGACTTTGTGAGTTATAAGTTCCACTGCCGAGTTCGGCGTTAATAGTGTGGATGGGTATTTCACCAAGATTAAACACGCAACTATCTTGTAGGTCTGCGCGATAAGTGATGCTCTGGGTTGGTTCTATGCTTGGGAGATTCCATGTAAAGCCAACTATTTCACCACTTTCTTCAGTCATAGTGTATGTGCCGTTAGATATAGATGTGATTTGATTGAATGAAAATGCCGACAGAGTGTCGTCCGAGAGTGATACAGTGACTGTAGCGACACCACCAGACGCGCTGACAGTACCGAGTGTAATGACAGATAAAATCGTGACAGATATAGTGCCGATGAATCTTTTAGAAGGTTTTTTAGCGAGCAGGAATATGGCAGTGATAATAATTAGCGCTAATGCACCGACGATTAAAAAATTTTGATAAGACAGTCCGCCGTTTATCTGTGAAGCGCCATAGCCTGTATTTGGGGTACCAGGAATGTTCGACAGATCTTCGTCTGGGGGTGTTTGCAGGGTGAGAGTGACGTATAGATTATCATCAGCAGACAGAGTAATGTTCGTTGTGAGATTTAGCTTTGATTCGTTATTTCCGATAGTTTGGATTTTATTACTACTCGGCCCTTCAATTATTACACTATCTCTGTCGGCTAGCCCGTATGCACTATTAGATATAACTACTGCGCCAAATACAGCAAGAATCAAGGTGGAAATTGAAAGAAGCAGCCTGTTAAATAGTTTGTTAGTTGATTGCATTGAAAATCTCCTCCGCATTAAATTGGCTTAACTTTGAACTTACGACACTCCAAAGTCTATTAGAAAAACACTAGCATATTTTGGGAGTAACTACAAGAAGTTTCATCTCTCACTATTCGAGGAGAATTTGTCAGTATTTTATTACAACTGAGGTGGCAATACAAAAAGCCATTCGATTTGATGGCTTTTTGTGACAATCATTCTTCTTGGCTGGGGAGAAGGGATTCGAACCCCTGCATGCTGGGACCAGAACCCAGTGCCTTACCGCTTGGCGACTCCCCAAGATATTGAAATGGTGATGTGCGTACTTGGAAGATTGTAACATCTTTTGGTGAGGAGTTGTAGAGGGTATGTTATAGTTGGAAAGTGACGTGGTGGTGTTAGTACGTTAGCGGATCTCAAAACATATTAAAAGGATGGTGATTCTATGCCAAGAGGGCATAAAGGTTTGGTGCGAAGGTTTAAACGAGAACTTCTGGAAGAATTTCGTGAAAAGCTGTCTGGCGATGGAGTATATGTGACCGAAGGTGGCTATGAGGTGTATAGAGAACTCATAAGGCAACCTATCGAGTGGAAAGGAGGGATACTTGAAGCGGGGGTTATGCTATATACTTGGGAAAATTATGGACTTGAAGGTATACAGGTATATATCGGAAGTAGCGGTGTTGTCATAAGATGGACAAGGTCACAAAATGGAGCTATCTATGGTTACCCGCAGCTTCGGGCTGAGAGTGTGGGGTTTGCGACCCTGAAGAAGGCACTTGCAGATATAAAGGCGGGTGAGTTGCGGCCAGCGTAATAATATTAAACTGAGATCTTATAATAAATAAAGACCTCTTCTGAGTTTTCAGGAGGGGTCGTTTTTTGCGCCGGACATGGTAAAATTAAGAAAACATAAGGAGGATTTGCATGAAATGGCTGGGGAATAAGTTTAGTCAGAAAACCCAGACGGGAGAATATAGTCACGAGGTGTTTTCGCCGAGTGGACGGGTGAGGTTTATGCTGGGAGTGAGGGATGGTGGAGTGTTTTACTCACTAAAGAGGGATGAGAAGGTGATAGTCCGAGAGTCGAAGCTAGGGCTGGACTTTGTGGGGGAGGAGTCGTTTGGTCGGAAGTTTAAGTTGCTGGCAGTGAAAGGGCAGGAGGTGAATTCGAAGTGGGAGACGGTGTTTGGAGAAGAGAAGGTGGTAGTGAATAAGTATCATGAGGGGGAGTTTCGGCTGGGGTGTTTGGAGGATGAGCGTGGGGTGATTGTGGTGAGGGTGAGGGTTTTTGATGACGGAATTGGGTTTAGGTATGAGATCGCGGAGCGGGGTGTAGAGCAGTTGACGGTGAAAGAGGAGTTGACGGAGTTTAATGTGGACCAAAATGGGCGGGCGTGGTGGATTCCTGCATATCAGCCGGATCGGTATGAGTATCTGTATCAGCGGAGTCAGGTGGTGGCGATGGATAAGCCTGTACATACGCCGTTGACGATCAAGACGACGAGCGGAGCGTATGTTTCGATACATGAGGCGGCGCTGTATGACTATGGAGCGATGGTGGTGCGGCGACATGGAGATACTTTGCGTGCAGAGGTGACACCGATGGCGAACGGAGATGCGGCGCAGATCGAACTACCGTTTAATACGCCGTGGAGAGTAGTGATGGTGGCGAGTCGGGCGATGGATTTGGCTGTGAATCGGATCATGTTGAATTTGAATGAACCTGCGCGGGAGGATTTTGCGTGGGTGAAGCCGATGAAGTATCTGGGGATTTGGTGGTCGCTGCATATCGGGGAACAGACGTGGCATGCGGGTGATCGGCATGGGGCGACGACGGAAAATACGATGGAATATATCGACTATGCGGCGAAGTTGGGGATTCGGGCGGTTTTGATCGAGGGGTGGAATGAGGGGTGGGAGGGGGATTGGCTGGAATGCGGGAAGGATAACAAATTCACGTTGGCGTATCCTGATTTTAATATGAAGAAAGTGGCGGACTACGCGAAGGAGAAAGGGGTGGAGATCGTGGGGCATCACGAAACAGTTGGGTTTATCGAGAATTATGAGTCACAGTGGCCGGAGGCGTTTGAGTTTTACAAGGATCATGGGGTGAAATATATCAAGCTGGGGTATGCGGGGACGAGGATGTTGATTGATGGGACGAGGGAGTTTCATCACTGCCAGCCGGGGGTGAGGCATTACCAGAGAGTGGCGGAGATAGCGGCGAAATACGGGATGATGCTGAATATCCATGAACCAATTAAGGGGACGGGGATCGAGCGGACGTGGCCGAATATTATGACGCGAGAGGGTGCGCGTGGACAGGAGTACGAGGGTGGCGGGATGACGCCTGAGCACCACACGATAATTCCGTTTACGAGAGGTCTGGCCGGAGGGTTTGATTATACGCCGGGGATTTTTGATATCCACTCGAACGGAGTGAAGACTGTATGGAGTACGCTAGCGCGACAGTTGGCGTTGTTTGTGACTATTTATAGCTCGTGGCAGATGGCGGCGGATCGACCGAGGTTTTATGAAGGGAATCCGGCGTTTAAATTTGTGCAGGATGTGCCGGCGGACTGGCAGAAGACAGTACCGCTAGTGGGAGAGATCGGTGAGTGCTGGGTGGTGGCGCGTCAGGATAGAGAGTCGGACGACTGGTATGTGGGTGGTGTGACGAATGAAGACGCGCGGGCGGTGAGTGTGTATTTTGAGTTCCTCGATGAAGGTTGTGAGTATGAGGCGGAGATCTATCGCGATGGATGTGAGCAAGAGGCGGAGGGTGTGACGTGGGTGGGAGCAGAAGGGAGGGCGCATTTCCGGGAGAATCCTCTGGCGGTCGTGATAGAGAAGCGAAGAGTGAAAAAGGGAGATCGGCTAGAGGTGTGGATGGCGGAAGGTGGAGGTTTTGCGGTGCGGGTGAAGAGGGTGGAGTAGGGTGGTGATGGGTATGATGTTGGGTGCGAAAAGCGTAGTGGTGACAGCGGGATGGAAATATTTGGATATTGATGCGTATGCGGGGTGTATCGCATACGCGGAGTTGTTGAGGAGTGTGGGAGTGGAGGCGCGAGCAGTGAGTGATGCGCCAGTGAATTGGAGTGTGCCGAAGCTGGTTAAGGATTTGGGTTTTGTGATGGAGAGTGGCGGGGTGACGAGCGAGGATAAGTTCGTAATGGTGGATTTGAGTGATCCTGAGATGTTTGAAAAGTTCGTGGAATTGGATCGAGTGGTGGAGGTGATCGATCATCATACGGGGTTTGAGGAGTTTTGGGCGGAGAGGATTGGCGAGGGTGCGCAGATTGAATTTATCGGGTCGGTATGTACGATGATTTATGAAAAGTATATGGAGTGGGGAAAGGTGGAGTTGCTGGACGAGCGGATGTGTAAACTGATGAGTGCGGCGATTTTGGATAATACGCTGAATCTGCGGGCGGGAGTGACGACGGAGCGAGACAGGGGGGCGTATCGGGAACTGTTGGAGATCGGTGGGCTGGATGAGAATTGGGCGGCGGAGTATTTCAGGGCGTGCGAGGATGGGGTTTTGACGGATCTGGCTGGGGCGATTCGGGATGACGTGAAGTATCCAGGTGTGGAAGGGCTGCCTGAAGAGGTCGGGCAGGTGGTGGTTTTTGATCATGAAAAAGTGCTGGCTAGGGCGGATGAACTGGAAGGGGTTTTTGATGGGGATAGCTGGATGATGAATGTGATTTCGTTGAAAGATGGGAAGAGCTATGTTGTGGCGGCGGAGGGGCTGGCTGTGGGGATAAGTGAGTTGCTGGGTGGTGACGTGGAGAGTGAGGTTTTGGTGTTGGAGAAGTTTATGCTCAGAAAAGAAATTGTGAAGCGGGCGCAAGAGAGAGTTAGTAACACTTGACTAGCTGGTTGGAGTGTGTGACTATATTGTTATATGTTTTAGGTTATGGATCTATAGCTAGGTACGGAGCGTAGTACGTTAGAATTAAATCTTGGAGAAATGGAGGAAGGCGGATGTGAGGGAGGTTTTCGAGGTAGTAGTGACACGAATAAGTGGAGTTTGGAGCGGGTTCTTCGGGTCGAGCGTTGGTAGTGGAGGTCTCTGGGTTACAGACAAAGAGTTTCGAACTAGGATCAGATTGATGTTTGTTGCGGCAGAGTATTTTATGAAGATTACATTGATTATGCTGGTCTTTGGACTATTGGCGTCTGGAGGGCGACTGTCAGTCGGGATGATAAGTATGGTGATGACTTGGCTGAGTATGAGCCTGTGTATTAGGGCGGTATGTGTACATCTGTGGTATGACTACTGTAAGTATATGCGGAAGCAGCTATCTAAGGAGTTGGATCATGGGAGTACTAGGTTAAATACTGTATTGTCGTATGTTGTAGCTGTAGTAGCGCTGGCTGCACACGTAGCTATAGATTATAGGATGTTTATGTCTATGATGTGGGCTTTACTCCATACAACACCTGTAGTCGCAGTGAGTGGCTATTTGTTTTGGCGAGGCAAGGTTTTAGCAAAGAAAGCCCTAGGTCGTTAGCGAGATTTAATTAGCTAGAGAGCGTACTGTGATGTGCGCTCTTTTTTATCGGAAGTGGTTTAGTAGTGGGGAAGTTAGCGGCTGGAGGAGGTGCTGATGAAGTGGTAGGTGAGTAGCTCGTATTGGGTGAGTGCGTAGGGTAGTGGATGCGGGATGCCGTGGCGGAAATTGGGGCGGGCGAGGATAGGGAAGTCGGCCTTTACTTCGTCTAAGAGGAAGTGGAGAGGAGGTTTTTGAACACCGAGGAAGTCGAAGAAGGCTGTGAGAATAAAGTTGGAGGAGATGGTACCGAGGTCTGAGCGAGGGTTGGGGGTGTCGAAGTTGGCGTAGAAAAAGAGAGGGGTGCGGTGGATGTATTGGTAGGATTCGTCCCAGAAATGGCCGAAGATGCCGGGGGCGTGGTCGCCCCAGAAGACGAGGGCGATGCGTTGGTCAGAGGCGTCGATGCGGTCGATGAGCTGGCCGAGGGCGGCGTCGGAGATCGAGAGGGATTCGAGGTAGTTGTTGATGGCTTCGTTTGCGTGAGGGTCGATTTGTGCGTGGGATTGGAATTGGTGGGTGGGGAAGCGGCCGACGAAAGGAGAGTGATTTTGCATAGTGACGAGGTTGATGAATTGAGGTGTGTCAGAATTTTCAATAATGTCCATAGCGAGGTCATAGGAGGCGCCGTCTGAGATATAATGGAAGCGTTCAGCGTCGTCTGGGAAATCGGACTCGTCAAAGAAGTATTGAAATCCGAGAAGGGGGTAGACTAGGTTACGTTTATACATAGTGCCGTGGAAAGAGTGGATGCCGGTGGTGGTGAAACCATAGTCGCGGAGATGGCTGGCGATGGATGGGATGGGGCGACGGGAGGCGAAGTGGACGAATGGCATGACGTTTGCAAAGAAGTTAGTGAGGCTTGTGAGGGCTTCGAATTCGATGTTGGCGGTGCCGCCACCGAAGTCCTGCGAGAAGTGCCAGCCGTGGGCGGATCGGGGGTGTTGTTGGATGGCGTGGAGGTTTGGTGTGGGGTTGCCGCCGGTGAAGGGGTACCAGCGAGAGACGATGCTGGGGTCGAAGAAGGATTCGTTCATAACGAAAATAATGTTGATGTCGGAGTCGGCGAGGCTAGGGCGGGCGGCGTTTTCTATGTCGGCAATGCGTTGGTAGTAGGCTATGATGTCGGCGACTGCTTGAGCGCTGTAACCCTCTGGAGTGAGGATGCGCATGGCGTGGAGGTTATAGATGAATCCGATAATGAAGCCGTTGCGATCGTAGTTTTCGTTTTGGTTCCAGGCTACGAGGTAGGTGTTGAGAAATTCGTTGCGCTCATAGTTGAGGCCTTGGTTGTTGCGGATGAAGTCGGTACCAGCGATGAGAAAGGTAGCACTGATAGCAATCATGAGGGTTCGAGTGATGAGACGGGTTTTTTTGGAGAAGCGGTTGATGAAGAAGCGGCGGCGGAGATAGCGCTGGATGGTGATGGCGAGCGCAATGACGATGAGGACGGTGGCGATGAGGCGGATGAGGTTTAATGGGTGGACGAAGTGGACAAGTGAAGCGGCTTGGGCGGCGAGGAGGAAATCTTCGGGGAGGAGTGGGGCACCGCGGTATTGGAATTTGTAGGCATTAATGAACATGATGACAATAAAAGTACTGAAGAGGGTGGCTGTGGCGATGATAGTACTACCGAATACGCCCGTGAGGAATACGAGCATGGCAGCGATAAGTATGATAGTGTAGCGGACGACATTTGGGTTGTCGAAGAAGTTCCAGCGGTAGAGTGAAACTTCTGAGGCGCTGATTTCGTAGGAGATCTGGACGAAGAACATGATAGCGATGGCGGCAAGGAGGACGAAGAGGATGTTTGCGGCGATGAAGATGGCGAATTTATCGCGACGGTAGAAATTGGTGATTTTTGTACGAATTTTGAGGAGAGATTTTTTAGAGAGATTACATATGCGAGAAATAACTGAGGGGGATTTTTTGGGTTTTTCAGGGGAGTGGTGTTTCGACTTTTTAGAGTTTTTTGTCATGCTGATTTATTTTATCACAAAAATAGTGTAAAATATGGTTAATGGAGAGATATCAGAGAGTGAACATGTTGGATGACAAGATGCTGAGGACTTCTTCGCCGAAGAAATTCGCGGGGGTTGTTGGTGTTGGTGTGGCGATTGGGGCGGTAACGGTGTTAGTGGCGTACCTACTTAGCCAGATTTTTACGGGTGTGGAATTTCCAGTTATGTTTAATATTGCGCTGGTGTTGACGTTTTTGATCGGGATGGTGAATGTAGTGGTGGCGAAAATTCATCAGGGACCATTGGTACTTTTAGCGAATTTGATTGCACTCTGGGGGTTTGCGCGGACGGATGAGAACTTAGTGGGGTTAGTGTTGGCATTTATGATTTTGTATGGGCTGGTGACAGCGGTGTTTTATCAGATTTTTAGAGTTCGAGATTTGAAGATTGCGGGGATTTTGGCGCTGGTGATGGTTATGTTGGTACGAATGCTGATATAATTGTGGTTATGGAAATAGTTATTGTTACTTTGATGATTGTAGTGGTGGGGTTGGTGATGGCGGTTTTGGCAGCGAAGGCTCTTGGTGGTGAAAGGAAGGGTGTGGTTGATGATAAGCTGAAGGAGGAGATGGGGGAGATTTCGCGGCGGATGGAGAGACTGACGGAAGTGATGGGGGAGAAGTTGGATCGGAATAATGCGGCAGTACAGTCGTCTGTGATGAAGCAGTTGTCGGAGTCTTCTAAGCTGGTGGGGGATGTGAGTGCGAGGCTGGCGAAATTGGATGAGACTAATAAGAGGGTGGTGAGTGTGGCGGATGAGTTGAAGACTTTGCAGAATGTTTTGTCGAATCCGAAGCAGAGGGGGGTGTTTGGAGAGTTTTATTTGGAGTCGGTGCTCGAGAATGTTTTGCCGGCGGGGCAGTATAAGATGCAGCATAAGTTTAAGGATGGGAAAATTGTGGATGCGGTTGTGCTGCTGGATAAGGGGAAGATGCTGCCAGTGGATTCGAAATTCAGTTTGGAGAATTATAATCGGATGATCGAGGCGGAAGGGGAGGAGAGGGAGAAGTATTTGGCGAAAGTGAAGGCGGATTTGAAGGGGAGGATTGATGAGACGAGTGGATATATTCGGCCGCGGGAAGGGACGATGGATTTTGCGTTTATGTTTATTCCTAGTGAGTCGCTTTATTATGATCTGCTAGTGGGAGGTGTGGGGACGGGGGTGTCGAGTCGGGATTTGATTGAGTATGCTTTTCGGGATCGGAAGGTGATAATTGTGTCGCCTACGAGTTTTATGGCGTATTTGCAGACGGTTTTGCAGGGGCTGAGGAGTTTGCAGATCGAGAAGGAGGCGAAAGAGATTCAGGCGCGGGTGGCGAAGTTGGGGGTGCATATTGGGAAATTTGATGAGTATATGGTGAAGTTGGGGAATTCGTTAGGGACGACTGTGGGGCATTATAATTCGGCGTATAAGGAGGTGGAGAAGGTGGATAAGGATGTGGTGAAGATTGCGGGGAGTGAGCGGCAGATTGAGGCGAATGTGGTGGAGAAGCCGGCGGGGAAGTAAGCGGATTTAAAAAGTAAAACCGCACTTTTTAGAGTGCGGTTTTGGGGTGGGAGGAGTCTGGGATAAAAGATTACGTACGGATGGGTGTATCGCTGGAGTAAGGTAGTGCTACATCCCAAAGATGGGAGACTATGAACTTAAGTCTGTATAGATACATAGTTCTTGTGAGGCAACGCTGGTAAAATCCTGAGTCTTTGGAGTTTGGCGCAGAGTATCTGAGTTCGTGTTTGATAGCAGCTAGGAAGTTATAGAAAAATTCTCTGTCTTGCGGTGGCACGTCAGGGTCGTCAAGGATTGATTTTACAATTTTGCCATTTGGGCCATCGAGTAGTAGGGCTTGTAGAGCGGCTTTTTCGCCGCCGAGAATTCGGAACATTTCGGTGATTTGTTCAGATATGCTTTTTTCGGGTGTATCGTGATGTAGCATAGGTCACAGACCTCCTTTTGTAGGTTCTAAAATAGCTAAACACTTATTTTCGGATATATAATAACAGATTATACTTACTCTGGCAATATGTGTGGGTGTGTGGATTCTGTAAGAAACAGAATATATAATTACGTAAGGAAAACACCCCCACTAGGGAGGTGTTTGGTTTTCGGGATAGTTCAGGATTTATTTCTCAAGGGTGTTGGTGGAGGTTGCGAGGATGTCGTTTAGGATGAAGCCGATAATACCACCAGCCAGAGGAGCTATCAAGTAAACTAGTAGACCCCAGTTGAGGGCGATAGCGTCGTTATTGAAAGCTTCCATCGAGAGGGCGATTGCTGGGTTTAGTGCGAAACTGCCACCGCCAATAAACATGGTTGCAACAGAGGCGAAGATTACCGCAGCTGAAACACCAAGACCGACAGTAGCGGCAAAAGTGAAGACACTCTTGCGGTACTGGAGGGCGCGGGCAAAGAAGAGACCTATGATGATAGCACCGATGAGCTCAATTGCAAGTACGTGCCACTCGCCGTCAGCTGGAAGTGGGAGCATAGTGAAGAGTTCTGGAGCGTGCTGCCCAAACTGAGCCATCTCTGCGCTAACTTCTGGATGTACAGAGATGAATGATCGTAGCATGACGAAAGCAAGCATAGCACCGATAGCTTGTGCGAGGATATAGAAGACTGCGCGGATCGCCGAGATGCGGCGCGTGACAGCTAAGCCGAGTGTTACTAATGGGTTGAGATTGGCGCCAGAGATGGAATAAACGAGAATAGTAACACCAATAACACTAAGCCAGATGAAGTGAGGATTTGCTTGGAGCATCAGGAATAGCGTGGTAAGTAGGAAGACGCCGATGATTTCAGCGACGAGTGCGCCGATGAAAGCTGGTCGCTGGAAGATAGTAGAAGCATCTTCTGTTTCGGTGTATTTTTTGCTAAAGAAACTCTTGACGAGACCTGATTGTTGTGGGGTCGCGGTAAAAGTTTCGGCTTTTAGAGTCTCGGTTTTTTTCTTTATTGATGATGTTGTAGTTTTGGCTTTTTGGGTCTTTGTAGCGGCGGAAGATTTGGACTTCGACGCAGTTTTGGCTTTTTTCGTGGCCATTTTACCTCCTTAAATGAAAATATGCGACTATTATATCATATTATCAAGCGGCATGAGTGGCTTTTGGAATAATCTGGGAAACAGTGTAGAATGTGAGTATGGGACTAATCGTAAAACAAGATGGGCAAAGAAGTCAGCTGCGAGATCGCGTGGCGGCGGAATTAAGGGAGAAGGCGCAGCGGACGTCGCTGGATGAAGGTGCGAAGACGGATTTCGTGGAAGATTCGGTGCATCAGCGAGATATGAAACAGACGACATCGCTGGCGGGGGCGTGGGTAGCGCTGTTTGTGCTGGTGGCGGTGGCGATTTTGATAGTGTTTTTGACATTGAGGTAGGATGATGAAAATTGATGAAGTGAAGAAATTATTGATGGAGCGGGTGAAGGTGGCGGAGGATCCGAGGAGTGTTTTGCGTGCGAAAGAGCTGAGGGGGTTGTATGGGGAGATTGCGAAGTTGCCAGCGGAGGAGCGTGGGGGGTTTGGGCGGAAGGTGAATGAGCTGAAGGTGGAGTTGGAGGGGATGATTGTGGAGATTGAGGCGGAACGAGAGAGTGCGGCGGTGGAGGCGATCGACGTGACGGCGCCGATGGGTGTGAACGGGAAATTGCCTGAACTGATGACGGCGGAGAGTAGTTCGCGGCATCCGTTGATGGTAGAAATTGAGCGGGTGGCGGATATTTACCAGAAGATGGGGTTTGAGGTGGTGGAGTCGAGGCAGCTGGATGATGATTTTCATATGTTTGGGGCGTTGAACTTTCCTGATGGTCACCCTGCGAGAGATGGATATGATACTTTTCGGACGAGTGAAGGGTTTATCCCGCCTGCGCATACGTCGACTATGCAATATAGGGTTTTGACGGCGGGGCGAGAGAAGTTGGAGGCGGGTGGACAGATTGCTGTTGTTGTTCCTGGGCGGGTATTTAGAAATGAGGATGTGGATGCGACACACGAACATACTTTTTATCAGTGTGAGGGGGTTTTTGTGTCGAAAGATGCGACACTGGGGCAGATGCTGGGGGTGTTGCGCGAGTTTTTTGAGACGTATTATGGGCAGAAGTTGAAAATCAGGACGCAGCCAGGGTATTTTCCTTTTACGGAGCCAAGTTTGGAGTTTGCGATTGAGAAGCCTGCGAGTCTCGGCGGGAAGGGCGATGGGTGGCTGGAGATGCTCGGATGTGGGATGATCCATCCGAATGTTCTGAAGACGGCGGGGATTGACCCAGAGGTTTATAAAGGGTTTGCGTGGGGTGGGGGGATCGAGCGACTGGTGATGTTGAAGTATGGGATCGATGATATACGGTGGTTCGAGAGTGGGAAATTGAAGTTTTTGAAGGAGTTTTAGTGATGGGAAAAGTGAAACTGATCGCGGGCGTGGTAGCTGGGCTGGGGGTTTTGGCGGTGTTGGTTTTTGCGGTGCCGCTGGTGAGGATGGGGCTGGAGTGTGACGTGGTGTCTGAGTGTAGGCGGGATCCGGAGAGTTTAACTTGTTTGCCGGATGTTTGTTTCGACTCGAGGCGGACGGTGACGCTTTTTGAGGCGTTGACGGATCAATATCCGGACAGTAGGTATCATTGGTATGGTGAGGGGGCGGATGAGTAGGACGGTTTTTGAGCGGGTGATCGACGGGGAGTTGCCGAGTCGGAAGGTTTATGAGAATGAGACGGTAGTGGCGTTTTTGGATATTGATCAGAGCGATGAGGGGCATCTGTTGGTGGTGCCGAGGATTGCGGTAGATAAGTTTTATGAACTGGAGGATGAGGTGTGGAGTGAGCTGATGCGAGTGTCGAAGGAGTTGGCGGTGCGACTGGAGAGAGTGACGGGTTGTCGGACGCGGATGGAGATTCTCGGGGTGGATGTGCCGCATGTACATGTACATCTAGTGCCGATTACGGTGGTGAGTGGGAAAGTTTTTGGGGAGAATAAACTGGCGGGGTTGAGCGCGGATGAGATTTGGGAGGCGCTGAAGTGAAGAAGGCGATTTTGATTCATGGATGGGGGGATAGGGAAGAGTTTGATAATCTGGAGATTCCGACGGCGAGTAATTGTCATTGGTTTCCGTGGGTGAGTAAGCGGCTGATGGTGGCGGGCGTGCATGCGGTGGCGATTGAGATGCCGAATTCGTATTATCCTGAGTATGAAGTCTGGAAGAAGGAGCTGGAGAGGTTTGAGCTGGATAAGGAGACGGTGTTGGTGGGGCATAGTTGCGGGGCTGGGTTTTTGGTGAGGTATTTGAGTGAGGAGGACGTGCGGGTGAGGAAGGTGGTTTTGGTGGCACCGTGGCTGGGGATAAAATATGAGTGGACAGAGCCGTTTGATCAGGAATTTTTTGAGTTTGAGATTGATCGGGATTTGGTGGAGAAGACGGTAGATGGAGTGGTGTTAGTGGAGTCAACGAATGATATGCCGCAGATTAACGAGAGCGTGGAGGTTTTGAAGGAGAAGGTGGACGGGATGAGGGTGGTGAAGTTGGAGGGGTGCGGGCATTTTATCTTGAAACATATGGAGACAGAGGAGTTTCCTGAGCTGGTGGAGGAGGTACTGAGATGACGAAGATTGTGATTGTGGATGAGAAGGATGAGGTGATTGGGGCGAAGAAGCGGGAGGAAGTTGATGAAAATAGAGAGATTATTTATCGGGTGGCGGCGCTTTGGTTGGTGAATTCTAGGGGGGAGCTGCTGGTGGCGAGGCGGGCGTATTCGAAGTCGCATCATCCTGGGAGGCTGGCATGTTCGGCAGCGGGGACGGTGGAGGAAGGGGAGAGTTATTTAGAAAATATCGTGAAGGAGGCGGAGGAGGAGCTGGGAGTTTCGGGGGTGGAGTTTGAGGAGTTGTTTAAGGATTTTCGGGATGGGAATTATCGGCATTTTACGCAGTGGTATGTGGGGAGGTGCGAGTGGAGTGTGGAGGAGTTTAAGGTGGATGAGCGGGAGGTAGCGGAGATTTTTTGGATGAAATACAAGGATGTAGTGAAGGATTTTGAGGAGAATGCAGATGGTTGGGTGGGGGCTGGGCGGTCGCTGGAGGAGATTGGAAAATGGCTAGCTGAGAGAAAAGAAAATGAGGAAGGAGAATCGTCGTGATTGTGTCGTTGAACTGGCTGAAGGAGTATGTGGATATTGATGTGAGCGTGGAGGAGCTGGGGGTTTTGATCGGGGCGCGGCTGGTGGAGATTGAAGGGAAGGAAGACTGGGCGGAGAAGTATGCCGGTGTGGTGATTGTGAAAGTGGTGGAGTGTGAGGGGGTGGAGGGATCGGATCATTTGAGTTTATGCAGGGTGGATGATGGCGGTGTAGTGGAGGGGATGGAGAGGGGTGAGGATGGGCTAGTGAAGGTAGTTTGTGGGGCGCCGAATGCGAAGGCGGGGATGATGGCGGTTTGGTTGCCGCCTGGAGTGGTGGTGCCGGAGACTTGGGGCGATGATGAACCGTTTGTGCTGGAAGCGAGGAAATTGCGTGGACATGTAAGTAATGGGATGTTAGCTTCGATGAAAGAACTGGGGCTGGGCGAGGAACATGATGGGATTGTGGATCTGGGGAGTTCCACGCGAGCTAGTGAAACTCAGGAGGACTTGGTGGGGAGAGGGTTTGCGGAGAGGTTTGGGTTGGATGATGTGCTGTTGGATGTGGAGAATAAATCACTGACGCATCGGCCGGATTGTTTTGGGGTGGTGGGGTTTGCAAGAGAGGTAGCGGGGATTTTGGGAAAGAAATTTGAGACGCCAGAGTGGCTGCAGTTGTCCGAGACGAAGTCTGCTTTTGCCAAGTCGACACAAGCAGGTATTTCTGAGTCGCTTGACGATGTCGATCCTGCCGAAGGCAAGCTTCGTCACTACTCATCGTCAAATCAAGATCAGAAAACTGATGTGGCGAAATTGGCAAAATTAGACTCCGCCTCTACGGAGTTGCTGGCTGTTAAAATCATAGACTCAAGACTGTGTCCGCGATATCAGGCGGTGGTTTTGGAGGCGGGGGAGGTGAAGGAGGGGCGAAGGGATGGTTTGAGTGAGGAGGAGTTGAAGTTGGTGAAGGCGGGGATGCGGGTGATTGATCCGATTGTGGATTTGACGAATTATCTGATGCTACTAATTGGGCAGCCGCTTCATGCTTTTGATTATGATAAGTTGGTGGAAGTTGGTGGTCTAGACGTGCCGAAGATTATCGTGCGGGCGGCGAAGGATGGCGAGGAAATTGAGCTGTTGGATGGGCGGACGGTGAAATGTGATACGAATGATATTTTGATTACGTCGAATGATGTGCCGGTGGCGCTGGCGGGGGCGATGGGGTGTGCGAATACGGTGATCGATGAGGGGACGAAGCGGATTATCGTGGAGTCGGCAACTTTTAGTTTGTATAATCTCAGGCGGACGCAGATGAAACATGGGATTTTCAGTGAGGCGATTACGAGGTTCACGAAGGGGCAGCCGGCAGAGTTGACGGATCCGGTGGTGAGAGAATTTGTGCGGAGGATGGAGGGTATGGGGTATGAGGTGGTGAGCGAGGTGGTGGATTGCTATCCTGTGAGACAGGAGAATCCTGTGATTGAGGTGAGTGTGGAGGAAGTGAACGGGCTACTCGGGACGGATTATTCTTGGAGGGCGATGGAGGAGACGCTGCGGAATGTGGAGTTTGAGGTGTGGTGTGAGTGTGGCGAGGAAGGGAAGTGTAAGTGTGAGAAGGTGAATGTGCGGGCGCCGTATTGGCGGACGGACGTGCGGATCCGGGAGGATGTGATAGAGGAAGTGGGGAGGCTGCTGGGGTACGATTCGGTGCCGATGGGTTTGCCGATGAGGGAGTTTCGGGCGGTGAGGCGAGATGAACTGGGGGAGTTGAAGGCGAGGATTCGCGGAGTGTTGTCAAGTGGTGGGGCGAATGAAGTGTTGACTTATGGGTTTGTGCATGGGGATTTGATACGGAAGGCGGGGCAGGACGTGGAGAATTCTTATCAGCTGACGAATTCTATTTCGCCGGAGTTGGAGTATTTGCGACAGTCGATCGTGCCGAGCTTGCTGGAGAAAGCGCAGATGAATTTGAAGGCGGGGTATGAGAAGTTTGGGCTGTTTGAGATGAACCGAGTAAGTCCGAAGCATTTTGGGGTGAATGAGGAGGGTGTGCCAGTGGAGAAGAATAAGTTGGCGATGGTGGTCGTGGATCGGAAGGGGGATGGGGCGTATTATGAGGCGAAAAAGTATGTGGAGTTTTTGATGCGGAAGCTGGGTGTGAAGGTGGAATTTGTGGCGATGAAGGAGAAACTAGCGGCTACGAGCGCGCCGTTTGAGATGAAGAGGACGGCGGAGGTGAGGAGTTTGGATGGGGAGATTTTGGGGATCGTGGGGGAATTTACGGGGGGTGTGAGGCGGGCATTTAAGTTGTCTGAAGGAGTGGCGGGGTTTGAGTTGGGTGTGGATGTTTTGTTGCCATTGGTGAGTTCGCTGGAGGGGCAGTATCGGAAAATGAGTCGGTATCAGGGGGTGGAGCGGGATTTGACGGTGAGGGTGAGCGCGGAGGTGGAGTACGGGGAGATTTTGAAGGCAGTGGAGGGGGTGCTTGCGGGGAAGGGGTTAGAGTTTGAAGTAGAACCTGTGAGTATTTGGCAGGGGGAGGATTTGAGTACGAAGAATGTGAGTTTGAGGCTGAAGTTTGCGAGTTTTGATGGGACACTTGGGAAGGAGGAGATAAGTGAAGTGATGGATAGTGTGGTGGATGGAATGAAGAAAGTGGGTGCGGAGGTAGTGTAGGCGGGGTGTTGTGAAATTTTGAAAATGTGAGGTAAGCGGGATGGTGGATGTGATACAATGAGAGTCAGTGTTTTTATGCGAGTAAATAAGGAGGTAAGATGAAGAGTGTAGAAAGCAAGACGCCTATGGGGCAGAGGATTGCGATTGGTGGGATAGCGGCGCTAATGGTGATAAGTACGATTGCGCTTTATTTGATGATTATTATTTCGGACGGGAACGATCGGTCGGAGTTGGCGAGGCAAGAGGAGGCGATGGCGAGGTTTGTTGAGATGGAGTCGGTTTGGAGCGCGGAGGCTAGCGCTCTAATGGAGGAGCAGAGGGTGGAGCTGTCGGAGCGATATTTTGAAGAGTTTAGTAGGTTTAGGGGTGAAGTGAGGGGTTTTAATGCGGCGGCGGTGACTGAGCTTTCGACGCGAGATCTAGTGATCGGTGGTGGGCGAGAGATCGGCGAGAATGATTTCGACTACGCAGCGTTTTATATTGGGTTTCTTGCGGACGAGACGATCTTTGACTCGTCGCTGAATGAGGCATCGTTAGCAAATCCACTAATGGGTGGAAGTATGATCGATGGGTGGAATGAGGGGATTGTAGGGATGCGAATTGGTGGTGTGAGGGAGATTACGATACCAGCACATATGGGATATGGTCCGCAGGAGATGGGTGAAATTCCACCAAATTCACCACTGAGGTTTATCGTTATGATGATCGAGAGACCGGCTGATATAGATTTCCCGCCGTTTCCAGAAGGAATAGTCGAGGCCTGTATTGAAGCACATAGGCATGAATTGGGTGATATGGCAGAGTTCCTCTGTGAGGATGCGTACGGAAATCACGGAGAATTCTAAATGAAGGAGTTGGTGGTAGTCGGTTCGGGGCCAGCGGCTCTGACGGCAGCGCTGTATGCAGCGAGAGAAGGGGTGGGAGTGACGGTTTATGAGAAAGAGAGTTTGGGTGGTTTAGCGGGGACGATTGATGTAATTGAGAATTATCCCGGGACAGGAAATGTGACTGGTGCGGAGTTGGTGGGGAAGATGCGAGAGCAGGCTGAGAGTTTTGGCGCGGAGTTTGATTATGGCGAAGTGAATAAGCTGGAAGATCGAGGTGATGTAAAGGTATTGACGGTGGACGGGATGGAGGTGGAAGCGCGGAGTGTCTTGATCGCGACTGGATGTGCGAGGAGAAAATTGGGCGTACCTGGTGAGGCGGAGTTTGATGGTAGGGGTGTGCATTATTGTGCGATCTGTGACGGGGCTTTTTATAAAGACAAGAAAGTGATTGTGATCGGTGGGGCGAACTCTGCGATACAGGAAGCGCTGTTTTTGGCGAAGTTTGCTAGTGAAGTGGAGATCGTGGCGTTGTTTGATATTATGGCGAGCGGGGTGTTGAGAGGGCGGTTAGAGGAGGCGGTGAAGAGTGGTAAAGTGAAGGTGAATACATATGCCGATACAGTAGAGGTGGTGAGTAAAGATGGGAAGGTGGTGGGAGTGAGAGTGAAAGAAGAGAGTGGTGAACGAGTGGTTGAAGGGGATGGGGTGTTTGTGTTTATCGGACTAGTGTCGACGACGGAGTTTTTGGAGGGATCGGGGGTGGAATTGAGCGAGCGAGGGTTTGTGGTGACAGATGAGAGTTACGAGACGGGGATGAAGGGGGTTTTTGCGGCGGGGGATGTACGTGAAGGGGCGACGCGGCAGATTGTGTGTGCGGCGGGTGAGGGAGCGGCGGCGGCGCTGGTGATTGGGGAGTATTTAGGAGAGTAGGGATTTCGGAAGTTTTTAGGGAAATTAAAAACCGCCTTTTGAGGGGCGGTTCTTTTGTGCGAGCTAGGTATAATACCTAGTTATGATGTGATTGAGTGGAATACTTGCCATGCATCTAACATCGCATGAGTGTAGGGGACGCAGTATCCAGATTGGGTTGTGACGAAGAAGCTACAGAGCTCTTTTGTGGAATTGGTAGTACAGAGGTCGAGCATGTGATAGGTTTCGCCGACGGCTTTTAGGACAAAGTCGCGGATGCGACCGTCTGGACTATCTTTAGCGATCTGTTCTGAAGTTGCGATACGTATTTTGATTTCTTCGTAGCGATCAAGCTGTGTTCGTATTGTTTGGATAAAGCTGATCGGGGTACAAACAGTGATGTTGTTTGCAAACATACGGAGACAGTATGCTTCGCGAAGGAGTTCGTTCTCGATAGTGAGGATGTGTGAAGCGTCGCCGTCGCCGACCAGTGAGTCGCGTAGGGATGGAAGTATCAGAAGAGCATCTCTACGATTATCTCTGACAGCATGTTCGAAGGACAAAGTTGCGGTTTTACGGAAGATAGACTGCTCTGGTAGAATCGGAAATTCAAGGCGGCCTCTTGGGGTTTTGGTGGTCGGAAGGACGTTTATGACAGTCAGGAGGCCTTCAGGAATGATGATTGTTCCTTCGCCTGTTCTCCAGTGGACGATCGTGGACTCGATAGGGAAGTCAGGGTCTTCTGGGAAGTTGCGACCGACGTGAGTCATCCAGTTGCGAATGTTTACCGATAGAGGTCTACCAAAAAAGTCTCCAGTAGTAGTTTTGTCTGCGAATAGGCCAGTCGCGTAATGAGCTATAAATTCTTTACGGAACTTCTCGCGAGCGGCGGGGCCTTGGGTGTGGATTTTAAGGTTGCGCATAAGACTGTCGATGAGTTCATCGATGAGGGTGCGTACCATCTCTGCGTTACGGTCAGTGACGCTGACGATAAGTTGTGGCTGTGAATCAATCAAGTTTCTGGGTCTTAAGCGTTTACCGTCTTTGTAAAAGTTTGTAAATACTTTTGTGTAGTACTGAAGGAGGGCTTTGGACGCGTGAATTGGTATGTGAGTGACGTCTTGGGTGATAGGGAAATGACTGCAGGGGTGGTGGCGAATTTTGAGAAAACTAAAAATGTCGTACGTGTTGTGGCCGCTGGGTGATAGTTCGATATAATCGAGCGGGTCGGACCCAGCATGGAGAACGAAACAGGCTTTTGTACAGCAGTCGATGTCTGGGTCTGCGAGAAACTCGCGGATAAGTCCAGCTGTAGACTCGTAGGTGAGCTGTTTAGTGATTCCGGGTTGAGATGCTTCGCCACAGAAATCACAGCGACCGTTGCAGCCGTTTGTAAGACCGATAGCATACAGGTGACTGAGAGCGAGACGGCGATTTTGGGGTGAGAAGCTTGCGAAGAATTGATTTGGGTCGATAGATTCACGGGCGTGAACGTTTGTGATTAGGGGGGGGAGATTTGCGCTAGCGCAGTCACTGATACTGTGGTACTGTCTGGTGACGCCGTTAGCGTCGTAGGCTTCGAACATAAAATAGATACTCCTTTCGGGTGGGTTTTTAAGGTACTTCTGTAAACCTGTAGATTGTGACATGTTTATCGTTGTATGTCAATAATAGTAGTAATGAATAAGGGTTTTGAGTGAAAGAGAAGAGCCGCCTCAAAGGAGGCGGCTTAAGGAAATATCTAACCAAATTTACTGAAGTTGTGCTTCAGTGACCTTAGCCCTGACTCTGATATAACAGTCACCGTCTGGGAGGAGACCCCCGATATTTACGCCTGTAGTGGTGATATCGCCAGGAATGGCGATGCCGTTTGGGTGGTTGGTGTTGAAGAGAAGAATGGTGTCTGGCACGTAGGCGGTGTGAAGCGGAAGTTCTTTGCGAATGCGGACGTTTTCTAGAGTTATGTCGCTTGTGTTCTTGATGTGGATCTGGTATTCGATTAGATCTCCAGGCTGGGCGTCGAGAGTGGATTGCCAGCTATCTACGCCAGTTTGACCAAGAGATCGCATCTTTAGATCGTCCGTAATTGGAGTGTTGTCGGTAAATTGGGGTTTAATGACAAAAGTTACGTAACCTTCGTGTTGGAGACCGCCCGGAAAATTACCGTCGAGAGTTTCGTAGCCGAGAAGGACACCAGTTTTTGTGAAGAGGTATTCTGAGAGCGGGACGCATTCTTTGAAGTGATTGTTGTAGTACTGGATGGAGCTTGGGTCGCAGAAGATGTTGAATTCTTCTGTCGCCCAAATTGTGACACCGTCCCATATACGGGAAGGTTTGGAGTTGCTGGACTCAATTCCGCCTGTAATACCGTGAATTTTGGCGGTTGTAATGGGGAGATTGAAGTTGGCGCGGACGTTTTTAGCTATACGACTCGAATTATTGTGAACGTAGAGGCGTATGATGTACTGACGGCCTGGGTTGATTCGTAAAGTAGAAGACCAGGGGTTGTTTGTTCCCAGTTCTCGAATACCTACGAAATTGCGTTCGTCTCCTCCGATATGAGGGTTGCTGGTGATTGAGTTGAAGGTGGCGCTTAGGGGTAGAGTGTTCTTTGTAAACATTTTGCGTTTTGGGCCCCAGCCAGCGATAGGTTTTGCTGGTATTGTCGTAGAATGAATCAGCATATTAAAGACCTCCTATAGGATGATTTGGTTCAAATATATGAATGTGCGTCGCAGATGTCTAGTATGGACGTCCGACAAAGTCCTATTATTGTAGCATAATTGTGATTGATTGTCAATCTTAGAGAGGATTTAGCGGGTTAGTGATGCTTTTGCTAATTAGGTGTGTGGATGGTAGAATGGGGACACTGAATATTTAAGCGGAGGTTTAGTTCGATGGCAGATTTTAATAAGATTTTGACCCCTGGTGACTATGAGAATGGCGAAATTAATGTAGTAATTGAGATTCCGACAGGGAGTAATCATAAAGTTGAATGGAATCGTGAGTTGGCTTGTTTCGAGTTGGACCGCGAGGAGCCGACTATTTTTGCGAAACCTTGTAATTATGGGTTTATCCCGCAGACTCTGGATGAGGATGGGGATGAGCTGGATGTTTTGTTGGTGACGGATCATCCATTGCCGATGGGGGTATTTCTAAAGGCGCGAGTACTTGGCGTGATGAAGTTTGTGGACGATGGCGAGGTGGACGACAAGATTATCGCGGTGCCAGCGGATGACCGAAATAACGGAGATATGTACCGGACAATTGACGACCTACCAAAGCAGTTTATTAAGCAGTTGAATCATCATTTCGACCACTATAAGGATTTAAAGAAGCCTGGATCGACTGAAGTAAAAGGGTTTGAAGGGGTTGAAGAGGCGAAGAAGGTGATCGCTGAGGCGATTCTGCGCTGGGGAAAGTAGATTGACTAGGGTGGTAGATCAAAGAGTTCGAGAGTCGCTAGGGCTGGTTATTGAGGTGTTTCGAGGGTTTCGAGGGGAGTTGATGGAACATTTCGGGAGGCTTGATTTCGAGCGGAAGGGGGATCTGTCACCTGTTACTGTTTATGATCGGAAGATTGACGAGGAGGTGCGGCGGAGGCTTGCGGAAGACTTTCCAGAAATGGGTTATGAAGGGGAAGAAACGGGGGATTCTCGTGGAAGTGGAGGGTATTGGACAGTGGACCCAATTGATGGGACGACGAGCTATATTCGGCGACTGACGAGTTGTACGAGTATGGCGGCGTATGTAGACGGGGAAGATATTCTAGCGGCAGTGATTTATGATTTTGTGGGAGATGTTTTGTATACGGCGATTAGGGGAGAGGGGGCTTATCGGGACGGAGAGAAGATTGAGATATTTGAGAGTGATCGGATGTTTGAGGTGAATATGCATGGGCGGAAGGTATTTTCGGAGGTGAGTGCTTTGCTTTCGCCGCAAGACTTCAGAGTGCATCACCCGATGGGGGCGATGGGGAGGCAGGCGTTGCATATTGCGGAAGGAAAGTTTGACGGGTATATGAATCTGGATGGTCGTGGGGCGATGCATGATTTTGCGCCGGGTATTTTGATAGCTATGGAGGCTGGGGCGGTGGTAGTACCGATTTTGGACGAGGAATCTTCTATCTATAGATGGGATAGGCCATTTTTTATAGGGTCGGGGAAGGCGGCGGAGATAGTAAGGAGAAATCGAGAAGAGATTGGGCGGATTTTTGTGAAGAATTTTGGCGAGTAAATAATTAGTAGGATGGTTTTGGCGTTTATTTGGTGAGGTGGGTGTGATATGATTGGAGCATAAGCGAGATAAATTAAGTAGGAGGCTTTATGGTGAAAATTGCGATTAATGGATTTGGGCGGATCGGGAGAAATGCGTTTAAGATTGCGTTTGAGCGTAAGGATGTGGAAATCGTAGGGATTAATGATCTGACAGATACGCGAACGTTGGCACACTTGTTGAAGTATGACTCAAACTACGGAACTTATCAGAAACAAGTGAGTCACGAGGATGGGTATCTGGTGGTGGATGGGCAGAGAATCAAGGTGACAGCAGTGAAAGAACCACGAGAATTGCCGTGGGGTGATCTAGGTGTGGATGTAGTGATGGAATGTACGGGGCGGTTTGTGGATCCAGCGGCAGCGCGGGCGCATATCGAAGCGGGGGCGAGGAAGGTGGTGATTTCGGCACCGGCGAAAGGTGAGGGTGCGAAGACAATTGTACTCGGAGTAAATGAAGATATTCTGGTGGCTGAGGATGAAGTTGTGAGTAATGCGAGCTGTACGACGAATTGTATTGCGCCAGTGATGAAAGTTCTCGAGGAGACTTTTGGGATTGAGAAGGCGATGATGACGACGATCCATAGTTATACGGCGACACAGGCATTACTAGATGGTCCTGCGAAGGACTTGCGCGAATCGAGGGCTGCAGCGGAGAACATGGTGCCGACAAGTACGGGGGCGAGTATCGCGGCAGGGATTGCGCTACCTGCGATCAAGGGTAAGTTTGCGGGGCTGAGCGTGCGTGTACCGACGCCAGTGGTGAGTATGAGTGATTTCGCAGTGCTGTTGAAGCGAGATACGAATAAGGATGAGATAAATGAGGCGTTTAAGAAAGCTGCTGCTGAGCCGTATTATCAGGGAATTTTGGCGGTGACCGAAGAGCCGATGGTGAGTGTGGATTTCAAGGGGAATTCTCATAGCTCGATCGTGGATTTGGCGCTGACAGATGTTGTGGCAGGAAATTTGATTAAGGTGGTGGCTTGGTATGATAATGAATGGGGATATTCGAATAGGTTGGTGGAACTCACGGCAGATATGGGGAAGATGGCGGCGTAGAGTTGATTGAACTACACGAAAAACCACCTCTTTACAGAGGTGGTTTTTGATGGTGTGCTTGACAAAATGGGGGGGGGTTGTGTTATTGTGTGATTTCAGCTGAGAGGGAATGTTTAGTTAGATTCTACTCGGCTTTTTCGCGAGAAGCGAGTACTTTTACAAATAGTTTTGGAGGGAGGCGGACTGATAAATGGTACTGCGATGCGGAGATTACAGCGATATTGACTGGAAGGAGGTTTTTGGAAAGACACTCTGGGCGTTGATTGTTTATGTTGTGTTATTTGGTCTGATATGTTTTATTATCTGGGCTGGTTGCACAAGAGCAGAGACTATGGAATTTAATGAGTATGCAGAAGCGTTTAATGTATTGTCGGAAGATGAGCGTGAGATGTTTGCGCCGCTTGTGAGATTTCGAGACAGTCTTTCGGAAGAAGAAAATTTATTCCCACTAAGAACCTTAAGAGACCCTGTTGGAACGCTAATAGGTAGATTGATATGGCTTGCTATTGTGATTGCGCTGCCGATTTTGTCCTTGGTGACATTTCTGGCGTACTGGTACGAGAAGGATTCGCGTTATCGACTGGCGAATTTACCACTTTCGAAGATTTATGGCTGGGTTTTGTTACTAGCGATGTTTGCTGCATGGCCAATTTTGGTTATCAGTGGCATCATGATGTTAGTGGCGAGATATGGCTGGAGTAAGCGTGAGAAAAAGGCAATTGAGGAGCAGGTACAAGAAGAACTAGACTATAAGCAACCGTCGGTTAGTGAGCGTATAAAAACAATGCGATCGGCGCGCCAACAGTATGTAAGATACCGTGCAAAAGGCCGTATGGACGCATGGCTACACGAAAAACAAGAAATTCAAGAAGCGATCGATAGAGAAAAGAAGCACTTGCAAGCTTGTGGTAAGCGAGTTCAGGAGAGTCAAAAGCGGCTGAGTGAATATAAAGCTCAAATGGAAGGGATGGGATCTGGTCCAATATCTGAAGAAGATACGAGGGCGAGGGCTGCTGCAGAATGGGATATTATCTCAGAGATGCGAGGTGTTTCGTCGATCGTGAGTCGGAAGACGCAAAAATCAGGACAGAAGAGTTTGATTATTGATGTTGCTGTGCGAGTGCCGTATAAAGGTGACTTGTATGATTTCGGAGATTATCGAATTTCGATTGGTAATGCAGACTTTTCGTGTCGAAGAATTCGTTCTGGTGTTAGGTTGAATGCTTTAAGCAGGTCACCTGATTATAATCAAAGTAGTGGTTTTTGTTTTGGCGGTCGTCGTAGTGCTATCGATGACTACGTGAAGAACGGCAGATTATTAGAGGCGATTACGCTGATTATTGACAGCCTACATTCGGTTAACGAAGGTGTCGAGGTGGATATTCCACATTGTTTTCGTAAAATATCGACCATAGAAAGAGCTCGGAGAAAAATATGGCGCAAACGTAGCGCATAGGAGGTGTAGGTATGCTAGATTTAGTCATACCTTTGAAAATTTGGCAGGAGATTTTGTATTGTACGAAGCTGTGTGATCCGAACGAAGTGACCGGAATTGGGATATTGAGGTTGAAGAGAGTGGATAAAGAAACTCTGAAGGTGGAGCGATTGTTTTTACCTGAACAGAAGGTGTCACGCGGCTTGAGTACTTTTGATGAAACGGCGCTGCACGGCATAATCGTGGATCTTGCTGATGAAGGTAAGGGGGATGATATAGAGTGGCTGAGGTTTCGCTGGCACTCGCACGGTAGAGGAGATGTTTATTTTTCGACTATTGACGAGGAAGATATCGACAACTGGGCGGGCGACTGGGTGATAAATTTGGTTGTAAATGTGTATGGCGAACATGTGGCGCGGTTGGATATGTTTGAGCCGCTGCGCATCCGGCAATATCCTGTGCGAGTGATCATAGATTACCCTGTCAACAGGCGACTTATGGATCGCTGTAAAGACGAGGTCGATGCAAAAGTACGAGATTAGTTTCATAAAAAGAGGTGGTATTAGTGAGAGATTTTTCGGATCAGACAAATATATTCGACCCCAGTAAGTTTACTTGGCCAGTACATATAGTTGGTGCTGGCGGTATAGGAAATATCGTAGTGCAACTGCTCGCTAAGATGGGTGTGCAAGAGATTCACCTCTGGGATGATGATGTTCTGGAGACTCGTAATGGTCCAGTAGAAATTGCCTACAGCGAGGCTTACGTAGGGCAACTAAAGATAGATGCTGCGCGAGCGACTGTGGATTTTTTGGTTGGAGAGGGTGCTGTTAAGTTGATCACACACAATGAGCGTGTAACGAAAGATACAGCGCTTGAGGGAGTGGTGATTAGCGGCGTGGATTCTATGGCGAGTCGGGCGGAAATCTGGGAATGTGTGAAAGACAATTTTCTGGGGATTCCACTCTATGTAGATGCGCGTAGTTCCGGTGAAGAAATCATGGTTTTTGGTTTTTCACCTGCGGATTTTGCTGCAGCGGAAGAGTATACTGAAGACTGGATGTATTCGGATAGTGAAGCTTCGAAGCTGGAATGCGGTGCACGAAATATCGGCTATATCGCCGCTATGATCGGTGGCGAAATTGCAAGGATTGTTACGAGATTCCATCGGGATTTACCGATTGAATTTAGGACAGCGAGAGATCTGTCCAACAACTAAAAGGAGGGCTAGATAATGTCAAAGCAATTAGTAAGAATCTCAGTAGGTGCTGGTACGAAGCCGATCGAGGTGGAGTGGAAGCAGGGCGACACAGTTGCGACGGTCTTGAAGCGCGCAGACGTGAAGATGGAAGAAGGTAGAGTGGCTACTCTCGGGAAGAAAAAGGTCAAGAATCCCGAAAAGACTACAGTGTCGGCAGGCGATCTGATCGTTGTGGAAGGTCAGCCCCGGAACGGATGCTAGGAGCGTCAAGAAATAAGCACTGAGTGCGGCAAAACTATTTGAATAAGGTCGAGTATTATGCTCGGCCTTTTTCTTTTGGATATAATTCGTTCAGTAGTGGGTGTTGAGTGCAAAAGAAAAATCCGCCCTTTTTACAGGGCGGATTTTGGTTGGCTGCTTGTTGTGGTGTGACTAGAGGTTAGGTGTTTCGCATGTAGTCGATTACTTGCTGCGCGGCGGCTTGTGTGTCGGGTTGACTAGTGTTTGTAATTTGTGCGATGTTGCCAATTATTACGAGCGTATGGATATTGAAGTTGGCTAGACAGGAGTTGACACTGGCGGCCCAGAGTTCGGCCAGAGCGCGTTGTCTGGAGATGATACCGTTTGAGTTAAGGAATTTGAGCGTGTGGGGAGTTTGCGAGAAGAGACTGCCAGGTGTGTCGAGAAGTTTAATGATGGCTTGATGTGCCGAATCGGGAATGTCGCTAACGAATGTATTGTAGTGGTTCTTAATAGGTATCCAATTGCGGTCTGACGAGTCTGGGTCTTTTTGGCAGTTGTCGACAGCCCAGTAGTACAGGAGGACGGTGTGTTTTTTGAAGATTTCAGAGCCTTCGCCGTAGGCTATTTGGTGGAGGAGAGACCCGTGTAGTTCTCTCTTTTTTTCGTCGGGCCAATCGTATGAGGGTTTTATTGTGACATATATAGTGATATATGTCAATATTAGTGGAGATAGTGCGGGGGTTGAGGTGAGTGTGATACAATCATAAGCATGAAGATATTTGTCGCGGCGGATCATGGGGGTTTTCGGATGAGGGAGAAGATTTTAGAGTACTTGCAGGAGCGGGGGCGAGAGGTGGTTGACGTAGGAAATAAAGAACTAGAGCCAGAGGACGATTTTCCGGGAATTGCGAGGGCGGCGGTGATGGGGCTTCTGTCGAGTGATGATGGGGCGCGGGCGATTTTGATCTGTAGTGGTGGGCAAGGAATGGCAATGATGGCGAATCGATTTAGGGGAGTTAGGGCGGTGGTAGCGTGGGATACGACAGAGGTGAGAGTTAGTCGAAATGATAACGACAGCAATGTACTGTGTCTACCTGCGCGAGTACTAGATGGAAACGAAACTCTATGGAAAGATATTATTGACACTTGGCTGGAGGCGCCGTTTGCGGCGGCATCGCGATATATTAGACGTAATGGTCAGCTTGACGAAATTTAAAAAGGGGGAAATATGAGCAGTGTAATCGTGCCGACAATAACAACCGATAATCCAGAAATCTATAAGAGTGAAATGGAGAAGATTAGGAAGTTTTCGCTGAGAGTGCAAGTGGATGTGGCGGACGGGGTATTCGCGCCGGTGCAGTTGACGCCAGTTGAGAGGATTTGGTGGAATGCGGGGATGGAGGTGGATGTACACATGATGGTGGCGCGGCCGTCGGATTATATGGATATTTTGCTGAAGTTGAAGCCGAGCATGGTGATTTTGCATGCGGAGGTGGAGGAAGATATTACGCCACTTCTGGAGCTTCTGAAAAAGAGTGGGATTAAGTCAGGGATTGCGTTGCTACGTCCGACATTTCCTGGACATCTAGCGAATGCAATTCATCAAGCGAATCATGTAATGATATTTAGTGGAGAGCTGGGGAAACAGGGTGGAAAGGCGAGTTTGATGCAGCTCGAGAAGGTGAGGATGATTAAGGCGCTGAATGCCGATGTGGAGATCGGTTGGGATGGAGGGATCGGGATGGATAACGCGTTTACGATTGCACAGGGTGGAGTTGACGTGCTGAATGTGGGGGCTGCGCTTTCTGAGGCGACTGAGCCAGCGGAAGTTTACAAGGCAATGATGGAAGAGATAAATAAACATGGGATTTTTTAGTGAGGCGTAGATGAAGCGAGTGAAAATTGTCTGTATCGGGTCGGCGCTTCAGGATGTGTATTTGAAAGATCGTGATGATTTTACGACGATTAATATGTTTGGGACGAGTTTGTTTGATCGGATTGAGTTAGGGGCGAAGGTGGAAATTGATAAGGTGTACTACAGTACGGGCGGTGGGGCGACAAATGCGGCAGCGACTTTTGCAAGACAGGGGCATGAGGCGGTTTTCCTCGGTGTGGTAGGGCGGGATTCTGCGGGGGCTGCAGTGATTGATAAATTAGATGAGGAAGGTGTGGATACGCGATATGTAAAATATACGGGGCGATACGGGACGGGATATGCGGTGATTTTACTAGCGCCGAGTGGGGAGCGGACGATTCTGGTGTATCGGGGAGCGTCGAATAAGTATGATTTAGTGGATGCTGCGAGTATTTCAGAGATTCAGCCTGACTGGGCGTATTTGACGACGATGGCGGGGGATTTTGGGATGTTAAATAAGGTGTTTGCGGAGTGTGGGAAGGTGGGAGCGAAAATTATGTTTAATCCTGGGAAAAACGAGCTGGAGGAGCCGCAGAAATTAAAGGCATTACTGGAGGATGTGGATGTACTGCTGGTAAATAAGGAAGAGGCGCGGAAGATCGTGCATGGTGAGACGCTGGATGAGTTGGCGGCGCATCTGTTGAATTATGTGAAAGTGGCGATAATTAGCGATGGAGAGAATGGTTCGATGGCTTCGGATGGGAAAAGTCGAGTGCGGGCGGGGGTGTATGAGGATGTGAAGTCGGTGGATCGAACTGGGGCGGGCGATGCTTTTGGGAGTGGGTTTTTGAGCCAGTGGGCGAAAGGGAAGAGTCTCAGAGATGCGGTGCATTTTGCGAGTGCAAACTCGACGAGCGTAGTGATGAAGATCGGGGCGAAGGATGGGATTTTGAGTGAGGGGGCGGAATTGCACGGGATGCCGATTGTGGAGACGAAGTTGAAGTGAATTTACTATTGAGGCTGCTAGGAGAGGATCACCGGGAGTTGATTGCGGTGATCGATGAGCGGGAGAAGCGGCGAGGTTTTGCAAGTGTGGATGCGGAGTTGGTGGGAGAGTTGTATGATCGTAGGACGAAATTGATGGGCGAGCTGGGGTTGGACGTGGGGGACACAACGGCAGAGGAGTTGTATTATGCTCTGAGGGTGAGGTGGCAACGGGAAAAAGACGAGGAAGTGCGGAAGAAGTTTTGGCGGGAATATCAGTATCTGGGGGTGATGTTGGATGGTGAATTGGTGAGTGCGAACGGGAAGGATGTGGAGGAGAATTTGGGGCGGGATTTTGCGGAGCGGAGTTTGGAAGGGTTTCGAAAAGGGCTAGTGAAAGAGATTAAGCGGAGGTATGGACTGAAGTAGAGAACTTCGCACATTACTGATATGATTGGAGGGTGATGAGTCTTGAAGAGTTGAATCGGGAGTTTGGGAGGATGCAGGGGAAATATGGGGCGGTGGAGCTGGATGCGATTTATGGAGGCGGATGTGTGGATAGGCCGGAGGTTTGTTTTGTATTTATGAATCCGACAGGACGGAATGTGGCGGCGCAAAAGTCGTGGCGAGGTGTGAAGACGCCGTGGTTGGGGACGCGGGATGTTTGGAAGTTGTTTGGGGGGTTGGGGTTGATTGGGGAAGAGTTGGTGGAGCGGATTCGGGGGATGAAGGTGGGAGATTGGACGGAGGATTTTGCGAAGGAGGTTTATGAGGATTTGGCAGGACGGGGTGTGTATGTGACGAACTTAGCGAAGTGTACGCAGGTGGACGCGCGGGAATTGTCGAGTGAGGTTTATGGGGATTATTTGGAGCTTTTTTGGCGAGAGATGGAGTTGGTGAGGCCGAGTACGATAGTGTTGTTTGGGAATCAGGTGGGGTCGGTGGTTTTAGGAGAGAAAGTGAAAGTGGGTGAAGTGCGACGGCGGAGATTTGAGCGAGGGGTCGCGGGTGAGAAAGTTGGGGTTTATGTGGTGTATTATCCTGTAGGGAATGGGAGGTTTAATGCGGCGAAAGCGATTGAGGATTTGAGGTGGATTTTGGAGCGGACTGATTGATTTAGTGCGGGGAAGTGTGTAGAATAGGCATATGCGTTATCAAATTTGTGTATCTGGAGCGGCGAGCGGAGAAACAGTAAAAGCGAATCGGGCGTTGGCGTTTACGCTGGGGAAGGTGATTGCGGAGCAGGGTAAAACGCTTATTACGGGGGCGACGGTAGGTTTGCCGATGTATTCGGCGGCGGGGTTCAAGAGTGTGAAAGATGCGAAGGGTGTGTCGGTCGGGTTTTCGCCTGCGTCGAGCTTCCGGGAGCATGTGACAGTTTATCGTCTGCCGACAGTAGAGTTTGATTATATTAATTTCACAGGGATGGCGTATGTGGGGCGGGATGTGCATCTGGTGCGGAGTAGTGATGCGGTGATTACGATCGGGGGAAGGATGGGGAGTTTACATGAGTTTTCGACAGCACTGGAAAGTAGGAAGGTGTGTGGGGTTTTACTGGGGAGTGGTGGGCTGGCGGATTTTATCCCGAAGTTGCTGGAGAATATCGAGGCGCCACATGCGAGTGGGGTGATTTATGACACGTCGCCTGAATCGCTGGTGAAAAAGGTGGTGGCAGCGCTAGATGAGAAGTATAAAGATTTTGAACATGATGGTACGGATGCTCAAGTGAGCGATAAGAGAGCTGGGCGAGGGTAGAGTTTTCTGTAGAAAGTTGAAACCCCGCTGAAAGGCGGGGTTTTTGGTTAGGACTAGTTGTCTTGGAATCTGTAGTGTGTACCGCGACCATAGTTGTCGTCGGACGATTGTCGGGTGAGAGGTCTTCGCGGGGGTGGTGATGGAGGGGTGAGTAGATGGTGATAGTAATGAATAGCGCGGTCTTTTGCGGGCAGGTCGGCGGCGCTGTATTGTGGTGGTGCTGTCCAAAAGGATTTGTCGAGATGGAAGTCTGGTAAGTGGGCGTCTTTGGAGAGCTGTTTAAGGGCTTCATTAATTTTAAGACTTGTGGCATGAGTGGCGTGAGGGTTGAGGAAGATCATGGCGATGTCGGTGAATTTACAGTCGAACACGTCGCCGCTCGTTACTTTAGGTGGGGTTGCGAGAGTTGCTTCTGGTATGGTGGAGTGGATGGTTGAGAGAATTAGTTCGATGTTGGGTGAGTGTTTTTCGGGGTGGTAGAGGAGAGTGTAGTAGAGTGACCCTGGGCCTTTTGAGATTGTGAATAGTATAATATTCATAGTGGCTACCTCCTATCGAAGATTATTTTGAGATGGGAAAATGCGACTAGTTAGTTTAGGGTGAGTATTGTGACATGGATAGTGTGTGATGTCAAGCTTTGGGGTGGAGCGGTGGAGGGATTTGAGGTAGAATGTAGGGATGAAGAAGTTCAAACTAGTGTCGAAATATGAACCGACAGGGGATCAGCCGGGGGCGATTGAGGAGCTGGTGAGGGGGCTGGAGAAAGGGAAGAAGGAGCAGGTTTTGCTGGGGGTGACGGGGAGTGGGAAGACTTTTACGATGGCGAATGTGATTGCTGCTCGAGGAGTGCCGACTCTGGTTTTGGCGCACAATAAGACGCTGGCGGCGCAGCTTTATGCGGAGTTTCGGGAGTTTTTTCCGGAGAATGAGGTGCATTATTTTGTGTCGTACTTCGACTATTATCAGCCGGAGGCGTACATTGCTTCGTCGGATACTTACATCGAGAAGGACTCGCAGATTAATGATGAGATTGAGCGGTTGCGGCATGCGGCGACTACGGCGCTGATCACGCGGAGGGATGTGATAATCGTGGCTTCAGTTTCGTGTATTTATGGGATTGGTAGCCCTGATACTTATGAGGAGATGTCGCTGGTGGTGAAGAAGGGGGAGCGACGGGTGCAGGATAAGTTTGTGCGGCTGTTGACGGACCTGCAGTATCATCGGAATGATGTGGATTTTCGGCGGGGGACTTTTCGGGTGAAGGGGGATGTGGTGGATGTTTATCCGGCGGGGGAGGATAAGGCGTATCGGATTGATTTTAGTTTTGATGAGGTGGAGAGGATTACGGTGATTGATGGGTTGACGGGGGAGGTTTTGGATGAGCCGGGGGAGGTGAGGATTTTTCCGTCGAGTCACTATGTGACACCGAAGGAGAAGCTCAGGGTGGCGATGGATGGGATACGGCAGGAGTTTGAGGAGAGGATGGCGTTTTTTGAGCGGAGTGGGAAGTTGCTGGAGGCGCAGAGGCTGGGGCAGAGGACGAAGTTTGATCTGGAGATGATGGAGGAGACGGGGTTTGTTAAGGGAATCGAGAATTATTCGAGGTATTTGACGAATCGGGAGGTGGGGGAACAGCCGGCGACTTTGATGGATTATTTTCCTGATGATTTTTTGATGTTGATTGATGAGTCGCATATGACTTTGCCGCAGGTGAGGGGGATGTACAATGGGGATCGGGCGAGGAAAGAGGTGTTGGTGGAGCATGGGTTTCGGTTGCCGTCGGCGTTGGATAATCGGCCGTTGAAGTATGAGGAGTTTAATGGGCATTTGAATGAGGTGATTTATGTGAGTGCGACGCCGGGGGATTATGAGTTGAGTCTGGTGGAGAAGCCGGTGGAGCAGGTGATACGACCGACGGGGCTTTTGGATCCGGTGATCGAGGTGAGGGGGACGGAGCATCAGGTGGATGATCTGGTGGATGAGATCGAGAAGGCGGTGGAGAAGGGGCAGAGGGTTTTGGTGACGACGCTGACGAAGAGGATGGCGGAGGATTTGTCGGTTTATCTGCAGGAGTTAAGAGTGAAGACGGCGTATTTACACTCGGATGTGGATACGCTGGAGCGGAGTGAGATTTTGAAGGATTTGAGGGTGGGGACTTATGATGTGTTAGTGGGGATAAATTTGTTGAGGGAAGGGTTGGACCTGCCGGAGGTGAGTTTGGTGGCGATTTTGGATGCGGATAAGGAAGGGTTTTTGCGGTCGGAGCAGGCGCTGGTGCAGACGATTGGGCGGGCGGCGAGGCATGTGGAGGGGCGAGTGATTATGTATGCTGATAATGTAACAGGGTCGATGGCGCGGGCGATCGGTGAGACGGAGAGGCGGCGGGGGATTCAGCAGGCTTATAACGAGAAGCATGGAGTGACGCCTAGGAGTGTGGCAAGTGGTGTGAAGGAAGGGCTGGCGGCGGTGGTGTCGAAGAAGGAGGAGAAGTCGAGGGTGGATTTGAAGAAGATTCCGAAGGATGAGTGGGGGGCGCTGGTGAAAGATTTGACGAGCCAGATGGAGCTAGCGGCGGCGAATTTGGAGTTCGAGAAGGCGGCGGGGCTACGAGATCTAGTAGTGGAGATTAAGGAAAAGATGACAAAAAAATAGCCGCCCTTTTGAGGGGGCGGCGTGGGTGGTACGTTGCTGTTTTTGATGTGAGGTTAAGCGGGGAATTTGTCGTGGAGGAATTCCCGTGCCCGTTCGAAGATGTCGGGGTATTCGGTGGAGAGTTTCTTGAGGCAGGAGGATAGTTCTCGGTTTTCGCCAATGACCTGCTCAAGGAACAGGAGGATAGTGGCGGCCACAAACTGATCTTCTTCGCCTGTTGCGCCCGACACAGATACGACAAGGTCGAGGTTGACTTCGCCGTAAAGAAGCTGCACGACGAAAGCCCCGCGGCTCTGGGCGCGGCCGATGATTTGAGGGTGTTTTTCGGAGGACGATAGGTTGGCGTATGCGCTGGCTAATTTGAGGGCGGAGTATCCGCTAGTGTCGATTTCGGGGTTGTTTGGGTCGTTTCGCCAGCCAGCAGAACGCGTGCGGCTTGTGCCGATAGTTTGGGATACCTCAGACATTCTCTGGGGCTTTAATGGACTTACAATACCGAAGCGGATGGTGCCTTGATTGAAATCAGGCACGTGGTCCGCAGCCCTTAGGCCGATGTTGAAAAGTAGACACTGGTAGCTGCTCAGAAAACAAGTCATAGCAGTCGTTTCTGGACAATTTTTACAGCTTGACATAAGTATCACCTCGCAAAAAAAATTCTATGACATTTAGTCATAGGGTGCTGAAGCCTCGGATGAGAACACAGGACGCTATGACTAAATTAGCAACGTTAAGGGGCGAGAAGGAAAAACTCTTCTTTATATATAGTACGTTATAAATGGTATTTTGTCAATATGGGACTTGAGGCGGGGTAGTAGAAGACAAAAACCTCTCCCGTGTTGAGTTGGGAGAGGTGATTAAGGAAAAAGAAAGCGTTATTTATTTCTCTTTTTGGAGATGGAGAGATGTAGTCTACTGCGTTCGTTTGCTGCATTGAAATGAGTGTTCCATTGTAGAGCGATACCGTCCTCTATGCCGATACGTGGGTCGTTGTAGGTATTTATGCGCAGTTGCCATTCTTGATCACGGGGGTGTTGGATTGTTGTCGCATAAAAGGTGTCGAGTATGCTGTCGTAGGGTGATTCTGAATTCATGCAATAAAGCATATGTGCGAAGATTAACTCACTTACTGTTGCTTCTGCGACCTTGATTTTGCCTTTTGACTGAGCGACATAGGACGCTTGAACTTCTGCGAGAGCTGTGAGTTTCTCATCGTGGAATGTTGGTCTATCGTCGTGGTGATCTTCGGGATATTCGTAGTCGTCGTAGGCGTCGTAGTCGTAGAATCCTGCATCGGGTGAGTGTATTAGTGCGGTGAAAGTGATGTGTTTATGGGGGTTTGCGGCGTTTATGGCGCCTAAGATGTTGTCGTCACAGACATGGATATACCCTGAGTTGCGGTGACAAGGAAATGCGTTGACGGTTTGAAGCAAGTCGTTTGATATATTAATTAGTTTTGAGATTGGTAGGTATTTGCTGGGGACGGCTGGGACTATGGCGATGATATTTTCTCTGATGTCGGGCGGTATGCTGTCGAGTAGACCTTTGATGGTAGAGCTGATTTCGGTATCGGATTTGGCGATATCGCAACGGTTTAACAGTAATCGCATGTCCATAACTGTGGACGCCAGGCTGGACTGAGGGACTTTGAATCTGTTAACTAATGACATATATATTCCTCCTTTTTTGGAGGCTTTCTTTTTGACTGGGGTTTTAATGTTCGAGGCGAAAGCCTGCTAAGTCGTGTATTTTAGCATAGTATGCTGATATTGTCAATAGGCGAAAGATGAGTGATATAATTAGGGAGATGAGTGATATAAGCGATAAGGTAGGTAGGGCGATTGTTTTTGATATTTTTGGAGTACTGATTAGTAATGGGAAAAATTTGGAGCTTTTTGAATCGATTCGCGAGTGGCGGAGTGAAGGCTGGATGATCGGGGTGATGAGCAATACGAGTAGGGGAGTTTTTGAACGATGTTTTACAGAGGTAGAGCGGGGACTGTTTGATGTTGTGGTGTTGTCTGGAGAGGTGGGAATATCGAAGCCAAACGTGGGGATTTATGAGGTGACTATCAATAAGTTAAGGGTTGAGGTTGAGGAGATAGTTTTTGTGGATGATGTAGTGTGGAATGTGGAGGCGGCGGAGAGTTTAGGGATGAAGGGTGTGGTGTTTCGGGGGAATGATGATTTGGTGGAGAATATCAAAAGGATCGCTTTGATCAAGCGATCCTAATTGATTCTAATTGAAGTTACTGAGTCTGAATAATTGTTGCGGAGTCGCGTGGCGATCCGTTCACCGATAAGTTTCGCGAGTAGCGCGGGGGCTATCGAGTAGTTATCGTCTCCAGAGTAACGTTTATAATTGTATCACATGTAATATACATTGTCAAGAGCCTATAAAATAATGTGGTGCGTTTGTAAATTGTTAGTCAGAGTTGACTGAGGTGGAGGAGGAGAGTTGCTTTTTGAAGATAATATGTTTGGTTTTGTCGAGGGGTTTTTGAGTGAGTGGAGATGGTGTATACTGAGAGTATTATGATAAGCTTATGGATTTTTGCAAATGGAGCAGCAGGTGGAGTGAACTGGACAGTGCCGATAATAGGAGTTGTGGTGGGAGTAGTGATTGTGTTGGTCGCGCGGACGAAGTTGAAAAATAGAAGTAAGGAACTGGAAGGTGTTGGCTTGCAGGCGGAGATGGATGCAGAGGCGCTGATCGCTAGAGCAAAGGCGGATTTGGCGGCAAGAGAAGGGAAGTCTTCTGATGATATAGAGGAAAAAGAGAAATCGGACGAAGAGAATGATGATGGTGATGATACTGGGGAGAGTGATAATGTCGAAACAGACGAGAGTGGAGAGGTTGAAGAAGAATGACAGAGCTGGTGATTTTTCTAGTTGCTGTTTTGGTGGTGGGGGTGTTGCTTTTTGGGGTTGTGTCGGTGACGCGAAAAAAGGGTGTTGTACTAGATAAGGAAAAATACCAGACGCGATGGCTGGAAATCGAACAACAGTTGAAGAAAGAAGAGGAAATGAGTTATACGTTGGTGATTTTGGAGGCTGACAAGCTCTTGGATCATGCGATGAATGAAATGGGGGTTTTAGGGAAGACCATGGGCGAGAGAATGAAGGCGGTAAATTCGCGATGGAGTAGTGCAAATTCGGTATGGCATGCGCATAAATTACGAAATAAAATTGCACACGAACATGGCTTTAAAGTGAATCACGATCAGGCGAAGAGAGCGTTAGCGGCGTTTCGGCAAGGATTGAAGGATTTAGGAGCGGTTTAGAAGAGTTTAAATATTACGAGTAGCCCTTTGAGGGCTTTTTGTTTGTGTTTTGACTGGGTGGAGTAGCGGATGATATAATGAAGACTCGTGGGGATTTTGGATCCCCATCTTTCAGAGAAAGTTAATAAAGGGCTGGAAAGCCTAAAGGAGCTTCAGATGATATATAAAATGCCAACGAAAGCCGTGGTTACGGATGCAGGGTTTGCTAGTCGCTATTTGCCGATAACAAAGACAGTACCAAAAGCGATGATGCCGCTTGGAAATAAGCCAGTGATGCAGTTTGTGGTAGAAGAGTGTGTGCAGGCGGGAATTAAAGAGATTATTATTGTCGCTACTCCTGAAGGTAAGCCGATTTATGAGGACTATTTCAATAATAACGTGAACAGGATCAGGAAACAGCTGGCGAGCCAAGGTAAATCTGACAGATATGCGCCAGTGCAGCATGTTTTGGATTTTCCGAAGATCGTGGTAATTGAACAAGATTCTGCGCTGCCATATGGAAATGGATCACCGATTGCGAGTGCGAAGAAGTTTTTGAAGAAGGATGAGCCATTTTTGGCAATGTATAGTGATGATGTAGTGTTTGGAAAAGTCGGGGCAGCGAAGGCGTTGGTGGATGCGTATGAAAAAGATCCGACAGCGGAGGCTATTATCGCAGTACAGACTGTAGAAGGGGCGGAGATCGAGAAATATGCTAGTGTGAAGTTTAAGAATGGTAAAGATGGTGAAGTAGAGATGCTAATCGAGAAGCCGAAAGCGAAAGAAGCACCAAGCCAATTAGCGAGCTATGGGCGATACTTGTTGAAGTACTCGATTTTTGAATATTTAACACCAGACAGGATCGGGAAAGATGCAGAGCTCTGGACGGCGGATGCTATTGATCAGGTTGCTCAAAGTGGAAGGAAGGTCTTGACGGCGGAGGCGCAAGGACACTGGTGGACGACAGGAGATCCGAAGAACTACTTCTTGGCACATCTGAATTTTGTGCTGGAAAATGAAGATTATGCGGACGATGTAAGAAAGGCTGTGAAGGCGAAGTAATAGAGTATTGTTTTGTTGGGTGGTTTTTGAAGATTGTTTTAAGGTATTGAACTGTTCAATCATGTGCAGTATGTGATATAGTGGAAAAAACTATAAGCTTTTTAGCGTTTAAGAGTGAAAGGATAGCTAGGATGAATCCAGACGAGAATACAGACCAAATGGCGCCAGAGGGAGCGCCAGAAGTAGTGGCGGATACGGAGCAAGGGGTAGAGGTGAGTGTGTCAGGAGATAGTGCGGAAAATGTAGAAGCAGGACCAGCGATGAAAGTAGGACAATCAATTGATGGGATGTTGCCGGGATCTGGTAGTAGTGAACCGACTGTAGATAGGGGAGCACAGGAAGATGGACCGGCTGATGGAGGGGCGGCAGTTGTAGCGCAAGATGTACAGGCAGCGCAACCAGAGGCTCCAATAACTCCGGCGGGCGGCAAGAAGAGTAAAGGTGCGTTGGCGATAATTTTGGCGATTGTTGGCGTGTTGTTGATTGGTGGTGGAGTAGCAGCATTTTTTATCGTGAATAACGTACTAAATAGCGACGAGAGGATTCTCGGTGATGCGTTGATGAATACGTTGCGTGCAGAAGAGATGACTGTCAGAACTACGACAACTGTGGATGCTGATGATGTGAGTCTGACAATGACGGCGGACATAGCGTCTAGGCAAGATGCGATGCATATGGATACGAGACTTGAGGTGGATATGGGTGGACTTGCAGTTCGTGGCGGTCTAGAGTTGAATTGGCAAGGGTACGAAGGATGGAATGAGCCTGGTGATCTGTATTTCAGAACGAGAGATATAGGGTCGCTACTAGAGCTATCGGTGCCAGAATTGGGTGGTGTAGCAGACCTGTTGGATGAGTGGGTGGTGGTAAGAGGCGATATGATGACAGATCTACAAGAAGAGATTCCTAGCGATGTCAACGACGCAATGCAATGTTTGATGGATGTGTCTCAGACAATTCGTGACAAGGATGTGGCGCGAAATATTGTAGATGTATTTAGTGAAGAAGACTTCTTAGGGATTGAGAGGGATGGCGAAGAAGAGATAGGTGGACGGAGGACTCTCAAGTATAGTATGCGATTGAATGATCGGGCGATGCGAAGGGCAATGACAGCTTTTGAGGCGACAGATCTATATAGGGCAATGAACCGATGTATTGAAGACTTTGAGGATGATGCGGATATAGATACAGACTTGATGGGTATGTTTGACTTCGATGGGAGTGTACGATTGAATCTATGGATAGATCGATCGGCGCGCGAGCCAGTGAAAATGGAGATGCGACATACGTCTGAAGATGGTACAGAAATATTGTTTGTGGCGGAGATCGAGCTGGGTGTAGCGGAGATTCCTGGAGCGCCATCTGGAGCAATTGATCTAGAGGATTACATCGAGGAGCTGGTTGAAGTAGTGATGGACGCGATGTTCTTTGGTGGAATGGGTGGAATGCTTGACTTCGGTTTTGATGGGATAGGTGGAATGGGCAGAGATTTTGATTTTGATTTTGATCTCGACTGGGATTTTGAATTTGATGACTTTGATTGGGACGGAATCGACTGGGACGACTTCGACTGGGATAGTATTGACTGGGGATTTTAGTTGAAAAGAAGATTGTGCTTGTGTTAAAATAACGGAGAGTCGAAAAAAAATAAAACAGAAAGGAAAATATGAGTGAAGCAGCGCAGATTTTGGTCATAATCTTATCGTCAGCGTTGGCTATATTTCTGGTGCTGAGTATTGTGTTGGTAGTAAAGCTGATTAAGCTTACGAATCAGATAAATAAAACCGCACGGTCTCTGCAGCATACGTCGGAGACGATTGAAGAGATGGTAGCGAGCTTTTCGCACCTAGCATCACCACTGGCGGTGATTAAGTTGGTGAGGAATTTGTATCTAAAATTTAAGGGAAAGGAAATAGAAGAAGATGAGTAAAGGTAATAAATTAGTTCTAGGGTTGGCGTTGGGTGCAGTAGCAGGAGCGGCTCTTGGTATTTTGTTTGCACCAAAGAGTGGTAAAGAAACACGTGCTGACCTGAAGAAGCAGTGCGACAAGCTGGGTAAGAAGCTCGGTGAGTTTGGTCAGCATATGGAAAATGCGGCTGAAGGCGCAAAGGCTGGATTTGCTAAAGAGCTGCCAAAAGAACAACAGCAATAGTAATCTGTAATAAACTAGAGAAGACCTCTTTTGTCGAAGGGGTCTTCTTTATTATTGAAGAAGGTGAGGATTACTGGGGGTTTTGTGGGAATGGGACGGAAAGTTTGGTATAATCGTGAGTGATATGGGAGGTAAGAACGAGGCTTTGACGCCAGCGGATTTTGTGCATTTGCATAATCATACGCAACACTCGTTGTTGGATGGGATGACACGCATTGACGAACTTGCGGAGCGGGTGAAAGAACTGGGGATGGAAGCGGTGGCGATTACGGATCACGGGACGATGTCGGGAGTAATTGAGCATTATCAGGCAGCGCAGGAGGCGGGAGTGAAGCCGATTTTAGGGTTTGAGGCGTATGTGGCAATGAGAAGTCGACACGATCGTGATCCTGCGAAAGATAAGGAACGATTTCATGTAACCCTGCTCGCGATGAATGATATAGGACTACAGAATATCATGTATCTGTCGACGGAAGCGAACTTGCATGGGATGTACTATAAGCCGAGGGTGGATCATGAGATTTTGGAGTCGCATAGTGAAGGAGTGATTTGTTTGTCGGGATGTGCGAGTGGGGAGATTGCGGAGAAGCTCAGAGTTGATGACTATGAAGGGGCGAAGGAGTTGGCGAAATGGTATTTTTCGGTCTTTGGAGATCGTTTTTATTTGGAGTTGCAAGATCATGGTCATCCAGAAGCGCCGAGTAACTGGGCGGTACAGACGAAGATTAATGAGGGGTTAGTTAAACTAGGGAAGGATATGGACTTGCCGCTGGTGGTGACGTGTGACGGGCATTATCTCAAAAAAGAAGATCAGGATGCGCATGAGATTTTACTGTGTGTAGGGACAGGATCATATTTGAGTGATGAGAAGCGGATGAGTATGAAAGATTTTGAGTTGTATGTAGCGGATCCGAAAGATATCATCGCGCGGTGGGGAGAGGAGTTTCCGGAAGCGATACGAAATTCGCGACGAATTGCGGATCGGTGTGAGTTGAACTTGGAGTTTGGGAGGATCTTGATCCCACATTTTCCATTACCTGAAGGAGAGGTGGACGAGGCGAGCTATTTAGATAAGCTGGTGTTTCGGGGGTTGGCGTGGCGATATGGTGGAAAGACGAAGCGAGAGGTGGCGGATCTGAGTGTGGAGGCGATTCGGCCGATGCTTCCGCAGAATATTCTGAATAGGATAGATATGGAATTAGAGGTGCTTCATAGAATGGGATTTGCGGGGTATTTTTTGATTGTTCAAGATTTTATCAACTGGGGGAAAGAGCGGGGGATTATTTTTGGTCCTGGACGTGGAAGTGCAGCGGGAGCGATTATCGCGTATAGTTTGGGTGTGACGGAGTTGGATCCGTTGAAGTATGATTTGCTTTTTGAGAGGTTTTTGAACCCTGATCGTATATCGATGCCTGATATTGATATTGATATCATGGACTCGAGGCGGGATGAGGTGGTGCAGTACTGTGCGGATAAATATGGGGACGGGCGAGTGGCGAATATTTGTACTTTTGGTAAGATGATGGCGAAGAACGCTGTGAGGGATGTGGCGCGAGTACTAGAAGTGCCGTATGCGGAGGCGGATCGGCTAGCGAAACTAGTACCAGATCCGATTCAGGGGCGGCATATTCCGTTAGTGAAATCGATTGCAGACAATCAGGATTTGAAACACGAGTATGATACGAACCCTGTAAGTAAGCAAGTGCTGGACTTTGCGCAACAGCTGGAAGGGACGATTCGGTCGCATGGCGTGCATGCATGTGGGGTAGTGATCGCGGATGATGATCTGGTGAAATATGTACCGCTAGAAATGGCGCAAAAAGGCGTGGTGGCGACGCAGTTCCCGATGGGGCAAATTGAAGACCTGGGGCTGTTGAAGATGGACTTTTTAGGACTGAGTAACTTGACGATTATTAATCAAGCGCTCAGGATTGCGAGGAAAGTTTATAAGGCGGATATTGATCTTGCGACATTGCCGCTGGATGATAAAAAGACGTACGAATTATTTCAGAGAGGGGAGACGACGGGAGTATTTCAGTTTGAATCTGCGGGGATGAAGAGGTATTTGAAAGATCTGAGGCCGACGGTTTTTGATGATATTATCGCGATGGCGGCGTTGTATAGACCTGGACCGATGCAGTTTATTGAATCGTTTATCGATCGAAAACATGGGCGGGAAAAAATTACATATCTACATCCTGGGATGGAAAGTTCGCTGAAGGATACGTACGGAATTTTGGTGTATCAGGAGCAGTTTATGAAAATCTCGAAGGAATGGTGTGGGTTTACGGGTGGGCAGGCGGATACTTTACGTAAGGCGGTGGGTAAGAAAAAGATGGATCTGATGATGCAGGTGAAGCCGGAGTTTGTGGAGGGGGCAGTGAAGGTGGGTGGGGCGACGCGAGAGATGGCGGAGAAATTCTGGGATCAACTAGAAGAGTTTGCGAATTATTGTTTCAATAAGAGTCACGCTGCGTGTTATGCGTTGATTGCGTATTGGACGGCGTATATCAAAGCACATTATCCAGATGCTTTTATGGCGGCGTTGATGACGAGTGATGCAGATAATACGGATCGGTTGTCGATTGAAATTTCGGAATGTAAGCACATGGGAATTGGAGTACTCAGTCCGAATATAAATGAGAGTTATCTGGAATTTGGTGTGGTGCCAGGGGAGATGAAGGTAAGGTTTGGGTTACCAGCAGTGAAAGGTGTGGGGATGGCAGCGGCGGAGGAAGTACTGAGAGTGCGGGAAGAAAGTGGGAGATTTACGGGTATGGAGGATTTCGCAAAACGAGTGAGTTCGCAAAAGTTCAATAAAAGGGCGTATGAGAATTTGATTAAGGCGGGGGCATTTGATGAGTTCGGGGATCGGAGTGATCTTTTATTTAATCTGGAGAAGATTCAAGCGTATGGGAGTAAGATCCAAAAAGAGGCGCTGAGTGGACAGGCGGATTTGTTTAGTATGATGGGTGATGACACAACGATGGCATTGCCGTCGATTGAGATTTCGGTGGCGCCGATCAGGCACGAATCGAAGGAAAGACTGATGTGGGAGAGGGAGCTTCTCGGGCTATATCTGAGTGCGCATCCGCTGGACGCGTATGAGAAGTTTTTTGAGGAGCAGGTGGTGGATTTTGCGGAAGTGAAGCCGGAACTGGATGGGGCGGGTGTAGTGGTCGGAGGGATTATCTCGTCGGTGCGGACGATTTTGACGAAGGGCGGAAGTAAGATGGCTTTTGTAAAATTGGAAGATAAAGTAAGTGAGCTTGAAGTGATTGTTTTTCCGAACTTGTTTGAGCAAGTGGGTGGGAAACTGGAACAGGATGTAGTACTAAAGGTGAGCGGGACGATCAGCGGGAAAGATCGGGAGGGGCGGATAATGAGCGATGCGAAAGTGATCGCGAATGAGGTGATGGTGATTACGGACGAGGACCTGAAAACATACGAATCGACGGGAGAAAAGCCGCGGGTGATTGCAGCGCCGAAGAAGAAATCTAGTGGAAAGAATTGGGGCGGAGGAGCTGGTAGTTCTGGAGGAAGTTGGGGTGGAGGGAGTGCAAAAAAAGCAGTGGGGCGGGCGATGGCGAAGGCGACAGGACAGACAAAGGCAGTACTAGAAGTAAATTCGGTGCCGAGGCGGCCGAGTGAAGAAAAGAAATTATTTGTGCATGTGAAAGATCCGCATGATCATGGGAAGTTAGTGGAGTTGAAACAGTCATGTACGAAACATCCGGGATTGGAGGAGGTGATTCTGGTGCTGGGAGACGGCGAAGATAAGAAGGCGATGCGGATGCCATTTAAGATTGATACGGAGAGTGCGTTAGTGGGAGATTTGGCGCGGGTGTTTGGTGAAGAGTGTGTAGTGTTGAGATAGTAGAGTGGAGAGGTGTAGTAGGAGAGCTAGTTTGGGGTGATGTGAGTGAGATGGTAGAGGGCGATACCTGTGGCGACGGAGACATTGAAGGAATTCTTTGAGCCGAGCATGGGGATTTCGAGAGTGTGGTCGGCTAGTTTTAGGATTTCTAGGGGGATACCGTTTACTTCTTCGCCGAGGATGAGGGCGAAAGAGTTGGATGGGGCGAAATCGGAGAGATTAATGGAGGTGGGGGATTGTTCGAGGGCGAGAGTGGGGATTTTTTGGGATTTTAAAGTTTTGATTGTTTGTGAGATGTCGGGGGAATGACTGAAGGGAACTGTGTTTTCTGCGCCGAGGGCGGTTTTGGAGATTTGGGTGGTGAGTTTGCGGCGGATGTGAGGGAGGCGAGGGTCGTTCTGTAGTAGTTCGGGATAGGGCGAGTAGCCGGAGAATATGATCTCGGTGACGCCGAAGCCGTCGGCGGTGCGGAAAATGCTGCCGATGTTGTGAGTGGAGCGGATGTTGTGGGCGATGAGGATTTTTTGCATATGAAGTAATAGTATCACAATGAAAAACCGCCCCTGGTGTGGGGCGGTTGGTGGTGCTTACATTCCCTGTAACTCCTCCAGCTCCGCGATTATGAGCGGTATGAATCTTTGTGCGATGAGACTGGAGTAGTTAATGAGGCCTTTGAGGTTGTTTTGGGTGATACTTAAGGCAGCGTCGAGTGCGCCATTTGCGAAACCTGAGCGGTTGCCTGCCTCGTGAAGGAGGCGGATAGTATCGTTTTTCTGTGAGCCATCACGGACGTCGTTTGTGTAGGTGACTTGGTGGAATCCTACAACGCCGGCGCGTCTCTCTGAGGCTATGGAGAGTTCGTGGAGCTGGAGTGGTCGGCCGTCTAAGACTGTTTTAAGTGTAGATTTTCCGAAAAAGCCACCGCGAATTATGTCTTCGCCCATCGTGATACCTGTGCCTGAAGGGTCTAATTTCATAGGATGGTGAGCCTCGTGGATGGAAACATCGTAGAGTTCTTCGTTGTGGAGCATGGCGGCTATGAGTCGGTTGGCGATCATGGTGACGTGAACTGGAGTTGAGAAGTTTGAGCCGTGTACGAGCGCGATACCCGCTTCTTCTACTAGTTGTTGAGTGAGAATTAGATTTTCGGGTTTGCGCCAGTAACCAGTAGTGCCGATGACGCAGTTGAGTTTATTCTTACAATAGAACTCGATGTTACTTAGTGCTGAGTTGGGTTCGGTGAAGTCAATAAAGATGCATTCGCGGAAATGGTCGGGAGCGAGATGAATAGGTAGGTCGTGAAGAGTTTTGTAGAAGTTGGGGGGTGTTTCGTGCTGGGGTGGCCAGCAGTTTACGATGGCGACAATTTCGATACCTCTTTCCTTTGCGGCATATTCGATTATATGGCCCATTTTGCCATAACCGACAATGACGATTTTCATGGCTAGAATCTCCTCTCAAAGATGGTTTTTGGGGTGAAAAATAAGCGTGTAAATGTGCGCGTAGTGATTTTACTTCTACAGCCTGTATATATAATCATGTTTTGGCTGTATGGTCAATTTAAGGAGGTTTGAGGAAGTGGAGTTCCCTAGATTTGGATTTGTGGGTGAGATATGGTATCTGTATAAGTAACGGGAGAAGTGAAAATGGCACATGAAGCGAAGATACATGAGGCGCAGACGAAGATTTTGAGGGATCTGTTGTTTGTGAAGAGTTTGAGATTTGCGGACTTGGTGACGGTGACTGGGCTGGAGGCGGATCATGCAAAGTTTCACATCAAGCGACTGGTGGAGCTGGGATATCTAGATAGGAAGAGCGGGAAATACGCGCTATCTGTGAAGGGGAAAGAGTATGCGAATAAGTTAGATACGGATGATAATACGATCGAAAGGCAGCCGAAATCGACGTGCTTTCTTATCTTGCACGACACAAAGACGGGGAAGGTCCTGTTGCAGGAACGGCTTAAAAATCCATATTATGGCTTTTGGGGGTTTTATACGGGGAAAGTGAAGTGGGGCGAGTCGATCTACGAGACGGCGGTGCGAGAGACGCTGGAAGAAACTGGACTAGTGACGAGTCCGAAAGACTGGAAGCATCGGGGGATTTATCATGAGATTGTAAAGCATGAGGAGACAGGCGAAATCGTGGAGGATAAGATTTTTCATGCAATGTATTGTGAGGAGTTTAGTGGGAAGTTGATGGAGAAGTTTGAAGGTGGGCGGAATTTTTGGGCAACGACAGAGGAGCGGCGAGCGTATCCGAAAACCTACAAGAGTATAGAAGTAGAGGAGCGGGCTGTGAAGCGGAATATAGGATTTGTGGAGCGAGTAGATACTTATGGGGCGGATGAGTTTTGATTGAGAAACTAGGGGGTGAGTGTGGTAGAATCAGTCGCTTGTGGCGAGTGTTTTACGTCCTCACTCGGAAAAGAGAACGTGGTTCTCTTTTCGCTCGTTTCGTAGTAAAATCATAAGCAGGATGAATGAGGAACAAGTACGGCTGAAGCGGCGAGAGAATGATGAGGCGGCGACAGAGAAGCGGGCGCAGATTTTAGGACTGCCGTATTTAGATACGCGAGATTTTGAGGATTCGATAGATTTAGTATGGGGAGTGGTGGATGTAGACGAAATGCACAAGGCGAGGCTTTTGCCTCTACAGAAGGGTGACGGGGAGATTCCGTATCAATTCATGGCGACGAGCGAGACGCCGAAGTCTGCGATTGAGGAGAAAATCAAGCACTATAAGGATGTCGGGGACTTGGTGCAGGTATTTTTGATTAGTGTGAGTGCGTATAACGTATTTATGCTTAGGTATGACCCGCCACCAGAAGCGCACTATGAGGATATCAAAATTGCGAAAGAAGGTGATAGTGCGACGTTAGTAGAGGTGAGTCGGACGCTAAATGCGGTGGCGCCAGATAAAGTTTTTGATTTTTTGATTGACCAGGCAGATAAACTAGCGGCGAGTGATATTCATGTGGAAAATTTGCGAGATGTAATCAGGATTAGGATGCGTGTAGACGGGATTCTGCACCCTGTGGCAAATCTGGAGCGGGATCGATATAGGATTTTGATGGGAGATCTGAGTAGTCGGGCGGGCGTGTCGATCGCGGCGAATACTCCGCAATCGGGACATATCCATAAAGATATCACGCGGGACGGAGCGACACATCTTTTGAATATTCGTATCGAGACGGTGCCGACGCTATATGGGCAGGATGCTGTGATGCGTTTGTTTAATTTCGATGAGTCGATGTTGAATTTGGATCTATTGGGACTTATGGATGATGAGATTGGGAATATCCGTGAAATCGTGAGTCATCCGCGAGGGATGGCGCTGATGGTGGGACCGACTGGATCGGGTAAGTCGACAACTCTGTACTCGATGTTAAATGCGCTAAACCAGACGGATAAGAAGATTATTACGCTGGAGGATCCGATCGAGTACGGAATTACAGGGATTAGTCAAATCCCGATTCGGACGAATAAAGGTGGGAGTTTTGCGGATGGGTTGAGGAGTGTTTTGAGGCTTGATCCGGATGTGGTGATGGTAGGCGAGATTCGTGATCAAGACACAGCGCGGACGGCGATTCAGGCGTCGATTACGGGGCATTTAGTGCTTTCGAGCTTCCATGCGAACTCGACGAGTGCGGCTTTTGCAAGGATGATTGATTTGATTGGAGTGAATCCGATCTTCAGTACGGCTATTCGAATGATGATTGCACAGAGACTGGCACGGCGGCTGGATGATGAGTCGAAAGAGGAATATGAGCCAGATGAGGCGACGAGGAGCTGGGTGCGAGATGTGATGGAAGATGTGCCAAGTGAGAAAATGGATGGAATTGACTTACATGGGAATTTCAAGCTTTGGAAACCTGTATCGAGTGAGAAATCACCTTTTGGATATAAGGGGCGTGTGGTGGTGATGGAGCAGTTGATCGTACAGGAGAATATCCAGAAGTTTTTGCGTGGAGATGTGATGGATGTGAATACGGAAGCGATTGAGAAGCAAGCGAAGAAGGATGGGATGTTGACGCTGACACAAAAAGGAGTGCTGGCGAGTTTGCGCGGGCAGACGACGTTGGACGAGGTGAATAGGATTATATAGGGAAGGTGGTTGTGGTAAAATATGAGAGATGTTGAAGCTGTTATTTAGTCGAGTGCCTTTTGTGGTCTTAGTGGTGGCGATTCAGGTGGCGGGGATCGCGGTGATGTTTTGGGTGTTTAGTGAGTACGTGATGTGGTTTTATGCGGCTTCGTCGCTTTTGAGTATCGTGCTGGTATTATATATTGCGAATAGTAACGGAAATCCGAGCTTCAAGGTGTTCTGGCTGGTGGTGATTTTCCTTGTGCCGATCGTGGGGATGATTTTGTATCTGATGATGCAAGGGACGAGTATTAAGAAAAAGAGCAAGACACTGTCTGGGCATATGATGCGAAAGATCGAGCGGTATCTGGAGCAAGATGAGGCGGTGTTGAAGAGGTTAAAGAAAGAGTCGAGTGTGGCGGCGGGGCAGGTGCAATATCTGAGAAGTAAAGCGGCAGCGCCGGTTTATGATGGGACGAAAGTGGAGTATCTGGCGAGTGGAGAGGAGTACTTTGCGCGAATGATTCGGGAGATGAAGAAAGCGGAGAAATTTATTTTTATGGAGTATTTTACGATCTCGCAAGGTGAGCTTTGGGATGAGATTTTGGAGATTTTGAAGGAGAAGGTGGGGGCGGGTGTGGAAGTGAGGATTATGTATGACGATTTGGGGTGTCTCAAGACGTTGCCGTTTGGGTATGTGAAGAGACTTAGGAGGATGGGGATTCGAGCAGTTGCGTTTAATCCGCTGATGAGTGTGGTAGCGGCGAGATTTAATCATAGAGATCATCGAAAAATTACGGTGATTGATGGGAGGGTTGGATTTACGGGCGGGGCTAATATCGGGGATGAGTATGTGAATGTGGTAGAGAAATTTGGGCACTGGAAGGATGCGGGAGTAGTGATACAAGGAGATGCGGTGTGGAGTTTGACGGTAATGTTTTTGGCGCTATGGGATACGGTGAGTGGTGGGCGGAGTGATGATCTGAAATATCAGTCGGAGGCGATGGAGAGTGATGGATATGTGGCGCCTTTTGCGAGTGCGCCGACGCGGGATTATTCAGTAGCACCGACGGTTTATTTAAATATGATAACGAAGGCGACGGAGGAAGTGTTTATTACGACTCCGTATTTGATTTTGGATGATGGTTTTGTGATGGCACTACGGAATGCGGCAGAGTCTGGTGTGGATGTACGGATAATCGTGCCAGGCGTGCCAGATAAGAAAGTGGTAAATATGGCGACGAAAGCGCATTACAAATATCTGCTGGAGAGTGGGGTAAAGATCTATGAATATAATGGATTTATGCATGCAAAGACCTTGGTGGTCGACGGTGAGTTTGCGGTGGTGGGGACGGTGAATTTGGATTATCGGAGCTTGTATCTGCATTTTGAGTGCGGGGTGTATCTGTACGGGTGTGGGGCGATTCGGGATCTGAGGAAGGATTTTTTAGATTCGGTGGGTGAAAGTAAGGAGATAACGAGATTGGTGTATGGGCGGGCGAGCTTGATCGTGAGAATGAATAGGGCGATTGTGCGGGCTTTTTCGGCGTTGATGTAAATTCTGGTCATTTGGCAAATTTAAGTTCTTTAGTCGAAAGGGGCTAGGCAGGGGTGGAGGTTTGTGATATAATCCGTAGCTAGTTGAAAGTAAAAAAGGTAATATATGAGTTTTGAATTAATCAAAAAAGTTGGCGACGCTCAAAAGAAAGTGGCTGTCGTAGATGTGCGTAGTGGTGACTCAGTGAAAGTGAGTCAGAAGATTAAGGAAGGATCAAAAGAAAGAATTCAGGTGTTTGCGGGGACGGTGATCCGAGTGGATCGACGTGGGTCGCATACGGCGCGGATCACGGTGCGAAAAATTGCAAGTGGTGTAGGTGTAGAAAAGAGCTTCTTGCTGCACAGCCCGTTGGTGACACAGGTAGAAATCGTGAAGCGAAGTAAAGTGCGAAGGAATTATCTGTCGTATCTGCGTGAGCGAAGCGGTAAAAGTGCGCGTCTGGCTGGTAAGGATTTCGACCGTGTGGCAGTGAATGATGTTTCGGTGGAAGAAGTTGTCGAAGAAGTCGAGGCTGAGGTTGCGGCTGATGAACCTGAAGTAAAAGCGGAAGTTGCTGAGGCGACTGCGTAGTTTCTAAGAAAACAAGAAGCACTCTGGTGAAAACTGGGGTGTTTTTGATTTTAGGGAATTTGTATTGATGGGAGTGGGGCGTGATAAAATTGAGAGATGATAAAACTTGGGATCGATGAAGTGGGGCGCGGGGTGTGGGCAGGTCCGTTGGTCGTGGGGGCGGTGGTGCTGGGTGACGTGAAAATTGATGGACTGGCGGATAGTAAAGTATTGACGGCGAGACGAAGGGAGGAGTTGAGTGAGGTGATATGGGAGGAGGCGGCGAGTGTGGGGTTGGGCTGGGTAAGTGCTAGTGAAGTGGATGAGGTCGGATTGAGCGAGGCTCTGAGGCTGGCGACGAGGCGGGCTGTGGAAGAGATTGATGCGACTTATCATGAGATTGTGATTGATGGGACGGTGAATTTTCTCAGAGGGACGAAACTGGAGAAATATGTGACGTGCTTGAGGAGGGCAGACCAGTCGATTGCGGCAGTGAGTGCAGCGGCGATCGTGGCGAAAGTGGCGAGGGATAGGTATATGTGTGGGGTGGCGGAGAAGTTTCCGGGTTATGGGTTTGAGAGAAATGTGGGGTATGGGACGCGTGGGCATCGAGAGGCTTTGGTGGGGTTGGGGGTTTGTGAGGAGCATAGGAGGAGTGTGAGGCCGGTGAGGGAGATCATTGATGGCAGTTCCCAGCTTGATAATTCTGCGACACGCTCCTCGAGCCTGTCGTCACAGGTCTCGCGTACTAATTCCTCGCCGTCCTGCGGGGTTGCCGCAGAATCATCAAACGGAAAACCGCAGTCAATATTACCTTTGACGAAAGAGATAGGGGATAGGGCGGAAGGAGTGGTGTGTGAGTATTTACTCGGGCTGGGGTATGAAGTGGTGGCGAGGAATTGGCGGACGCGGTGGTGCGAGATTGATGTGGTGGCGGAGTTGGACGGGGTGAGGTACTTTGTGGAAGTGAAATATAGAAAGAGTACTGAGTGTGGCGGCGGGCTAGGGGCGATTACAGCAGAGAAACTGGAGCGAATGGGGCGGGCGGCGGAGATGTATATAGATAGGGAGGGTTTTAAGGGAGAGGTGCGGCTGGCGGTGGGAGTGGTGGAGGGAGATTTTGAAGTTGTGGATTTTATTGTGTTGTAGAATTTGACACGAGTATTGATATATGCGAGTAGTGTGTGATAGAGTAGGTGTGTAAGATCGCGGAGGCGATAGAACGTTAATTTTGTTAGATTTTTCGATAAAGTTGTGAGGCAGAGTCGTGGACATGGTGAAAGTGTCTAGGATCCTGCTTCACGACGCTATCACGACGGCGACGTGCAGGGAATCTTCATACGGAGGAGGTTTTCAGAGAATGTTCTTAGGAATACAGGCACTTGCTCCACATTTTTTTCTGGTTCAGGAAATATGTGATACAGCAAGTGTGTCGGGATGCTCGGGTGAAATTTTGCCCAGTAGTCCCGAAGGAGGGGTGTCGAGTCGAGTAGTTCCGTATACCCGAGGCTTGACAGCCAGACCGGACACTTGACTTAGGCGTACTAGTAGCGTAGGCCTGCAGGCTGCGTACTGGTGCGCGGAAACCAGCACAACCCATTCCTGCCGGTTTTTCCGGCACATACTATGCGACAAACTCAACGACGCAATAATCAATGATCGTACAATGATCGTAGGTAGTGTGGACTACTCTCATCCGGAGTGGTAGGGAGTAACCTGGCAAGTCGTGACGCCGTAGTTTAGGCTCTCTTAAACGCTATATCCAGTAGTGAGGCGAGAAGCCTAAGGCGGAAAGTATCTAACCAACCCGAGAGCGACCGTTAGGTCTTTATGCGCATTTCACCGCTCCTAGCGGTCGCTCACAACACAAGGCGGCACATTAAAGTGCCGCCGTTTTTTTGGTGGGGATTAAAGTCGAGGTTGTCGGTGTGAGTTTATTTTCGGAGGGAATCAGTTGAAGGAGGGGGCGTATTCGAGGACGCGCTGATCAGGGCAGGACTGGAGGACGCGGTATTTGGCGTCGTGCTCGGCTTGGGTGACCCAGAGATTATGTTTGAATTTGACGGAAATTTGACGGGCGACGAACTGGCAGCGAAAGGGGCGGTGTGGTGGAAGCCAAGAGGCGGCGTCGGAGTCGCCTTTTTGCATGTTGGCGGGGCCGTCGACAGCGAGGAGGTTAAGGGGGTCGTTTGAAAAGGCGATGCGCTGCTCGCGGGTGAGGTTTTGAGCGCCTTTTTGCCAGGCGTCAGAGAGGGCGACAACGTGGTCGATGTGGACTTCGTTACTTGTTTCGGGTCCACGGATGAAGTTGATGATTTGATCTGTGTAGGGGCAGTGGAGAGTACCGGAAAGAACGAGGCAGCCGTCGAGGACGACGTCGGTGAGGTCGCGGTAGAGGATGACGTTTCTGGCATCGCAGCCGTTGATGTTACCCCAACCGGAACCAAATTCGGAGCGGGAGTAGCCTGTGCGTGGAGCGCGGCCTTTGATTTCTAGGCGAGAGAGTATCTCGGTGGCGAGGGGGAGGTCGCTGGAGTCGCCGTGGGTGGCGGGTGTGATAGTGGTGTGTTGTTGATCGTCTGTGGGGGCGGGTTCGTAACTGTTGGGGTCGGTGAGGATGAGTGCGGCAGCGGCGCCCATGAAGACGAGGAGGGCGAGGAGTTGGCGGAGTTTGTGCTTAGGGGATTTGTTTTTGCGGGGTTTTCTGTTGGGATTCATTGCTCGATTATACCACTTGTGTTTGGGTTGGTGGTAGAATGAGAGTATGGAAAAAGTTGAGCGATTAATTGAGAATTTTGTGCCGGAGCGGTACGAGTTGGAGTTGAGAGTGGATAAGGGGGAGAGGAGAGTGGAGGGAGTGGTGAGGATTTTTGGGGAGGTGAAGAGTGAGAGTGTGAGATTACATGCGAAAGATCTGAAGATTGAGAAAGTGTCGGTGAGCGAGACAGTGGGGCATGAGAGTAGGATACGGGAGCTAGAGTGGAAGATGGATGGGGAGGTGGTGGAGGCTGAAGGGGTGGAGCGAGGAGTTGTGGAGTTGGAGGTGATATATTCTTTTGAACTGAATGAGCAGATGCACGGGGCGTATTTGTCGACATATGAATATGGGGGGCGAGCGGAGACTGTGGTGGCGACGCAATTTGAGAGTCATTATGCGCGGGAGGTTTTGCCGTGTGTGGATGAGCCTGAAGCGAAGGCGGTGTTTGAGCTGACGGTGATCGTGCCTGATGATAGTGATGAGGTGCTGGGGAATATGCCTGTGGCTTTTGAGCGGACGGTAGATGGAGTGAGAGAGGTGCATTTTGAGGAGACGCCGAGAATGAGTACTTATTTGCTGGCGTTTGTGGTGGGTAAGTTTCAGAAAGTAGAGGCGAAGACGGAGCGAGGGGTGGAGGTGCGGACGTGGGCGAGTTTGGCGCAGCCTGCGAAATCGCTAGTGTTTGCGAATGAGGTGGCGGTGAAGACATTGGACTTTTTTGAGGATTATTTCGGAGTTGAGTATCCGTTGCCGAAATGTGATCAGGTGGCATTGCCTGATTTTGAGGCGGGAGCGATGGAGAACTGGGGGCTGGTGACGTATCGGGAGATGGCGCTTTTGGTGGATCCTGCGTTGACGAGTGTGGATGCGAAGAGGTGGGTGGCGACGGTAATTACGCATGAGTTGAGTCATATGTGGTTTGGGAATTTGGTGACGATGAAGTGGTGGGATGATCTGTGGTTGAATGAGAGTTTTGCAAGTATCATGGAGTATGTGGCGGGGGAGGCGGTTTGTCCCGAGATGGAGGTATGGAAGGATTATTATGAAGGTTTTGTGGTGGCGGCGATGAGGCGGGATTGTTTGAGTGGAGTGCAGGCGGTGAAGCAAGATGTGGCGCATCCTGATGAAATTCAGACTTTGTTCGATGGGGCGATTGTGTATGCGAAGGGTGCGAGGTTGATTTATATGTTGATGGAGTTGATGGGCGAGGAGAAGTTTCGGGCGGGGATGCGGGAGTATTTTAGGGAGTTTGCGTATGAAAATACGGTGGAGGAGGATCTGTGGGGGTGTTTGCAGGAGTTTGCGGAGTTTGATGTGAAGGAACTGATGGAGGGGTGGATTTATCAGCCGGGGTATCCGGTGGTTGAGGTGGGTGAGGGTGTGGTGAGGCAGAGACGATTTGTGGTGGATGAAGAGATGAGGGGTGGAGATGTGTGGAAGGTGCCGTTGTTTGCGGGGGAGGGAGTTGGGTTTTTGGCGGGGAGTGAGATGAGTGTGGGGGGTGAGGTTGGTGAAGTGAATCGAGGGATGCGTGGTCACTACGTGACGAAGTATAGTGATGAGTATTTGAAGAAGTTAATGGAGGGCGAGCTGGATGCGACGGCGAAGTTGAAGCTGCTGATGGATCAGTCGCTTCTCGCGAAGACGGAGTTGGTGGAGAGTGTGAGTTTGTTTGATGTGGTGGAGCGGATGCGAGACGAGACTGATGATGCGGTTTGGAGTTTGGTGAGCTTGGCGGTGGCAGATCTGAAGGTTTTTGTGGAGGAGGAGACGGAGGAAGAGCGGAAGTTTAAAAAGTTCGTGAAAGATCTGGCGGAAGTGCAGTATGAGCGACTAGGATGGGACGGCGTAGAGGGGGAAGGTGGGGCGGATGTGAGGTTGAGATGTGTGGTGGTCGGGATGCGGATATATGGTGAGGATGAAGAGGCTATTGGCGAGGCGCTGAGGCGTTATGATGCGGTGGATGGTGATTTGGAGAAGCTGGATAAGGAGACGCGGGCGTATGTAGTGGCGGCGAAGGTGAAGTGGGATTTTTCGGAAGAGTTAGGGGAGGATTTGCTGGAGAAGTATCAAAAGTCGGTGAATGTGGAGGTAAGAGATGATATTTGTGGGGCGCTAGTAGGGGCGAGAAATGAGGTGTTTTTGGGGAGGATGTTAGGGCTGATGAAAGATCAGAAGATGGTGCGGTCGCAAGATGTGTTGAGGTGGTATATGGGGATTTTGAGAAATCCAAAAGGACGAGAGATGGCATGGAAGTGGCTACGGGACGAGTGGGGATGGGTGGCGGAAAAGTTCGGTGATGGAAAGGGATATGATTATTATCCGAGAGGTGTAGCGGCGGTGTTAAAGACCGAGATGGAACTGGCGGAATATCGAGAGTTTTTTGAGCCGATGCTGGGGGAGTTGAGTTTGAAGCGAAATATTGAGATCGGGATGAAAGAGATTGAGGCGCGAGTGAGACTGATCGAGGGGGATGGTGTGGGTGTGCGGGGATACTTGCGGGGGTTATAGTCACTTATAGTCGGAGCATGTTTTCGGGTGTGAGGTCGGTGGGGTTTTTGTCGATGAGGTTGTGGAAGGATTGTTTGAGTTGGTCTTTGTTTATTTCAGGACCGAGGAAGACGAGTTTGGTGATGGGTTTTTCAGAGTCGAGCCATTCGTGGTGAGTGAGTTCGTAGCGAGAACCGACTTTTTGGAAGAGGAACTTCTGCTCGTAGCCTTTGAGGCCAAAATAAACGATACCTTTGGCACGGTAGATTTCTGGAGGGAGGGTGCGGATGAATTTGGTGAAGGCGACGGGGTCGATGGAAAATTTTTCGGTGAAGGATGCGGAGGTGAAGTTGTCGTGGAGGTGTGGAGTGGGTTCGAGTACGGCGGATAAGGCGAGTTGCTTGGTGCGGTTGGGGCGGAGGTCGAAGAGGAGTTTGGGGTTGATTGTGGCGTCTGGGGTGGAGATTATGGGGGTGTCTGTTATTGATTTGATCTGGTTGATGATGTTGGTGGGATTTTTGGATTTGTTGACGATGATGAGGTCGGAGGATTTGAGAGAGGCGGTGATTTGGGCTTGGTGTTTTTGGAAGGTGGAGGGGAAATTGAGGGCGTCGACAAGGTAAACGAGGCCGCCGTAAGTGGTGAATTTATTGTCGGTGGTGACGACTTTATGGGCGAGGTCGCGTGGCTCGGCGAGACCTGACGCTTCGATGATGATGACGTCGAGTTGGGAGTTTTCGTGGGCGAGAAGGGCGAGAGGTTCGTCGAGGGAGTTTTCATCCATGAGGCAGCAGATGCAGCCGCTGGCGAGTTCGATAAGTTCGTCGGTTTGGTGGGCGACGAGGAGGGCGTCGATGTTGATCGCGCCGAAATCGTTCATGATGATGCCGACTTTTGTGCCCTGAGAATCGGCGAGGAGATTATTGATTGTGGTGGTTTTGCCTGCGCCGAGGAAACCGGTGATGCAGAGGACGGGGATTTTTTTGGTCATAGGGTAATTGTATCATGGTGGTGGGGTGGTGTATGATAGTGTGATGTGGAAATTGTTTCGTTTGGCGCGGATCCGATGGTGGAAGATTGTATTGCTTTTGGTACTGATTACGGCACAGATTTTGGGGACTCTGTATTTGCCGACTTTGACTGCGGATATAATAAATGAAGGTGTTGTTGCGGGAGATCTGGATCGGGTGCGGGAGATTGGAATTTTGATGATTTTGGTGGCAGCGGGGACTGGTGTAGCTTCGATTACAGGAACTTATGTGTCGGCTTGGGTTTCTACGACTTTTGCGATGAGGGTTCGGAAGAAGCTATTTCGGCATACGCAGAAGTTGAGTTATCAAGATTTTCGAAAGGTGAACACTTCGTCGTTGATCACGCGGGCGACGAATGATATCGAGCAGTTGCAGACGATGCTTTCGAGCTTTTTTGAGATGATGTTACCAGCGCCGTTTGTGATCGTGGTGGGAATGGTGTTGGCGGTGCGGCGAGATGCTTCGATGGCACTTTTGATTTTGGGTGTAGCGGTGGCGCTACTACTAGTATTTATTTTGGTTGCTCGGGCGGTTTTGCCGTTGTTTGCGAAAGTTCAGCTGAAATTGGATGCGATGAATGCGGTGGTGGGGCAGTTTATTTCGGGAGTGAGGGTGGTGCGGGCATATGGACGGACGAAGAAAGAGCGCGAACGTATGGATGCGACTTTTAGTGATTCGGCGAGGTTGAATATTCGGATAAATCGGATGTTTGCGGCGGTGATGCCGTTTGTGGTTTTAGTGATGAGTGGGGCGATGGTGATGATTTTGTGGTTTGGGGGTCACAGGATCCAGACAGGGGAGATGCAGATCGGTGATATTATGGCGATAACTGAATATACAATGAATATTTTGATGTATGTGTTGATGGCGGTGTTTGTTTCGATTTCGATTCCGAGGGCGAAAGTTTGTGCGGAGAGGATTAATGAAGTACTGAGTATGGATCCAGAGATTATGGATGGAGAAGGGAAGAGTGGTGGGGAGCTGCGACTGGAATTTGATGATGTAGACTTTAGATATATGGATGCGGAACATGCGGCGCTGCATGATCTGAGTTTTGTGTGTGAGAAAGGGACGACTACGGCGATAATCGGGGGGACGGGGAGCGGGAAGAGTTCGATTGCTCGGCTGATTCCGCGGCTGGTGGATGCGAGTGAAGGGGAGGTGTTTTTAGGTGGTGTGAACGTGAAAGAATTGAAGCAGAGTGAAGTGAGGCGCAGAGTGGGGTATGTGCCGCAGAAAGCGTTTTTGTTTAGTGGGACGGTGCTAGAGAATCTGAAACATGGAAATCCGAAAGCTACACTGGAGGAAGTGCGAGAGGCGGCGCGGATTGCGCAGGCGGATGGGTTTATTATGGAAATGGAAGGTGGGTATGACGCGGAAGTATCGCAGGGTGGGAAGAACTTTTCTGGGGGGCAGCGGCAGCGGCTGGCGATTGCGAGGATGTTGGTGAAGAAGCCGGAGGTGATAGTGTTTGATGACTCATTTTCTGCGCTGGATTTTAAGACGGATGCGCAGCTAAGGAAGGCGCTGAAAAAGGTGACGAAAGAATCGATCGTGATAAATGTGGCGCAGAGGATCAGTACGATCAAAGATGCGGATCAGATCTTGGTGTTGGATGATGGGCGGATCGTAGGGGTTGGGACGCACGAGGATCTGTTGAGGTCGAATGAGGTTTATCTGGAAATTGCGAAGTCGCAGCTGAGTGAGAAGGAGCTAGAGATATGAGCGACGGTGAGGAGAATAAAACAGACGCAATGGGAGATATGATGGATGGCGGGATGAGCGCGGAGAAGGCGAAAGATACAAAGAAGACTCTGAAGCGGCTGATTTCGGCGTTGAAGCCTCAGCGGTGGGTTTTAGTGATGGCATTTATACTCGCGACTGGTGCGGTAATGCTGAATCTCTACGCGCCGCGGGTATTTGGTGATGCTTTTAATGTGATCGGGGAAGGGCTGTTTCCGAGCGAAGAGCAGGTGGAGGAACTGATTGATTTCGAGCGGCTGGCGGAACTGGGTGTGCGGGCGGAGGCTGGCGATGTGACGGAAGAATTTATCGAGATGATGGAGTTACTGGAGAGACTGGAGGCGGCGAGTGAAGCGGAAGATATGGCGGGAGCGCTGGATGTTTTGACAATTATGGGTTGGGAAGTGAGTATCGACCTGAGTCGACTGGGAGAGTTGTCGATGATTCTACTTGGGATCTATTCGTTTGGGGCGATGTTGACTTATTTTCAAGAGTTTATCATGGCGGGAGTGGGGCAGAAGTTAGTGTTAAGTCTCAGGAAAAGGGTGAGTGCGAAGCTGGCGAAAGTACCGCTAAGGTATTATGACACGCATAAAAAAGGTGAGATTTTGAGTCGCGTAGTGAATGATCTAGAGCAGGTGAATTTGATTATCCAGGCAGCGATAATGAGACTATTTACGTCAATGATTACGATTATTGGGGCGGTAGTTTTGATGTGGCGAATTCATTGGTCTTTGACGTTGATCGCGGTAGGGGCGATATTTGCTGGACTGATAATTACTGCAGTAGTGATGACGAAGAGTGGGAAGTTGTTTGGGAATCGACAGGCGTCTTTGGGGAAGTTTAATGCGAAAATTGAGGAGTATTTTTCAGGGCAAGTGGAAATTAAGGCGTTTGGTTTAGAGTCGAGGGTGGAGCGTAAGACGGATGGGGCTATCGAGCAGCTCTATGCGGATGATCGGAAGGCGCAGTTTATTATGTTTGCGGTGATGCCTATTATTCGCTTGGCGAATCAAATGGGATATGTTTTGATTGCGTGGCGAGGGGCGACGATGGTGGTAGGAGGGTATATTTCGATAGGGCAGGTGGTGTCGTTTTTCCAATATGTACAGATGAGTCAAGAGCCGCTGACGGAGGCGAGTTATGTTTTGAATTCTTTAAACTCGGCGATTGCAAGTGCGGAAAGAGTATTTGAAGTGCTGGATGAGGCGGAAGAACTAGCGGATAGGAAAGGTGCGGTGAAAATTAAGAATCTGCGGGGCGAGATTGAGTTTGAAGGTGTGAAGTTCGGGTATGGAGAGGAGCTTTTAATGAAAGATGTAAGTTTCAAAGTTAGCCCTGGGCAGAAGGTAGCTATCGTGGGGCCGACCGGGGCGGGGAAGACTACGCTGGTGAATCTTCTAATGAGGTTTTATGAGACGAATAGTGGAGTAATCCGAGTGGATGGGGTGGATATACGGGATATTCGTAGGGATGATCTACGAGCGATGTTTGGGATGGTATTGCAAGATTCATGGATGTTTGAGGGGACGGTGGAGGAAAATATAGCGTACGGGCGAGTGGGGGCGACGTGCGAAGAGGTAGTGGAGGCGGCGAAGATGGCGCGAGCGCATCATTTTATCAGGACTTTGCCGAAGGGGTATGAGTCGGTTATGGGTGATGAGGATGCGATTCTTTCGCAAGGGGAGAAGCAGCTGCTTTGTATTGCGCGGTGTATTGTGGCGGATCCGACATTTCTGCTGCTGGATGAGGCGACGAGTAGTGTAGATACGCGGACGGAACTGCATATCCAAAAGGCGATGGTGGAATTAATGAAGGGGAGGACGAGTTTTGTGATCGCGCATCGTTTAAGTACGATCCGGGATGCGGATGTGATTTTAGTGATGAATCATGGGAATATTGTGGAGATGGGAGCGCATGCGGAGTTGCTTTTGGCGGGTGGAATGTATGCGGAGATTTATAATAGTCAGTTTGCGGAGTAGGGTGGTCTAAAACTGGAGATTTAATGATTGATTAGTGGACTGTCTTGACTGGCGAGGTATCATAATAAGTTAGCAGTCTTGACGAGGGAGTGCTAGGACGGTAAAATTGATGTATGGTAGATGATTTCTCCGAGATGATGAACATGATGACAGATAATGCGAAATTTGCGCTCCAGAAGGCGGATGTTTTCAGTCGGAGGTATGGGAGTAATTATGTGGGGACGGAGCATATTTTGCTGGGACTTCTGGCACAGGATACGAGTCTCGGAGCGAAGTTTTTGGCGGATGAGAGCATTACGCTGGAGCGAGCGGAGAAGGTGTTAAATTTGACGCCGCGGGAGCTGGCGGGGGCTTTTTCGATGGTGAAGGCGCTGAGTGAGGCGGCGGTGTTGGCGTTGAAGATGAGCCTGAATTTGGCGAAGGATTTGAATCAGAGCTATATCGGGACGGAGCATATTTTGTACTCGCTTATTGCGCAGAAGAATTCGCGGGCGGTTGTGTTGCTTCATGATATGAAGGTGGATATGGGGAAGATTTCGGGAGAGTTGGATAAGTTTTTTGATCGGCAGAGTGAGGCGGGGTTGGCGGAAAAAGGCGAGGGCGTGAAGGGGAAGAGGCTGAAGCGGCGGTTTTTGAGTAAGTATGGGCGAGATCTGACAGCGGCGGCGAAGAATGGAGAGTTGGATACTTTAATTGGAAGAGATGCGGAGGTGGAGAGGGTGGTGACGATTTTGTGTCGGCGGACGAAGAGCAACCCGGTTTTAATTGGGGAGGCAGGTGTAGGTAAGACGGCGGTGGTGGAAGGATTGGCGGTGAGGATTGCGGAGGAGAAGGTGCCGGAGATGCTTCTTGGAAAACAGATTATTCAAGTTGACTTGGCGGGGATGATTTCGGGTACGAAGTTCCGAGGGGAATTTGAGGAGAGGTTGAAGGGTTTGATTGATGAAGTGATGGGGGATCCTGATGTGGTTTTGTTTATTGATGAATTACACTTACTGGCGGGAGCGGGGAGTGCGGAGGGGTCGATGGATGCGGCGAATATTTTGAAGCCGAGCCTGGCGAAGGGGAGGATACGACTGATCGGGGCGACGACTTTTGATGAATATCGGAAGCATATTGAGAAGGATAAGGCGCTCAGTAGGCGATTTCAGACGGTGACTATTGGGGAGCCGGGGCGAGAGGCGGTATTTCAGATTTTGAAGGGGATACGGGAACATTACGAGAAGTATCATGATGTGAAGATCGCGGACGAGGTACTGAGAGATGCGATCGATATGAGCGAGCGGTATATCTCGGACCGATTTATGCCGGATAAAGTGATAGATGTGGTGGATGAAGCGGCGGCGCTGGCGCGGGTGAGGTGTGGGCGGAAAGAGGATGTGGAACTTAGGAAGTTGATGAGTGAACAGAAGCGACTGGAGGGGAAGATCGAGGAGGCGGCTGTGGGGGAGGATTATGAGAAGGCGGCGCTGTACAAGACGAGACTGGCGCAGGTGGAGGCGGGGGTGAAGAAGTTGAGGAAGAAGGTGCCGAAGGGAGAACGGGAGCTGACTGTGGAGCATTTGGCGCAGGCGATAAGTTTGAAGACGGGGATTCCGGTGAGTAAGGTGCAGGCGAAGGAGGTGAAGGTACTGACGGAGCTGGAGGGATATTTGAAGAAGTATATTGTGGGGCAGGATGCAGCAGTTGAGAAGGTGGCGCGGGCGATTCGGCGGGGGAGGAGTGGGGTGGCGAGTGATCGGCGACCGATTGGGAGTTTTATGTTTATGGGTCCGACAGGGGTCGGGAAGACGGAACTGGCGCGAGTGATTGCGCGAGAGGTGTTTGGGGGAGATGATGCTTTAGTGAAGATTGACATGAGTGAATTCTCTGAGAAACATAATGCGAGTCGGCTGGTGGGGGCGCCGGCGGGGTATGTGGGGTATGATGATGGCGGTAAGTTGACGGAGATGGTGAGGCGGCGGCCGTACTGTGTGGTATTGTTTGATGAAGTGGAGAAGGCGCATCCAGAGGTGTTTAATTTACTTTTGCAGATTTTAGAGGATGGAGTTTTGACGGATGGGCAAGGGACACGCGTGCGATTTAATAATACGGTGGTGATTTTGACGTCGAACTTGGGGGCGGAGAAGATGCATAAGGAGAGCGAGCTGGGGTTTGCGGTAAAGACGCGGCGGGACAGGATGGTGGTAGAGCGAGAGCATGAGGTGAATGAGGCGGCGGCGAAGAGGGAGTTGGCGAAGATGATGAGACCGGAGCTGGTGAACCGACTAGATGGAGTGATGGTTTTTCGGGCGCTGGAGAGGAAGGGAGTGGAGAAGATTTTTGATGGGCTAGTGAAGGAGTTGAATGAGAGGTTGACAGTGAAAGGGATTCGAGTGGTAGTGGAGAAGGGGGCGAAGAGATATTTGATAGGAAAGGGGTGGGATGCGAAGAATGGGGCTAGGCCGCTGAGGCGAGTGGTTGAGGATGAAGTGGAGCATCTGGTGGCGGAGGGAGTTATCCAAGGGGAGTATGGAAAGGGAACTGTTTTAGTGGTGGAGAAGGGAAAGAGGGGTTTGAAGCTGGAGGTGAGGGGTGAGTAAGGTAGTTGAGCGGCGGCGGAGTGGAAAGTTTGTTTTGAAGTTTTTGTTAGTCGTGATGGTGCTAGTAGTGGGGATGTTGGTGTTGACGAATACGCAAAAGATCAGTGATGAGCTAGCGGCGCGGAGATTTGAGCCTAGCTTGGAGATGAGTGAGTTGATTGAAAGACTGGAGCTGACGGATAGGGGGAGGAGAGTGATGTTAGCGAGCAGGCCTCAACTGGGTGAAGGCGAATGGTTTAATCATAGATGTACGCGGATGGAGAGAGAGGTAAATGTGTTGGGGTGTTTTAGGGCGGGCGGGATTTATGTATTTAATGTGCAAAATGAAGATTTGGTGGGGATGAATGAGGTGACACTGGCGCACGAACTGCTACATGCGGTGTGGAGTAGGATGAGGGGTGCAGATCGAGAGAGACTGGAGAGGTATTTGAGGGAGGTGTGGTATGGTGGCGCGGATGATATTTTGGAGAGTAGGATGGCTTATTATGATCGGATGGGGGCTGATTTTTATAATGAGTTACACTCGATTATCGGGACGGAGTTTCGGGATTTGCCAGTGGTTCTCGAGGAACATTATGCGAGGTATTTCCGGAATAGAGAGAGAATTGTGATGAAGTACGAATCTTATATCGGGAGGTTTCATGAGTTGATAGCGAGGTCGGAGGAATTGATTAAGGGGATCGAGGCGCTGGTGGGCGAGATAAATGAGGTTACTTTGGTATATAACTACGATGTACGAGAATGGAATCGGCAAGTGGGTGAATTTAATCGGAGGGCGGAAACGGGGGATTTTGCGGATGAGGCGGAGTTTTTGGTGGAGAGGAGAATTTTGGAGTTGGATCAGCAGAGACTTCAGGAGGTGTCTGTGATAATTTCTGAGAAAATGCGGAAGTATGAGGAATTGAGAGAGGGATTGAGTGAAGTTGCGGGGTTGATTGCGGCGTTGAATCGGAGTATCGACAGTACAGTGATCGAAGTAGAGATGATACCAGAGAGTGTTTGGTGATAAGATTTTGTGGTTAGAATTTGGATTTTGACGTGGTGTTTTGGTGGAAAAAGCTGTATACTGTGTGGAGTATTAGCGGGATGAGTAGATAGTGTCAAAACAGATAGTTAGTGAGGGTGATTTGGGGGGAGTAGTGGGTATGCCTGGGAAAGGGATCTTAGTTTGGGGTATTGGAATTTTGGCAGCGACGATGATGCTGATGGTTTTAGTAGTGATGGCGAAACAGAGAAAGATGGCAGAAAAGCGAGTGAGGCGGATGGATGACGGTGTGGTAGAGTGTGAATGATGAAGTAAGAGAGAGTGGGCTGGAGTGGCGGGATGGCAGGTTGAGGAAGATAATAACTTATATATGTCAGGGGTGTGGAGGGAAATTTAAGGTGTGGAGTGGTGTTTGTGAGGTGTGTGGAGAAGGGAATCCGATTGTGGAGCAGGTGGAGGATAAGGATGAGGTTTTGGAAGTGGAAAGTCAGATGAGGCTGAGGACAGAGACAGAGATGAAGGTGATGAAAGAGCGGAGTTGGATGGGTGATATTTTTGTGGTGCTGGCGGGAGTAGTGATCTGGGATGCGGGGAGGCGCGGTAGGTGAGTGTGGTAGAATTGGTGTATGGCGAAGAGTAAGACGAGGTATGTATGTCAGGGGTGTGGGGCGAGTTATGTAAAGTGGATGGGAAAGTGTGAGAATTGCTCGGAGTGGAATACGCTCGTGGAGCAGGTGGTGGAGGATGAAAAGGCGGTGAAGTCGGCTCTTAAGAAGGCGGAAAAGAGCGGGAGGAAGTTGGAAGTGGAGTCGGTGAACGAGATACGGGCGGATCGATATGGAGAGAGGTATGGAACGGGGTTCTCTGATCTGGATGTAGTGCTGGGTGGAGGGATTTTGCCTGGAGCGGTGATGCTTCTCGCTGGTCAGCCGGGGATCGGGAAGTCGACGCTACTACTGCAGTTGGCGTCGAAGGTAGCAGAAAAACAAGCGGTGTTGTATGTGAGTGGAGAGGAGTCGGCGAGCCAGGTGAAGATACGGGCGGAGAGATTGAAAGGAAAACATAGCGAAGACTTAAGTTTTGCGGGGAGTACGAGTGCGAATGATATCGCAGCGACGGTGGCGAGTGGGGATTATGGGTTTGTGATTGTGGATTCTATACAGACGCTGGCTCTGGATGAGATTACGAGTGCACCTGGGACGGTGAGTCAAGTGAGTGGGGCGGGGAATTTGTTAATCAGGGCGGCGAAAGCGACAGGAACGGCGGTAGTGATCGTGGGGCACGTAACGAAAGAAGGGACGCTGGCGGGGCCGAAGACTTTGGAGCATATGGTGGATGTGGTTTTGCAGTTTGAAGGGGATCGGTATGGGGGATTTAAGACGGTGCGAGCGGTGAAGAATCGTTTCGGTAGTACGAATGAGGTGGCTATTTTTGAGATGGGTTCGTCTGGGTTAAAGCTAGTGGAGAATCCGAGTGAGGCGTTACTGCGGGAGAGGCAAAATACGGATGGGTCGGTGATAATGGCGACGATGGATGGGACGCGACCACTACTGGTGGAGATACAGGCGCTTGTAAATCCGACGAGTTTCGGGTATCCTAAAAGGACTGCTAGTGGGTTTGATTTAAATCGTTTGAACTTGTTAGTAGCGGTGCTGGAAAAGCGCACGAAACTGAAATTATCTGAAAAAGACATTTATGTGAATGTCGTGGGTGGACTGAAGTTGAGCGACTCGGCGGCGGATTTGGCGGTGTGTATGGCGATCGCGAGTGCTTCGGCTGGCAGGCGTCTGGACGATAAGATAGTGGTCTTTGGTGAGGTGGGGTTGGGTGGCGAGATTCGCTCGGTGTACGCTAGTGACAGGCGGATTGCAGAGGCGAAGAAGCTCGGATTTACGGCAGCGATTGCGCCGTATACGGTAAAAGATAAATTCGTGCTACCCGTGAAGGATATGCGGGATGCACTTGTAAAATATATGAATAGATAAACTTCAGGTGATTTGCTTGAGGTGACCTGGCAGGAATGCTGGGGTAGAAGCTTGGTTGGAAACTGGGCACAGAAAGGAAAATATGTTTAAGAAAAAAACAGGAAATAGTGGTGCGGCTAGAAGGCGCGTATTGGTGGATACATCGACATTGATCGATGGGAGGATTTTAGCAGTGGCGAAGTCGGGGTTTGTTGGTGACGAATTGGTGATCTCGCGAAGCGTGCTTGGTGAATTACAGATGTTGGCTGATAGTGGTAATAGTGAGAAGCGTACGAGAGCGAGGTTCGGACTGGATGTAATCAGGGAACTACAAGAACTTAAGGGAGTGGTTGTGACAATTCTGTCAGACGAACGCGAAGCTACTGAAGGTGTAGATGCAAGGCTGATGGATCTAGCGCGACGACAGCGAATGCTGATTATGACAAACGACTTCAATATGAATAAAGTAGCGACAGTAGAAGGAATTAAAGTGTTGAATATTAATGATTTAGCGCAAGGGCTAAGATCTACGTATCTGCCTGGAGATAAGTTAGTGCTGGAGTTGATACAAAAAGGCAGTGAAGGTGGGCAGACGGTGGGATATCTAACAGATGGTACGATGGTGGTCGTGGAAAATTCTGCGAACAGCCTAGGGAAGAAAGTAGAAGTGGAGTTTATCCGGTATCTACAGACAAGCGCTGGAAAGATGATGTTTGCGAAACTGGCTAGTGTAGTGAAAGAAGTGAAGGATGAAGAGAAAAAAATAGAGCCGAAGCAAGTACAAGGCGTGAGGCGTAGTGGTTTGGTGCGAGATGTGAAGCGTAGGGATAGGAATTCGAAAAAGGAAGCGCAAAAGAATGCACGGGGACTAAGGAAAGATCGTGAGCTGGGGCGACGTGCGAAGACGCTAGGTGTGAAAAGTAAGAAAGCTGCGAAGACTGGACGAGCGGCACTAGTGAGTGGTAAAAAGCGACCAACGAGTGCGAGTAAAGAAGATGAACTGATGAAGTTAGTGAATCAATAAATCAGTTGTAGCTGTAGTAAAAAACTCCTCGCGGAATGCGGGGAGTTTTAGTTTAGCTTGTCGACTATAGAGTGCCAGATATAGAAGTAGTACTTTCGTGACCGAGGCTATCGGTGAGACGGACAGTGATAGTGTAAGAGTCGCCAGAGGTGAGACCATGTACGAAAGTGAGAGTAGTGGTGCCGAAAGTACCCGTGCCAATAACAGTGCCGTTAAGAGTGACCGTATAGTTGCGAAGAGGTCGATGTGAGGCTCCTGGTGAAGCGGCGACTACAACAAAGGAGCTATTGATACTGATGGAAGCTGATGGTGCAGCAGTGTCTCCGCAGATATGAATGTCTTCATATTCGTCTGGGTACCAGCCGTCGGCGACAAAGCGTTCTTCGTTGGTGACAGGGTCTATGAATCGCATAACTTCCACTTCGACACGAGCAGAGTCTGGAGTACACTCGGTAGCTTTACGACGAGAAATAGAGTCGAAAACCATAGAGATACGAGAGACACCTGTGTTGTTTTGGTTCATCCATGACGGCCATAGATCGGTAACACCACCAAGACTGATATGCTGGATGCCTTCTGGGCGGGGAATTTGCTGACCTTGATACCAGCGTCCTGAAGGGCCGAGGATGCGATGATGTACATGTTCCATAAAGTAGGCGGTAACACCAGCGACCACAGCATGCCCGTCGCGAGTGAGTGGGCCACCGTCGTGGACTCCTGCCCAAACACCGGAAGAGATTGTAGCGGAGTAAGTCATCATCCAAGAATCTTTTGCTTGGCCACGTCCATTATCTGTAGTACCTGTTTTTGTAGCTGTCCATACACCGGGTATAGTAAAGCCTTCTGGGTTTGCGAACATACGCGATCGGGCGGCACGGTCGGCGAGGATATCAGTAACTAGGAATGCTGCTTGGGGGTTGATGACCTGAACTCCGGGAGTGTCTTCCCAAGCTTTAAGAACTTCGCCATCGCTATTAGTAACTTCGAGAACGAAAGCCTGAGGCTTGTAAACGCCGTTGCGAGCTAAAGATGCATAGGCATTTGTGAGGTCGGCAGGAGTGACAGCACAGCCGCCGCCGATAGCCATGGCGAGACCCGGATGAGGGTTGTCCATACAGTATGAGTGGGCGCCAAGTTCGCGAGCAATACGGAGGGATTCATCAATACCGACAATATAGGTGGCGAGTACGGCTGGGCGATTTAGTGACATGGCGAGTGAGTTACGGATACTGATATCACCGAAAGTCTGACGAGTAGCATTTTGGACGGTACATGGAGCGGGAGCGCCACGACAATAGATATGGTCAATGTTTTCGTCACGAAGATTGGATCCTGGGCCGAAGTTTATGCCCTGGCGTTGTTCGAAGAGACCAGCGTAGCCGACGATTGATTTAATTGCGGAGCCTGGCTCAAGGGGCGACGTAGCGGCATTGTTGGCGCCGAAACCTGGACGATGAAAGTCGACAGAGCCAACCATACTAAGAACCTGACCTGTGTCGTTATCAATGGAAACGTGAGCGATATTGTCGGCACCAATAATATGTAGGCGATGTGAACCGTGGTAGACGGCGGCTTGGGCGATATACTGGACTCCCCAGTCGAGGGTAGTATATATAGTAAGACCTCCTTGGCGAATAGTGCGAATACCGAACTCTTCTTCGAGCTGGCGGCGTACTTCTAGGACGAAATGAGGGGCTTTAACTCCTTCAAATTGATCTGACTCTGGGCGGATAGTGTCGAGAATAGGATAAGCTTTTGCTTCTTCGGCTTCATCGCGGGTAATAAAGCCAGCAATAACCATATCATCGAGAACGCGATGTTGGCGAGCAATGAGGAGATGGTTGTTCGGGACGTTATATGGGTCTAGTACGGCAGGATTATTAGGAATAGCAGCGAGGAGAGCAGCTTGAGGGAGGTTGAGTTCGCTAGCTGAAATACCGAAATAAGTACGAGCAGCCGATTCGACGCCGTTGCGACGACCACCGAAAGGAGATTCGTTAAGGTAGAGTGTGAGAATTTGTTCTTTACTATACATACGTTCAATTTCGATGGCGAGTATGATCTCGCGAATTTTACGTAAGTATCCCTCAAAACCACCACGATGATGAGCCTCATCATACATAAAGACCTGTTTAACTAATTGCTGGGTGAGCGTGGAGCCGCCTTGGACGTCTTCAGACTGGAGGTTGTTTAGAAATGCGCGAACCAGAGCCATAGGGCTGACGCCGCGATGGTTGAAAAAGTCGCGGTCTTCGACAGCAATAATGGCTTGACGCATGACTTCAGCGATTTCGTCATGTTCGACGACAATGCGATAGTTACCGATACCGCGGTCTTCCCAGAGTAAGATGCCATTTCTGTCGTAATAGCGGCTGACGGTAGTTTGGACGCGACGAGCGAGTTGTCCGGGGCTGATAGCGTCTAGCTCACGTCGGAAATAAGCAAAGAGGGCGAAAACGCCGATAGCGATAACGAGAATGGTGACACCTGTGATCTTTAGCATCATGAAGAAGCCGCGTTTAGAGAACCAGTAGCCCCAGAAGCGTTTCGGATGGAGGCGATAGAGGGCGCGGAGGAATGGGTTTTTGGGGAGACTAGCTAGGTATTCGGCGCGTTTTCTAGCTTCTTGGTCTTTTTTTGTTTTACGTTTGTGGGCGAGATTAGAATAGAGGCTGAGATTGTTTTTTGAACGACGCGGAGTAGTAGGCGCCGGGCGCTTTTGAGCGGCTTTTTTACGTGCTTTGATGACGTTTGATAGCTTTTTCTTGACCACTTTTTGAAATTTCCTCGCAGGTTATTTGCTCCTCAGTATAGCACAAAAACGTGCTTGTGTTTGTAAAAAACTTGGATTTCGAAGTGAAAACGGGGTATACTAAATAGATAAAACGTAACAGGAGAACATCATGAAGTTGTCTGAGGAATTGGTGTGGCGCGGATTTAAGGCGCAGAACACTTTTACCGATATATCAGAATTAGACAAGGGCGCGAGAAAGTTCTATCTTGGGGCGGATCCTAGTGCGGATTCGCTGACGATTGGGAATTTGGCGGCGTTGATGATGGTTTATTGTTTTGTGAGGCATGGGTATGAGCCGTTTATGCTGGTGGGGGGAGCGACGGGGCAGATTGGGGATCCGAAGGATAATGAGGAGCGACAACTGAAGGCGCTGGAGGAGGTGGAATATAATAAGGGGAAGATTGCGGAGCAGTTTAGACGAATAATTCGGGCGGATTTCACGCTGGTGGATAATTATGATTGGTTTAAAGATATTGGGTATTTGGAATTTCTCAGGCTGGTCGGGAAACAGTTTTCAATGACGCAGTTACTGGATCGAGAATTTGTGAAAGCGAGGATTGGCGAAGGCAAGAGCGGAGTGAGTTATGCAGAGTTTAGTTATTCATTAATTCAAGGATATGATTTTCTGCATCTGTACCGTGAATATGGAGTAGATCTGCAGCTTTGTGGGGCGGATCAATATGGAAACTGTGTGTCGGGAGTACATCTAATTAAGCGGCTTGGGGATGAAGGGGCGCGAGCGGATGTGTGGAGTACGCCGCTGGTGATCGATAAGGTTTCGGGGAGGAAATTTGGGAAGAGTGAGGGGAATGCGATTTGGTTGGCGGAGGAGAAGACGAGTGTATTTGATTTTTATCAGTTCTGGGTCGGACTGGCGGATGAGGGGATTGATTATTATATGAAGATTTATACACTACTGGGGCGAGAGGAGTTAGAGGCGGTGATAGCGGAACATATGAAAGATCCGAGTAAGCGAGTGGCGCAGAAGACGTTGGCGTATGAAGTGACGAAAGTGGTGCATGGCGAGGAGAAGGCGGAGATGGCACGGAAGATTACTGAAGTACTATTTGGTGGTGGGGATGTTTCGGAGTTGGGTGGAGCGGAGTTGGAGCTGTTAGCAGAGAGTTTACCTGTGGTGAAAAGCGGGCAAATGGTGACAGATGTTTTAGTTGAGTCTGGAGAGGTGAAGAGTAAGGGTGAGGCGCGGAGGTTGATTTCTGGTGGGGCGATTGAAGTGAATAACGAAAAGATCACCGACGATATGGAGCTTACGGGTGTGAGTCTGGTAAAGAAGGGTAAGAATAAATTCGTGCTAGTGAGGTAGCGCAAAAAGAGTGGATGTGGTGTGCGTGGGGTTCTGGCGGGAATTTAGTCGAGTTGTAAGTGTCGTAGTGGTAGTGCTTGCGGCGATGTTTGTGGTAAAATGGAGACACGAAATGGAGGTAAGTATGAAAAAAGTTTTGGCGTTTGATGTGGATGAGACTCTGAATGTTTCTAAGATGCCTATCACGGAGGAGATGGCGAAGATTTTAGGGACACTAATAGAGCATTATGAAGTTTGTCCGATTTCGGGGCAGAAATATGAGCAGTTTTTAGTGCAATTAGTGGAACCGATGAAAAAAGTGGGGGTGAGTGATGAGGCACTTGCGAGATTTCATATGTTTGTGGCACAAGGGACGCAATATTACAGATTTGAAGGTGGTGAGCCGAAGCTGGTTTATAATGAGGCGTTATCTAGCGAGCAGGCTGAGGAGATTTCGGTGGCACTAGAGAAGGCGGCTCGTGAAATGGGGTACTGGGAGGAGGATAAGTTGATGGAGGGTGACGAGATAATCGAGAACCGAGAGAGTATGATGGCGTTTTCGGCGCTGGGTCAAAAGGCGAGTGTAGATGCGAAAAAAGCTTGGGATCCAGACATGAAGAAAAGAAATGCGATGGCGAAGAGGGCGAAAGAATTGGCGCCTGCGTATGAATTTGAGGTGGGAGGGACGACGACGATTAATGCGTTTATACCTGGGATGAATAAGGTGTTTGGGATGACGCGCATGATGGAGTATTTGGAAGTGGAAAAAGATGAGATTCTGTATTTTGGAGATATGACACAGCCAGGAGGGAATGACTTCCCGGTCGTAGAGATGGGTGTGGATACGATTACTGTGCATGGATGGCGAGATACAGCGTATGCGATTAGGGGGATTTTGGGGCTTAAGGGAGTGATTGTAGAGTAGATAAGTGAACCTAGACTCGTCGATTACTAGTGTAAAAGGCGTGGGAGAGAAGACGGCGGAATTGTTTGCGCGTGTGGGGGTGAGGACGGTGCGGGATCTGCTGTATTATTTTCCGCGAGCGTATGAGGATTTCTCGCGGGCGGGCGCGATTAGCGATATAAAACCGGGGCGGATAGTTGTAAAAGCGCGGGTGGAGAATTTGAAACTAAGTCGGAGGAGGTGTGGGTTAACGATCGTGGAGGCGAGCTTGGTGGATGGGTCGGGTGCTTGTCGGGCAATTTGGTTTAATCAGCCGTATCGGATGACGGCGTTTAAGGAGGGGGTGGAGTATTATTTCGCTGGGGAGTTCGATATGGGAGCTGGGAGGTATTCGTTAACTAATCCGAGCGTGGAAGAGGCTAGCGAAGTAGTTGAAGGTGGAGTGAAGATACAGGCGATCTATCGGGCGATTGGGAAGCTGAAATCAAGGGATATTGGGAGGGTTATGGGGAAGGTGCGGGCTGTATGTGGAGATATGAGGGAATTGCTACCTGAAGGAGTGGTGGGGGGTTTGATGCGGAGGGGCGAGGCGGTTTATCAGATGCATTTCGGTGAAGCGGAGGAGGAGATGACGAGGGCGAGAGAGCGACTAGGGTTTGATGAGTTGTTTGCTCTGGTGCTTGCGGGAAAACTGAATAAGATCGAGAATCAGAAACTGAAGGCGATGAGTGTGAAATTTGATGCGGAGAGGGTGCGAGAGTTTGTGAAGGGTTTGCCGTACGAGTTGACGGGGGCGCAGAGGCGGAGTGCTTGGGAGATCGTGCAGGATTTGGAGCGGACGGTTCCGATGAATCGGTTGTTGCAAGGGGATGTGGGGAGCGGGAAGACGGTGGTGGCGGGGCTGGCTTGTTACTCGGCGGTGCTAGCTGGTGGGCAAGTGGCGGTGATGGCTCCGACGGAGATTTTGGCGGGACAACATGCGGAGACATTGGAGAAGATGTTGGGTGGGCATGGGGTAAAGGTGGGGTTATTGACGGGTAAAAGTCGGAATCGGAAGGAATTGGTGGGGAAGATTACGGATGGGGATGTGGATGTAGTGGTGGGGACGCACGCTTTAATCTCGGAGGGGGTGGAGTATCGGAATTTAGTTTTGGCAGTGATTGATGAACAACATCGTTTTGGGGTGAAGCAGAGGCAGAAATTGATGGAAAAGGCGGCGGATGGAGCTGCACCGCACTTGTTAGCGATGACGGCGACACCGATTCCGAGGTCGCTTCAGTTGACGCTTTTTGGGGAGCTGGATGTGAGTGTGTTGGATGAAATGCCGAAAGGGCGAGTGGAAATTAAGACGGAGATTGTGTCACCAAATAGTGTGGAGCAGCTATGGGAGAAGGTGCGAGTGGAGCTGGAGGCGGGGAGGCAGATTTATTATGTATGTAGTCAGATCGAGGAGAGTGAAGATTTGGATAGTCGAGGGGATGTGCGGGCGGTGAAGAAAGAATTTGATAAGATGCGGAAGGTCTTTACAGGGTATGAGGTGGGGTTACTGCACGGCAAGATGACGAGTGAAGAGAAGGATGTGGTGATGGAGGATTTTGTGAGTGGAAAGGTGAAGGTGTTGGTGGCGACGACAGTAGTGGAAGTGGGGGTGAATGTGCCGAATGCGACAGTGATGGTGGTGCGAGATGCGGACAGGTTTGGGCTGAGTCAACTACACCAATTGAGAGGGCGTGTGGGGCGTGGGAGTTTTCAGAGTTATTGTTATTTGGTGACGAGTACGAGTGTAAAACCGACGCGGAGATTGAGGGAGATTGAGAAGAGTACAGATGGTTTTTATCTAGCGCAAAAAGACTTGGAGATACGAGGACCGGGGGAAATTTATGGGGCGGCGCAGCATGGAGAATTGGATTTGAAGATTGCGAAAGTTGATGATATGGCGCTAGTACGGAAGGCGACGCGGGCCGCAGATGAGTTTTTGAAAAGCGGTGGAGATTTGTTAAACTATGAGGAGTTGGCTGGAATTGTGCGACGATATCAGAGGCTGACGACACTGAACTAGGAAAGACAAAAATGTACGCAACGACAACGATAATTAAGCACTCGAAAAAGTCTGGTAGGATTTTCGGGGTGCATCAGCGAGTGAATAAGCTGGCACATGGGCAGTTTTTAAAGCTAGAGGGTAGGCGAGCGAAGTTTCCGACGATCAAGGAAGTGCAGTATTTTGAGGGGACGAATGGACCTGATGGACTGAAGCGGAAGAGTCCTGACCAAGATGGTACGGATGCTTTTTTGGAGCCTGACAATGATGATGGGCGATTGATTAAGCAGATTATGAATCATCATCATAATCTAGTGGTTGCGCTACGGAAGGGAGATATGGTGAAGGCGAGTTTTAGTGCGGCGTGGATGGCGCATGATGTGGTGGATGGGCTAACACCTGCGCATCATTATCCGTATGTGGGTAAGAAAAAAGAGATGCGGGATGGGCGGGATTTTTTGAAGATTTTTGGGATAAAGACGCAAGGACTGATGCCTGGGGATAACTTGTTTGAAGTTTTGAAAAATAACTGGCTGTATTTGGGACCGGACGGGATGTTTACGGAACATGCGCTGTTTGAGTTTGGGGTGGCGATGGTGACGGCGCCGACGCGAGATGGGGTGCTGAGGCGGATGCCGACAAAGGAAGAGGTGGTAGATTTGAGGAAGGTTGGATTTCAAGAGATGTATTATCGGTCGGTGAGAAAGGTGTACGAGATGGGGATGTATACGAAGTTTCTGGAACAAGGATGGACGACGGAGCTGGCGCTAGAGACGAAAAAAGTGCTGATACCTGAGGCGGTGAAATGTGTGACGATGGCGTGGATGAGTGCATACGAAAAGGTGAGTAAGTGAAGACGGTGAGGTTGATTTCGGGGAGGTTTGGGGGGCGGATAATCCGAAGTCCGGGGTCGCACAGGACACACCCAATGAGCGAGCGAGCGCGAGCGGCGATATTTAATATGATTTTCCGGGAAGTGGTCGGGGCAAAAGTGCTGGATGCTTTTGCGGGGACGGGTGCGCTTGGGTTAGAGGCGCTGAGTCGGGGGGCGGAGAGTGTAGTTTTTGTGGAGCGAGACGCGAAGGCAGTGAAGATTTTAAAGGAGAATGTAGAGTTGCTGGGTGTGGGAGATGAAGTGAAGGTGGTGGGGAGTGGGTTGGGGAGTTGGTTGGCGGGGGTTTTGAGTGAGGAGGAAGAGTTTGATGTGGTGTTTTCGGATCCGCCATACATCGAGCCGCAGTGGAATTTAGTGATTAAGTTGAGTGGAGCGGTGAGAATTGGTGGGTTGTTTATTATTTCGCGGACGAAAGCGGAGGAGGTTTTGAAGCTGAAAGGCTTTGAGGTTTTGAGCTCGCGGGAGTATGCGGAGGCGGGAGTGGATATTTACGAGAGAGTGTTTTAGTCGAATAAAGGGAAAACCCCGCCGATATTGATGGCGGGGTTGCTACTGTTGGAAGGTGCGATTAAGGTACTGGAGGGTGAGTTACTTCTTCTTTTTACGATTTGTACCGCTGCCTTTTTTCTTGTTGTTTTTTAGCCTGTGTGGCTTGTAGTTTGGTTTCTTCGTCTTTTTTTGTTGTGGCATTTGGTCACCTCCTGATAAGTAGTCCGCAACATAGCAAGAGCGTATCACGTGTGATAAAATTTAGATAGCATGAGCGGGATGGATTTATGAAAGTTTTTGAGATGGGGCGAGTAAGGATCGGTCTGAGTGATATTTCTGATGGGAATATGAAAACTTTTACGGAGTCAGAGGAGGTTTTGGCGAATCGGCGACGGTTTTTGAGTGAGATGAGAGTGGTTTTTGAGCGAGCGGGGTTTGTGAAGGTGGAGTATGATGGGGTTGAGGATTTTTGTGTGTTTAGCGAGATGGCTGGTGGGAATTTATTAAGTTTAAATCTGGGGGCTGAGCGGGCGGATGGGTTAGCTGTGCGAGGAGAGGGTGTGGGGTTGTTTTTGCCGCTGGCGGACTGTTTAGGATTGGTGCTGTTTGATGAGATGAGGGGTGTGTTGATGGTAGTGCATTGTGGGCGACAGACGGTAGTGCAGGATGGAGCGAGGAAGGCGGTGGAGTTTATGAAGCGAGAGTGTGGGGCGAGTGCGGAAGATGTGCGAGTGTGGATGAGTCCGAGTGCGGGGAAAGAGAATTATCCGGTGTTTGACCTGGGCGGAAAAGGAATGCAAGAGGCGGTGGTAGAGCAGCTGGTGGGAGCGGGGGTTTTGTTGGAGAAGATGGTTTTGAGTGAGGTGGATACGACGGAAGATGAGAATTATTGGTCGCATAGTCGGGGAGATACGGGGGAGAGGTTTGCGATTTGTGCGGTAATGGAGCAGTGATGGATCTAGTACAGAAGGATCACTATCGAACGCTGGGACTGAGGCCTGGGGCGAGTGATGCGGCAATTCACAAGGCGTATACGGATCGGGCGAAGCTAGCGCATCCCGATATGGGTGGGAGTTATGAGGCGATGGTGAGTTTGAATGAGGCGTATAATATATTAAAAGATAGTAGTCGGAAGTTTTGGTATGACCGCGAGATGGGCTTTGATACTGTGAGACCGTTTGAGAGAGGTGAGAAGAAGGCTGGTCCGAGCAAGGTGCGGGCGAAGCGGACGGCGGTACGGAGTTTGAAGAAATGGGATACGGCGGCGAGTTTGGCAATTAAGATTGCGGTGTTGATGAATTTGGTCGTGTTGTTGACGCTGCTTTTTGCGTTTTTATTTGTGAATTATCTGAGATAGGAGGAAGTCGTGGCGTCGAGCGAGGGTTTTGTGGAATATGTGATGGAGCAGTTGGAGGACGTGGGGATACTCAGGTATCGAAAGATGTTTGGGGAGTTTTGTGTGTACGTGAACGAAAAGCCGATTGTGCTAGTTTGTGATGATCGGATTTATCTGAAGAAGGTGGCGGAGTTGGAGGAGGTTATGGTGGGGCAGGAGGTGGGCGTGCCGTATGATGGGGCGAGCGAGCGATGGGTGGTTGATGTGGATGATCGAGAGTTGCTGCGGGAGGCTGTGGAGATTTTGGATGCTGTGACGCCGGTACCGATGCCGAAGAAAAGGAAGGAGAAATAAAAAAAGCAGCCTGATGGGGACTGTTTTTGTTTCTTGATATGGTGCGCGAGAAAGGACTTGAACCTTCACGCCGTGAGGCACATGCTCCTAAGGCATGCGTGTCTACCAATTCCACCACTCGCGCATGATGGTATTTTAGCACAGAAAAGCTGACGAGAGAAGATGTCGGAAGCGGAAGCGGTTTGACGCGAGGTGAAGTGGGGGTTATAATGGGTGGGCAACTTAAAGGTTAAGGAGATATGAAATGAAAATATTGATTACAGCATTGATGGTAGCGGTATTGGCGGTGGCGCCAGTGTATGCGGTTGAAGGGGATCTTTTGGATGAGTGGGTGAATGAGAATCCACAGTCGAATATCATGCCTACGAGTGAGGATCTAGGTGAAGGGTTTTTGCCGGGGTCTGAAGGTTGGAGCTGGGATGGAGATGAAAGTATTTTGCCGATTTTGGACGATCTAGTAGAGCCAACTGACGAGCCAGGGCAAGTAAGCGAGGATATCGAAGAGGAGGAAGATGAAAATGGAGTGTGGATGTGGGCTTTGATCGGAGGGGCGGGATTGGTGTTGTTGCTGGCTGTGGTAGTTCTGGTAGCTAGAAGCAAGAAGAAGAACTAGCAGGAGAAAAACATGCAAGAAGAGGGTGGCTTGTTAGAACAAACTGGGAAAGTGCGGCGCGGCGTAGGGTGTGGTAAGAAGTGTGTAGTGCCGATGGTTATTTTGAGTGTACTAGTGTTGGTACTGGGAGGTTTCGCGGTCTTTAGTGTAGTTAGTGATAGGGGTGAGAGTAGGAAGGGGGCTTGTAGTGGTAATGGTGCGAGTGGGGAAGTGATAGGTGTGGAGGAGTGTCAAGAGATGGTTGCTGGTGCGGGTGGAGCGGTGGTAGTGGATAGGATGAGGATCGAGGAGTGGAATTTGGAGTTCGTAGTACCTGGTTCGATTAGAGATGTGGAATATGTGATTGACGGGGACACAATTTATTTCTTTGCGATGCCGGCCGGTAGAGATGCGGAGTGGGTTGAGCGTACGGCGTTTGCGATCTTGTATAGGAGTAGTCAGGCTATACGTGAAATATCCTCTGGTATTGAGCGGCGTGGGAGGGATATTGGGGATGGATTCTATTATTATACGGCGTGGAGTTTTAGTAATTTGGCGACAGGAATGGGTATCCCGGGACAGTTCGGTGACGATGAAGGTAGTATAGCGGCGGCTACGAGCGTTTTCTGGGCGTTAAATGAGATGTTGAATACGATCAGAACAACTAACCCTGTATGGACGGGTCGATAAGTTAGCTTTAGCTCGGGCAGGGGTTGATTTCTGGGTGAGATTGATGTAGACTAACTGGGAGTTTCGTGCGACGTACGGGAATTGCTGAACCTGTGGTCGCCATCTAACAAGTCATAAAGGTTTTTAAGGGAGACAAGAAATTGCCGACTATTAATCAGTTGGTCCGAAAGCCTAGGAAGACGACCTCGAAGAAGAGTAAGTCGCCTGCGCTGGGGACAATTCAAAATACGCTCAAGACGCGTTATTATAAGCAAAATGCACCGCTGAAGCGAGGTGTGTGTATCAAAGTAACAACAAAAACACCAAAGAAGCCAAACTCAGCTCTACGAAAAGTAGCTCGTGTGCGACTTACGAACGGACAGGAAGTCTGGGCGTATATCGGTGGTGAAGGACATAATCTACAAGAGCATGCTGTCGTGCTAGTGCGCGGTGGTCGTGTGCCGGATCTTCCTGGTGTGCGATATCATATCGTGCGTGGTACGCTAGATTTACAGGGAGTGCAAGGTAGGAAGCAGGGTCGTAGCAAGTATGGTACGAAGAAGGAGGGCAAGTAGTCATGCCTAGGAAAGTAACAGCAGCTTTGCAGCGACAAGTGCAGCCTGATCGTAGGTATCAGAGTATTTTAGTGCAGAGGCTTATCAATAAATCGATGTTGCAAGGTAAGAAGCACATAGCAGAGAAAGCGGTTTACTTCGCTCTCGAGAATGCTGCGAAGAAATTGAAGAGCGAAAACCCACTTGAAGTGTTTGAGAAAGCACTGAAGAATGTAAGTCCGGCTTTTGAGGTAAAATCTCGAAGGGTCGGTGGTGCGAACTACCAAATTCCATTTCCAATTCAGGGACATAGGCAGCTACATTTTGCGTTTAGTTGGCTAGTGCAGTCGGCTAGGGCGCGAAAAGGAATGTCTTATGCTGAGCGTTTGAGTGCTGAGATTGTGGATGCACACAATCAAACCGGTGCGGCGTTTAAGAAGAAAGAAGACACACATAGAATGGCGGAAGCAAACAGGGCGTTTGCGCATTTCGCACGATCGTAAGATAGAAACAAACAAGAAAAACCCCGATATTGTGATAGTGTCGGGGTTTTGGTTTTGGCTGATTTCTGGCCTAATTAGGTGTCAAAGTGGTCATGATTAGTCTCTGCTGTGATTCGAGCTTTTGCGAGGTTAATAGCGTTACTCCAGGAGCCGAAGCGTAGCTTATATACCTGCGGCGTGGGGTTACTGTGGTAGGACCCAGCTTTGCGGAAGTCTCGATTTGCTGAAGGGTATCGGCCGAATTCTATATAGAACTTGCAGATAATATGGAGGAGATAGTTATCGTCATCGAGATGTGGAACTTCGGCGAGCTTGCAAGCTTCAGCTATAGTGCCGAATGTGCGGTTGTAAGTGGATGCAGAATGGGTGATGTGTGGGTTGTCGCTAAAGTCGCCACTAGTGATGGGTCGCTTAACGATTTCGTAATACACTCGAATATTTTGGAGCATTGCGCTTTTGTCGCGCTTCGTGGGGGTATGATTACTGGTAAGTCCAACTTTTTTAAGTAGTTCGTTCCATGTACAGCCAAAATGCCTACACATAGTACTGGATGGATAACTATCTCCGAAAGCGCAGGACTTTTTGAAATCATTATAAGTGGGTGTACGACCATGTGTTTCATGGAAAAGAACTAGATCTTGCAGAGCTTCTTCTTCGGTACGGGGATCTAGTCGTACTTTGACACCTTTTTCGTTTGTAATAATGCGCGCTTTGAAATATACGATCATCTTATCTCTCCTTTGAGTAAAAATCTCATAAAATGCGATGAATATATTATCTCACATAAGATACACATAAGCAAACGTTGGGATAGTTCTGTGGTTGACGTGAGATGTGATGTTGCTTATAGTTTTGGTATGAATAATGATCCAAATCAACAGTTGGGAGGTGGGATGAGCCAGCCACTTCCACCGAATATGCCACCACCAATGACTCCGATGGGCGGTCAGGCGTCTCAGGGGATGCAAGGAAGTATGCAGCCGACGCCCGAGATGGGAATGCCGGCTGGACAACCACAAATAGGCGGTATGCACGGGACGTGGAATAATGGAATGTCGCAAGGTGGAATGATGGGCGGTGGAATGCCGCAGCAAGGTTTTCAGCAGCCGATACCTCAACATATGCAGCAGCAGAGTGATCCGGCGGTTGGGCTGGGTATTGCAGCGATAATTTGTGGTTTTTTAATCGCGCCGATTGGGTTGATTTTGTCGATTGTGGGGCTGGTGCAGGCGGGGGAATTTAGGAGGCGAACTGGTACGCCGAGTGCTGGAGTGGTTCCGAATATAATTGGACTGGTTGTGTCGGCGTTAATGATTATCTTGTTTGTGGTGTTCATGGGGTGGATTGTGACGAATGTGATGGAATTTGATACGGAAAGATTGCACGGGACTTGGAATTGTACGGATGAGACGAGGGTCGGTGCCACGGGGTGGACATGGGAGACGAATACAACGTTTACTTTTCGGAGTGGTTTTAGGTTTAGTTATGACATGGGAGATTTAGGGAGGCGTGGAGAGGGGACTTTTGTGCTGATCCGGGCGACAATAGACGAGAATAGAAGCATAGGAGGGGATGTGCGTAGTTCATGGCCAGATGTGGGGGAGTTTGATGTGGCGTACAGTATGACGATGTCGTATTTGGGTGGTGGGTCAAATACACTACACTGGGTGCTTTATAGAGGGCGAGGTGGAGTGATGAACGCGACAGTATCAGATGAAAATGCGACGTGGGTGAGGTATTGTATGTTGAACTATTATCGTGGTATCGAGACTGATCGCGAGCAGGATCGCGAAGAGTTGGATGATAGGCGACAACAGAATCAAGGTTTTTGGTAGAGCGATGAAGCAAGAAATAGAAAGATCCTTTTTGGTCGATAAGACAAAATCAATTAATGGGATGTGTTTTGAGGATTTTGTCCGAACTCATCCTCACGAAGAGAGTTTTAGCGCTATGCTGGACGGCTTTAATAAGGGAAAAACGACACGCAGACTTAGAAAAGAGGGCGCGAAATATACTTTTGTTTACAAGGGGATATTTAACGAAGAGACTAAGTCGCGAGAAGAGCGTGAAGAGGTTCTGTCGCGGGAGGAATTTGAGCGTAGGCTGGAGCAAGAACTAAACGAAAATACAGAAATTTTTAAGAAAAGTCGCTATAGGATTAAATTTGTTTGCGCGAATAGTATCGGAAGACTAGCTGAGCTAGACATATTTCATGGCAATCACGAAGGCTTCAGCACTATAGAAGTAGAGTTTGAAAATGAGCAGGATTGTAGGGATTTTATTCCTCCAGATTGGTTTGGTGATGAATGTACCGGAGAGGTTATTGATATGTTGAAGGCGATTTCTTCGAAAAATAGTCAATAGATCAAAGCTATATGGTGTAGATGAGGTAGTTTACTAGGGTGGGGGCGTGTGATATAATTTTGCACGAAGTGTTGTTTTTTGGTGTCTGATTTTGGGATGATTACGAGACAGATGCAGAGCGACAAATTATCAATTTAACGAAACCAAGAGGAAGAAAATGGCCGCACAGAACGTGGGATTAGAAAAGTTTAGAAATATCGGGATTATTGCGCATATCGATGCGGGGAAGACGACGACGAGCGAGGCGATTTTGTATCGGACTGGGATGAAGCATAAGATTGCTCTAGTGAAGGGTGATGACGGCGGAGCGACGACGGACTGGATGGAGCAGGAGAAGGAACGCGGAATTACGATTACTTCTGCGGCTGTGACGGCTCACTGGAAAGGTTTTCAGGTGAATGTGATCGATACGCCAGGACATATTGATTTTACGGCTGAGGTGGAGAGGTCACTGCGTGTTCTCGATGGTGCGGTAACTGTTTTTGATGGAAAGATGGGCGTGGAGGCGCAGTCTGAGACAGTGTGGCGTCAAGCGAACAAGTACGGTGTACCAAGGATTTGTTTTATCAACAAGATCAATCAGATCGGCGGAGATTTTTATAAATCGCTAGATTCGATCCATAGGCGTTTGAGTAAGAATGCTTTGCCGATTCATCTACCGATTGGGTTTGAGAAGGACATTTGCGGTGTAGTAGATCTCATAAATATGAAAGCTTACACTTACAAGGAATACGCAGACAAAGAGTTGGTAGTGGGGGATATTCCTGCGGATATGGTGGACAAAGCGAACGAAGCTCGGGCGGCACTAGTAGAGGCGGCGGCTGAGGCTGAAGATGAATTGATGGAGAAGTTCTTTGATGGTGGGGTGGATGCTCTAACTGAGGAAGAGCTGAAGAGGGGACTACGGAAAAGGGTGCTTGCTGGTGATTTCTACCTAGTGACTGGTGGAGATGGTCGCGGTGTGATTGTGGAGAAGGTATTAGATCTCGTGGTAGATTTCTTGCCAAGCCCACTGGATGTTTCGGCAATTTTGGGTAAGAATCCCAAGAATGGTGATGAGATTGAGCGAAAGCCTGACGTGAAAGAGCCGATGGCGGCATTGGCATTTAAAATCGCGACAGATCCGTTTGTGGGTAAATTGATTTTTATCCGTGTTTACTCTGGCGTGTTGAAGGCTGGAAGCTATATTTTAAACTCGACGACAGGTGAGAAAGAGCGTGTGGGGCGTCTGGTGAGGATGTTTGCAGACAAGCGAGAGGATATTACAGAGATCGGTGCTGGAGATATCGCGGCGGTCGTGGGGCTAAAGGATACAACGACTGGTACAACTCTGTGTGATCCTGCGAATCCAATTTTGCTTGAGTCTATTACTTTCCCGGACCCACCTGTTTCGATTGCGGTGGAACCAAAGACAAAGAGCGATCAAGAGAAGATGGGTATTGCACTGAATAGGCTAGCGGAGGAAGATCCGACATTTAGAATTCATACTGATGACGAAACTGGTCAGACGATCATGTCGGGAATGGGTGAGTTGCACCTCGAGATCCTAGTTGATCGTATGAAGCGAGAATTTAATGTGGAAGCAAACGTGGGTGAGCCGCAGGTGGCTTTCCGTGAGACTATCCGTGGAATTTCTGAGACTCAAGGTAAGCATGTGAAACAGTCTGGTGGTCGTGGACAGTACGGTGATGTTTGGATTAAGCTTGAACCGAACGAAGCTGGTAAAGGGTTTGAGTTTGTGGATCAGATTAAAGGTGGTGTGGTTCCGCAGGAGTACCGTAAGCCTGTGATGCAAGGAATAGAGGAGACGCTGGCTAGTGGTGTGATCGCTGGGTATCCGGTAGTGGATGTGAAAGCGACACTGTATGATGGTAGTTACCATGATGTGGACTCTTCGGAGCTTGCGTTTAAGTTGGCTGGAGCTTTGGCTTGTCGAGAAGGTGTTAAGAAGGCAAAGCCTGTGATTTTGGAGCCTGTGATGAAGCTCGAAGCTACGACGCCTGAGGAATTCATGGGTGATGTAATTGGTGATATTAATTCGCGACGTGGTAGAGTTGATGCGATGGAAGACTTGCAGGGTGGAGCGAAGTTGATCCGGGCGTTTGTGCCGCTTGCTAATTTGTTTGGTTATACATCTGATCTGCGCTCGATGAGCCAGGGACGAGCTGCTAGTACGATGGAGTTGGCAGCATACGAAGAAGTGCCACCGAATGTTGCTGAAGAAATCATCGCGAAGCGAAGTACGAAATAATCTACGCTTTTGATGAAATAGAAAACACCTCTACTGTAGGGGTGTTTTTTAGAGAAGTGAAATTGACTACTTAAGCGTATCATGCTATAATGACAGCTCCTTCGGGCTTATGATATTAAAGTAAATTGTCCACTGGGGGTACTTTAACTTGTAGCTCAAAGAAATACTTGAAAGGGGTTGAGTATGAGTGAGAAACACTCAACAATCTACGCAATTCACATATGTACATCTCGATGCGGCACTGGCAGTATTGATGAGGTGGATCGAAGAAAATCGCAAAGAGTCTGATCTACTAAACAATATCAAAGAAGCGCATATCCGCCGCGTGGCGGGATTTGTGTGCGAGATGGGGGTCGCTGAAGAAGATGCTCCACTAGCGGAACTGATCGCGTGGTTACATGATCTTGCGTTTTATGTTTCCGATGATGAAGAGAATCACGTTCACAATGCTCTCGAGATAGTGTTTGATCAGGGGTTGATCTATGATCTGATTCCTGCGATATTGCCTAAAAATGAGATCTATAAAATCATCCGCAAAGCGATCAAGCACCACGGAGACTTATTAGTTGATCGGGCGGATATGACGGAGCGTGAATGGCTTCATGTATGTATCGTTCGTGATGCTGACAAATTGGACAATCTTGTTCATGTAAAGCCCGGAACGTCAATCGAAGATTTGTTACGCCACAAGAAGGGAACTGACGGTAAGTCATTGACTGAAGCAGATTTGATCCATGGAGTGGTTTCAGATGAAGTGTACTCTACTTTTATGTCTGGGAGTACAATCAACTACGCGATCGTCAAAACGGCGTGTGACTGGTGGGTCGCGTGGAGCGCTTATGCGTTTGATCTGTTACTGCCAGAAAGCAAGCGTCTAGTGCGAGAGTCGAGGGCGATTCGGAGTTTTATGAGCCGTGGGGAGTTTAGTGATCCTAAGACCTCTACTAGGTTTGCGGCGATGATCGCAAGAATGGATGGGTTTTTGGAAGAGCAAGACTAGATATAGGAGGATGGGAGCTACAAAATTGAGCTGGCCGAAAGGCTGGCTCTTTTTATTATGCGGAGGTAATGATGTGTGGTATTATTGTAGGTAATTAAGGCATAAGGATTATTATGTATAGCAGGTCGTACAAACGGAAAAAGGAACAGCAGGTGCGATGGGATATAGTTGTACCGATCGCGATTTTGGTGGTGGTAGTGATTGCAGTGAGTGTGGTTTTGGCACTCAGGTCGGGGGACGACGAAGAAGAGAATAGGCGAGAGGACGAGACGGCGGTAGTGAATGAAGGTGGGCGAGAAGAGGAGGATATGGAGGAAGTGGTTAATGAAGAGGAGGACGAGGAGAGTGGTGTAGTGGCGGGTGAGGATGAAATACCAGAAATTGAACCTGGGACGGCGGGGTATTTAGAGATAGGTTTTGAAGGGATGTGGTTTTGGCCTGTGGCATACAGGATAGGTGCGGGGATGAGTGGAATTTCGTTTAGGATGGGGACGGAAACAGAGCGAAATGATCGCTTAGTAGTAATGATAGGAGACTGTGAGGCTGGGTCGGTAATCAGGACGCGGACACAAAGAGGAAGTGATGATGGGGTGAGGATCGGGGAGTTTTATTACTACCCCAGTGTAGTTCAAGGAGAATGTCCTGGTGTGGATTCGCGAGCAATACAGGGGATGTTGCGAAACCCAGTGAGGGTGCGTGGAGCTGAGTAGTAAGCATAGTTAATGCGTAGTGTGTGACGAGATTGATTCAGTAAAAAGAAAGGAAGATAATGGAAGTTGATCCAATAGCAGAGCAAAAAGGCGGAATAGGAGTAGGGGCGTTTGTAGTGTCGGTGGTGGCAATAGTGCTGGCGACGGCAGGGCTGGGGTTGGCGATATTTGCAGCAGTGAAGGATGGGTCGCAAATTGCTAAAATTGACGTGATCGAAGGTGATCTGGCGGCGCTGATAGAAAGACTGGAAGATGAAAGGACGGCGGGAGTGACGACGGTAACATGGGCAAACGCGCCTATTGATGAGGATGGAGTGAGATATATTTTTATAGATAGATGGGGTGTTAGGTTTCGATTTCCTGAAGAAATGAGGTCGATCAGTTGGAGGTTTCATGGAGACGAGCTTTGGGTTGCTGGGGCTCTGGCGGGTGAATCGAATACATATGCGTATAACGATGTGAATCGATGTAGACTCAGTACGATGACGAGGTCATTACAGAATCGAATGAGTAGGCCTGGAGATGGAAACTTCGTAGATGGAATGAGAGTCGGAGATCACTTCTACTATCCGTGGCACCCACAACATAACTGTGGGTATTCGAATGAAGAGAGTTTTGCGAGCGAGAATCAGGCAGCGAGTTATATATTTCACATGCTGCAGTCGCCACGACGAATGGGTGAGTCGTTTTTGAGTGAAACTAATGAAGAAGGAGTAAGTGAAACAGAGTAGGGAATCTCGGTGGGGTGCGTGAGGCGAGTAGGTATGTTATTATAGTGGTAAGAATAAGCGTTATCTAAAGGAGATAAAATGGCCAAAAAAACAACTAGCAAGAAAAAACCAGCAAGTCGCGGAAAGGCGGAGCGTAAATATAAAGTAATGCCTAAAGAACGAGATTGGCGGCCGCTCGTGGTAGTGTTTGCTATCGCAACGGGAGTTTTTGCAGCAGCAGCAATTTATTTGATCGTGATGGGTGCTGAGTTGATCGAGAAGATTGATCGTATTTATGCAACAACACAATATGCGAATGGTAGCGTGGTAGTTGACGATGAGGCGGAAGATAACGAATATAGCGAATATAATGAAGACATAGACGAGACTGAAGAGTAGTCTGTAGGGTTTATGAACGAAACACTCCTCAATGGGGTGTTTTGTTTTTGAGGTGAGGATTTGGTGAATTTTGAAGATGCTTGTGGTAGAATGGAGGAAAGAGGTAAGTATGAATAAGATTGCGAAGTATTTGAATCAACATCTGGTCGGGAACGCGTATGCGGATGACGCGGTTCTGGAGAGGTTTTCGACAGATAAAAGTATTTTGAAAATCAAGCCACAAGTAGTTGTTGTGCCGCGAGTAACTGATGACGTGAGGAAGTTGGTGAGGTTTGCTCACCAGATGACAGAAAAGGGTATCAAGGTGGGTGTGACGCCTCGTGGAAATGGAAATGATAAAACTGGGGCGGCAATAGGCGAAGGAGTTGTGGTGGCGGTCGGTGATGGAATGAAAAAGTTTCTAGAGATTGATGTACGGAAGCGATTGGTGCGTGTACAGCCTGGGTTGACTATTGGTGAACTGAATGGGGCGTTGGCGTTATATGGGATGAAAGTGCCTGTAGAGCCAGGTTACTCGGGACATACGATCGGGGGAATGATTGCAAACGGGCTAGTAGGGGAGCGTTCGGCGCAGGGTGGAAGGATCGATGAATATGTAGAGCAGGTGGAAGTGGTTTTGGCGTCGGGTGAAGTGATTCAGACCGAGCGGCTGTCGAGGAGGGAGCTGAATCGGAAGAAGGGACTACAGAGCCTAGAGGGGGAGATTTATCGGGAATTGGATAATCTTTTAGAAGATAAAGCGGATGCGATTCGAGACTTGATTAATGAGGATAGTCTCGATAATGCTGGGTATGAGGCTATCAAGATAGTGAAAGCGAAAGATGGATCGTTTGATCTAACGCCGATGTTTTTTGCGTCACAAGGTACGCTAGGTGTTGTGGTGGAGGTGATTTTGCGCGCGGAATTTGCGAGCGATGAGGCAGAGTACGTATTGGCGGAGTTTGAGAATCTAGATGTAGCGCGGGACGTGATCGATGCTGCTATAAAACTAGAGCCGAGCGTGTTAGATATGTATGACGCAGCGGTGGTTAAGGAGGTGAGGAAATACGGAAAAGTGGTGGATGTGGGTGAGGGGGAGTTTACAAGTAAAGTGTCGCTTCTGATAGGTTTTGGTGGACAAGGTAAGTCTAAGAGGAAATTGAGGCGGATGGAGAAGTTTCTCGCGAAACTGGAGGGTGTGAGATTTGTGACCACAGATGATGTCGAGGAGGAAAAACTGATAAAGATGCGAGATGTAGTGAATCTATATCTAAATAGTAGTACGAAAGGGGTGCGAGTACCTGTGTTTGATGGGGCGAGTGTGCCGACAGGGTTTTTAGGGGAGTATATTAATCAGGTGGCGGCTCTCGGTAAGAAGTTCGGGGTGGAGATGTCGGTTTATGGGTCGGTTCTAAATGAGATATATAATGTGCGACCTGGGTTTGATTTGGGGAGTTTGAGCGATCGTCAGTCTATATTTAAAATTATGACGGAGTATGCAGCAGTTGTGAGTGCTTGCGAGGGAACACTGACGGGGAGTGGTGCGGAGGGGCGTGTGAAGTCGCTTACTGTACAGAAGGGTATGAATGAACAACTGGTGGAGATCAACGAGAAGGTGAAGGAGATCTTTGATCCGAAGGGGATTTTGAACCCTGGAGTGAAGGTGGGAGTGGAAGTGAAGGATCTGGTGAGTGCGCTGAGGAAAGATTATCGGGAGGGGATAATTAGAGAGTAGGAGTAGTTTGGGTGTAGGGTTGAAGTGGGTGTTTTCGTGTGTGGTAAACTGGTGAAATGGAAGATGCGCGGAATGTAATTGATCGATACAAGGGGTGGAGTCATGAAGATATCGTGGCGGATTTGGATAAGTCGCGCCTAGGGCTTCATGTGGCGATTGAGAATTTGGCGCATGATTTCAATATCGGGACAATTGTGCGAAATGCAAATGCGTGGAATGTCGCTGGGGTACATATCGTGGGGAAGCGGAAATATAATCGGCGAGGAGCGATGTGTACGGATAAGTATTTGAAGATGTATCACTGGAATGATTTGTCGGGGTTTCTGGGGTTTTGTAAAGAAGAGGGACTGGCGGTGTTTGCTATTGATAATGTCGAAGGATCGGCAGGACTTGCGAGTGTGAAGTTTCCTAAAAAGTGTGCGTTTATTTATGGAGGGGAGAGTGATGGGGTGAGTGAAGAAGGGATTGCGGCGGCGGAGAAAGTGGTGGCGATTGAGCAGCTCGGAAGTACGCGAAGCGTGAATGTAGGAGTGGCAAGTGGAGTGACGATGTATGAATACGTGAAGCAGTGGCGACTGCGTGCTTAGTGTGTATTTGGTTAGAGAGGTCTAATCTGTTACAATTGACAGATATGAAGACGACAATACGAGAAATATCAGAGACAAGGGTGGAGGTTTTATTTGAGCTAGGGAAAAAAGAATTGGAGGATGCGCGGCTGGTTTCGCTGAAGCGACTAGCGGGAGATGTAAAGGTGCCGGGGTTCAGGAGTGGACGAGCACCTGCAAATGTGGTGGAGAAACATGTGGATCCGAACGTGCTGGCAGAAAAGACGCTCGAAAGTGCGATCAATAAGGCAGTGGCGAAAGGTTTTGTCGAGGAGAAGATTCAGGTGTTGGATCGACCTGCGGTAGAGGTGAAGAAATATGTACCTGGTGATATGTTGGAATTCACGGCGGAGGCGGAGGTGTTGCCGAAGATCAAACTGGGAGACGTGAAGAGGATTAAAGTGAAAGCGGAGAAGGTGACGGTGAGTGACGAGGAGATGGAGGAAGTACTTACAAATATTCGAAATGGGTATGCGGAGCGAAAAGAGGTGAAGCGGGCAGCGAAGAATGGGGATGAGGTAGTAATTGATTTTCTAGGGAAGAAGGACGGTGTGGAGTTTGATGGTGGGGCGAGTAAAGATTATACGCTGAGATTGGGGTCAGATTCGTTTATTCCTGGTTTTGAGAAGGGTGTAGTCGGGAAGAAAGCGGGTGAAGAGTTTGAATTGAAGTTGAAGTTTCCAAAAGATTATCATGCGGAGGATTTGAAGGGGGCGGATGTGGTGTTTGAGGTGAAGTTGCATGCGGTGAAAGAAGTGGTCGTGCCAGAACTGGATGCGGAGTTGGCGAAGAAGTGTGGGAACTTCAAGAGCGTGAAAGAATTGAAGGATGACGTCAAAGAGAATTTGAAGAAACAAAAAGAACATGAGGCGGGCGAGAAGCTGAAGGATGCGCTAGTGAAGGGACTAGTGGAGATTAGTGAAGTGATGGCACCAGATGTCTTGGTGGAAGATCAGGTACGGGCGATCAAAAGGGACATGATGCAAAATTTAATGTATCGTGGAATGAATATGGAAGTGTTTTTGAAGCAGGTGGGTAAGACTGAAGAAGAGTGGGAGACTGAGGAGGCGAAACCGTTGGCTGAGGGGCGTGTGAAGGCGGGGCTGGTGCTGGCAGAGTTGTCGAAGGAGTGGGGACTAGCGGTGAGCGAGGAGGAAGTGGATGCGAAATTGAGTGAACTCAGGGATGTCTATCAGAAAGATGCAGGCGCGGTGGAGCAGCTCGGGACAGATCAGGTGCGAGTGGATGTAAGAAATAGGCTATTGACGGAGAAGACGGTGGATGAACTAGTGAAGAGGACTGGGAACGCAAAGTAGAGCGAATGGGGTTGGGGTCGACTATGGTGAGTGTGGTAGAATTGAGAGTATGAAGAATTATTTGGTGCCGACGGTGATCGAGAAAACTCCGCAAGGAGAGCGGGTGTTTGATATTTATTCGAGACTTCTGAATGAGAGGGTGGTTTTTGTGGGGGATGAGATAAATCATCATACTGCGGGATTGATCGTGGCGCAGTTGTTGCATCTGGCGTATGAAGATTCTGCGAGTGATATAAAAATGTATATAAACAGTCCTGGTGGGAGTGTTTATGATGGGTTAGCGATTTATGATACGATGCAATATATCAAGTGTGATATCCAGACGATTGGCGTGGGACTACAGGCGAGTATGGGGGCGTTTTTGTTGAGTAGTGGGACGAAGGGAAAGAGAGTGGCGTTGCCGAATGCGCGGGTGATGATTCATCAACCGAGTAGTGGGACGCAAGGTAAGGTGACGGATCAAGAAATTAGCTTGAAAGAGGTGATTTTTCTGAAGAAGCGGCTGAATGAGATTTTGGCGAAAAATACTGGGAAGAAATTGACGGTGATCGAGAAAGATGTGGAGAGAGATTTTTGGATGAGTGCGGCGGAGGCGAAAGAATATGGGATTGTGGATGAGGTAGTAAAACAGGGGTCGAAGTAACCCCTGTTATGGCGACCTAGAGTAGATATTCCCACCACGGGAAGTCGATTATGCGACATATAGTGAAGAATATCAGAACTAAGATACCCGTGATGTTGTGGATGAATACGGACCACGAAGCGATGTCTTTTGAGCGCTTGATGCGTTCATCGTAATTTGTGGTGACGGCGTCGTTGGTTTCTTCAATTGAAGAGTTAAGTGACTCGGACGAGATAATATGGCGGGCGAGTAGGGCAAAGATGACCCATTCTATAGGGCGAAACCCTACGACGATGCCGACAATTACGAAGAATGCGGCAAAAATTGGAAGATATGTTTTCAAGGTTTGGCTGCTACTAAATACGTATCTGGCGCCGTCGAATGAGTCAAGAAACATAGCGCCGAGGCGGGCGAAGAAGGTCTTTCGGGGGCGTCCGTGTTGCATACATGACAACTCCTTTCGTGAAAAGTACTACTTTCGTAGGATTCGTACTATATAACAATGTAGCGACAATTGCAACACTAAGTGCCTTGAACGGTCTATTTTTTGATTTGGCGGCGCATGACGATACAAAGGCGAGCGAGGAGTTCGTGGGGATAAATGTTGTGGTTTGATTCGAGGTTGATGAGGGAGTTGGGAGCGGATTTAGTAGAGCTGATAACAGTGACTTCGTCGCCAACTTGGAGGTCGGTATTAGTGATATCAATAGTAGTGTGATTCATACAGATGCGACCGACGATTGGGAGATTACCTTTTGGATATGTGAGAATACCACGAGAGCTGAGTTCGCGCGGGATGGCCTCGTGATAACCGAGGGGGAGGATGGCGATTTTCATCTTTTTCTTTGCGGTAAACGTGCCGTTGTAGCCGACTTTTTCGCCGCGCCTCAGGTCGATTGTTTGGATAATGGTGGATTTGAGTTCTAGAACGGGCTGGAGTTTTTTGAATTTTTCGAAATATTTGTCGCCTTTTTTGAGGGGATTGATGCCGTAGAGTCCGAGACCGAAACGGAGAGAGTTGGCGTAGCGAGATTTAACTTTGAGACTACCTGCGGTAGCAGCGATGTGGATGAACTCTGGGCGGAGGCCTGCGTCAAGGATTTTGCGAGTGAGTTTATCAAAAGTGGCGACTTGAGGAACGACGGAAGTGTCTTTAGGGTTATCGGCGTCGGCAAGGTGAGACATGATGCCTTCGAGGCGAATATTTTCGTGTTTTTGAAAGAGAGCGAGAGTTTCGTCGAGGTCTGACCCGGAGATACCTAGACGATTCATACCTGTATTGAGTTCGAGGTGGATACGGAGGGGCTTGCGACGGCGGGCGAGTGTGCGAAGCGTCTCGAGGTCATGGACGACGAAAGAGACTTTTTTTGTGTTGAGGAGACGGAAGTTGCGCGGGTCGATGTGACCGAGGACGAGGATGCGACCGCGGAAGGTGCGGAGGATTTGATTAGCCTCGTAGTAACTGTCGACGGCGATTATCTCACAGTCGGAATCGTTGAGGGTTTTGGCGATAAGTTTGATGCCGTGGCCGTAGGCGTTTGATTTGAGTACGGGAATGACTTTGTCGCCAGAGAGTTTACGAACGAGTTCAACATTGGCGAGAAGAGCCTCTGTGTCGAGTGTGATGAGGTTGAGGGTTTTGAAGCGTTGCTGGAAGATCATTAAGATTAGTTTAGCACGTGACGGAGGGACGGGGAAGGTGTGGGGTGGTTATGGGATTTGGGAATTTTTAATGAGGGCGGAGAAGCCGACGGAAAGTAAGAAGGCGACAACCCAGATGGCACCAGTGGCTTGGAGGTCGAGAGTGAAGAAGGTGCTGGTGGCGGAGAGGATAGTGATGAGACCGGCGACTGGAAGGAAGGCGCTGAACCAATTACGTTTCATAAATCCGTAAACAGAGAGTCCGATAGTTAGGACGCTGAGAACGAGCCATATTGTACTGATGTTGCCGATGGAGAAGGCTGTGAAAGTGGAGAGGAGGACGGTGAAGGCGGCAATAACGAGAAATACACCCCAATAAATTTGCCAAAAACGGCGTTCTTCGATGTTTTGTGACTTGTTGCGAGAGTTACTCATTTTGGTTGCTCCTTTTTGGGGTTGTTGATGGTATTTTAGCATAAATGGGGAATGTGATAGAAATTAAAACCCTCGATTACTCGAGGGTTGTTTGGTGGGTGATTATAGTGAATAAAATTAAAATACTCAAGTCTTTTTTTTCAGAAAAAAGCTCAGTATACTGAGGCGGGCTTAGATTTTAATGCCAATCAAAATAAATAAGGAGACACTGTGAATAAGAAAGTGAATAAATCAGATTTGGGGAGTCGGCGATGGATACTAGGTGGACTGTTACTGCTAGTGGTGGTCTATGCGGTGATAGGAGTGATTCAGAGTTGGAGTTTGACGAGATTTGGGACGTTATATGAGAATAATGCTGGTTTGGCAGTATGGGGAGCGGTGTTTGACGTGTCACTGATTTTATTGGGAGTAGTAAGCTTTGTGGTGGCGATGATGTTGTTTTTAAAGAAGCAGATACCGAAGTGTGTGCTGTATAAACTAGTGGTAATTATGGTGTTGTTTGTGATAGTATTTGTGGCAAATAAGTTTATAGGATACTAAGGACGTAGATTATAGCGGTGCGAAAGATCTAGTATTTCTAAAACTATAAACGGGTTTAGAATGGGGTTGAAAGTAGGGTAGAATATGTGTATAGTGTCTAGTAAGAAGTAGTGTGGCCCTGGCTAGACACGTACTGAAGTTTGTGGCAGATTTCAGAGCGAGCTAAGAGGCAAGTGTTCTTCGGTGCCGCGTCTGAAGGGATTTGATTGATCACGGATCTCTCTAGATGACACGAACCAAATATAAATAATGCGAGGAGCAAAATCGAATGGCAAAGAGTTCTACTAAGAACCAAGTCCAGCGCCAGTTTTTCACAGGCGGTGGAGACAAAGAGCTACCGATTCCAAACCTGCTAAAACATCAAACTGACTCGTGGCGCGATTTTGTCGATACGGGTCTTTCTGAGATTTTTGCAGAATTGAATCCGATAGACGACTATACGGGGCAAAAACTATCCCTGAAGTTCAAAAATTATGAGTTCCGTGAACCAAAGAAGAGCGAGCGTGAAGCGAAGGCGAATTTGACGACTTTTGACGCGCCGCTACACGTAATGGTGGAGTTGACTAATAAAGTGACAGGCGAAGTAAAGGAGCAAGAGATTTATTTCGGGGAATATCCTTGGATGACGGATCGAGCTTCTTTTGTGATTAATGGAACAGAGCGCGTGGTAGTAAGTCAATTGGTACGCTCAGAGGGCGTATTCTTTACGTCTGAGACTGGTGCGGTGCGAAACTTGTATGGTGCAAAGGTGATTCCGAAGCGCGGTGCGTGGTTGGAATTTGAGACGGCGGCGAATGGTGCGATTTTTGTGAAGATCGATCGGCGCAGGAAACTGCCTGTGACGACGCTTCTAAGGGCGCTCGGATATCCGAAGAAGGCTGACATCAGGAAATTGTTTGAAGGTGTAGATACTGGTGAAGTGAAATATATTGATGCGACACTGGATAAAGATGTAACGAATGGAGTAAATGAAGCGCTAATTGAAGTTTATCGTAGGCTGAGGCCTGGTGATCTCGCGACGGTTGAAAATGCGCGTGGGATGATTGAGCGAACGTTCTTTGACTTCAAGCGATATGACTATGGTCGAGTAGGTCGCTATAAGATCAATGGACGACTTGGATTTGACACACTGAACGATGCTGAACATCGCGTGCTTCAAATGGAAGATTTGATTGCGATCATCTCGGAGATAATTCGCCTAAATAACACACAAGAAGATGCAGATGACATCGACTCGCTGGCGAATCGCCGAGTGAAGTTGGTAGGAGAGCTTGTTGCTAGGCAGTTCCGTGTAGGTATGCTCAGGATGCAGAGGAATATCCTCGATCGTATGAGTATGGCGGACATGGAGAGTGTGGCGCCGTCGCAGTTGATCAATGCACGGCCAGTAGTGGCGAGTGTGAAAGAGTTTTTTGCTTCTTCGCAGCTCAGCCAGTTGATGGATGAGACGAATCCGTTTGCGGAGTTGTCACATAAGAGGCGTCTTAGCTCGATGGGACCTGGTGGTCTCAGTCGCGAGCGTGCAGGGTTTGAGGTGCGTGATGCACACTCAACACACTACGGACGAATTTGTACGGTGGAGACGCCAGAAGGTGCGAACGTGGGGTTGGTACTTAACCTCGCGACTTTTGCCCGAATTAATGAGTATGGGTTCATTGAAACTCCGTATCGCAAGGTCGTAGACGGTAAGGTCACAGATGAAATCGTGTATCTGGATGCGGCGGCGGAAGGCGAAGTAGTAATTGCGGATGCAAGTGTGAAATTGAATAAAGATGGAAGTTTTGCCGAAGAGCGTGTAAGTGCCAGGATTAATTTAATGCCTGGACAGGTGGAAGCTACAAAGGTTGATTATGTCGATGCAACATATAAGCAGATTCTCGGTGTAAGTGCGGCGATGGTGCCGTTTGTCGAGAAGGACCGTGTTGACCGAGCGCTCACAGGATCAGCCATGCAGAAGCAAGCTGTACCTCTACTAGTTCCTGAGTCGCCGACTGTGGGGACGGGAATCGAAGAGGCTGTGGCGCGAAATACGAGCCAGCTGGTGGTGGCGGAGGGTGCTGGTGAGGTTGTGAAGGCGGACGCAGTATCTGTGGAAGTGAAATACAAGGACGGCGTGAAGAAGTATGATTTGATCCATTTCGAGAAGTCGAATGATGATCGATCGATTAATCAGCGAACTGTCGTGAAGCGTGGCGACAAGGTGAAGGCGGGAGATATTTTGGTCGAAGGAGCTTCGATAAGCGGTGGCGAGTTGGCTCTGGGGCGGAACTTGAAAGTAGCATTTATGCCGTGGCGCGGATACAACATGGATGATGCGATCATCTTGAGTTCTGAGCTAGTATCTAATGACAAGCTGACGAGCGTGAATATCAAAGACTATATCGTGGAAGTGCGTGAGACGAAGCTCGGACCTGAGCAGGTGACGCGGGATATTCCGAATGTGAGTGAGATGAGCTTGCGACATCTAGGTGAGGACGGAATTGTGCAGGTGGGGTCCGAGGTGACATCGGGAGATGTACTTGTCGGGAAGATTACTCCGAAAGGTGAGCAAGAGTTGAGTTCGGAAGAAAGGCTTTTGCGAGCGATCTTTGGTGAGAAAGCTAAGGACGTGCGAGATACGTCTCAGCGAATGAATAATGCTGGTGGCGGAAAGGTTGTCGGCGTGAAGGTGTTTACACGTGAAGGTGGACATGAACTGAAAGCTGGCGTTTTGATGCAGATCCAGATTTTTGTGGCGGAGCTACGAAAGATTGCTGTAGGAGATAAGCTGGCAGGACGACACGGAAATAAGGGTGTGATCTCGAGGATCTTGCCTGTTGAAGATATGCCATATATGGAGGACGGAACTTCTGTGGATGTGATTTTGAATCCGATGGGTGTACCGAGCCGTATGAATCTGGGACAGTTGTTTGAGACGCACCTCGGAATGGCAGCAGAAGCGTTGGGATATAAAGTTGCAACACAGCCGTTTAATGGGGTGAGCGACGAGGTGATTAGTGACGAGCTGGAAAAAGCCGGACTACCGCGAGACGGTAAAGTGCAGCTATTTGATGGTCTGACGGGTGAGCCGTTTGAGAGTAGGACGACTGTGGGTGTGATGCATATGATCAAGCTGCACCACATGGTGAGCGACAAGATCCATGCTCGATCGACTGGACCGTACACGATGGTGACGCAACAGCCGCTTGGTGGTAAGGCGCAAAACGGTGGACAGCGATTTGGAGAGATGGAAGTTTGGGCGCTGGAGGCTTACGGTGCGGCGACGACTCTACAGGAAATGTTGACGATTAAATCGGATGACGTTTTCGGACGTGCGAAGGCTTATGAATCCATTATCAAGAATGAGCAGATTGTCGGACCGAAACTACCGGAAGGATTTAATGTCCTCGTGAAGGAGTTACAGGGTCTAGGTCTGAGTGTTTCTCTAGTGAAGGGTGATGAGGCGATTGACGCTGAGGATGTGCTGACACAAGAGACGAGCGAGCCAGTTAAGCCTAGTGAAATTGACATGAGTGAGGCGGATATGGAAGTAGTGGTCGATGAAGTTGAGGCTGAAGTGAACGAAGAGGTGGAGGCTGAAGATGAGGAAAACGTGGACTTTGTGGAGGATGATACGGATGACGGGGGGATAAGTGTCACGGATATTGACGAGATGAACAATTTTGACGAGGAGGACATTTAAGATGGCTTGGATGGACGACAGAGTGAGTGCGAATGATTTCGATGCGATCCGCCTGAGCGTGGCAAAGTCTGGGGATATTCTCAGTTGGAGCTACGGCGAGGTGTTGAAGCCTGAGACGATTAATTATCGAACACAGAAGCCAGAACGCGATGGGCTTTTCTGTGAGAGGATTTTCGGACCAGTAAAAGATATTAATCCACATGATAATAAACTAAAGGGCGTGAGGAGTCGTGAGGCTGCTGTCGATAAAGATGGTAACTTGGTGACAAAATCTATTTCGCGACGCGAGAGGATGGGACACATCACACTGGCGGCACCTGTAGCGCATATTTGGTTTATGCGCGGGACGCCAAGTGCGGCGAGTTTGTTGCTCGGGATTACGGTGAAGAATATCGAGAAGATCGTGTATTTTGCGAGCTATGTGATTCTCAGCGTGAACGAAGAAGAGCGTGATAAGCGGCTGGCGGATCTGGAGGCAGAGACGGTGGCGGCGCGTGAAGCGATTAAGATTCGATATGAGATGGCTGCGAAAGAAGATGGTGCGGATATAAAAGCGCTAGCTGAAGAGCAAACGAAAGAGATCGAAGATTTGAATTTGGGCTATGTCTCGAAGAAAGCGCAGCTTGAGAGTTTAGCGAAAGGTGCTTTGATTAATGAGACGGATTACAGGGAATTACCTGAAGAATACGACGAGTTGATCGAGGTAGGAATGGGTGGAAAGGCTGTGAAGCAGCTTTTGGACGAGATCGATATGCCGAAGCTGATCGAAGAGTTACGTGAAGAGGTAGCGGAAGCAAAAGGTCAACGCGAAAAGAAGATTATGAAGAGGCTTAAGGTGCTAGAAGGTATGCAGTCGGCAGGGATTAGTCCTGCGGACCTAGTATTGACTGTGGTGCCTGTGATTCCGCCAGATCTACGACCGATGGTTTCGCTGGCTGGTGGACGATTTGCAACAAGTGATTTGAACGATCTGTATCGTCGTGTAATTAACCGAAATAATCGTTTAAAGAAGTTGATTGATCTGAACGCACCTGAAGTAATTTGTCGGAATGAGATGAGGATGCTGCAAGAAGCAGTAGATTCGCTGATCGACAACTCGGCTTCGAGGGGCGGACGCAGTGCGAGTTCGACAAATAATCGCCGACGACTGAAGTCGTTGAGTGATATGTTAAAGGGTAAACAGGGGCGATTTAGGCAGAACTTGCTCGGTAAGCGTGTGGATTACTCGGGACGATCGGTGATCGTAGTAGGGCCAGAGCTGGAAGTACATCAGTGTGGATTGCCGAAGAAGATGGCGCTGGAGTTGTTTAAGCCTTTTGTGATATCGTGGCTGATTCGTGGTGAGCATGCGAATAATATCCGCAGTGCGACGAGGATGATTGAGGCTGGTGAGACAGTAGTATGGGATGCGCTGGATGAGGTAATTGAAGGTAAGTACGTGCTTTTGAACCGTGCGCCGACATTGCACCGTTTGGGTATTCAGGCGTTTCAGCCGAAGTTGATTGACGGTAAAGCTATTCAGCTACACCCGTTGGTTGCTGGTGGATTTAACGCTGACTATGATGGTGACCAGATGGCAGTACATTTACCACTATCGGATGATGCACAAAAAGAGGCGAAGGAGCTGATGAGTGCGACTCGAAACTTACTGAAGCCTGCGGATGGTGCGCCAGTACTTTCGATCTATCAGGACGTGGTGCTTGGAAATTACTATCTGACCTATGATAAGCCTGCGGTAGCTGGTGATGAACGAAAAGTGTTTGGATCGATTTACGAAGCTGAGATGGCTTATGATAACGAAGTGATACAGCTGCAGAGTCCGATCCGTGTGTGGGTGAAGGGCGAAGTGCGGGACACTACTCTGGGGCGAGTGTTCTTTAACGAGGCACTACCAGAAGATTATCCGTTTGATAACTCAGTGCAGACGAACAAGCAGCTGAAGCGAGTACTTGCGAATATCTTTAATCAGTATGATGCGGACGAGACTGTGCGGACAGCGGATAAGTTGAAAGACTTGGCGTTTAAGTATGTGACGCTCAGTTCAGTATCTACAGGTAAGGATGATTATCTAGACTATGTCGAGGTGGATGATTTCGTGGCAGAAGGTGATGCGAAAACTGCTCTGATCGCGGATCAGTATGACCAAGGTCTGATTACGGAGCAAGAGCGCTACCACCTGACGATTGCGAACTGGCGAAATGTTGATAAGCAAATTCTAGACTTCTTGAAGAGTAAACTGGACGAGATGGACACGAGTGTCAGCGTGATGGTGAATTCGGGAGCTAGGGGTAGCGTGTCAAACGTGAAGCTGGCGAGCGCAAAGATCGGAATCATGGTGGATATCATGAACCGAGAAATTGAGTTGCCGATCAAGTCAAACTTTAAAAAGGGATTGAATACGCTAGAATCGTTTATCGCGACTCGGGGTGCGAGGCAGGGACTTGTTTCTACAGCGCTTAAGACAGCTGATTCGGGATATTTGACAAGGCGACTTGTGGATGTCTCTCAAGATGTGTTTACGGTGGAAGATGAAGTGGGCGATGATGCTGGATTTGCGATTTACCGAAACGAGACAGAGCAGACGATGGTAGAATTTGCGAATAGGTTAGTGGGGAGGTTTACAGCAGAAGAAGTACCTGGACATATTGGTGTGGATCAGTTGATTACAAGAGAGGTTGCAGATGCGATTTCTGGTGATCACTCTGTGGAGTCTGTGAAGATCCAAAGTGTTCTAAGTACGAAATGCGTAGGTGGAATTCCGAGGAAGAGTTATGGCGTAGATATGTCTACGGGCGAACTTGTGAGAGTAGCAGAGCCAGTAGGCGTAATTGCGGCGCAGTCGGTAGGTGAGCCAGGAACACAGTTGACATTGGATACATTCCACTCATCAGGTGTTTCGGGGTCGGGTGCGATCGCACAAGGTCTGCCTCGTGTGGAAGAGTTGTTTGAAGCTAGAGCACCAAAAGGTCAAGCGCACATGGCGACTGTATCTGGTCTAGCGGAAGTCTGGGAGGATGGAAAGGTCTACATAGTACAGATTACACCTGAGAGTGGACAAGTGGAGCATATGAAGCTGGACGGTCGTAAAGTAGCCGTGAAGAACGGTGCACACGTGACAGCTGGTGATGTGTTGGCTTCTGCTGATGAAGGCAAGCTGCCTTTAGTAGCACCGTTTGATGGTGTGGTTGAGGCGACTGCGGATGAGGTAGTATTGGTGGGTACGCCAAGTGCGCCGGTACGCTATGAAATTCCTGAGAGTTACGAGTTGCTCGTGAAATCAGGTGATGTAGTGGAATCTGGTGATCGACTAACAAGTGGATCTTTGAACCTACATGACCTGATGAGTCACAAAGGTGTTGAGGCGACGCAGCGATATATCATCAATGAAGTGTTGAGGATTTATGCAGCGCAAGGACAAGATGTAGCAGACAAGCATCTCGAGGTGATTGTGCGACAGATGTTTAGCCGAGTACAAATAGATAATCCAGGTGATTCAGAGTTTGTGAGTGGTGATGTTGTGAGTCGTGCGGCAGTTATTGGGGCGAACGAACAATTAGAAGCAGCTGGGAAAAACGTGATTGAATTCACACAGCTACTACTAGGTATTACGAAGGTGAGTATCTGGAGTGATAGCTTCCTGAGTGCGGCCAGCTTCCAGGACACGACGCGAGTATTGATCGGTGCGGCGATCCGTGGGCAAGTTGACCGATTGAATGGTCTAAAAGAAAACGTGATCATTGGACGTAAAATTCCAGTAGGAACGGGCGTAAGGCGTGAGGTTGAAGCGATCGACGAAGAAGAGATTGTCGAGATGAACGAAGAAACTCTAGCCGAAGAAATAGCGGAAATTTAATAAGAACTGGAGTGCTGCTGACGTAAGGGCTCGACTCTTGCGGGAGGGTCTTTACGTCGGGAGTGGCACTAGTGTATAATGAAGTTTATGGCGTTTGAGGTGGTTTACCTAGCACGCCTCAAACGAAATAATAAATTTATAAGTGTAGGAGAAACTAACGAATGGCAACTTTTGATAGAAGCAAGCCGCACGTGAACGTTGGTACGATGGGTCACGTCGATCATGGAAAGACGACTTTGACTGCGGCGATTACGCACGTTTTGGCGAAAAAGCTTCCAAGTGACGTAAACAAGGCAATTGATTACGATAAAATTGATAATGCACCAGAGGAAAAGGCTCGTGGTATTACTATCGCGACCTCTCATCAGGAGTATGAGTCTGAGGCTCGTCACTATGCACACGTGGACATGCCAGGACATGCTGACTATGTGAAGAACATGATTACGGGTGCTGCGCAGATTGACGGTGCTATCCTCGTGGTAGCTGCGAATGATGGGCCGCTTCCGCAAACACGCGAACACGTACTTCTGGCTCACCAGGTGAACGTACCAAAGATCGTCGTATTTTTGAATAAGATGGACTTGGCTGATCCTGAACTAGTTGAGTTAGTAGAGATGGATGTGCGCGAGCTATTAACGAAGAACGGTTACGATGGTGACAACGCTCCAATTATCAAGGGTTCTGCTACAAAGGCGCTTGAGGGTGATGCTGCTTCTGAAGATGCGATCATGGAATTGGTTGCTGCTCTAGATAGCTATATCGAAGAGCCAGTACGTGACCTAGACAAGCCATTCCTGATGCCTGTTGAAGACGTGTTCTCGATCCCAGGACGAGGTACAGTTGCAACTGGTCGTATTGAGCAGGGTATCATCAATGTTAACGATGAAATTGAAATCGTTGGAATCAAAGAGACACAGAAGTCGGTTGTGACTGGTGTTCAGGCGTTCCATAAAGACCTTGATCGCGGACAGGCTGGTGATAATGCTGGAATCTTGCTGCGCGGTATTGATCGTGACGCTATCGAGCGCGGTCAGGTGATTGCGAAGCCAGGAAGTGTAGCGCCGCACACTGAGTTTGAGGCTGAAGTTTACATCCTCAAGAAAGAGGAAGGTGGACGACACACTCCATTTGCGAAGGGCTACAAGCCACAGTTCTACTTCCGAACAACGGACGTAACTGGTGAAGTTGAGCTCCCAGCTGATAAAGAGATCGTGATGCCTGGAGATAACGTATCATTTAAGGTGAAGTTGCTTGCTCCGATTGCGATGAACGACCAAGACAAGTTTGCTATCCGTGAGGGTGGTAGGACTGTCGGTGCGGGTGTTGTGACGAAGATTGTCAAGTAGTCCGATAACTTACAGGAGAAGGGGATTTGATGCCCCTTTTCTTGTTGAGTTAAGGATGCGGTCGTTGGCGGTATTGGTCGGTTCGTTTATAGCGATAGCTGGGGTGGGTAGTTGACTTTTATGGGGTGGTGGTGTATAAATCGTAGGAAATTAATTAATCGTCTCGAGAACTCGAATGGCACGAGGTTACGGGATAGTACAGGAGAAAACAGATGGCAGAAAAAAAAGAAGAAGGCCTACGGATTCGTATCAGACTCAAGGCTTATGACCACAGGGTGATCGACCAAAGCGCAAAGCAGATCGTAGATACAGCACTGAGGACGGGTGCGCAGGTGAACGGACCAGTACCTCTACCAACTCGACGAAGTACGTTTACAGTGGTGAAGAGCCCGCACGTGTATAAGACTGGCGGTGAGGCTTTTGAGATGAAAGTACATAAGCGACTGATTGATATTATCAACGCGACGCCAAAGACGATTGATTCGTTGCAGAACCTTTCACTCCCTGCAGGTGTTGATGCTGAAATTCGAATGTAGTTAGTTATCTTTGAACTGGAGCTCCGGGGCGGACGTCTCGGAGTTTTAGTTTGTGGTAAAATATAAACATGAGCGAGAAGCGAAACGCGCGGACATATGCGCGGAACCGGACGAACTTGAGTCGAAGAGGGTTTGAGAAGAATCCAGAATCGGATGGGGTGTTTTTGTTGAAATTAGTACTAGTAGTGTTGATGGGGTCGTTTTGGGTGAGGTTTGGTGAGGGAATGATAGTAGGAGAGGTGGAGGTTTGGGCGGTACCAGTAGGGTTGCTACTTGGGCTTGTTTTGATTCACCTATTAGAGAAGAGGCGAGAGAATCGGCGGACGTTTTTTGCAGTGATTGTAGTAGTTGGGATTTTGAGTTTCTTTTTGCCTGCAGGAATTGTGTTGTAGATTTTTTTTGTGATAAATTGGTGTTGTGGGGCGATAGGCGGCGTGATAGAATGAGTGTGCGAGGGATTTTCGTCTCTCGTTGCACTAAGTCAGGTGGGTTTCCATCACTTTCTGCTTATATCCAAGAGGTCGTGACACTTCGGAAAGTGTCTAGTGGGAGCGAGATGTTTTCGCGACGGATTTATGGTTTTGTTTACCACTATCCAAACGACAAAAGAACTCTCGGAGTCTAGCGGATTTGCCACATAGCTATAGGGTTGATATTATAGACTCTTTGTGGCTATCTTCCCGGCGCGTGCTGTACCTTAATTTTCAAACGGGGAGACTGTAAGTCTCTCGACCGCGTAAGTGCTACATAGTCGGCCTTCATCTTTTTTCACACGAAGGAACTTTGGACTTATGTCAATCTTTTTCATGCGTTTATCAACAATGCTGACTAAGACTGTAGCTGCGGGCGAGAGCTAGCAAATAATCGGACGTATGTTTTTCGTCTGTTTCGATAGATTCCTTCTGGAAGACTTGTATTCTCATGGGTCTTCTCCTCCTTCCGATAGTAGCCGCCGGGCTTAAAGTTCTGGCTCGGTGGCTACTTGAGTATCATGAGGTTACCGTCACCTCTGGTATACTTTCTTACCGAATGGGACTAAAAATCCCACATCTCCCCGCGGAACATCGTAGTTCCGCACAACACAAGCGCTGAGTCGATAGATTTGGCGCTTTTTTACTTGGATTTGTCTTGATTACGTAAAGGGTTTGTGGTAGGATACGTAAGTAACTTATACGGATAACGAATTGTTTATCTTGGTAAGAACGTATGTCTGGTAGCTCGAGTCGGGCGCGGAAACTGCGTAATACCAAGTTTTCGTTTTGTTATCTGGCAATATTAAACTAATGGGAGCAATAGTGATGAAAGCACTACTCGGTACCAAGATTGGTATGACCCAGATCATCGGCGAGGATGGGGTTGTTACACCTGTAACACTTATTCAAGCTGGCCCTGTAACTGTGACTCAGATTAAAACTGTCGAAAAAGATGGTTATAATGCAGTTCAGGTCGGATATGGTATGGGGAAGAATCTGAGCAAGGCCGTGGCTGGACACGTGAAGACCGCAGGTGTAACACCAAAGGAAATTCGTGAGTTCCGCGTCGAAGAGCTTCCTGCAGACATAAAGATCGGTGACAAAATTGATGTCACTGCTTTTAGTTTGGGGGAGAAGACGCAGGTGACTGGAACCAGTAAAGGTAAAGGTTTCGCAGGAACTGTGAAACGCCATAATTTTAACGAGAGCCGCAATACGCACGGTTTCAAAGGAAACATTCGTAGAGTTGGTTCTATCGGGTCGATGTACCCACAGAAGGTATTCAAGGGCAAGAAGATGCCTGGACGAATGGGATGTGATCAGGTAACTGTAAAAAACCTGGTTGTTTCATATCTGGACGTGGAGAACGGCTTGATCGGTCTAAAAGGCGCTGTGCCTGGACCAAGGAAAAGTTTAGTTGTGATTGAGGGGGAGGTGTAAGATGGCTGACGTAAAATTGAATAAAGACATTTTTGCAGTAGAGGTGAAGAATCACGAACTGCTGAAGTTGGCTTATGACTCGTATCTGGCGAATTCTCGACAAGGTGACGCAACAACACTGAAGCGCGGCGAAGTGCGCGGTGGTGGACGCAAGCCTTGGAGACAAAAGGGTACTGGTAGGGCTCGTTTCGGGTCGATCCGTAACCCGATCTGGCGCGGTGGTGGTGTGGTTTTTGGACCATCTGGCAATGAGAACTATACAAAAACACTAAGTAAGACAAGTAAGAAGATTGCAGTGAAACAAGCTTTGACGCTGGCAAACGAAGCGAAAAAGGTGGTAACTCTGAAAGATTTCGTCTGCGAAAAGGGCAGGACAAAAGAAGCACTAGAGCTACTCGTGAAGGCGAAGGTTACTGGTGGTGAGCGAGTATTACTTGTAGTCGAAGAAAAGACCGATTCAATTCTGCGAGCAACTGGAAACTTGCAAGAAGTGAAAGTTGTGCGACCAAATTACCTAGCAGTATTTGATATTTTGAACGCTGATAAGATTTTGATTACTGAGAAAAGTTTGCCAATTATCGAAGAATGGTTGATCGGAGGGACTAAGTAATGATTAGTATAATTCCAATCGCAAAAGAGAAGGCACTAAATGTGTTGGCGATGAATCAGTATATGTTCCAAGTACCAGTAGGTGCGAGCAAGGATCTGATCGCGAAGAATGTAGCAGAACAGTACGGTGTGACTGTGACAGACGTGAAGACGTTAATCCGAAAAGGTAAGCCAACGAAGTTTTCTCGAGGAAAGAGGCGCTATCCTGGTACGACATTTAAGAAAGATACGAAGATCGCTTACGTGACACTGAAGGAAGGCGATAAGATCAAGGTTTTTGAAGAAGAGCAGATCGATGCAGCGAAGCCTGCTGAGAAGGATGCGATGAAAGGAACAGCGAAGACAGAAGCTCCAGTTGAGACAAAGAAAGCGGGACTATTCGCTAAGAGGCGCACAGGAAGTCGAGGAGATAAGTAATGAGTATTAAGAAATTTAACCCAACTACTCCAGCTCGACGAGGAATGACTTCGCAGGATACGAGCGAAATCACAACAAGGAAGCCTCTGAAGAGCTTGTTGAAGAACAAGAAGCAAAGGGCAGGACGAAACAACTCTGGACGAATCACAGTGCGGCACCGTGGTGGTGGCGTGAAGAGGCATTACCGTCTAGTGAGTCATAATTTGGCTGATGGTTTGAAACTGACAGTGGAAGAGATCGAGTACGATCCGAACCGCTCAGCCCGACTTGCGCGAGTAAAAGACCAAAATGGTGTTTATTACTACGTGGTCGCTGGTGCGGGAATGACAAAGGGTGACGTAATTGAAACTGGTGAAGAAGCGCCAGTCGAGACTGGAAATCGCAAAGCTCTAGCTGATATCCCAGTAGGATCTCAGATCTATGCTATCGAACTAACACCTGGTCGTGGCGCACAAATCGTGCGTTCGGCTGGAAATAGTGCGCAGCTAATGGCAAAAGAAGAAAACTATGCTCAGGTGAAGTTGCCATCGGGTGAAGTAAGAAAGATCTTGTTGGACGCAAAGGCGACAATTGGAACTGTAGGAAATGTACAACACCAGAACGTGAAGATCGGCTCCGCTGGTCGAAAGCGTCGCAAGGGTATTCGCCCAACGGTGCGTGGTGTCGTGATGAATGCAGTAGACCACCCGCACGGTGGTGGTGACGGTGGACGACATGGCCCCGGTAAAGCACCAAGGACGCCGTGGGGTCAATTGACGCTTGGTAAGCGAACAAGAAGTCGCAAGAGCACAGACAAGATGATAATTAAGAGCCGCCATTTGGCTAAGAGGAAGAGGTAGGTCATGAGTAGGTCACTGAAAAAAGGCCCATTCGTCGACTACAAGTTGGCGAAGAAGGTCGCGGCGCTGAAGTCGGAAGATCGAACGATTATCAAGACTTGGGCGCGTGCGAGTACGATCTCACCAGATATGGTAGGTCGGACGATCGCAGTACATAACGGAAAAATCCATGTACCAGTTTATATATCTGAAAACATGGTAGGACATAAGCTAGGTGAGTTTGCGCCGACACGTAAGTTCCGAAAGCACGGTGGAAAGAAAGCGGCGGGTAACTAGTATGGCTGAGATAAAGAACAAGAGTTACACGAAGGGCGTAGCGCTGCCACCACGAAAAGTAAAGATCGTGGCGGATTTGGTGCGAAATCGAACTGTCGAGGATGCACTAGTGATTTTGGATCACACTCCTAGGAGACCAGCCCTGACCGTCAAGAAAGCGATCGAGAGCGCGAAGGCAAATCTGATAAATACAGCAAGCGTCGACGCAAAGACGATTTATATTTCGACAATATCGGTAACAGCTGGAACGCGAATGAGGCGATATATGCCTGCATCTCGTGGACGTGCGTTGCCGTTTGAGAAGAAGTCAAGCAACATCTTGGTCGAAGTTGCTGGGCAGGAAAAAGTAAAGAAAGCTGCGGAGAAGCCAGCGAGTGTGAAGACGGAGGCTAAAAAGCCTGCGGCGAAAGCTCCTGCGAAGAAGCCTGTGGCGAAGAAGGAGACGAAGTAATGGGACAAAAAGTTGATCCACGAAGTTTCCGTCTACAGGTCAGTAAGGCTTGGAATTCTCGATGGTTTGCAAAGAAGAGCGATTTCAGCGCGTGGCTGATCGAGGACGTGAAGATTCGCGAGTTGATCGAGAAGCGATATGCTGCACGACCAACGATCGCAAAGGTAGTGATTGAGCGACAGTCTAACTTGCTCACGGTGACGATATTTACAGCGAAGGCTGGTGTTGTGATCGGTAAGGGCGGTTCTGGAGTAACGGAACTGAAGGGGCAGATTGAGAAGCTTACGAACCAAGCAGTGCGAATTAACATTGAAGAGGTAAAGAAGCCTGAATTGTCGGCGAAGTTAGTAGCTGAGAATATCGCACATCAATTAGAACGAAGGATGAATTTCCGACGCGCAACAAAGATGTCTGCGCAAAGCACGATGAATGCTGGTGCGAAAGGAATTAGGATTGAGGTGGCGGGACGTTTGAACGGGGCTGAAATGAGTCGGCGTGAAAAACTGATCGAAGGATCGGTGCCACTACATACTCTGCGTGCTGACATTGATTTCCATGTAGCTCGAGCTAAGACGGCAGCTGGGATTATCGGTGTGAAGGTCTGGGTCTATAAGGGAGAAAGGGGTTAGTTATGGCAATGTTACTTCCAAAAAAGACCAAATACAGGAAAGTTCGCAAGGGTAAGAATGGCGGAATTGCCACTGCAGGCAACACTGTTGCTTTTGGTGACTTTGCACTAATGAGTCTAGATAACGAACGAGTAACAAGTCGACAGATCGAGTCAGCTCGTCAGGCAATTTCTCGTCATATGAAGCGTGGTGGAAAGATGTGGATTCGCATATTCCCACACACACCAGTGACGCGAAAACCACAAGACGTGAAGATGGGTAGTGGTAAAGGTGATCCTCAGTTCTTTGTGGCAAAAGTCAAACCTGGAACGGTGATGTTTGAGGTGGCGGACGTGCCAGAAGAGATTGCGCGTGAAGCGTTAAGACTAGCAGGACACAAACTCCCAGTAAGGGTAAAGATTATCGCAGGAGAGGAATTCTAGAATGGCAGACAAGAAACCTACTAAAAAGACCGAGGAGTCGAAGTTGCCGCTAGATGAGCAATTGAAAGCGAAGCGTAAGGAATTGATCGAGGCGAAGAGGGGCTTGATGGCTGGAGAGCTACAGAATCCTCGAGTGATCGGGAAAATTCGAAAAGATATTGCGCGGATTTTGACAAAAATTAACGCCGGTGTAGGCGAAAACGAAGAGAAAGGAGAATAAGCATGGCAAGGACTTTGACTGGTAGAGTGACGTCAGACACTAGGGATAAGACGATTACTGTTGCAGTAACCAGCCGTGAGACGCACCCTATCTATAAGAAGCAATTCACGAAAACTCGCAAATACACGGCACATGATGAGAAAAATACAGCAAAGATCGGTGATCTCGTTTTGATCACTGAGGCACGACCAATCAGTAAGACGAAGTGCTGGACACTACAAGAAGTAGTCGAGAAAGCACGTGGAGTTGTGCGGCTGAAAGAAGAGAAGATCGTCGAGGAGGTGACTGGGGCAGCTGAAGGAGAGGAGAAGTAGGATGATCCAGAAAGAAACAAGACTGAAAGTAGCTGATAACAGCGGTGCGAAAGAGCTCGGTGTGATTCAGGTGCTTGGCGGGTCGAAGGCGCGATATGCGCGAGTAGGCGACGTGGTGGTAGCGAGCGTGAAAGACGCAAGCCCAACTGGTGCGCTCAAGAAGAAAACTGTGGTACGTGCGGTGATCGTGCGAACTAGAGAGCAGATCCGACGAAAAGATGGTTCAACGATTTGCTTTGATGATAATGCTGCGGTAGTGATTAATGACGACAAGACACCAAAGGCAACGCGTGTTTTCGGTCCAGTACCGAGAGAATTGCGCGAACTTGGGTATTCAAAGATTATCAGCCTAGCGCCGGAGGTACTATAATATGAGTACGATCAAGAGAATTAAGACTGGCGACATCGTAAAGGTGATCAGCGGATCAAATAAGGGCGTAACTGGTAAGGTGGTAAAAGTTCTACCAAAGGAAGACTCAGCACTAGTGGAAGGGGTCGGAAATAAAGTACGGCACATCCGTCCGACAATGTTAAATCCGAAGGGTGGAAAGAAAGATATTCATGTACCGGTGAAATTAAGTAAATTGGTGCTGGTGATTGACGAAAAGACAAGCAAAACGAGCCGAGTTGGCTATCTGCAATCTGTAGATGGACGACGCGTGCGAGTGGCGCGACAAGCAAATAATAGGGAGATTAAGTAATGGCCAAGAAGACAGTATCTACAGCCCCACGACTCAAGGCTCTCTATAAGAGCGAGATTGCGAAGGCGCTGAAAGAAGAACTAAAACTAGATAATATTAATGAGGTGCCGGTACTGACAAAAGTAGTCGTGAGTAGCGGAACGGGCAAGAAAAAGGACGACAAGTCGTATCAGGCGCTCGTCGAGAATACAATTACAAGTATTACAGGACAAAGACCAGTCGGTAGGATCGCGAAGAAGTCAATTGCTTCGTATAAAATCCGAAAAGGTCTAGGTGGACCACTCGGCTACATGGTGACTCTACGTGGTGATATGATGTATGAGTTCGTAGATCGTTTGATGAATGTGGCGTTGCCTCATGTGAGAGACTTCCATGGTGTGCCGGTGAAATCGTTTGATACGAGCGGAAACTACACACTAGGAATTACTGAGCAGGCGATTTTCCCAGAGTTGAGCTTCGAGGAGACACAGGTCCTGCACGGAATTGAGATTACGTTTGTAATTAAGAATGGAAGTGCCGAAGGAAGCAAGTTGTTACTTGAGAAATTTGGTATGCCGTTTGAACGGAAAGGAAAGGAGGCTTAAATGGCAAAGAAATCAATTGTGAATAAGGACGCGAAGCGACGTGCGATGCATGATAAGTATGCTGCCAAGCGAGCCGAACTGAAGGCGATGGGCGACCAAGAAGGCCTACAGAAATTACCAAGGAACTCTAGTCCGACAAGGTTAAAGAATCGTGATAAGTTGACTGGGCGACCGAGGAGCTATATGAGGCGATTTGGGCTGGATAGGATTAACTTCCGCGAAAAAGCAAGCAAGGGAGAGATCCCTGGTGTAACGAAGAGTAGTTGGTAGAGAGGAGAGAATATGTCAATACAGAGTACAGATGCAGTAGCAGACCTCATAACTAGAATTCGTAACGCGATAGCTGTGGGGAAGAATGAAATCCGAGTACCATCAAGCAAGCTAAAGAAAGCTGTGGCGATGGAGCTTGTTAAAGCAGGTTATCTCGTAGATGTTTTGGTGGAAGAAGCCAAGCCGCGTGATATATTGGTGATAGTCATTAACCGTGAAGATGATAATGCCACGATTAATGAGATCTCGAAGGTTAGCACACCTGGTCGGCGAGTTTATGTAGGTGTCGATGAGATACCAAGGGTAAAAAGTGGACGCGGAATGGTGTTAATTAGCACATCAAAAGGTATAATAAGTGGGCAGGAAGCAAAAAAATTAAGGCTCGGTGGTGAGCTACTAGTAAAGGTGTATTAATATGAAGTCAATGTATTTTACAGATATCGTAGGTAAAAACGTAACAATCACAGTTCATCCGAACGCTGAGAGTCCAAGCATGGTTCACAGTGGTCGCATCACGCATTTTATGCGCGAGAGCGAAGATACAAATGACTGTTTCCTAGAATTGGATAACAAGCTTTTGATCTCGGTGCGATTTATCGTTTATATTGAACAAGAGGACTAAGAGAGAAGTTAGAAAGTTAAAGAAAGGTAAAAAATGAGTCGAATCGGAAAACTACCAATCGTCCTGCCTAGCGGTGTGACAATCACGGTCGGCGACAATGAGGTGGCGGTCGTCGGATCGAAAGGTACGCTGAGCGTGGCTATGCAGACTGGAATTGGTGTGAAAGCTGAGGATGGTAAAGTTGTCGTGACAAGAGAAAGCGACAGTAAAGAGCATAAAGCAAAGCACGGTCTAGTGCGATCACTGATAAATAATGCAGTGAATGGCGTGACGAAAGGTTTTGAGAAGAAACTAGAAGTAAACGGTGTGGGTTATCGTCTAAATGGCGGCGGACAGAGCATCGAAATGAACCTGGGGTTTAGTCACCCAGTGAAATATACTGCTCCAGAAGGAGTGCAGCTCGCAGTGGATAAAATGACAATCACGGTGAGTGGAATTGATAAGCAGCTGGTGGGCCAGGCCGCTGCAGATATTCGCAGTTTGAAAAAGCCGGAGCCATACAAGGGTAAGGGTATTAAGTATGCGGATGAAGTTATTTTGCGTAAAGCTGGAAAGGCAGGTAGCTAATGTCAGAATTTGAAAAGAAAAAGAAGAACGCGGAGCTAAGGCGAAGGCGAACTCGTGCAAAGATTCACGGGACTGCAGAGCGACCACGCATAAGTGTGAAGATTAGTAACCTGCATGTAACAGCACAGGCAATTGATGACGATAAGAAAATCACGCTAGCTTACGCGACAACAGTCGGCATGAAGGCGACTGGAACAAAGACAGAGAAGGCAGCGATGATCGGTACAGAACTTGCGAAAAAAGCAAAGAAAGCGAAAATCAAAGCAGTAGTACTAGATAGAAATAGTCGAAAATACGCGGGACGCTTGGCGGCTTTTGCAGAGGCGGCGCGTAAGGAAGGATTGGAGTTCTAATATGGCTGAAGAAAAGATACAGAATCCAGCAGTAACTGAGGGTACTGCAAGGCCAGAGGGCGGACGTGGACGAGATAGTGGTCGTGGTCGCGGTGGTGGACGTGGACCAAGGGGTCCAAAAGCGCCAGAAGCTCCAAAAGAGTTTGAGGAAGTAACGATCAATATCGACCGTGTGGCGAGGGTTATGGCTGGTGGTCGAAGATTTCGATTTAAAGCGCTAGTTGTGGTTGGAAATCGCAAGAATAAAGTCGGTGTGGGTGTTGCTAAGGGTCAAGATGTAACGACAGCGATTACGAAAGCGACAAATAAAGCGAAGAAAAACCTTATTACGATTCCGATTGAGAATGAGACGATTCCACACGAAGTAGAAACAAAGGTTGCAGGCGCACATGTTCTCATGAAGCCAGCAGCTCCCGGTACGGGAATTATCGCTGGTGGCGTAGTGCGATCGATTGTGGGTCTGACGAGTGTAAAGAATTTGATCTCGAAGTCGCTCGGGTCAACAAATAAGGTGAATATCGCGTATGCGACAATTGAAGGTCTGCAGAATCTAGTACCGAAAGATCAGTGGCATCGTGCAGAGAAACAAACTACAAAGAAGACTGTAAAATCTACTCCGAAAGCTGATGCAAAGGAGAAAAAATAATGAAATACCACGAATTAGACGTAAAAGCAAACCCAGCACGGAAGCGCGTGGGGCGCGGAATCGCAGCAGGACAAGGAAAAACTGCCGGTCGTGGTACGAAAGGTCAGAAGTCTCGAACAGGACATAGAAAGATGCCTGCGACATTTATGGGTGGTCAGAAGGCATTCATGCAGGCTGTACCAAAATTGAAAGGATTTAAGTCACTAGCGACAAAGGCTGAGGTGGTTTACTTGGATGTGATCGGAACACTGTCGGGTGACGTAGATAATTTTGTACTGGCTGATAAGAGTATGATTAGCTCTCCGTACGCACGGGTGAAAGTAATCATGCGTGGTGAAATTACGAGCAAGGTGAACTTGAAGGTTCAGGATGCTAGCAAGAGTGTGATCACTGCGATCGAGAAAGCTGGCGGAAGTTTCGAAAAGACACCGATCCCAATGAGGGAGAAGGTAACTGAGGAAAAATAGACTCCTCGTTTTGTCGCGGAAATGGTTCGGCGACAAGATCGAGTGGGTGTACGAACAAAACTATGATAAAATTGTGAGGTAATATGAACTGGAAGACGATCCTAAAATCCCTGAAAAATCGTGACATGCAGAGACGATTATTAATTATCCTTGGGATAATTGTGATTTATCGTCTTTTAGCACACGTACCTGTACCTTTGGCTGAGCCGACACGTTTTCGCGAAGTGATTGATAATGTGATTGGTAGTACGGATTTCGGTGGGTTTATGAACCTGATCTCCGGTGGAGCATTGACGAGCTTTTCGATTATCATGGTGGGACTGAGTCCGTTTATTACGGCGTCGATCGTAGTACAACTTTTGACGAAAGCGATTCCGAGACTAGAGGAGTTGCATAAAGATGGTGAGACAGGACGACGGAAAATTAATCAATGGACTAGGATGTTGGTAGTCCCGCTGGCTGTAGTTCAGTCGATTGCATTTATATTTATCTTGAGACAGTCGGTATTGGCGGGGTATACGACGGCGTTTGATGCAACGACAATGAGTGAATGGATAGTCGCGGTGGCGGCGATGAGTGCAGGATCAGTGCTTCTGATGTGGTTGGGAGAATTAGTGACAGAACAAGGGGTAGGAAACGGTATCTCGACACTTATCTTTGCGAGTATCGTGAGTCAGTTCCCACAAACTGTGTCGATGTTGGGGCAGTCGCTGGTGGACACTTCGGCGGGCGGATTGAGTATTTTTGGATGGTTTGAGTTGCCGGTTAATGGGTTTGTACTAGCGTTGATTGCGGGGCTGGGGTTGGCGTGTTTACTGCTGTTATATGTACTGACGAAGATTAATGAGGGACAGCGAGTGATTACGATTAATTACGCTAAGCGAGTACATGGGAATAGTGCGTATGGCGGAGTGAAGAGTTTGTTACCGATGAAACTGATTGCGGCGGGTGTGGTTCCAGTGATTTTTGCGGTGGCGTTTTTGAGCTTGCCGTCGTTTATCGGGCAGGTGATGAGGTCGGCAGATGTTGCGCCGGGAGTGGCTGAGAATTTAATTAATTGGTTTCAGGCACCAAATCCGGGGACGTTTACGGGAAGTACGTGGCAGGCGTTTGTATACCCGCTGACGTATTTCTTGCTGGTGGTAGGGTTTACGTACTTCTATACGAGCATTGTGTTTAACGCGAAAGAGATCGCTGAAAACATGCAGAAACAAGGCGGGTTTATTGCGGGTGTGCGACCTGGTGTGAAGACGGAGGAATATTTGAAGAGTACGTCTAGGAAGCTGTGTTTGTTTGGTGCGGTGAGTCTAGGTCTGATTGCGATGATGCCGTTTGTGGCGGACTGGCTACTGTTTACACTGGCGGGAGTGCAGAATAGTCAATTATCGATCAGTGGAACGGGGCTTTTGATTGTGGTGACGGTAGCACTGGAGAATCTGCGACAGGTGAACTCTCGTGCGATGATGGTAACTTACGACGACTACAAGTAGGTAGCTATGGGTTTGAGGGTGAGCAAAACTCGGGATCGGCTAACTAAAGGAATTGGAATATTTATACTGGTCGTAGTAGTAGGGTTGTTTGGGCTCTTAGTGTTTAATGAGCGGAATTTGAGAAATAATCGGTCTGAGCGTGAGCCGATGCAGCACCTAGGAACGCTGTACGGCGACGGTGTAGAAGTAGACGAGACTGAAGTAACAGAAGAGATGCGCGACGAATGGGTTGTGGCGGCGGACAGGCCGAGGTTCTTGTCGATTGAGCGACTAGGTATCGTGAATGCGAGAGTGCTGGAGGTGGGGATTTTGGATAATGGCGAGATGGCGACTCCTGTTAATATATTCGATACGGCATGGTATCGAATGAGTGCGTTACCGGGACAGTCGGGGGCGATGCTGGTCAATGGGCATAATGGCGGGCCGACGCTGGATGGGGTGTTTAAGCGATTGGGTGAACTAGCGAATGGGGATGAAATCGTGATAGAGAGAGGTGATGGTGAGATTTTTGTTTTTGCGGTAGTAGAGAATCGCGTGGTGAACATGGACGAGGCGCGACAATTGATGGGAGCGATGATGGAGTCAGCGGAAGCGGGGCGTGAAGGACTGAACTTGATTACGTGTATAGGAGAATGGATTCCGAGCGAACGGACTTTTGATCAGAGAGTGTTTTTGAGGGCGGTTAGGATACTTTAATGTTTCGAAATGTGAAAATAGGTCGCTTTTCAGAGCGACCTATTTAGTTTTAGCAAATGAGTTTAGTCGTTTGGTGGGCTTATTGTACCGCCCTGAGAGTCGCCTGCTAGGACGCCGGGTAGTGGTCTAGGGAGAATATCCTCACCGTCCACGATTACCGCACCTAGTATTTTGACACGTACTTCTACAGGATATGCTGCTTCGCGTAGTATATCCTCTAGCTGAATACGCTCGCTCTCGGTGATCATTCGCGAACCGTTGCTGCGGGCGAGAGTTATTGTTACGAAGTTGATTTCTCCATTTGTTAAATTGGCACTAACAAGCTCGTAGTAGTAATGAAGTGGGCGGTCGTCTTGTGTAGTAGATACTGACGGCGGAGCTGGATTGACTCGAGGTTCTGATGATAGGGACTGAAATGGATCTTCTGTCAATTCCCCTGGCGGTCCGTCGTTGCGGCCACCGAACTCAGTGTTATGAGCCAAGAAGCTGTTGGCGGAGTTGTAGTATGGAGTGAGAAATTGTTCTGTATTCGGTACTTCGGAGTTTTGTTCTTCATGGGTAACTTCTGATATGAAGACCTCTTCTGTTAATTCGTCAAAGAAATCTTCGATAATAGGGAGAATGGTTGCTGAGACGTACTGAGCTACGGTTTGATGTAGGTAAAAGCTTTCCATGTTTGATATGCGGTTCCGTATGGCTTCTATACGTCTTCCAAATGAAGAATGATCCCGAAGTAGTACCCGCGATATAGGGTTGAAATAGACTCTTTCGGCTAGATCAACAAGATTCTGGGAGCTGGTTATGTACGCAGGTATATCCTG
>WQWN01000003.1 GCA_009785325.1 Candidatus Saccharimonadota bacterium
CTACCTGAGCACACGCTTCAAAACGCTACTTCGCACCCCTTACAGACGCGAACTCTAGCTTTCCCCTTTCATAGATTTATCATGAAAGTAACGTTTTTAATGTGCTTGCTTATTCAGCGATATAGAGGTACTATATCATTTTTCTACCAGGTTGTGCAAGCATAGGCACATTAAAAAGAACCCTTTCAGGCTCTTCTCATCTAGATCTGGTCCGCGCGAATGGACTTGAACCATCACAACCTTGCGGTCACTGGCACCTGAAGCCAGCGCGTCTACCAATTCCGCCACGCGCGGTTACTCCACCATATTAACACCTACACACCGATCCGTCTACTTCTCTCCAGCTCTAGCAACTTCTTCTTCAAATCAATCCAAAAAGCATACCCACCGATCCCATTACTTGCCACTACTCTATGACAAGGCACCACGATCGGTAATTTATTCTTCCCACAAGCCGTCCCTACCGCCCTCACCGCCATCGGCCTCCCAATGGCCGCCGCCACCTCTCCATAACTCCTCGTCTCCCCATATGGAATCCGCGAGATCTCCCCCCACACCAACTTCTGAAACTCCGTCCCCTCCTGCTCCACACTCCCCTCGAACTCCATCCTCTCACCCCGTAAATACTCCGCAATCTGCCCCAGCCACTCACTAGGCATCTCCTCCACCAGTTCCGAAACATCCTCCAGTTTCATCATCCCCAAAACTTACTTTGCGTACTCAATAGCCCGCGTCTCACGGATCACATTCACCTTGATTATCCCCGGATATTGCATCGTCGCCTCGATCTTATTCGCAATATCTCGCGCCACCTTCAGTGCCGTCAGATCATCAATTTGCTTTGGCTCCACAATCACTCGGATCTCCCGCCCTGCACTGATCGCATACGCCTTCTCAATCCCGTCAAAACTCAGAGCCACATTCTCGAGATCCCGCATCCTCTCAGCAAAATTCTCCGCACTCATATTCCTCGCCCCAGGCCGCGCCGCACTGATCGCATCCATAATCTTCACGATCACCGCCTCTGGCGTGGTTGGCTCTACATCACCATGATGCGCCTCCATCGCATGACAAATCTTCTCATCCATGCCATATTTCTTTGCCAGCTCCGCCCCGATTTCCGCGTGCTTCCCTTCGATTTTATGTGTCACCGCCTTGCCGATATCATGTAGCAGTGTCGCCGTCTTCGCGATCCGCTTATCCGCCCCGATCTCCTCCGAAATCATCCCAGCGATATGCGCCATCTCCACACTATGCAGCAAAACATTCTGTCCATAGCTTGTCCTGTATTTCAACTCTCCAAGCAATCGCAAAACCTCTTTCGGCAACCCTACCACACCCACCTCTCGCGCCGCATCTTCACCCGCCCGATTAACTTCTTTATCAATTTGCTTCTCTGCCTTCACGACCGCATCCTCGATCGAAGACGGATTAATTCGCCCATCTTTCATTAGCAGCTCGAGCGCCAGCCTCGCCACCTGCCTTCTCACAGGATCAAAACTCGAAAGCACTACCATCCCTGGCGTATCATCCACTAGTATATCCACACCTGTCGCCCTCTGCAGCGCCTGGATATTCCGCCCTTCTTTCCCGATAATCCTCCCCTTCATCTCATCATCCGAAATCTTGATCGCCGTCACCGTCCTATCTGCCGTCACCTCACTACTCATCCGTTCCATCGCCGTCAATAGAATCGCCTGCGCCTGCTCATCTGGCTCCGCCATCAATTCTTTCTGCTGCTTCGTAATTAATCCTACTAGATCATTCCGAATATCTTTCTCTGTCATCTGTAGTAGCTTTTCTTTCGCCTCGGTCTTCTTTAGTCCAGCAATTTTCTCCAGCTTTTCCTGCTGCTTCTCCCGAATCTCACGGATCTCATTCTTCAGTCCTTCCACTTCACCTTCCTGCACCCTCAACTTCTCCGTCCTCGTATCCAGCTGATCAATTTTCTTATCCAGCGTCGTTTCGCGCTCCACTAGTCGCGTCTCAGTTTTCTTCCACTCTCGTCGCCGCTCATTCTCCTCACGCTTTGTGTCTTGCGTGATCTTGATCGCATCATTTTTTGCAGCCAGCACTATATCGCTCGCTTCATTTTTCGCTTTCTTTATCAGATCATCCGCCTTATTTTTTCCTCCTGTCGCCTTCTTCTGACCGTAATAATACACCCCGCCAGCAGCCGCACTCGCGCCCACTACAAACGCAATTATCGCCTCTACCATAAAAACCCTTTCCACTCTGAAACCTCAAGAGCTAAATTCAAATTAAACATAAACCTCAATCGCCGAAAAAACAGCTTACTTCCATTTTACAGACTTTTCACAACTTTTACTACCAGCTGTAATTTCTACAACACAATATATCCTATCGGAGTGTCCCTTGACTCTCTTTTTCATATATGCTAATGTTTGGCATAATAGAGTGCAAAATCATTTTCAACACTGCGAGAGAAAGATTTTCTAATGCGAAAAACTAACAAGCTCTTTGATAGGTTGCCTCTTTTCGTAGCAACAGCAGTGATGGGAATTTTCTCAGTCCAGACAATCATTACTAATATAATCACTTCCTCGGAAACCGCTACCGCCTTATCTATTACATCTATCACTTCAAACATCGGCCCGACCTCTGGTGGTGAACTCGTTACTATTACTGGAGACTTTGGGATACCTGATATACCTTTAGACATTGTACAAATAACAAGCGGTAACAGCCATATAGTCGCCCTCGATAGAGATGGACAGATTTGGGCCTGGGGGGGTGGCATCCTTGGTGATGGTGGTACGTCAAGTGGTAGTAGCGTACCTGTACGAGTGGATATGACAGGAGTGTTAGCAGGTCGTACTATTGTGTATATTTCTGCCGGCACCGGCCATACTCTTGCCCTAGACAGCGAAGGTAATGTCTTTGCGTGGGGACAAGGTAGTGTTGGTCAACTTGGCAATAATGCAAGTACTAACAGTAATATACCAGTTGAAGTAGACATGACCGGTGTACTTTATGGGCGCACAATTATCCAGGTAGCAGCCGGTAGTTTTGCTTCATTTGCCCTGGATAGCGACGGTAATATATTCTCTTGGGGCTGGGGGAATCAACACGGGCTGCTCGGAAACGGCACTACTCATACTGTTAGTAATGTTCCAGTAGCGGTCGTTACGTCTGGCGCTCTTGCGGGTCGTACTATAACACAAATCTCCTCTAGCGGTGACCACGCACTTGCTTTAGATAGTGAAGGCAACATCTTTGCCTGGGGACGAGGCTGGGAAGGTCAGTTTGGTAACGGTACGAGCGGTACCTCCAACATTAGTAGTGTACCTGTTGCCGTAGACATGACCGGCATTCTTGCAGGCAGGACAATCGTCGAAATAGTGGGTGGCGCTCAAGACTCTTTTGCGATAGATAGTGAAGGTAATGTATTTGCATGGGGGAGTAACTCCCAAGGCCAACTTGGTGATGGTACTAACATTAATCAAACTCTTCCAACTGCTGTAGACATGACTGGCGTCCTCTCTGGTAGAAACGTTGTGCAACTTACAATTGCTAGAGGTATGAATACTACAACTACCGTCGACAGCGAAGGCAATGTCTTTGCATGGGGGTGGAATGGTTCCGGTCAACTCGGTAATGGCACAATAGGTGGTAGCAGTAATATACCTACTATGGTAGATAGCTCTGGTGTACTAGCTGGCAGGAAGATTGTGCAAATTACGTCTGGTCACTCGCACACACTCGCGCTAGATAGTAAAGGCAATGTATTTGCGTGGGGAAGCAACCCTCAAGGCCAATTCGGCAATGGAACAAATACCGGAAGTAACGTCCCTATCCTCATCACTAACTTCGGAGCATCCGCAAATCCTATCGAATATATCACTCTCGGAGATCTCCCCTGTACTAACATCACAGTAATTAACCCAAACACAGTAACTTGCACCACTCCAGCACATCAAGCAGGAATAGTAGATGTTACTGTACGTACCCTACACGGATCAGTCACCTTATATCAATCATACACCTTCATAGACTTACCAGACGTGCCGAATACGGGACACGGGCGTACAGAAGAAAACTAACTCTACGCCCTTACTATCACTTCCTCGGCTTCGTAATCCTCGCCTCTCTCCCATATTCTGGCACTACCACCCGATCATTTTCGCCTGCCTCTAGTCTCTTCAAACCTTCCTCACGCCAACCCTCTCCACTCACGCCCACGATCGCCACACCTTCGCTATCCGCGACCGTATTCGCCACAGTAACCCCGATCCTCAACCCCGTAAAACTCCCTGGCCCCCTCATCACCACAATTCCAGTCAAATCACTCCATCCACCCCCACACTCACTCAGACAAAATTCTAAAAACTTCAGTAGCCCCTTCGCCATTCCTCGCCCCGCCTCCCATGAAAAACTCCTCTCGTCCACCCAGACCCGACATTCACCCTCCGACGTATCTAGGTACAAAATCACAACTCCACCCCCTCAATCTCCACCACGCGCCCCTCGTCTTTATTATAAAAAATCTTCACTCTCACACGATCCTCCCCCAGTACACCCCTCACCGACTCCGCCCACTCTACTACCGTCACCGCCCGATCATCATCCACCATCTCTCCTAATTCCTCCATCATCAGTCCCGGATCTTCCAGTCGATAAAAATCATAATGCGTCAGCACCGCACCTCCCGCCTCATATCTCTTATTCACCACAAAACTCGGACTTGTAACTTCCTCCTCCACGCCCATCCCGCGCGCCAGACCTTTCACAAGAGTCGTCTTACCAACTCCCACGTCACCCACCATTTCAATCACACACGGCAGACTCAAAGCCCCCGCAAGCTTCTCTCCTAGCTCTATCATTTCCGACTCATTCTTCACCACGAACTTCAACATACTCACAATTATACACCGCCTGAGACTTCCATCGCCAAATCTCGCTTATTTCGCCACTTCAAAAACCAAATCAAACCCCCGATCGCCACATATATCACCACTACACCTACCATCCCCACACTCACCTCTCGCTCCGCCCATTCAAAGCTCCCAAAATATTCCATCACCCACAAATTCACCCGGAGCATCCACTCCGTCAAAAATCCAAAAAAACCCGCCACAAACGGCGCAAAAAGCGCAAAGAACCCCGTCAAAAACGACCCTAGCATCATCCACGGCACAGCAGGCAACACTAGTATATTTGTAACCAGCGACACTACTGAAACTCGCCCGAAATAAAACATCAAAATCGGCAGTGTCGTCACCGAAGTCGTCAGCGAAATCACCGCCACAGACTTCAACACCCCAATCTTCTTCTCGCCCCACAACCACCGCATCACCGCAGGCGCTAAAATCATTACACCCACCAGCGCTGCAAAAGACAGCTGCCACCCCACATCCACCACATAACTCGGTTCTAACATCAACGTTACCGCCGCAATCAAAACCAACAGTTTCTCCGCCTGAAATTTTCGCCCCAAATACCACATCGCCAATACAGTTCCTGCCGTAATCGCCGCCCGCACCATACTCGGTCCCGCCCCCGCAATCGCCACAAAACCCAAAATCATCGCCCCACTCATCCACACCGTCAACACCCGCGAAACTTTCTCAAATAACTTCCGCACCACTCCCACCAGCACCATCAGATGAAACCCACTCGCCACCACGACATGCGTCAGTCCCGTCACTCTGAGTAGATCCACCATCTCCTCCGACAATGCTCGCCGCTGCCCCAGCAGATAACTCAACGCCAGATCCACCTCTGGCTCTCGCACATACTCCCGCACATTCGTCGCAAAAACATCCCGCACTCGCCCCATCAAATCCCCCGCCCCCACCCGCTCGATCTGTTCCAGATTTACCCGCCACATCGACCCCGCATAGCTCCCAAACCCCGCCCCCATTCTAGCTTCCATCGTCACACGATCCCCGCGCCTCACATCTTGCTCCTTCCGCACCGTCACAAATAAATTCGCTCGCACTTGCCTCCCCTCTACCTCCAGGTCATGCATTCTCAATATCATCATCCCCGTCTCGCCTACTTCAGGATCATCAAAAACCCTACCACTCAGCCTCACTTCCACTCCCTCCAGACTCCGAATTAAATCCGCTTCACCCACACTCAAATTCGTCCGCCACGCCCCCAGAATTACCCCTCCTAAAACCGCCAAAACCATCACCGCAAACCTACTCTGCCACATCGCCATCGCCACCAGTCCAACCGCCACAAACACCCACACTCCCGCCCCAAAAGTCCGCATATCCATATTAAAAGCTAACACCACACCCACCACAATCCCCACCGTCATGACAGTCACCGCATACGAAATATGTACTTTTCTCATAGCCCACCGCAAAAATTTCATCGCCTGATTATATCACCCCCAAACAAAAAATCACTATGCAACATTACAAGCGTTGACGATATCAACAGATTGGTCTATAATCATCCCTGATTTTCGTAATCATAAACCCTCTGCGGGTCCGTAGCTCAGCTGGTTAGAGCACCTGCCTTTTAAGCAGGGTGTCATGGGTTCAAGCCCCATCGGACCCTCCAAATAAAGACTTCCGTATCAAGACTAATGCTCTTGGCAGAAAACCCCGTAATAGCGGGGTTTCTTGCTTTATATACCCTTTATACCTCTGAAAATGCTCTGCCTTTTTCGGCTCAAAAGCTAAATGCTCCTCGCCAGTTGCACCAAAACCAAAACCCCCTCCGTACAGGCAGGGGGTTTTATTTATTTCTCAATTGGTACCCCCTGAGGGACTCGAACCCCCGACCTTGACGTTAGAACCGTCCTGCTCTATCCAGCTGAGCTAAGGAGGCATACCGACCACCATTATATCATCCCCCTCCACTCCATTCCACCCCCAATAAGCACTAGCGTCCTTACCTCGTTTCCTCTATACTACCTCCATATGCCGATCCTCAAAACCAAAAACCTCACTAAATCCTACAAGACCAAAAAAGGCATTGTCCACGCCGTCACCGACGTCAATCTCTCAGTCGAAAAAGGCGAGTTCGTCGCTATCATGGGTCAAAGTGGCAGTGGTAAATCCACTCTCATCCAATTAATGGGCGGTCTCGATACACCTACATCTGGTGAAATCCTCGTTGACGAAATCGACATCACCAAATTAAAAGATAATCAACTTTCTAAATTCCGTGGTAAAAAGTTCGGCTTCGTCTTCCAGACTTTCTACCTCCAGCCCTTTCTCACTGTCGCCCAGAATATCTCCTTACCTTCTATGTTCACCAACTCACAAAACCTCTCGCTCGATCGCACCCGCAAACTCGCCAGCATCCTAAAAATTGAAGATAAACTTGACAGTTATCCTAGCGAAATCTCAGGCGGGCAAACTCAGCGCGTCGCCATCCTCCGCTCGCTCTACAACAACCCCGCCATCATTTTCGCCGACGAGCCAACCGGCAACCTCGACGAAACCAACAGTATCGCAGTCCTCAAAATGCTCAAAAGTATCAATCAAAAACTCGGTACGACAATCATCATGGTTACTCACGACAGTCGCGTCAAACAATACGCCACTCGCACTATTACTCTCCAGGAAGGAAAAATTACATGAAACTCTCCCACACTTTCACTCTCGCCGCCGCCAAACTAAAAGTTAGGAGGCGCCGCACAATCGTCACCTGTACCACTATCGCCCTTCTTTTTGGCGTTGTCATCTTTTTTCTCACTGTCTACTCTAGCCTCTTCGCATCTCACACTCGCATGTCCGCCGAGATCTTCGATGGCAACACTTTTATCATCACTTCCACCTTTCGCAATTTCAACACTGTTACTATCCGAGCCCGCGCACTAGAACTTTACGATCTAAGCCAAGATGAAGACAAACGATACCCGCTCATTGAAGACGAATGGCACGAAGGCGAATTCTTCCTCGATCATACAAATAAGTTTGTCATCCAGGCTTCCGACGAAGAACATGCTCGTCTTATGTCCGAACAACACATAACTCTCACAGAAGTCGCTGCACGCTATAATGGCGAAATTATCGCAAACACAGAGGGACTTCACAGATCATCAGATCTATTCTTTCCAGCTCTAGAGATTCCACCTGGCGCTCAGGGCGCGATGCCGAGCGGAGTAGCGATTGATATTCTTCCTCGCTCAGTCGTCAACTCACTCATTGCATTTGAACCAAATATGCAAGACTCAGTCCCCGTCATTATCCCAGCCGAACATGCCGCTCGCTTACTAAATCTCTCCCGACTCCCAGACGACGCCTCTCCGCGCGAGCTAGAAGCCCGCCTTAAAGACATCCATGACCGCGCCCCAGGCCTCATCTTTCACGGTCATTCCACCGATACATTCTTCGGCGTACCCATAAACGACGAAATAGAAGAAGAATCTCTAAATAGTTCTGAGCTAGATGATGAAATCTCCGAGTCTCCCACCGAACACATCACCTTCCAGGTCATCGGTATATCCGCTGGCACCATCCAGCCATACACCATTCCAGGTCCAAGCGGCTTCCGCGATGAGCGTCCATTTCTGCTCCGTGTACTCGACGGCATTAATAGTTTTGGCGGCGGTGCAGGTTTTATCATCCCTACCGAGTTCATTAACGATTACACCCTTCAGTATTTTGAGCGTAGCTACACCTCTTGGCTGGGAGGTAGTACTATTATCCGCTTCTCTCGCCCCGCTGACCTCATAGATTTCCGCGCAAATGAATTCTGCTACGATGACAACCCTCACTGCACTCTATACGGAGGCGCTCAAGAATTCATGTCCTCCATCTACTGGTTACATACCATGTCATATAATATAAATACGGGTGTCGTCTACCTCACCGCCTTCCTCGGTTTCATCGCTATGTTTATCATGGCAGGCACGATCGGCCGTGTCATAGAAGACGAAAAACAAGCTACCGCCATCTATCGCGCCGTCGGCGCCACCAAAGGCGCAATCCGTAAAATATACATCACTTACGTCACACTCTTATCCGCCATCACCGCAACTCTCGCCCTGATTATCGGCTACGGATTTTCTCTCGCCATCCATATCGCATACTCGCGCATCCTCACCGCTAACTCTCGCGTCACCTACGGTCTCCCAGAATCAACTCACACTATCTGGACAGTCGGATTCGACATTCGCACCCTACTAGTAATCGGCGCCATCTTCCTTGTCGGACTACTCTGCACCCTCTTATGTTTCGATCGCATGATATCCAAATCCATAATCAAAGATATCAAAGATTAAGCCCCCTCACCCCACCAATAAACCAACGCCTAGTAGTTCTTCGCCGCCTCTAGCGCACTACGCACATCATCCGCATTAATCACAATCGTACTTCCACTTCCCGCATCACCCACCAACATCTTCTTCGCTACTTCATTCTCTACCACCCGCTGCACTACGCGTCGCATCGGCCGCGCACCCAGCCGCGGATCATATCCCGCATCCACCAGTAGTTCCTTCGCATACACATCTAGTTCCACCGACACTTTCTGCGGAGCTAGTGTCTTATTTACTCCCGCAATCATCAGGTCTACCACCTGCACTAATTCTTCTTTTCCAAGCGGCTTAAACACCACGATCTCATCAAACCTATTCAAAAACTCAGGCTTAAATTGCCGCGAATCAATCAGCTCATTCACGATCTGTTCCTCAAACTGCGAAATATCATACCCTTGCTCTATAAACTTCCGAATACTATCCGCACCCGCGTTGCTCGTCGCAATCACAATCGCGTCCCTAAATCTCACTTCTCGATTCTTCGCATCACGCAAAATTCCCTCATCCAACACCTGCAGAAGCGCTGTCAATACATTATCGTGTGCCTTCTCAATCTCATCCAGAAGCACCACTGAAAACGGATTCTTCATCATTTGCGCCGTGAGGCTATTTGGATTATCCACCCCGTCCGCCGTTAAATTCGCCACGTCATCAATCGTCACATATTGGTTTAGATCCACCCTCACCAAATTACCCTCCCCGCCATAATAAACTTCCGCCAGCGCCTTCGCCAATTCTGTCTTACCTACACCTGTCGGTCCTAGGAAAAGAAACGTTCCTACAGGTCGATTCTGATTTCTCACCCCTGTCCGCGCCCGCCTTAGAGCATCACTCACCACCTTCACTGCCTTCGTTTGATTAATCATCCTCTCATGAATCAACCCCTCCAAATTCAACAATGTCACCCTCTCTGCCTCCTGATCCGCCACGCCCACTTTCACACCTAACGTCTTCTCGATCGCAAGCTCCACACTCCGCGCCGTGATCACGTCACCCTCCGCATAATTTGCCGCTTGCTCCAGTAATTTAATTGCACAACCAGGTTGCGCCACGTCATAAATATATCGCCCGCTCAGATCAAACGCCCGCTTCAGCGCCTGAAACATATATACTTTTTTATTATAATATTCCAGCTGCAACACTCGATCTTGCATCGCCGCCAACGTCTCCGCATACCCCGCCGACTCAATATTAATCCGATTCAATGCATTCAGAATTTGCGGATTCTTCTGTCCGATTTCCAGCAACTTCTGTTCACTCATCGTCAAAATCATCTTCAAATTCCCGCCATCTAACACAGGCAACAGTACATTCGAAATATCCACACTCCCTACACCGTCCTCAAAAAACAATTGCGCATCGTCTAGACAAATTATGATATTCTTCGCCGCATGCGCTTCCCCCAAAATCCTCGTCACCAGCGCCTCCACTTCACCTCTCCCAGGCGCCGCCGAAATTATCGCCGCCGAGTCCAACAAAAACACTTGCCGATATTTCAGCTCACTCGGAATCTTCGCATCTGCATCAAGCAGCTTCTCCGCAAAATCATGCACCACGCTCGTTTTCCCCGCTCCACTCGGCCCCACAATCGCCACATTTTTCCGCGCACTATTCGCCAAAATATCCATCATCTGCCCAGCAATTTCTCCATGAGAGTCAATCGCCAGTGACATCGTCCGCCCACCATGTACACTAATTTCTCGCGAAATATTTCGCCCAAAATACTGCAGCGTCGGCACATATCCAAAAGCCCAGTCCCGCGCAAAACCTCCATCCCGCATCGGCTCTTTCGACTTTTCCGCCATATAATAAATATATTCAAACCATTTCACACCCGCCATCAAGTCTTCATAATCCAATTGCAATTGCGCCAAAAACCCTTCATGGTCAGGAATCGCTCGAATTATCGCCAGCGCCAAAATCCCCCCCGTAATAATATCGCCACCTTTCATCTCTCCCCGAATCTCCACAGCCTTCTGCCAAATTACATCACTCCCAAACGGTAACATCGCCGCAATTTCAGGCAAAAACTTCGGCCCTAATCCAAACCTCATCGCCAAAAATCTCCCTGAATTCGACCTACTCACTGCCAGCGCGATATCCACTGGCGTCGGTTCTGCAGGCAACAGCCCTAGTACGCTCACTGCCAACACACCATCAATTCCTCCGCCTTGTCTCACTTTCGGCTTCTCTAATTCTTTCTTCCACCAATACAACATCATATAAATAGGCACTGTAACCGTCATCACTACCCACCCAATCGCATACCCAAACACCACTAGCGCAACTCCTGCCGACACCACCAAAACCCCCGCCAATACCATTACTGTTCTCAGTGTTTTATCTAACTTCGCCGCGAGTCTCGCCTTTTGCGCTCGCTCACTTCCATAGTCAAACCTTACAGCGTCCACGGCAACTCCACCCCCATCGCAAACATCACAACTCCCACGATCGGCAGTAGCGGCAACGCCACGTGAAACACAATTCTCACTAATACCATCACCAATTGCAACACGATAATTATCAACCCAAAGATAATTACAAAAGTCCGAATTATTGCCCCAAATATCCGCGAAAACAACCGATCCGCCCACATTCTCAGCTGCACATCAATCGGCGCAGTCGGCGCCGCTCCTGCCGAAATCATCTTAAATGGCGAAAAAAGCGTCACTATCAACGTCCCAATCGAAAACAAGTCCACCGTCCTCCTCAGCCCAAACCAAAGATCCTGCGCCCTCCGCTTTAGTCCTGCCCCATACCACCACACAAACAAACTGCCTACTAGCATAACCTCATTGTATCATCCCTGTCTCTATCTCACACCATTGACAAAGTGCTAACTCATGCCATACTACGAGACGCTTAGAGAAATTAACTGCTTCCAAAACACCTAGTCACACGCCACGATCGACGTATTTATCTACGGCAGACCATAAGCGATTCATTTACTCCCCTACCAGGAGCGCCCCCGCGCTCCTTTTTTCTCTCTCGCATTACCTCATAAACACAAATGCCCGCCGATACCCAAAATCCAAAATCTCCGCCGCCCCAAACTCCACCAACAGATCAAACTGCGGATCATTATAAAAAGTCACTACCACAACACGTTCGCCCTCTATCTCCGTCTCGTCAAGCACCTGCACTCCCAGATCATTCAGTACTGCATAGCCACCAGTGAAATTCACCGCTCCATGCTTAAACCAGAAGTAATAATTACAATTATCAGGCATGTACGGATATATCTCGATAAACAAGTACGGGTCATCTGCAATAATCTTATCCTGGCAAAACATCGCCAACTCTCGCGCTACTTCCCGAGTATTTGGCCGCTCATTTCGCCTGAAGTTGAAGTTCCCATATCCCGCTAAATTATTCACCCCAAACAACATCACTAGTGCCATCGTCACGTAAATCACAATATTTCGCCGCTTATTATTACCCACTATTGTCGCTAGAAGTACCGCAAACGCCGCATACCCAAACACCATCACATGCGCCAAATACCTCTCCGAATACATCCTCCAGTCCAAAAACGGTGACCCGATCACAGCCAAAATCAAAATCGGCACAAGCAAACACCCCACCACTAGCCACATCTCTGCCGCATTCACCGTTTTCTTTCGCACTGCCAACACTACTAATAACACCAACACACCTAGCGCAAATACCAAACTCACCACATCCAGCATTCTCATCCCGTCAACTGGCGCATACAAAAACCCAAATGAGAATATTTCGAGTAGTTCCGCCCACCCGAAATTCGACATTTCCGCCAGCCCACTACTCTGAAATTGCGTTACTAATATCGGCAACCACGGCAGAAACAAAATCATACTCACCAGATATGCTGGTACCCACTTTTGCCGCACTAGTGATTTTTTCGCCTTCAGGGTCATCACCACTAGCCACACCAAGTGCGCCACAAAAACAAACCCCATCACATATAACGTGTACATCCCTAGCGCCACCAACACCGCATAAACTCCCCACCACTTCCACTTATCTGTTTTCCATGCATTATATAAAACATAAGTCGACCCCACCGCGATCAGCGCCGCCAGCGAATACATCCTAACTTCAAACCCATACCGGAGTAAAAATGGCGCCACGATCAAAATCGGTACCGCCATAATCGCCACTTTCTTCCCAAACATCTTTGCCAACATCAACACCACCAGTCCCATCATCGCACTATAAAAAATCACACTCAAAATCCGTGCCGACATCTCGCTAAACCCAAACACCTGACCCCACGCATGTAGCGCTATATAATAAACTGGCGGATGTACATCAGTCGAAATCACATCGATAATCTCCGGCACACTCCTCTGCGCTACCATCAGCGAGTACGACTCATCAAACCACAGCTGCTGCCCCATCCCCATCACTAGCCCCGTCACAAAGGTAAACAACACCGCCATCGCGATAAAGATCTTCAGATCATACCTCTTAAACCAAGACATACTCCCATTCTATCACATCTCCCCCGTCAGAAATCCCAAAATAAACCTATTGACTCCTCTCCCGGAAGAGTGCTAATGTTTATTTTGTAGAGCGTGGAAACTCAATAAAAAAATCTTAATTACTTATAATCTTTTAATACAATTCTCCTTATATTTATATATTTGGAGAGAAGGGAATATGTTTGCTATGCGAACAACAAACAAAATATCAACTAGACTACCATTTATTGCTGCTATTGCAGTGATGGCAGTCTTCTCACTACAAACCATAATTCTAAATACTCTAAATCCAGTAGACAAAGCTAATGCCTTATCTATTACGTCCATAACATCTAACATTGGATCAATAGACGGTGGAGAATTAGTCACTATTACTGGGGACTTTGGGATACCTACTGATGTTCCGCTGAACATCGTGGAGATATCGGCTGGGACTAATCACACACTTGCCCTAGATAGTAGTGGTCAGATTTGGGCTTGGGGAGCTAATGGTAATGGTCAACTAGGTAACGGCACTAATACGGCCAGTAGCGTTCCAGTCGAAGTAGACACGACTGGTGTACTTGCTGGACGAGATATTGTGCAAGTAGCAGCTGGGGGCGAGTATTCTCTCGCGCTGGACAGTGAAGGTAGGGTTTTTTCATGGGGCTCTAATACTAATGGACAGCTCGGTAACGGTAGTACTTGGGGTGTTTATAGTAATGTTCCTGTAGAGATAGACACGACTGGTGTACTTGCTGGACGAGATATTGTGCAAATAGTAGCGGGAGGGTTTCACTCTTTCGCTATAGACAGCGAAGGAAGTGTTTTTGCATGGGGAAGCAACTGGGCAGGGCAGCTTGGCGATGGCACAAACACTAATAGTAATGTTCCCGTTGAGGTAGATATGACTGGTGTGTTGGCTGGAAGAAGTATTGCGCAAGCTGTAGCTGGAATTTGGCATTCACTTGCACTAGATAGCGAAGGAAATGTTTTTGCATGGGGATCTAATACTGATGACCAGCTTGGTAATGGCACAAATACTAGTAGTAATGTTCCCGTTGAGGTAGATATGACTGGTGTTTTGGCTGGAAGGAATATCGTGCAGATAGTAGCAGATAGCACCGACTTCGCTCATTCTCTCGCTCTAGATGATAAGGGAAGTGTTTTTGCATGGGGGAGCAACTGGGCAGGGCAGCTTGGTGATGGCACAAATACCAGCAGCAATATTCCCGTTGAGGTAGATATGACTGGTGTACTTGCTGGACGAGATATTGTGCAAGTAGCAGCTGGGGGCGGGTATTCTCTCGCGCTGGACAGTAAAGGTAGGGTTTTTTCATGGGGGAATGGCCTGAGCGGCCAACTCGGTAACGGCACTAATACAACCAGCAACGCTCCAGTCGAAGTAGACACGACTGGTGTACTTGCTGGACTAGATATTGTGCAAATAACTACCGGGACCAATCACCTTCTCGCCCTCGACAATGTAGGCAACCTCTTTGCATGGGGGAGCAACTGGAATGGCACATTCGGCAACGGCACCACTAGCGACAGTAACGTACCAATAGTCATCACCAACTTCGGACAAGGTTTAATAGATTCTCTTGATCTTTCTGTAACTATGGGTGGTCGTCCTTGTACTAATGTACGTATAGTAAACCCAACTACAATAACCTGTATCACTCCAGCACATCCGGCAGGAATAGTGGATGTTACTGTAAATACAGTAAGTGGATCAGTTACTCTATACCAGTCCTATACTTTTGTAGATATACCAGAAGTACCTGATACTGGAGGGCCTGGAGTACCGAATACGGGGCATTTGAGAGTAGAAAACTAGCTCCCACAAGTCAAAAAACAACAACCCAGACAAACAAAAAGAGGCCAAAAGGCCTCTTTTCCTATTAGCTAGTAACCCTACTCGCCCACATCCTCCAACGCACTCATTAGACCATCTTCGATATTCTTCTTTGGCTTTTTCTCCACCTTTTTCGCTAACTCAATATCCAGCTCATACCCAGTCAGCCTACTCGCCAGTCGTACGTTCTGACCACTTCGCCCGATCGCGATAGACTGCTGATCTTCCGTCACAAACACCTTCGCTCGCTTGTCATCGCCACCAATCTCTACTTTCGCTACCTCTGCAGGGCTCAGTGCTTCGCGGATAAACTCACTCGCATTATCACTCCACGTGATGATGTCAATCTTTTCTCGATCACCAATTTCATTCATCACTGCCTGCACACGCACACCACGCCCACCGACAAACGTCCCGACAGGGTCTACCCCAGGCACATTCGACTTCACCGCGATCTTCGTTCGTCGCCCTGCTTCGCGCGCAATCGCTTTAATCTCTACTGTCCCATTCTCAATCTCAGGAACTTCCTGGCGAAACAGATGTTCGATAAACCCTTCATTTCCACGCGACAAAATCAGCTGCGCACCACGTTCATCTCGCTCAATCTCTTTAATAAATACTTTAACTCGATTCCCCACTTGATAAAACTCACCCATAATCTGCTCGCCTTGCGGCATAATTCCCATCGCTTTACCGAGATCGATCCGCACGATTCGCGGCTCTACTCGCATAATCGTCCCTGTCACCACACCGCCAATTTTATCTTCAAACTCTGCCAGCACCACCTCACGCTCAGCTTCTTTCAGTCGCTGGATCACCACCTGCTTCGCCGTCTGTGCAGCCACTCGACCAAAGCTCGTTACCATATAGCTATCTTCGATCACTCCCCCGATTTCCGCATCTTTCTTCAACTTCTTTGCTTCATCCAGAGGAATTTCCGTAACTGGATTATACGCTTCCTCTCCATCCACAATCTCTCGCACCACAAACACTTCCGCCTCACCCGTATTCGCATTCAATTTCGCACGCACATTTTGTTCGCGCTCGCCATTATCTCGTCGCCACGCCGCCGCGATCGCCGCCTCGATAATCTCAAAAACTACATCTTCAGGCAGGTTCTTCTCTTCAGCAATCACTTTCGTCATCGCTGCCATCTGCTTCAAATCCAAATCCATTCTTTTCTCCTAGTTATATTTGATCCTGTTACTAAAAGCGCCGACCTCTCGGTCGGTGCAAAGTACATTCTACATCTCAATAATACTCGTCTACTCACCAAAAGTCAATCTCTCTTTCTACGCCTTTTGGTCGTCACAAATTTCGGATTCCCGCTCTCATCATGATCCAGATACCATTCCTTATAAACGTCAAGTCCACCTTCCTCCCGAAATTTCTTCAACCCATCCACTACTACCTTCCCCGCCAAATAACCCTTCTCTGCCGCCAACTCTTCCTCCATTCCCTCTTTCAAATAATCCGCCCGACACCAATCAATCACCTTCGCTCCTAGTAGCACATCTCTCTTATACCATTCTGGTGTCGACAATCTGTCATCTCCTCGCTCATCAATTCCTTCAACTACCTCCCTCGCAACCTCTAGTCGCTCCTCCAGCGTCTTACCCGACTCTTCATCAAAAACTTCTCGCCCCATCTCAGTCAGCCTTTTTATCTTCTCCCGCTTCGAACCCTCCATAACCCTCCTCTAGTCTTACTTTCTGCCGACCCTCACCATCGCCGCCCGCACCACCTCACTACCCATTTTATATCCCGACCTTAGCTCCTCCACAATCACTTCTTTCTCTCCCTCACTATCTTCCATCATCACCGCTTCATGTACTTCAGGGTCAAACTCCGTCCCAGGCTTACTCAAAATCCTCACCACTCCCATATCTTTCAAACTCTTTTCCAACCTCTTTTCCAGCGCCTTCACACCTTTCACCCACTCATTTCCCGCAATCTCTTTCGGCGCATGCCCGATCGCCCGCTCGATATCATCTATCATCGGTAACATCTTCATCACTGTCGCCGCTTTCGCTACCTCCATCATCGCCGCTCGTTCCTGCTCCATCCTCTTACGATAATTCTCAAAATCCGCCCGCACTCGCTGCAAGTCAATCGTCAATTCTCCCACTCGCTGCTCTAGCTCTATCGTCTCATTCTTTTTTTTCACAAAATCTCCTCCAGCATCGCTCCAGCATGGACGACCAACCGAGTTACTTTACTATAATTCTGCCGCGTCGGCCCCAACACCCCGATATACGAACGATCCGAAAAAGGACTTCTAAACTTCGAAATAATCAACGTCGCCCCGCTCGCTCGCCCAATCGGATTCTCGCTCCCGATAAATACATTTAGCGGCTCATTCGGTGCCGCCTCTTTCAACCACGGCTCGATATTATCTAGTAGTTTCGCCACCGCTTGCACATGGTCCGTCTGCATAAATTCAGGCTGACTAAACAAATTCCCAATTCCGCTCATATACAACTGATCCCCGATCGTCGCTAGCCCCAAATTCTGCGTCAGCTCCACCAACGAATCCACCGCACTCCGAATTGCCTGATCTGCCCGACTCTGATTCGTCGTCACCCGCGCCTCAATCGCTCTCGCACTGCGATCAAGCCGCCCGTCCTTCATATCCTCTCCTCGCTCCATTAGATCATTCACATATTCTCGATAACCCGCATCTGTCGGCACTCGCCCTGCACTTGTATGTGGTTGTTGGATCAACCCCATTTCTTCCAGTCGCACCATTTCCGCTCGCACCGTCGCACTACTCACACTAAACAGCTTCGCTAAAGTCACCGAACCTACAGGCACCGCCACTTCAGCATATTGCTCCACTATCGCAAATAGTATCTGTTTTTGCCGCTCTGTCATGCCTAAATTATACTCCCACCAGCACTCTCACGTCAAGAGTGCTAATCTTCCCACTCTATCTTGGTTATGTTAAAATTGATACGGTATGGACCAAAACGCAAAACTCACCGCCATCCGTCAGTGGCTCGGCACAGGCTCGATAAACATCTTCGGCCTCCCTTTCTCTGGTCGCGAGACTACCGGCCGCTCTCTCGCTCTTGCTCTCGGCGCTGTCTATATCAGCGGCGGCGAGATCATCCGCCACTCTGGTCGCCAACTTTCTCGCACCTCTCTCCGCACCACTAATAACGGCGGACTTCTTCCTGCTACTGATTTCGAAAATCTCATCCTACCATATCTCAAAAACGAGACTTACCGCGACTATCCCCTCATTCTCGATTCTGTAGGTCGCCGCATGAACGAAGGCCACGACACTGTAGATGCGGCCGCAGCCGGCGGTCATCCCATAAAAATCGCAATTGTCTTAAATGTCTCTGAAAACGAAGCTCGCAACCGCTGGAAAATCTCTCGCCTCGCCCATGATCGCGACGACCACCTCGACGACCGCGAAGAGCGCTACCTTGACGAGCGCTTCGCTCTTTTTCGCAAAGAAACAGAGCCTGTTATCGCCGCTTATCGCCACGACGGTATACTCATTGCCGTCCACGGCAACCAAGAACGACCCGCCGTAGTCGCCGAAGCCATCGACAAACTCTACGAATTCACCCAAAAACACCCTTAGTATCATACCGCTCAAGCTTTTATTTATTGACTAAATATTGTACGCTACTTGCAAATGGCGGAAATTTATTCTAACAAACCAAACCTCGGTATTGGGCCACAGGATCCCTACGCTTTTTCTAGCCGTACCGGCGAGCCTAGCGAAAAACCTTCCAATAGCAGTTTCTATAAATTATCTAACCGTCCCGAGACTGACCCTTCCCAAATCCACACCCTCACCGACTACCAAAATTTCGTCAATTCCGACTGGAAAACACAACACGGTACCTACGATTCTGTTAATCGCTTCGGCGAAAAACTCTTAGAAGAAACTGACGAACTTTATGAGGCCTACGAATCTACAGCCGAAGACCGCGACCGCGAACTCCTCTCCGAACTCGGCGACGTCGCATTTTGTGCAGTCGCACTCATGTCCAACTCTTCCGCCGACATCGACGACGGCATAAAATTACGCGCCTATCGCTACATACGCGGCGTCCGAGACAAAGACTCCAATCACCCACAAGAAATTCCTGGTTGGTATCCACATACCGCCAGTATCGCAATTGATCCCGCCCCTACTACAATTTCCGATATCGATCGCCTCATGGATGGCCTCCCACCAGAAGTAGACTTTGATCTCGAGTTCCACTCTCTCCCCACTCTCGACTTCGAACCCCTCCTCTCTCCCGCTCGCAACATTTACTCAGACGATCCGCCCGATGCCGACGTAGACCAGCATCTTCGCCACATATCTCTCGCATCCAAAAACCTCATCTCTGCAGCCCAACAACAATATCGCTATGGTGGTGACGATGAAGGTCTCACTCACCTAAAACCTTACGACTATTATAGAGATAATATCGGAGAGATGGCCGCCTATCTCATGCTTGAAATCGCCTACTTCGCCAAAGTTTCCCTGTCAAAAACCCTCCGCAACGTCATCGACAAAAATGTCGAAAAAATCACTGGCCGCGTCGCCGCAAACCTCGTCGACAAAAGCGACGGCAACCGTTCCGCTGAACTCCTCTAGCTACAATAATCGTGCTATAATTACCTATATTCATGGTCGACGAAGCAAAAATCACCACGATCAAATCGTGGCTCGGCACTGGTTCTATAAATGTTTTTGGTCTGCCCTTCTCCGGTAAAGACACAGTCGGCTACGCCCTAGCCGATCTTTTCGGTGCCGAAGTCATCTCCAGTGGCGACCTCCTCCGCGCTCACGGTGAAAAAGTCCAAACAAAAGGCCACCTCAGCCCGACTAATATCTTTTTTGATGTTGTCTTACCTGTTTTCAAACGCCCCGACCTCTCCGAAAAACCTCTTATCCTCAGCTCTATCGGTCGCTGGCACGGCGAAGAAACCCGCGTCATCGAAGCCGCCTCGACCAACCATCCCATCAAAGCCGCCATCCTTCTCGAAATCCCTACCGACGAAATCCACGAACGCCTCATCGCATCCATCAAACATGGAGACCGCAATGCCAACCGCCTCGACGACAGCGCCGAAATCCTCAAAACTCGCATCTCTGAATTCAACACCAAAACTCTCCCCGCCATCGAAACCTACCGCCGCCTCAATCTACTCATCACCATCAACGGCGTCGGCACTCGCGACGAAATTGTCAGCCGCATACTCGCCCAACTTCCGCTACGCTGACTACTTTTTCAACAAATTCTTCTTTTGCGCCTCGCGCTGCTTCTTTTTCTCATAGTCACTATCTCCAGCAATCCCCCCAATCACCGATAACGTAAACCAAATTTTCACAATCAAAGACCCCACCACCAATGCCGCCAAAACACTCAGCACCCACCCCAGTTCAAAAACCCAAAAACACACCGCAAACACCCCACCATACGCCACCACTCTCACCATCAAATTATACAAAATCACCCCCATCGCCCTACCAACTTCTCGATCGCCGCTCATTACTGCATCCTAGAAATCTGATTCACCACACCTTGCACTTGCCCCGCAAGTCCTCCCGCCACTTTATTACCCTTCTGGTTCAACGCACCCTTCACTTTCTTATTATTCGCCCCCTGCATTCGCGAACTACCTAGTCCGCGCAAGTGTTGCAGCTTATTGTCATACCCTGAAACATTTTCCACTAGCGCCGAGGTTTCTTTCTCATGCTTATGTCGCGCCTTCTTGTTTCGATACCTCGCATATGTCACACCGTAAAAAACAAACCCCGCCGCCAAAAGTACCAAAATAAAACCGCCACCTTCTCCATCCCCCGAGTTTCCCACCGCCGTCAGTATTGTGTAAAAATCAATCATCACATCTCTCCCGCTTAACTAAATATCACCATAAAGAACAACACCACAATCGCGATCGCGATCAACTGAATCACCGCACTCACCGCGATCAGTCGCGGCTGACACACCGGCACACTACCCATCGTCTTGCCTGTCCGCCCATTCACCGCTACATAGTGTAATATCCCCTGTCGATTTCGCTTCGGCTCGTAATAACTATATAACCACACCGGCAAATACGAGCTCACCCACCTCTGCCCCTTAAACGCAATCTCTTCAGAATCCCATCTCACACCACGATCGTAAAACTTAATTTGATCATTAATCCTATGTCGCGCGATATCTTTCACTTGCGCCTGCGCCACCATCGCCAGCGCATCGATATTCACATCACGCTTCTGCGAAGACAGCCCTTTCATGTAATTCGAATCATATTTCACAGCCGCCTTTACATCAAACGGCATAATACTATTGATGATATTATTCGTATTCGACGTCGTATCCTGATTCAGTTTCTCCGACGATGACTCCACTGTCAAATCATCCACCAACAAGTCAAATTCTCGCCCTACATCATACAAGTCCGCATCATAAACCGTCCTACTACTCCTTCCAGACGACACTCTCCGCGTCCTCACTAGCCGCTCACCCTGCCCCCTTAGTCGACATCGCGCATTTGCATCTACTACCATATATGGCAGATACACACCCATAATATTTTCCGTCGTAAATTCCGCCTTGAACTTCGGATGCGCAAAAGCCTTTCGCTTACTCACAAACTCTTTAATTTTCTCCTGAGCCTGCGCCTTTGTTAGCTGAAACGGCAAAATCATATCAGGCACAGCCCCATTCGGAATTTGCTGATTCATCGATAATGTATTTCTACACCAGTGACACCGCGCCTGCGTACTCTCCTTCGTATCGATCACAACCTCCGCCCCACAAGACGAACATTTAAACGTCACTACTTCCTCCACCGACGGGATAATATCTTTCGACCCACTCCCCACTACTACCCCCACTAGTTGCCGAATATCATCATCCAGCCCCATCTCTCCCATCGTCTGTCCTTGCGCCCATTCTACTCGGCAAAAATGACAGCGCAATCTCCCACTCGCTTTATTTAACGAAATTTCGGTTGCACCACACTTCGGACATTTCGTTTGACCATTTTTTGCACCTTCATCAGTCTGTATCACCGTTGGTCCAGCTGGAGCTGGCGGCGACACTGCTTGCGTAACTTCCCGACCAGCGGTCGCCTCCGCTACACCAGGAGCAACAGGCGGAGGTCCTGCCGGCACACTCACCCCTTCAACGCCTGCACCCGTTACTTGTTGTTCCTGCATCGTACCCTAAATCCTATAATCCTAGCGCCCGATTTTTCGGCGCGTCAAAATCTTCTTGACTAATCAACCCCTGATCCAACATCTGTTTGAACTGCGCCAATTGCGCAACTGGATCCGCAACCGGAGCAGCAGGAGCTGCCGCATCCACCGGAGCGTTCGCCCCAGGCACTGGCGCCACAGGCGGCACCGGTGTATTTGGTTGCTGCATTCCGCCCATCATTCCACCCGCCATTCCCATTCCCATTCCCATCATTCCAATCCCCATCGCACCACCGCCATTCTCACCCGCTGCTTGCATACCACGAGCCACACTTTGTTGCATAAATGAATTTCCACGCGCACCAGACAGAGCATCCGCCCTCTTCGCATCGCTGAGTAGCGCCCTCGAATCTTCGTCGTATTCCACTGCCACGACCGCCACCTTTTCCACTGTCAAACCTCGATCCGTCGTCCACCTAAATCCTTCCTCTACAGCTTGATTCAGAGACGCTGCAAAACCTACCGAGTCACCCTGGATCCTCGCCATCCTATTTCCTTTTTCAGGATCGTTCGTATAGATCGAAAACGCCTGCGCCAAACTTCCGACAAACTCCGTAAACAACTGCTCCACCGCAGGATTGTCCACATCCGCAAAATCAAACGGCTGTCCATCCGCCCCATAATAAGTTACTGGTACGAACTGCTTCACAAACAAAATCGGATCCGTAATTTTCAACGTATAAGTTCCGCGCGTAATCGCACCCACCTGTGTCCCGAGAAAAGCATCATCCCAGTAAATCTCGCTCTGCGTCCCAAATCGGTTATTCGGAATCTCTTTCAAGTTAACATAAAACGCCAACTGCTGCGCCCCCGGCTGTCCACCAAACTTAAACCTATCCCAAGTCTGCCCAAGTGTAGAACTCAAAATCCCATCACCACCAAAAAAACTTCGCGAATTCAGGTCATCCGACGAAAAGATAAACCCACCAGGCTCCGCCACAAACCCTGTCAACTGCCCATTCTCAAAAGTCAAAAGCCCCATCCCCTCAGGAATCACGATCTTACTTCCGTTCGTGATAATATTCTCCGAACCTTTTGTATTTTGCCCACGCCCCGCATTCGTTCCCTGCGCTACCGCCGGAAACAACGCAGCCGTCGGACTCACATTCGTCGGCGGCACCAAAAAATCTTTCCACTGATCAGCAAAACTTCCCCCAAGCGCCCCTGCAAAAGCCTTAATAAATCCCATCGTCATCATCCTTTCGTTATTTGTTAAATAAACACTACCCTAATCATACCACACCTCTCTACCAGCGTGCATTTTCGCCAACTGTAGACATCTCTAGTGTATCCGGGTTTAACACGCAGCTAAAATCCGCAAAAGCCCTCATTCGGTTCGGGGTTGCCATAAATGCCCCATCCCAACACATAAATGCATTCTGTGTCACAAAACCTAAGTTCCATTCTGCACCCGGACCAGTCCTATAAAACCACGCACTAGCATTGTTTACAGCCCCCCTTACAGTCTGCCATGGAGTCACGCTACTATTCTCAATTTCGAAGTCCACCACCGCCACCCTAGTACACTGCGAATATCCCAATACCCAATCATATCCCTCTCCACACATATTATCGTCATCATAACCTGCCCTCACCAGCGCCTCCCTCAACTCCGCCTCCGTCACTACATTCGGATCCCTCTCCCTATCTCCAGCAACATCCTGCGCCTCCTCTCGTGATCCCTCATACCTTAGTTCCGCTAACTCATTATTCATCTCCGCAGCGAGTGTCCGCAAGCTCTCAACCTCATTCCTTTGATCTATAAACTTCCAAACAAAAACTCCTGTTGCCACCGCCAGACAAACTACTATAATACTTAAAACTGCCATCAATTTACACTTCTTACCCTCTTTTCTCCCTCGTATAGCTTGCTCTTCTTGCACCATTAACCTCCTTATACTTTTCTTCATTATACTTATAACTTCACTATACCCCTACACCTATTTTATTCAGTTCCTCAATTACCCGCGCCGTCCCTTCAGGAAATACCCCAGCTCAGACAACTCCTCTCTCACCTCTACCTCCTCACCCATTACCTAATCCCTCTTCAACATCACCATAAACGCCTCACTCGGAATATCCACCTTCCCAATCCTTTTCATCCGTTTCTTCCCCTTCGCCTGCTTCGCCAGCAACTTCTTCTTCCGCGAAACATCCCCACCGTACAGATACCCCGTCACATCCTTCCGAAACGCCCCGAGCGTCTCCCGCGCAATAAATTTCCCCCCAATCGCCGCCTGCAACGCCACCTCGAAATTCTGCCGCGGAATCACTTCCTTCAATTTCTTCGTCATCTCTCGTCCCAGCGCCAAAGTTTCCGACCGATGCGCCATCACAGATAATGCCGACACCATCTCGCCAGCCACATAAAAATCCACCCTCACCAAATCCTCCGCCCGATAATCATCCAACTCATAATTAAACGTCCCATACCCACTCGTCACACTCTTCAGCTGATCATAAAAATCCGTCAACAAATTCGCCATCGGCGCCTCAAAACTAACAAGCGCCCGCCCCTCAATATACCCCAAATTCTTCTGCACCCCCCGCTTCGCCACCACCAACTGTATAACTACGCCTACATATTCTTTCGGCACAATTATCTCACCCTTGATCCAAGGCTCACGAATCTCAGCCACCTTCGACACATCCGGCAGGTCCGACGCCGACTTAATATCCAATTCCTCCCCGCTACTGAGAGTCACATGATAATCCGTCGAAGGATTCGTCACAATCAAATCCAGATCAAACTCCCGCTCCAGTCTCTCCTTAATTATATCCATATGCAAAAGCCCAAGGAAACCAATCCTCATCCCATATCCCAAAACTGGCGAATTCTCCGGCTCAAACTGTAGCGCCGAATCCGACAACGCCAACCTCTCCACCGCCTCCTTTAGGTCCTTATACTGATCATTCGACACCGTAAAAAACCCCGCATAAACAAACGGTTTAACTTCCTTATACCCCGGCAACGGCTCGACAATTACTCTACCCATCTGACATCTATTCTACCACCTCTATTTCACCCCTACAACTCCACCAGGTGCGTTATCACAACTCGAAATCTTCCAACGTCAGATTACAATAATACTTCCCTCGCCTCGCCGTAAATTTCAACACACAATAATCAGGATCCGTCACTCCCTCCGCATAATAAATATGATCTCCCCTCTTCCACACTTCCTTCTTCACCGCCTCATCCTCCAACACCTCCATTTTCCCCACCAACATCACCCCTTGATACTTCCACGGTCTCTGCTCATAAAAATAAATGCAAGCCTTCGGATTTTCTCGCCACTGCTTCACCCTCTCCGAACTCGTATTTGTCGTAAACCAAAACTCCCGCACACCACTCCGCTTTCTTGGTGGCAGCATCGCCTTCATATTCGGAAAACCCTCTCCGTCCACCGACCCCACAAAAGCCACCTTCGACTTCGCCACCAACTTCTCTACTTTCTTAATCACACTACTCACTTCCTCACCCCCAGCTCTTCCTCCACTTCACCCATCCGAATCCCCTCCTCCTTCAACCACTCTGCCATCTCCAAAAACACCCCTTCGAACTGCCCCTTCTCGATCCCATGTACCACCCACGCCTTCCCTAGTGTCAAATTCCCCGCCGCACGCATTTCCAACCTCCGCGACTCCATCCACTCTTCCTCCCGTGGCGTCTCATAATCCGTCCACCCCTCCTCATCAGCTACCTTCATCTGTAGCACATTCTCCAGTTTATCTATCTGATTACAGAACCTCGCCTCAGCCGACCTATTCTCCTCAAACTCCAAAAACAACCCCATCAAATCCTCACCCACACCGAGCATCCCACGGATCTTATCCATCGCCGCATGCTCCATCGCAAATTTATCCTCCTCACTCACTCCACACCCAGGTGTAATATCCCCAGTAATCGCCTCGCATAATTCATGCGTCGCCAGCATCATCATCACCCGATTCAAATCCACTTCAATATCAAACTCACTCGCCATCGCAATCGCCAGCATCTGCGTCCCATAAACATGCTCCGCCACACTCTCCATTCGCGGCGCTTTCACACCCCAGACCACCGCACCACTCCGAATTACCTCCTTCAATCTCGCCGCCAAAACCCAAAACTCCACCACTCGTCGCTTCTTATCCTTCATTTTCATCCTTCCTCGCCGCGATCATCGCGCGATATTCTTTATTTGACACCAAACTCCCTTTCTCAATGAAATCCGTAAACAACTTCCCCTCCAAATGATCCACTTCATGCTGCAAAACATGCGCCACGAACCCACTCACCACCTCCTCACATTCTTCTCCACCCCGATCCAAATACTTCACTTTCACCTTCTTAAATCTCATCACCTGCGCCATCGCTGGCTCACCATTCTCATCTTGCGCCGTACTTACACATCCTTCCCACATCAACTTCGGCTCTCCGTAAGTCTCCACGATCTCCGCATTCACCAGCACCTTCTCAAAAACCTTCCGATTCGGTCGCACAAGCGTCGGCTTGATCGCGATCACACTGATCGCCATCGATTCCCCCACTTGGTTCGCGCTCAGTCCCACTCCATACTCATTTTCATCGCACGTAAACTTAATATCATCAATCAAGCTCTGAATCACCTCTGATCTCACTTCTTCCTCTGTCAACTTCCGACACTTTTGACGCAAAGCCTCATCCCCCGCACCCACCAACTTCAACATCTTCGGCCCCCTTCTATCTTCAAAGCCTCCCTCTCTAGATTCTTCCAGCTTCATGCACTACATTATACACTCCTTCTATAAAAATGAGCCGCATTTTTCGAATGCGGCTCGATGCGTGTTTTTATGCAGAAACACACAAAACTTTTTCGGGAAAAGATTTCATCATCAACCTCATAGACGCAGCCAACAAACCACGTTTTATCCATGAAACTATCCAACTTCCTGCTTCGCCCTCGCACGCCCTACTTCCGAACATTCCAGGCGCCGTTCCCGCTCTCCGATTTTCTTTTATATAGAAAACCTCGACCACGCGACCGCCCTACTCAACCCAACTCCAACATGTTGCTGCTAGTATCTTCCGACCAAGCCGTATCCGCTGTTCTATCGCAAAAAATCTCGTCAGACTCTTCACTTCTCCAACTTCAACGCAGACCGTAGAACCTCTCTAGCTACTAGAGTTTTCTTTGTAAAGCCTTTCACGCAGCTCCGGTACGCCGACAGATTACGCTGATTCTTTGTTAAGTCTTTTCTGATGACACACAATCTCCGCGTCAATCACAACAGGATCGTGAACCGTCCCACGAAACACTTTTCTCGTAGTCGTAACTCCAAATTCAGAAGTATTAAACCCATATCCTGAGGTATCAACACCCCCAAGCCCAATCAGGCCAAATTTACCACCTTTACTGACCTTACATAATGCCAATCTCGCTTGCGCCGGTCTTCTCGTGAAATGATCTTCCCGAATGAAGGGATCGTCTGTCGCCGACGCCCACACTATTTCGATACTGTCGTAGTTCTTCAAAACAAACTTTCCCGCCCGACAGTCAAACAATCCTCTGTTTCCATTCGGCATTATCACAGGCACAAATTGCGCGCCTTCCTGTTCATGTAAAAACCTGAACTTACCAAACGGCAAAATAATCTTGTTAACAACCTCCGGGCCATCTTCAATTCTTATCACTCCTTGCAGCTCATCTCTCTGCAAAATCAGAAACTTCACATGTATCATAGTGCAGGATCTTTCGAACATCCCCCTTACGTCGATCTTGTTACGCGTTCCAGCACCTATTTCAGCAAGTACCCTCGTCCCTTCTGGCAGTTTCATCTCTTCCCTCCTTGTCAACGTGCAAATTTCTTCTGCCTCCAGAATACAGGTGACTTTATCTCAACGCAAGCACGAGCATCAATAGCAGAGATCCTTATTTGCGCCTATCTTTTCCGCTCTGACTACTCCGCCGTGACCTATTCACATACACAAACCCCACCGCTAACGCCCCCATGATCCCTAGCCACAAAACTCCCCACCACATCTACTTCTCCTCCTTGTTTTGTTCCAAAATCTCTCCATTCCGCAATCTTGCCCAGTACTTACCCACCACTTTCACATCTTCACCATCAACGACCACTGCACTCCAATCCGACAAAGTATAAACATCCCAATCCACATTCCTAGAAATATCAAAAACTACCACATCTTTCTCATCTGCCATCAAATTCCCTCCTCGCAGATGCGGCAAAATCGAAAAATCTAACAATTCCAAATATCGCCCCACACCCCAGTCGTCAAACTCACCAAACACTTGCCTCTGCCATTCCGCACTCACCATCTTACCCAAAATCATCGACCCCGCCGAACTCCCACACCACACTTTTTCCTTTAATAGCTCCGGCAGAATCTCCGAAAACCCCGTCTTGTCAAAAACCGTCTTCAGATACTCCGTATTTCCACCAAAACAAAAAATCGCATCGGCTTCACTAATGCGCTCTTGTACCTTATCCAGCGGCAATGCTAATAAGTTCACTAACTCAAACCCACCAAAACGATGCTTCAAAAAATGCATTCCATCCACAAAAAATGAATTGTCGCCATGCTCGACTGCCACTGCCTCATTTATCACTGCGAATCTTATCTTCTTCGCAGGTTTTCCGACCAGCTCCTCTAGCTCTCTCGTCTCATCCAGACCCGTAAAATCCGACGAAAACAAAATCGCCTTCACCCCTACTTCCCCTCTCCGAAATACTTCTTCAAACTCACCGTATCTCCCACTCGCGCATCCCGCGTCGTCTTCAAATTCGTCACGATATACCCAATTTCTCCTGTCCCTAACTCATCCATCGGCATCATCCCTGGGCTCAACTTCCCAATCTCCAACGCCAACCCTGAAACCTCCGCCGCCATCATCCGCACCGCATCCCCCTTTCTCAACTTCCCATCCACTACCCTCACATAAAGCACTACTCCGCGATAATCATCATAATACGAATCAAAAATCAACGCCCGTAAAGGCCCTTCCGTATCACCAGTAGGCGCAGGTACTCGCTCCACCACCGCATCCAACACCTCTTTCACCCCCATTCCCGTCTTCGCCGAAATCTTCAAAATCTCATCCTCCCCACACCCCAACAAATTCATCACCTCCTTCGAAATCTTCGGCACATCCGCCGCTGGCAGGTCAATTTTATTTAGCACAGGAATTATCTTCAAATCCTGCTCCATCGCCAGATATACATTCGCCAAAGTCTGCGCCTGAATCCCCTGACTCGCATCCACCACCAGAATCGCCCCCTCGCACGCCTGCAAACTCCGACTCACTTCGTAACTAAAATCCACATGCCCTGGCGTATCAATCAAGTTCAGTTCATAACTACCATTCAACGATTTTATATCTTCGATACTATGCGAGGAATCAGGAGTAGCGGAGTGAGCGGTATTTGACATACCGCGATCGAGCAACGCATCTGATGACAAAGTAGAGTGCGAAGCTACGAAATCGTACTTCATCCTCACCGGCGTCAATTTTATCGTAATCCCCTTCTCCCTCTCCAGCTCCATCGAATCTAGTAGCTGCTCTTTCATCTCTCGCTTATCCACCGTTGACGTCATCTCCATCATTCTGTCCGCCAGCGTCGACTTCCCATGATCAATATGCGCAATTATGCAAAAATTTCTGATCCGATCCAAACTCACTTCGCTCTCCTCGCTACAGCTTTTTTAACTCTATTCACCACCGGCACCATTTCTTCCAGCTTCAGCAACCAACTCAGTCCTACGTAAACCCCCAGACTCACTCCAGCAATCAACGCAAACCTCGGGAAAGTATCCCAAAAACTCGGCTCATCTGCAAGCAGCGGCATCATCCTCGTCATTCCATACGCCACCATTCCCGCCAGCGCACTAGCAATCACCATCTTACTACCCGCTCGCCAAAACTCTTGATTCAAAAGTCCTCTTTCGCGCCGACCCAAAATCACCGCCAATATCACCACTTCCAATAGTGCCGTAATCGATTGAGCTATCGCCATCCCATACACCCCCATTCCCCACCTCAGTGCAAAAGTTATCGCCAACCCGATATTAAGTGCGACGACAAACACCGACACAAGCAGCGGCGTCCGCGTATCCTGCCTTGCATAAAAACTCCTCGACAAAATATGATAGACCGACCTCGCAAACAAACTCACTACTAGCGCCCCCAAAATCCCCGCAATTACAGGATCACCGCCCACCACGATAAAGTTCACTACATACCCACGCGTAAAATAAGTAATTGCCGCTACAGGCATCGCGATCCAAATAATCGTCCGTATCGCCATCCGCACCGTCCGTCGAAACTCTTCAATTCTTCCCCCACTCAGATCCTCCGTCATCTTCGGGAAAAACGCCGTACTGATCGCCACCCCGACCAGATTCACAGGCATCATATGTAGCGCGAGCGCCTGCTGATACATCCTCACACTTCCACTTGCCATTCGACTCGCAATATTAATTTCCACCAGACCCTTCACATAATCCAGTCCCTGATGCAAACTCCTCGCAGGCAACAACTTCAAAACCCGCCGAAAACCATGATTTCGCCAATTAATCACAAATTCATAATCAAATCCCAGCCCCACAAGTCCGATCACACTCACCACCAGCTGCATCGCCGCTCCCAAAACCACTCCTAACGCCACTCCCATAATTCCTCCCTCAAACACCTGCCACCCAAAGATATTTATTCCCCCCGTAAACCAAACTATCCCGATGATAATCCCAATATTATAAATCGCCGGCGCCAACGCCGAAAATACAAACCTCCCCACCGCCTGTTGCATACTCGCAATCACCGTCGCTATAGCAAAAAGAAACGGATTGATCGCAATCACCCTCATCATACTAATCGCCAGCGCCCGCGTCGCCTCATCAAACCCCGCCCCTACCACATACGTCACCAGTGACTCCGCGAAAATAATAATCAAAACACTCGCCACTAGCGTAATGATCGCAAACAAATTCAGCAAACTCGACGACAATTCCCATGCCGCTCTCCGTTGCCCTGCTGCCATTCGCTGATTAAACACAGGTATGAACGTCACCGCCAGCGCCCCACTCACCAAAATAAAGAACATAAAATCAGGAATCACAAACGCCGCAGTGTACGCATCTGCTCCTGTCGGATAAGTATGTAGATAGTTCGCGTTAAACAACCGATCTCGAAAAATCCCGAGAAGCGCCGAAACAAACGTCGAGCTCGCCAACACCATCGCCGCGACTTTAATCGATAGCTTTGCATTCGCCTTATCCACGACATTCTTAAGATTTACTTTCTGCATCCTCTTTTAATTCTACACCAATCCACCCCCAGTTCAAAAAGCAAATCTTAGCTCTATAAAACTAGACTATTTTGCCAAAACTCCCACCGCTTCAGGCGCCTCCATCTCATCCGCAAAAAACATACTATACCTCTCTGTATTGAACCTCAGTAAATAGAAATTCGGATCTTCAGGCCCACTCCACATCCCCGCCATCGGCTCAAACCAATTCTCCTTTTTCACATCCATATCCTCCACTACCTCCACTGTCCCTACGAGATTTATATTATACCCACTCGAACTCAGACAAATACTCGCACGGTTATTCTTCGCGATTCGCTTTGCCTTGTTACTGTCTGGACTAGTAGCTAACGTAATCCACTTTATTCCGTCCGCCCTCGCAATCGTAAACGTCGAACTTGTCGGATACCCATCTTCGTCAATCAAAGAAATCACTGCGCACCCTTCCATCCCACCGCCAATATATCCCGACTTCGAACTAATCAATTCACTCGCTCGCTCAATCACTTTTTCACTCATACTACTCCTCCTTTTTCTCAACTATATCACACCCCCTCCACCAGTTCCGAATCAAGTGGTATAATGTTCCTAGTTCATCAACCAACATAAACAGAAAGGTTCAGGAATGACAAAATTCAAAATTGGCATACTCACAGGCGGCGGCGACGCACCAGGATTAAACGCCGCAATCTACGGCATCGTCAAAACTTGCCTCACACGATTAGACTGTGAAGTCATCGGCTACAAGCTCGGCTATCGCGGACTCTACGAAAACGATTTCGTCACCCTCACCGACGAACGCATTTCTGGCATCCTCCATCGCGGCGGCACCATCCTTCGCAACTCCAACAAAGACAATCTTTTCAACTTCCCCATCACTGACGAACACGGCAACACCACCTACCAAGACGTCTCCAGCGTAGCTGTTGAGAATCTTCAAAAAGAAGGTGTCGAAATCCTCATTGTCCTCGGCGGCGATGGTACTCTCACTTCCGCCCGCGACTTCGCCCGAAAAGGCGTTCGTGTCATCGGCGTTCCGAAAACCATAGACAATGACCTCGCCTCCACTGACATCACTTTTGGCTTCGACACTGCAGTCAATATTGTCACCGAAGCCCTAGGTCGACTCCACACCACCGCCGAGTCCCACCACCGCGTCATCATCACTGAAGTCATGGGCCGCAACGCAGGCTGGATTCCTCTCCACGCAGGTATCGCAGGTAGTGCCGACGTCATTCTCCTCCCCGAATTCCCATACGACATCCAAAAAATTGTCGCCAAAGTAAAATCCCGCTCAGAACAGGGCAAACATTTCACTATCATCGTCGCAGGCGAGGGAGCAAAACCAAAAGACGGAGATATTGTCGTCTCCCAAATCGTCAAAGACAGTCCTGACTCCGTTCGTCTCGGCGGCATTGCAGCCAAACTTGCTTACGACCTCACTCCTCTCATAGATCACGAAGTCCGCAGCGTCGCCCTCGGCCACACCCAGCGCGGCGGCGAAACTTCCGCTTTTGACCGCATCCTTTCCCTCCGCTACGCCCATCACGTCGCTACTATGATCGAACAGCAACAGTTCGGCCAAATGGCTACTCTCAGAAACGGTAAAATGTGTAGTGAAAGCCTCGAAGACGTAGTCGGCAGTTCCGCAACCGGCAGCACCTCAAAAGGCACCAGTAAACCCGTCACCCCCGACCACGAACTCGTCCAAGTCGCCCTGGGGCTCGGCATCACTTTCGCCGACTAACATCTCCCACCTACTCTATCCAAGCAAACCGGCTATCCTCAAACTCCAAATACCCTTCCAGCAACTCTCGACACACCTCACTCACTTCATCTAGCCTTGCCGCCTTCCCATCCACCTCCACTAGTGGAACCACATATCTTTTCTTCGCTTTAATTCCCCCGATAAAATACCCCTTCGCAGGCCTCTTACTACCCCTCTTCAGCACCTCCGCCCTCTCAAATCTCTCCCACTCACTCCTCAGCTCCGCATCCACCTTAATCAACTTTATAATCTCCGCTTCCGACTTCTCGTACAGATCTCCGTGCGTCAAAACTCCACTCTCGATCAGCCGCCTCACATTGTCCGCCACAAACTGCAACACGAACTTATCTTCGTTCGCATCCATCGCCAGACTATACTTAACACATCCATCATAAAACCTCTCCGCCACCTCCAGACTCCCGAACCCAATCTCATCCTCACCGTCCTCATTCACCAGCACCACTACATCGCGGTAAATCTCCGCTACCTCCTCCAAACTCCAAAAACCACACCAAATCAGCCCCGTATGTAAAACCCCCTCCAGTCGATCCACACACAATTTCGGCTTCTTATTCTCCACCACCGTATACTTCTGAATCTCCGCCACCTCCTCCACACTGACCTTATCCTCACTCAAACACCGTAAAAGCTCCTCCGAACCCAACAAAATATCCTTTACATCTCTCTCTGCGCTCTCCTGATCCAGTGCATCTCCCAGCATAAAATCAACACAATGACTAAAAGCAGGTGTCCCTAAGTCATGAAACAATGCACCCAGAGTCTGCGCCTTGTCCTGTGTAAAATTCCACGTCATCAACGCCGTCGCAACACTATGATCCAACCGCGAATACCAATACTTACAATTATGCAGCCTCGTATACTCACACCCACAAAACTGCCCTATCTTACTTAACCGCTTCAATACCGACACCTCTAAATACTTATCGATAAATTTCGGCCATTCCTCACTCAAAACGTCAAAATACTCAGTAATCTCCTCATTCGAAACTGGACACATCACACCTCCCCTAATCGTGCAGTTTCACATCCTTCGGCAACACCGTCCCCGTCAACACCTTCTTCACCTCTTCTTCTTCGAGAGTCTCCTTCGCCAAAAGCTCTTTCGCGAGCGCATCTACGAACTTCTTATTCGCCGTCAATATCTTCTCCGCTCGCACTACCGCCTCCTTAATCAACCCTGCCACTTCTTTGTCGATCTCTTCCTGCGTCTTCTCGCTAAACGGTTTCGCAATCCCCGCGAAAAACCCTTCATCATCCCTGTGAAACACCTGATCTTTCAAGTTCACACTCATCCCTTCTTCCACCACCATCGCCCGCGCCGTATCTGTCGCTATCCTTAGATCCGATCCTGCACCCGTAGTCACACCACCTTCACCGTATTTCATCTTCTCCGCCTGTCGACCACCCATCGCCCGCGCCAACACATCCTTGAATTCATATATACTCTTGTAGCTTCGATCCTCAGGCGGGATAAACCAAGTTACACCACCAGTATGTCCTCGCGGAATGATCGTCACTTTATGTACAGGATCACTATCAGGCAATACATGTCCTACCACCGCATGTCCCGCTTCATGATACGCCGTCAACTCCTTCTCATGATCACTCATAACTTTCGACTTCCGCTCTGGCCCGATCGCTACTTTCTCAAAAGCTTCCACCAAATCATCATTCGTAATCGTTTTTCGATTCCCGCGCGCCGCGATAATCGCCGCCTCATTCGCGATATTCGCGAGATCCGCACCAGACGATCCAGCCGTCTTCGCCGCCATCGCCTCGAGATCCACACTTGAATCCGCTGGTTTCTTTTTGAAATGCACCTTCAGAATCTCCAGTCGATCCACTCGCTCCGGCAGTGTCACTTTTATATGCCGATCAAATCGCCCAGGTCTGAGAAGCGCAGGATCCAACATATCCAATCGGTTCGTCGCCGCCATCACAATCACTCCCGTCTCATTCTCAAACCCATCCATCTCCACCAAAATCTGGTTCAAAGTCTGTTCATGCTCCTCGCGCCCACCGCCACCACGCGACTCCCTTTTCCTCGCCACCGCATCAATCTCATCGATAAATATAATCGACGGCGCATTTTTCTTCGCCTTCTGAAACAGGTCTCTCACCCTCGACGCGCCCACCCCCGCAAACATCTCCACAAACTCAGACCCCGAAATTGAGAAAAACGGCACACCAGCCTCTCCCGCCACAGCCCTCGCCATCATCGTCTTACCAGTTCCAGGATTTCCGACCAGCAGCACACCACTCGGAATCCTCGCCCCCAGCTGCTCATATTTCTTCGGATGCTTCAAAAAATCCACCACCTCATTCAAGTCCTGCTTAGCATTCTCATTTCCCGCAATATCCGTAAACAGCACTTTCTTCTTATCTGCCCCATACAACTTCGCTTTACTCTTCCCAAACGACATCGCCTGCGAATTCTGCCCCTGCGCCTGCCTCATCATAAACACAAAAAACCCAATAATTATCAGGGTAGGCAAAGCAAATATCGCCACATTCCCAATTATCTCACCCGTATTCGACGGCTCGCTCACCGTAATCTCCACCGGCGCATCCAGTTCCAGTCCTTGATCGAAAATACTCGCGCTAGAATCCCGCCGCGCCATCTCTGTCGGATACTCCTCACCCCTCAGCGTCACGATCACTTCATTCCCACGGATCTCCAACTTCTCAACCTCTCCTGCATTCGCCCGCCGCACCACATCCGAGATCGGCACCGTCTCCAAATTTTGATTCGGCATAAACAACGAAATCAGAGCTAATCCGATCAAAAACATCATCACCCAAAAAACCGTCAACCTCGCGAAATTCAAATTTTTCTTCTTCTGCGCCTTACCACTTACAGCCATAAATTCATCATCCTTTCAAATCCATCATTAACCTTCCAATTCTATCACATCTCGCCCCAGTTTCACCAACACGTCACCAGGCAAATTAAACTTCTTCCCATTCTCATAATTTCTAATCGCATCCAAAAACCGCAAAATCTGCTCCCTCATCGCCCTCACACTATTCACCTCCAACCATCCACGCAAAATCTCCACCGCCACATCATCATCCATCCCTCGATAAGACTCCCGCTGCACCACATCCTCACCCTCCACGATCAGCCCCACGATTTCATCAATCTCCCGCTTCAACTTCAGCTGATTCTCATATAAAGCGAAAATTTTATCTCGGCACAAGCCACTCTCATTTGACTGGGATTTCGCCAAGAGTGACGACTGAACGAACTCCATTCCGCGCCCAGGCGGACGAGAGTGTCTTGAAGACGATCGTAACCTCTTTCTCACTCGATTCCTCAAATAATCCTGACTACTATTCGTCGAATCCTCCCGCCACTCCAGTCCATTCCTCATCGCATACTCCAAAATCTCTTCCTTCCACACCCCCAGCATCGGCCGCACTACCCCAGGACTATCCAGCGGCACCAGCCCCCTCCACCCCGTCCCCCGGATCAAATTTATCGCAACCGTCTCCACTAAATCATCCGCATGATGCCCCGTCCAAATCTCCCCATCCTCACCCGCCACTTCCCATAAAAATCTATATCTTCTCTCCCTCGCCAACTCCTCACTCGCCCCCGCACCCAACTCCTCTTTCCGACTCACGAACTCCACTCCGTATCTCTCTGCCAGCCCCCTCACAAACTCCTCATCCTCATCGCTATCTTCCCTGATCCCATGGTTAAAATGCGCAATTATCAAATCTGATAATTTCTCGCACTCTAGACAAGCCGAGAAGCTTCTGTTGGTTGGATTCTGAGATGTTTTTAACCTGTCTGACGTCAAGCACTCTAAACTCGCCGAGAGACTTACGTTGCTTGAGTGAAGAAATGTCTTTAGCTTTTCTGAGCTCAGAACTTTAGTCTCATTGCGAGAGTTTACGTGCGAGAAGTCAGACAAATTACAGACACATGCTGCCGCCATATCCAGCATCACCACCGAATCCACCCCCCCACTCACCGCCAAAACCACCCTCCTTCTCTCCCTATCTTTCGCCAATTCATTCGTCATTGTGCTACAATTATCTCATATGTCAGGTGGGCAAAAAACCAAATCAAATAATCTCGAGTCAAACGACGCCGAAACGCTGTTCCAGCAGCTCATCGACCTCGTCCGCACGCAGAACCTCCGCGACATCCACCTCGACCCCCGCGACGGCCACTACCTCATCCGCACCAAATCTTCCACCGCTCGCCTCGCTACTCACGCCGAGATTTCCAAAGTCCAAGCCACCGACCTCATCGACCTCCTCTTCATAAAATCTCACCTTCACCCCTCCAGTCGCCCCATCCCTCAGGACGCCCGCCTCTCCCACGCTAACTTCCTCATCCAACTCACCACTCTTCCAACTATCCTCGGACCAAAAATCTTCCTCCACTTCACTGACCAGACCAAACTCACACGTGACCTCTCCAAACTCGGCTTCACCCCAGACCAACTCCCCATCGCCGAATCAATCACAAAACTCCCCTCCGGACTCATTCTCGTCCTCGGCGCCGGCAAAACCACCACGATGTTCTCTCTCCTCTCTCTTTTCGACGCAAGCAAGCTCAGCATCTCCACCGTCGAAACTCGCCACACCTACCGCCTCCCAGGAGTCAACCAATTCATCGATACCACAGGTCAAATCTCCCGCCAAGAACAAGCCTTCGCCGCCGCCATGCGCCAGCATTCTGACGTCATCCTCCTCAGTCAAATCGACTCGACTCGCCTCGCCGAACTCTCCCTCGACGCCGCCAGCAACCGCCGCATCATTATCACCTCACTCCCCATCACCGATCCTTACTCCGCCGCCGACTTCCTCACCCACCTCGGCACCACTCCGTTCCTCACCCTTCACAACCTCCGCCTCGTTATCTCTCAGCAACTCGTCCCCACCACCGATTCCACCTCTTCTTTCACCGGTCGCTTCGACCTCCTCGAGATCAACGACCATTACCGTCAACTTTTCCTCGCTGGCCTCACCCCCACAGAGATCCGCCACACCCTCAACTCCAAATAACCCCTTGCGTACCCATGCACACCTAGTATAATCACACCCATGCTCCTCCACGTCCAAATCACAGAAAAATCCTTCGGCTCCAAAAGCCTCTTTTCTCACATTAATTTTTCCGTCAACGACGGCGAAAAAATCGGTATCATCGGACGAAACGGTATCGGCAAAACCACTATCTTCAACATCCTCTCAGGCAAAGACACTGACTTCACAGGCGAAATCATCCAGCGCCGCGGCACCACTGCCGTCGCTACCTCCCAGGAATACCACGATGTCAAAAACCTCACTACCACCCAGTACATCCTCTCCGGCCTCCCCGATTACGCCCGCCTCTCTGGGATCATCAACAACTTCTCCGAAATCACCACTCCCACTCACAAACAACTCACCGAATTCTCCGACGCCCTCGAACTTTTTTCAAACAAAGACTACTACCACATCGAAGATCAAGTCCGCGAAGAACTCAAATCTTTCCAGCTCGAGTCACATGCCGACCAGCTTTTCTCCTCCCTCAGCGGCGGCCAAAAACGCCTCAGCGAAGTCATCAAAATCATGCACTCAAACGCCCATATCGCCCTCGTCGACGAACCAACCAACTTCATGGACTACGTCGCCAAAAACCAATTCATCGAATGGATGAAGTCCGCCCCCGAAGCCATTCTCATCATCACCCACGACCGCGACGTACTCCGCGAAGTCGACCGCATCATCGAAATCAAAGACCAAACAGCCATCAACTACAAAGGTAACTACGAATTTTATCTCCGCGAAAACACCTCCCGCACCTCAAACGCCATGACTGACTACGAGCTCGTCGAGCGCCGCATCGAGAATCTCAAACAAAAAATCCTCGACTACCAGCGCCTCAAAGAAAAAGCCCGCAACCCCGCCACTATTCAGCAGTTCAAACGCCTCGAAAACACCTCTCGAAAAGAACTCTCCGAACTCCAAAAAACCGAAAAACCCAACTTTTGGATCGACCGCAGTAGCGTCGAGCAGCTCGGCTACAAAGACACCGACCGCTACGACAAATACAAAGCCAAAAACGTCAAACTCGCCCTCAAATCCACCGAATCAAAATCTAAAAAGCTAATTGCCGAAGCCACCGACCTCTCCGTCGGCTACGACTCCCCCCTCTTCAAAAACATTAATTTCCAACTCCGCGAAGGCGAAGCTCTCGAAATCCGCGGCCGCAACGGAGCCGGCAAAACCACTCTAGTTCGCGCACTACTCTCGCTCAGCGATACAGACAGTAAGCGCAAGCTATTAGTTTCCGAGAGACTGGAAACATCTGTGACGACAGATGTGGCTGAAATGGATGAGGCTACTCCGCATGACGATGCGCGAGTACCTCAGAATGCGCTCTCGGAAGCTAATGGGCTTAGCAGTCCGCTTACAATTTTCCACGGCGAATCCCACCTCGACCCTCACGTCCGCCTCGGCATCTACCACCAGGAAGTCGACACAAGGTACTTCGACCTCCTCCTCCCAGACGCCATCGACTGCCTCCACCAAGACGCAGGAATCATCATCAACGATCGCCGCATCCGCCAACTCATGTCCGACTATCTTTTCACCGACTCCGACCGCGATGTTCTCGTCAAAAATCTCTCTGGTGGCCAAAAAGCCCGCCTCCAAATCATCGCCATGCTCGCCAACGACCCCACTCTCCTCATCCTCGACGAACCCACCTCTCACCTCGACCTCCCAAGCATCGAGGAGCTCGAGCAAGCCCTCCTCCGCTACCACGGCGCCGTCCTCTACATTTCCCACGACAACTACTTCCGTCACGCCCTCCCCGCCCAAGTCCTCCAAATCCCCGACCGCTAACACCTCAATTCTTCACCATCCCCAATTTATGCTACAATAAAACCATATGCTACTTCTCGGATCAAAACTCCTCAACTACCCCGTCCTCAGTCTCCAAATCGGCGGCGAACTCGGTATTACCGCCACTCCCATCATTGATCCCGTCAAGCTCAAAATCATCGCCTACCAACTCAGCGGCCCACTCGTCGACCGCGAACCAGCCAACACCCTCATGACAGACGACGTTCGTGAACTCAGCCCCATGGGCCTCATCATCGACTCCGTTGACGATCTCGTCGACCCAAACGACGTCATCCGCGTCAAGCAAATCATCGACTACGATTTCCACCTCATAAATCACAAAGTCATCACGAAAAAAAAGCAAAATATCGGCCGCGTCGCTGACTACACCATCGACTCCGCCACATTCTCCATCTACCAACTCGTCGTCAAGCGCCCCTTCCTCTCCAGCCTCAACGACCCCGAACTCACCATCAACCGCTCCCAAATTATCGAAATCGACGACGACAAAGTCATCATCAAAAACGACACTCAGACAGTCAAACTCGACCCCGTCCAGCTCGCATCATCCTCAAGCTACATCAACCCTTTCCGTAAAACCGAAACCCCAAAACCCGTCGAATCCTCCGACACCGAATAAACCCCAAAGAAAAGAGGCGCATTTCTGCGCCCCAAATTGAACTTCATAGTTAGTTATCCTGCTCAGCCTGCCATCTTGCCAGTGCGTCTTCCAAGTAACGGAAGTTGCTCTTTTCGCCAGCACGCACCGTCGCCCAAAGCGGCAGTTCCGGGTTATCTCTATTCTCTTCGATCCACACTTCATACCGATCTCTCGGATCGACTACGATGCCATGGATGATAGTGAGTGTCCCTGTCGCATCGTCAAAACCATACGACAAGATTACTCTGAGACCATCTCGCATGGCGGTCGTCACGGTTTCCTCATCTCCCGATCGAGTCGTCGTACGAATCAGATCGCGCATCTTCTGCGCGAACCACTCCGTATCCTCCGGAACTTGATGTGATTCATACCTCATATAGGCAGATCTCAGCGGCACTTCCAATCCACCATCCATGAGCCAGTACTCTGGGCGCAAAAACCGCGCCTCGATGATACCGTCATAATGAATAATATTAACACTGGTCCCGCCTCCTGTTTTCGCAATGATCATTCCGTCCACCGGGCGAAGCAACAACGTGCCACGCTCGGTGTCATACCCGACAATCCTCAGATTGCCGAGGTTTCCCATTGCCCGTCCGTCACGGATACTGAGCGTATCCGCAATTTGCATGTAAACACAGTTTTGAGCCTCTTCCGCCACAGCCGGCGCCGACGGTATCTCCATCGTAACTCCAACCGCATATACCGGCTGTCCTAAAGACACCATCCCCCATACACCCACACCGCCGAAAAGCACCAAACAAGCCAACATTACAGCCCCTACACGCCCTGCTTTCATAAGTAATTACCTCCTGAATAATAGTCGACTACCACAGGCAAAACGCCCTGAAGTAGATCCGCACGCCAACCTCTTACGATTAGCACACAAATCCACTTCAGGCCCCCAAACTAACTAAGTTCTAAAAGATCTAGCTCTCGCTCTTGTAAACATTCCTCATTTACAACTATCATTTTAGCATAAATAACCCCGCAAGTCAAGCTTAAACTTCTTTCAACCTCTGTCCACAATCTCAAAACAAAGATCAAAAGAAAAGGGACGCAGAAAAAACCGCGCCCCAAATCCCCACTCTCGCTACTATCCAGCACCGCTGATCGCTGTGTTAATATCTTCCCCGTAGTAATCCCGATACCTCTCCCGAGCCCAGCGCTCATCACACATGTCTGCAACCCACTGTTTGAAGTCAAACTTCCATGGTCTAATTTGCAGAATTTCCAGTTCAGCTCCCGGTCTCCCGGTTATTGTGCCTTCCTCATCATACGCAAACCTTTCAGTCACAACAAGGAGTGCCACGGTCATATTGTAGGAGGTGAGCATTGCAGTATTAATGATGTGTTCTTTGATGCTCTTGTTCCCATCATCTACACACTGCCTCCCGTTGAGTATAGTTTTCCCGCGTTTACGACGAAACCCATACACCTCAATGGCATAAACCGCCTGGCATATGCCTTCGCCTCCTTTTTCAGGCAGTGAGAACTCCGGCTCCAGATCAAGCGCAGATTCAACCAAAACCTTCCTCTTGACTCCGAGAACATCCAGAAGATCTAAGTCCACCACAGCTTTTTCAGAGCCCTCCGCAGCTTCTCCGCTGCTCAGTTTTAAACTCCAGTACGGAGTTTCACTGTTTCTGTAGAAATACAGCCCAAACCGCCTCATTAACCGTTCTTCAGACCTCTTCAGTCCTTTCTTTCTTTTGCTATTACCGAAAATACCCAGCACAAAATCCACCTCCTCCAGTCATTTATTTTGAATAGTAGTTTCTCAACGTCCCTAAACCGCCTTCTAGCGACAATTTACTACAGAACCATAGCACATTACATACAGGATGTCAATTATCACCCTTTGCATACTCCTCCACCGCCTCTTTCGCTTCATTCCATCCAAAACCTTGTCTCACCAGATACACCACTAGTTTCTCGTCATCATACTTCGCTCGCTTTCGCACGATCATCTTCCGCATCTCCTCCTTCTCGTCCCGCTCCGACCTCGCCAGAACGCTTTCAACCACCTTCACATCCACCCCCTTCTTCGCTAGCTCCATCCTTAGCCTCCTCCCACTCACTCCCTTTCGCCGCATCCGATTCTCCACCCAGAACTCAGTAAACTTCTCATCATCCACATACCCACCATCCACCAACTTCTCCAACACCTCCTCCGTCATCCTCTCCGAAACACCTTTTTTCACTCCACCGTCCACAAGTTTCTTATCCAGCCTCTTCTTCCACAAGTACTCCTCCATCTCTCGCACGCTCCTCGGTCTCACCAGGCAATATTCCAACACCCTCTGATAAACCTTCCCAAATTCACTCGTCTCCTCCCACCTTTCCAGCTCCAGCTCATCCATCTCCAATCCCACTCGCACTCCCAACTCCACCACTTGTTCCAACCTCAGACTCAGCCGATACTTCCCATCCACAAACACATTCACTCGCCCCGCGTCTCTCTTTTGCTCCGTCAATTTTGTCACGATCATATGCTACAATTAAACCACAAAACAGGAGGACATCATGCCAGAACTAAAAGGCTCAAAAACTGAGGAAAATCTAAAAGCAGCATTCGCAGGCGAATCCCAAGCTTGCGTCAAATACCAATACTACGCATCCCGAGCTAAAAGAGACGGCTACGAACGTATGGCCGCCATCTTCGAAGAAACTTCTCTCAACGAAAAAGAACACGCAAAACTTTGGTTCAAAGCCCTTAATGGCGGATCCGTACCTCCAACTCCCGACAACCTCCAAGACGCTGCAAACGGCGAACATCATGAATACTCCGAAATGTACCCAGATTTCGCCAAAACCGCCCGTGAAGAAGGCTTCGACGAGATCGCCGACCTCTTCGACATGGTCGCAAAAATCGAATCACAGCACGAAAAACGCTACCTTACACTCGCAGATCGCATCGCAAAAGACGAAGTCTTCAAATCCGAAAAAACCGCCATCTGGCACTGTCGCAACTGCGGTCACACCCACATCGGCAACAACGCCCCCGAAGAATGCCCTACTTGTGCCCACCCCCAGTCCTACTTCGAAATCAACGCTGAAAACTACTAGTTCTTTATCGCGCCTTCAGCGCTTCTCTCACCCGCTCCGCCGTCCCTAACTTCTCATCTACTCCCTCCAGCGCCTTCATCGCATCCCCGATATTATACCCGAGCGCCATCAGCGCCTCGAGCGCTTCATCGCCACGCCCCACCAGTTCCACCTGTTCTTTCTTGTCGTACGCTAGCGCCAGTCCCACTTTATCTTTCAAATCCACGATTACCCGCTCTGCCGACTTTTTCCCAACTCCAACAGCTTTCGCCACAAACACCGCATCCTCATTCGCAATCGCATTCCGCACCACCTCGCTCTCCCCGATCGACAAAATCGCCATCGCTGCTTTTGGCCCGATCCCTTGCACCGTAATCAACATCTCAAACAACCTCTTCCCCGCCAAATTCATAAATCCAAACAGCTCCTCACTCTGCTCCCGCACAGAGTGATACGTATAAACTTTCACCTCCGTCTCCAGCACTAGTCTCTCATATTCCAGCCCCGTCACCGTCACCTCATACCCAACTCCACCCACATCCACGATCACACTAGACCCAAATTTCTCCACAACTTTTCCACATATATGCGCAATCATAGCTCCTCCAATTCTACCACACCCACCACCTCCCTACTTGCACCAACTCCAGTCCTGAACTCTCAAAAATCGCCTCTACTAATCTTTCATCAACCGTCATATATAAATACTCCTCTCTCACCTCTCCTCGCATCAACTCTCCAACTATCTCCTCACGTCTTAGCTCAATCGCTCGCCAATCTTTCCGCGCAAAATACCCATCACTCAACGTCAGTCCACATACCACTCCCACATCAAACACATCAAAAGATTCTGCATCTACCTCCTGTAAATTGATGTCGTCGAGAATCACCAAGTGTCTCCTCCCTTCACAAAACCCTTCCACCACCCCTCTCGTTCCATCGCTCAATACATACTCACGCTCGCTCGCCATCGCCATCACCTCACTTCGCCACCCCAGCACCATGTCTGACCTTACTACATCTTGTACTTGAACCAACACCGCCAACCCCAAAACCACTACCGTCGCCCACACTTTCACTTTCCTCATCCATATAATCACTCCAATTACTACACCGATCACTACCAAATAATAAATCGGCCAAAACAACCTTTCCGTCGCCCGGAAAATCGACCATATCCGCTCCACCAACCCCGGTAGCTCCACTCTCACTAACTCATGTTGACCAAAAGCCACTACCGGACCCATTGCCAACACCACCAGCCCTACTATCGGCACCATCGCCAGCACTCTCTGCCATGTCACCCACTTCCTCCATCCTGAAGTCTTTTTGCGCTTTCGTGCCAGTTCCAAAATACCCACCCCTAGCAGTATCACCAAAACCCCAATCACCCCCATTCCCAAATAAGCCAGTCCACTATTCATTCCATCTTCCGGCATCGCAATCGGCCGTAGCATCCTGCTATACCCACCTCCGTTAAACATCGCCAGTAAATTAATCCCCATCTCCCCCAGCCCACCTGCTACCGCATTTCTCATAGGAATCGTAAAAGCCCCAATTAACCACATCCACACCCCCATAGCCGCCACCGAAACTCCTATTTTCAGTATCGACCCTCGCCAATTCACCCAGCTCAACACCAGCGCACTCATCATCAACGCCCCCACCATCGGCACAAAGTACAAATGAACCCCCACCGCCAAAACCATCAACGCCCCCCAACTCAACACAAACTTCCTCCACTCCATTCGCCGCCTATACGTTAACAACAAATACACCGCCAGCAAAACCACGAAGTGCGCCGCCAGCGCTGTATGTACAAACACTCTTGCAAACATCACTGGACTCATCACTAGTAGAGCCGACCCAAAAATCACTACCCACATATTTTTCGTAAACAGTCCAAATATCTTCGCCGCCACAAACGCCATCAAAAAATAACACATCAACCCAAACAACCCAAAATATTGAAAACTCTCTGGCAGCCACTCAGAAAAGATCTTAAAGAGTATCGCTACGATCGGAATACTATCGACAAACATCACACTCAGCCCATCTGGGTACGCCAAGCCATCAATCATCCCAATATGCGGAAAGTTCCAGCTCGACACTCGAAAATACTCCCATCCCACCTGATGCTGCGTCAGGTCCATATTACGATTCATTAACCACGCCGTATTTGTCACATCTACCACCTCCATTCCAAACATCGCCAGAAAATACACTACTCCAAAAACTCCGCACAACCACGCCACCCAGTTCGCCCGCCAGTATCGCACCCACCACGCCTTTATTTTCACCAACTTCACCTCAACTTCCCCATCATTACATGAGTAATCGCCGCCGCCAAAGCATCCGCCGCATCATCAGGTTTCGGCACTTCGCTCAGCCCCAGATGCACCCGCACCATTTCCTGCACCTGCTTCTTTTCCGCCCGCCCATACCCCGTCATCGTTTGCTTGATTTGTAGCGGCGTATATTCCGCGATTTTCACTCCAGCCTGCTTCGCCACCAGCATCGCTACACCTCTCGCATGCGCCACACTGATCGCCGTCGTCACATTTTTCGCAAAAAACAACTTCTCAATCACCACCTCATCAGGCTTCGTCTCCTCCATCACTTCCCGTAAACTATCATAAATATCCAACAACCGATCATCCAGCGGCGTATGCGCAGGACTTTTCACTACCCCCGCCGTCACCAGTTTCACCTTCCCCGACTTCTCGACATCCACCACCCCGAACCCCAAAATCCCCGTCCCCGGATCAATCCCCAAAATCCTCACCTGAGAACCTCTCGCTTATCGCCATCCACTACTAGAACTTCCTCATCCGTCAACCCCACAAACTCTAATCCCAATTGCCGGAACACCTCCATTATCCTACCTACTAACTCACCAAAACGCCCATCTCCCACATGCGGCACCACTCTTACATCCGTCAGTCCCATCCCCTCCCAAATCACTTCCCGTCGATACTTATCTGGCACCACATTCGGGTCGTCTGCAGCTTCAAAATACGCTAAACTCGGCCCCACCACGATCGCTCCCGCACTATCACCCGCACATACCATCCGCCCCGCTCGCACCTCCCGATTAATCACCGCATCCATTCCCGAGTATGCCAGCGCCTTTCTGAGGATAAACGTATTTCCACCCGCCAAAACCACCGCCCCCGGCTTCCATTTCTTCACGAAATCCGCCATCTCTCCCACTTTTCCGAAATAATTCCTCAGATCCAACTCTTCCGCCTCCATCCCCATTTCTCTCAAAATCCCTAACTTCCTCTCTACACTCTCCGCTCGCTCTTCCGCCGACTTGTAATCCTTCGCATTCGAAACCAAAAGCACCCGCCGATTCTCCCCGCACATCTCCACAAACCTCTCGTCAAACTTCCCATAATCCTGGCTCGCCAAAAACAACTTCATATCACCATCTTACCACACCAGTAACTAGCACTCTCTGCAGAAATCACCCTTTAGAAATACTAGCCAAAACCTTCCGCCCCATCCCCGCGATTTCTTTTCTAAACTGGATCGCAGCCACCACCAAACCTCCACCCACCACGACCACCAGCCCCCACGTCCCTACAAAAACCGACCGCTCGTCCGATTCCATCGGATCAGTCCCAAAAGCCGCTCCTATATTCTCCCTAATCAACCTACACCGCCCCGTTTCAGGATTCCTCTCCCAACCAGGCGCGCAAGGCGCTGGCCCAGTATCTTCCTGAATCCTCCTACATCGATTCGTCTCAGGATTCCGATAATACCCCTCCCGACACGGCGCCAGCCCCACGATCACCGGGATATTTCGACATCGCCCCGTCTCTTCACTCCGATACCGCCCAGGCCCACAGTCCACCAGAGGCGTCGGCTCGTTCACACAATTCCCCGTCTCAGGATTTATCACTCTCCCAGGCTCGCAAATCCTAAATTCACTCCATATATTTTCCGCTCCCGGCGTTGGCACATAAGTCTCTTTCCATCCGTCTGCGAAAAGTGCCCAACTCGTCCCCGTCCTTTGCCTTGCATAAAACACCTCGTCCACAAAGTCATACTCATCACTGCTCGTCAAAATCCTCACAGGATTCCCCACAGCCGATGACGGACTCCGCGTCATCGTCAGCCCTCCATCATCAGCCCACACCACTAGATACCCATACATCCCGAGCACTCTCCCCTCATCAAATCTAACTGTCGTCCACGAATTTCCCGCCCTCACACTCACTCGACACCCCGACAGATCCACCACCACACCTCTCGCATTATGTACCTCGACAAACTGCCGATCCAAATTCGCCCCGATCTCCGTGATAATCAGTCCTTCACACAAATTTACATCCTCCGGCCTGACCTCAACTTCTTCTCCTTCTTCCTCCACCTCATCCACCACAAAACCTCCACTCCTCAACTCCCAGCCTTCATACGTCAAAATCAACCAATCCCTCGCCGCCGACCCTTCACAGCTCACTCTCACCACCCCCACAAAACACCCTTCCAGCATCGCCGACCCACCGACCATATTCGTACTCCCCGTCGCATGCACCCCGCCACAATTAGCTATCGTCCCAAAACACAAACTATCCACCATCACCCCATCCACCCACAAGTCCACCGACCGATTCGCCACAATTTGATTTCCCACCCACCCCTGTCCTACAAAATCCTCCTGTAAAAACGTAAAGTACGAATCCGCCTCAAAAACCCCAGCTCCCACACCCACCCTCAGCCTATTCGCCCCACTCAACACCACCGCCACAGACTCCACCCGCACACTTCCACCCGTATTCCTCACCTCTACAAAAGCCCTCCCTTCATCCATCCCGATCCTCGACAAGTAAATCCCGCCATCTATATCCTCCCCCTCATCACCTCCCTCCTCTCCCAATCCTATCTCATCTTCAATCTCCTCCCACTCCGCCAAATCCTCCATCCCCATATCCGCACTCACTACTCCCACCACTCCCAAATTCAAAATCATCCCGACCATCACCACTAGTGTCACAAAACGCTTAAACTTTTTCATCACTAAATAATATCAACACCCCTAGTCCTCCACTAGTCTTTTTATTTACATTTTTCGTGTTTTTACTCATCTCCTTACCCACTCGCATCACCCCTGATAAAATCTCCAAATCACAACATAATCTGCCCCAAATCCCAAAAATCCTATGCTAAAATAATTCTATGAATAAAATCCCCGTCTCCATCTCCGCTCGCCACATCCATCTTTCCGAAAAAGACCGCATCGCCCTCTTCGGCGAAACCCCTCTCGAAAAACTCCGCGATCTCTCCCAGTCAGGTCAATTCGCCACTACCGCCACCGTCACCATTTCCACCGACGCAGGCGAAATTCCAAATGTCCGCATCCTCGGCCCTGACCGCCCCGAAACCCAAGTCGAAATCTCCAAAACCGACTCCTTCACACTCAAACTCCAACCCCCCGTCCGCCTCTCAGGCGACCTCACAAACACCTCAGGTATCAAAATCACCGCAGAAAACGGCAACTCCATCGCTATTCTCTACGGCGTCATCATTGCCGCCCGCCACCTACACTGTGACCCCATCTCAGCTCAAAAACTAAACTTCACCGACGGCCAAAAAATATCCGCCCGCTTCCATACTTCTCGCGGCGGCATATTAGAAGATATCATCGTCCGCGTCTCCCCTGAAGCTACCCTCGACCTCCACCTCGACACCGACGAAGCTAACGCTCTCGACGCCACTTCTAACACACTCGCCGAAATAATCAACTAACTACAATAACTCAAACCTAAAGAAATTCGTCTCTCGGATCTCCGCCCCTTGCTTCAGGTAAAACCCTACAGCCCCCGTCTTTTTATCTCCACCAGTCGACGTAAATTCCAGCCTCCTTGCGCCCTTTTCACGCCCCCACGCCACCACAGCCTCCCACAAAATCCCCCCGACCCCCTGCCCTTGCCTATCACCTTTCACTACACAGTCCTCCAAATACACATTTCTCCCCACATACGCTCCCAACACTACCGACACCGTCGCCATCCCGATCAATTCCTCCCCATCAAAAACCAACAACTGATCGTGCAACTCCGACTCTACTATCATCTCGACCCACTCCTGACTCATTGCCCCGCCATCATACTTCGGCGTCAAATCCCTGAGCAGCCTCCCCATCTCTCTCGCCAACCCCTCATCCCATCTCTCCAATCTCCTCACCTCGATCTTCTTCTCGCTCATCCAATTTTCCTTTCTAACTATAAAGTCCGTGCCATCTCCGCCCATCAAAGATCATCGTCGGGATCATCTTCGTCCGAATCACATTGTCCACCACGTTCATATTCGTTTCGATCGTCGCCCTTACCTCTCCCGACCTCGACCGATCCACGATCTGCTCCAATTCCTCCTCACTAAACCCCCACTCCCTCAGCCAACTCTGCAGTCTCTCCTCCGCCTCTTCTGCACTATAAGACGCATTAAATGCATCCTGATATTGCCGCCCCATCTCATCAAACCCCGTAAACAGCCTATCAATAATCATCCAATCCGTTGCAAGCTCCGTCCTCAAAATCTCCCCCTCCCCCTCTTCCAACTCCAAAAACCATTCCAACTCCACGCTCCGCACCGCTTCGATATATCGCACAATCAAATACGAATTCCTAAACGCCCACTCCTCACCTTGCACTCCAGGAATCGGATACGCCAAAAACGCCAAATTATATCGATCCATAAACCCCGAATCTAGCTTATTCAAGTACGAATCTCGACAAACTCCACATCCCGGATCCAAAATCTTCAACGCAATCGGCAACCCCCAATCGAAATCCCGATAAAAACTCGCATTCTCAGGGATATAATCCATCGCATCCCAATTCCTAAACCTCACTGGAATCCCACTAAACGCCTCTCCAAACTCTGAGAACCAATTCGTCACAAACCTATGCGGCTGCCCGGTCCTGATCGATTCAATAAACCCCAGCCTCTCTCCATCAATATTACACGCCTCGCCCGTCCCCAGTACACACGCACTCGGCTGTCTCACGTCACACGTCCCAAAAGCAATCATCGCCGCACCGCCCTTCACCACTTCCGCCACACTCCACACCATCACGATCACCAGCACCACCGCCAAAACTTCCATCGCTACCCCAAGTGGCTTCACCAGTTCAGGTCGCCGCATCACCACTCGTGCCAACACCGAATTTTTCACATCATCCTTAAACCCCGTCTCACACTTTTGCAGCCGCACTTTCTTCGTCAAACATGCCCACGCCTTTTTCAAAGGTCTACGGAATCTCGCCGAAAAAATCGACGTAATACACAGTATAAAAAACGCAACAATACAGACCATTAATTCAGTACTTTCTCCAGCGCTTCAATCGCCCTATCCACATCTTCCTCCCGCGTATGATACCCCAGCGAAAACCTCACTAGCGGCGGATATTTCTTCACGTGATCCAGATAATAGTGACAACAGAAATACCCACTCCGCGCCATAATCCCCTTACTGCTCATCCCTGCCGCCAACAAGTGTCCATCGATCTTTTTATGATAAAACGAAATTACCGCATTCGCCTCCTTGTTCACCAACACCACCCCCTTCTTCGACTTCAGAAAATCAAACAATTTCTTACTCAGTCGCTTCAACTCCACCACTTGCGTCTTTTCTGTCTTCTTCAGCCACCTGATCGCCTCACCCAGCGCCACAATCTCCCCAAAAGCCTGCAGCCCCGGCTCAAACACCGTATGGATATGTTCATCATTTGTATATGATAATTTATAATCATCTTCCCACGCATCATCCACCATTCCACCCCCCACAAACCCCAGATCAATCTTCTCCAATAAACCCCTCCCCACTACCATCACGCCTAGACTTGGCGCATACATTTTATGTGCGGAAAAAACCACTACATCTGCCTCGCACCGCTCAATCACTCCTCGAGAATGCGCCATCGCTTGTGCCGCATCAAGCACAACCACCCCTCCACCCTTCCTCACCCTATCCACCACCTCGTGCAAATTCTTCAAAACCCGCCCATCTATATTACTCACTGCGTTCACCACCACGAGCGCATCTTTAAAGTTTGCTTTCTTTAGATCGATCGATCCATCATCCTTCCGCGCAATCACCTCTCGCTCCACTCCATGCTTCTTCGCAAAAGCAATCGTCGCCAGCCCCACCGAATTATGTTCAATATCCGTCGTCACCACCTTTTTCACCACTCCCTCTTTCAGCTGGCTCAAAACCAAATTCACTCCATAAGTCGTATTCAACGTAAAACTCACAAAATACTTCCGCGGACTCATCTTTAGGAGCTTCAAAACCGCCCCTCTCGTATCTTCGATCCTCTCATCCACCTTCCTGCCCCACGCATATTTCACCCGCTCCCCACACGAATTAAATTCCTTATAATACTCAGTTAAAGCATCAATTACTGGTTGCGGCCTGAGACTTTGACACGCCGAGTCAAAATAAACCGCCTCCGCATCTAAATAGCCAAATTCCCCACTATCCACCGCCTCTTTTTTACCTCGCAAAAACTTCATACTCCTCCAATCTGATCGTCTCTTCATTATAACATGACGAACCTACCTATAGCATCAAAATTCCAGTTACTATTGACTGCCAATCACCATATATGCTAATGTTTAATGATCGAGTGCAAGATATCATTTTTATAATACGTGACAATAAAGGAGGATCATATCAATGCGCACCACTAAATTTTTAACCCGACTACCTTTTATCGCCAGCACAGTAGCAGTAGTAATCTTTTCCGCACAGGTAATCATCACTAATAATATCAAACCCGCGAAGACTACCGCCCTATCCATAGCCTCCATCACACCAAACCAAGGCCCAACTACTGGCGGTGAACTGATTACTGTCACTGGAAGTCTCAATCTCGCTATCACTACCCCACAAATAGCAACCGGATTCATACACTCTCTCGGTATTGACAACAATAACCAACTCTGGACATGGGGCAGTAACAACAGTAGTCAGCTCGGCAACGGCACCTCTGTCTTCCTCAGTGCCACCCCCACTCCCGTCGATATGTCAGGTGTACTTACGGGACGAGTCATTACTCAGATCTCAACGCAAGGTAATCACAACCTCGTTCTAGACAGCAAAGGACACGTCTTTGCCTGGGGCGCAAACGCTGCTGGGCAGCTCGGTGACGGCACAAATACCAGCAGTAATACCCCTGTAGCTGTTGACACCTCCGGAGTTCTCGCAGGGCGCGTCATTACTCAAATCTCAGCTGGATCTTCTCATTCTATCGCTCTAGACGACGAGGGACGTATCTTTACTTGGGGGTTAAATAGCTCCGGACAGCTCGGTGACGGCACAACTACCGGCAGTAGCACGCCTATCGCAGTAGACATGTCTGGAGTGCTTGATGGCAAAAACATTACACAGATAACAGCCGGAGGCTCCTTCTCTCTCGCGCTAGACGACGAAGGAACGGTCTTTGCCTGGGGATCTAACGGATCTGGTCAACTTGGCAACGGCACAACTACCAATAGTAGTGTACCTGTGGCTGTTGACGTTTCTGGGGTTCTCGCAGGACGCGTCATTACTCAGATCACAGCTGGACTTACCCACACCCTCGCCCTCGACTCTAACGGACAAGTCCTGTCTTGGGGAAATAATGAATCTGGCCGCCTTGGCAACGGCACAACTACCAATAGTAGTGTACCTGTGGCTGTTGACGTTTCTGGGGTTCTCGCAGGACGTGTCATTACCCAGATCACAGCTGGCACCAACCAATCCGTCGTACTCGACACTACCGGCCGAGCCTTTTCCTGGGGGAATAACGAACGAGCCCATCTCGGCAATCATTCAACTACAAACAGTAGCGTACCTGTAGCTGTCGGCACCTCTGGCGTACTAGCAGATCGCACTATCACCCAGATCGCAACTGGAAGTCTCAGGTCTCTCGCACTAGATGACGAAGGCAGGGTTTTTGCGTGGGGAGCGGGCATGAGTGGCGAACTAGGCAATGGCTCAATAAACATCATTGGCACCAGCCCAGTTTCCTCTTTCGACCTTCTTGTATCCCTTAACACTATTATGTCGGTTACTATCGGTGGCCTTCCTTGTACAGACGTCACTATCGTCGACTCCGACACCATTACTTGCACCACTCCGGCACACCCTGCCGGCAAAGCAGACGTCACCATCAATACCTCTGACGGCAGCTCAGTCACACTCCACCAAGCTTACACATATATATCTACCCTAGAAGCACCAAATACCGAAACTCCAGACATACCCAATACCGGATATTTCCGCTACAATAACTAACACTTCACGATGAAATCAACCAAAAAACCAAAACAAACCAAAACAAACCCAGTTAAACATCGCCCTGCTATTTTCGCTTCAGTCGGTGTCGGTCTCACTCTCTTTGACTATATCACCTATATTCTCCTCACTACCTTCGTCCTCGCCAATCTCAGTAATTCGCACTCCATCGCCGTCGCTATCTCTGGTACTCTCGCTACTATCGCCGCCTATATCGCACATCGCCACATCACCTGGCGCGATCGCCACATCACTCGCCTCACCATCGTCAAATTTCTCATCGTAAACATCTTCGCCGTACTCATTCTCCGTCCATTCTCTGCCATCCTCTTCGCAGAGTTCACCCCCCTTTACCAGTTCGCCTACAACATTTCTTCCGCCTTATCTCTTCCGTTCACTCACGAGTTTATCATCAGCACTGGTATCTTCGGCTTCGCCACCCTCACTATGTTAGTTTTTCACTATTTCGCCTACTCCCACTTCGTCTTCCCCAAGTCTTCCGAGAAGCCAAAAAGATGATACAATCTAATTCATGAACATCTACTTTTCTGGCATCGCCGGATCTGGCATCGGTCCTCTCGCCCTCATCGCTCGTAGTGCCGGATATCAAGTCTCTGGCTCAGACCTCAATGCCACCATCACCCCTATCGTTGAAGAGTTAAAAACCGCCAGTGTCAATCTCTCCCTCGGCCCAGGTGCTCAGGATGGTGACTTCTTAAAATACACTCACGAAAACTCTCCTATCGATTGGTTCATCTACACTTCCGCACTTCCTGCCGACCACCCCGAACTCCTCGCTGCCCAACAACTCGGCATCAAAACCTCCAAACGCGACGAATTTCTCCCCGAGCTCCTCAAGCTTCAAAATTTCCGCCTCGTTGCCGTCGCAGGCACTCACGGCAAAACCACCACTACATCTATGCTTATCTGGGCTTTCCAGCAGCTCAACCTCCCTGCCTCTCACCTCGTCGGTACTACTCTCACTTTTGCTTCCAGCGGCCATTTCACCGATCAGTCCGACATCTTCCTCTATGAATGCTGTGAGTTCGACCGTCACTTCCTCCATTACTCTCCCTATCTCTCCCTCATTACCACTATCGAACATGACCATCCCGACACTTACCCTACCGAGATAGACTACCTCTCCGCCTTCACTCAATTCATTTCCCAGAGCCAATCCACCATCACTTGGCTAGATCAAACCACCCAGCTCCCCCCACTTCAAAACGTCCAAACTCTCGACCAACCAAACCCCGCTATTACTTTGCTTGGTGAACATAACCGCAAAAACGCCACTCTCGCCCTTGCTACTATTCAAAACCTCCACCCTGAAATCCCCGAGTCTCAAATTATCACCGCCCTCAACTCTTTCCCCGGCTCCGCCCGCCGCTTCGAACGCCTCGTCGACAATCTCTACACCGACTATGCTCACCATCCCAGCGAAGTCCGCGCCACTATCCAGCTCGCCCTAGAGAAAACTAAAAAAGAAGATAAAAAGCTCGCTATCATCTACCAGCCCCACCAAAACATCCGCCAGCACCAATCCCGCCACCTCTACTCATCCGCCTTTAATGGCGTCGATCGTCTGCTCTGGCTTCCCACTTATCTCACCCGCGAAGACCCAAACCTCCCCATTATCACCCCGACCGAATTTATCTCTAGCCTCGAAAACCCCGAAGTCGCCACTCCCGCCGAGCTCGACAAAACCCTCATCTCCGAAATCAAATCTCTACTTGACCAAAACTATCTCGTCCTATTCTTCGGAGCAGGCGACGGCGACACCTTCCTCCGCACTCATCTATTATAATTTCAACTCCTATTGACCTCTCCCCTTAATCATGCTAATGTTTCTATATAGAGTGCAAAATAATTTTTAACCTGCGAGAGAAATAATTTTCAATGCAAACAACCCACAAATTTTTAAGTAGATTGTCATTTTTTGCGACCGTCGCAGTCGTGGCAGTTTTTTCGGTACAAGCAATAATTCTTAACACACTTAATCCATCAGAAACAGTAACTGCTCTTTCTATTACATCTATCACATCAAACGTTGGGCCGACTTCTGGCAACGAACTTGTTACTATTACTGGGTATTTTGGAACTCAGGTATACATTACGCAGATTTCAGCAGGACGCGACCATTCTCTCGCACTTGACTCCACTGGTCAAATTTGGGCATGGGGAGTTGGAGGAGCTGGTCAGCTCGGCAACGGGACTAATGAAAACAGTAATGTCCCCGTTGAAGTCGATACGACTGGCGTACTCGCTAATCGACAAATTATCCAAGTATCAGCTGGCGGCATTCATTCTTTAGCTCTCGACAGCGAAGGAAATGTATTCGCTTGGGGGATGGGTTTAAATGGTCAACTTGGCAATGGAGTAAGTGAAAGTAGCAATGTCCCTGTTGAGGTAGATATGACTGGCGTACTCGCAGGAAATCCGATTATACAAATCTCGGCTGGCCTCAATTACTCATTAGCGCTTAGTGAAAGTAACAGGGTCTTCTCGTGGGGACTTGGTATGACTGGCCAACTCGGTAATGGCGGAAACGACAACCACAATACACCTGTCGAAGTTCTGGATAAACCTGATATTATCCAGATCTCAGCTGGCGCAAACCATGCTTTAGCACTAAGTAGTGACGGTGCAGTTTTCGCATGGGGGCTAGGCATAGGTGGCCAGTTAGGAAATGGTATAAATACCTCTAGTAATGTTCCAGTTCCAGTAGGTGTTCCTGAACTTTTATCCGGAATTATACAAGTATCAGCTGGCCTCAATTACTCCTTAGCGCTTAGCGAGGATGGCAGTATCTTCGCATGGGGAGTTGGAGGATTTGGCCAACTCGGTAATGGCGTGAACACCCCTAGTAATATCCCAGTCCTAGTAGATCTTTCTAGCGTACCAGCAGAGCGTAACATGGTTCAAATATCCGCTGGCTGGGGACACTCTCTCGCACTTGACTCCACTGGTCAAATTTGGGCATGGGGACTAGGCATAGGTGGCCAGCTCGGCAACGGCACAAACGAAAGTAGCAACACACCAGTTGCAGTAAACATGAGCGAATTTATCGCAAAACAAGATATCGTACAGATATCAGCCGGTGGTAGCTTCTCTCTAGCCCTAGACTCCGCAGGTAATGTTTTCGCATGGGGACTAGGCATAGGTGGCCAGTTAGGAAACGACACAAACGAGAATACCAATATACCCGTCTTCTCTTTTGGACTCAATACTCCACACATCACCTCCATCACACTCGGCGGCCTCCCATGTACAGATATCCAAATCATTAATCCAACTACTGTCACTTGTATCACTCCAGTACATCCGGCAGGAGTAGTAGATGTTACTGTAACTACTGTAAGCGGATCAGTCACCCTATATCAATCATACACTTTCATAGACCTACCAGACGTGCCGAATACGGGACACGAGAGGATCTAAATAGTGACAAACTTCACCAACTGGCTCACCGAAAACTTCACATACATCACCAACGGTATCGCCGATTGGTTCTCGGATCACTTCCTCAACATCATCATAACTATCATAATTGGTATCCTGATCGCCAAAATCGGCGCCAAAATCCTTCATGTCATAGTTCACCTCTTCGTCCGCGCCGCTCATTCTCACGACTGGAGTAAAAAAGACATCCATAAACGCTCTTGCACCCTCTCCGCTCTTGCTGCCGCTATCTGGAAGTGTCTCGTTATCGTCATCACACTCATCACCGTCAGTGAAAGTATCTTCCCCGCTGTCAGCTTTTCCGCCCTTGTCGCCAGCCTTGGTGTAGTCGGCGTAGCCATCGGTTTCGGCTCTCAGACTCTCGTCCGAGACTTCCTCAGCGGCATCTTCATCATCACCGAAAACCAATACCGCGTCGGTGACATCATCGAGCTGAACGGCAATTCTACAGGAAAAGTCGAACGTCTCGGCGCCCGTTCCACCACTATCCGCGACTTAGAGGGTAATATACATTTCGTCCCCAACGGCGCCATCAACCGCGTCATCAACAAGACTATGGGCTACAGCAACTGCCACTTCGACATCCGCATTAGCTACGACAGCGATATTAAAGAAGCCATGAAAATCATCAACAGAGTCGGTCAAAAACTCGCCAAAGACCCCGAGTGGGAAAAGAAAATAACCGACCCTCCGCGCGTTGAACGCGTTTCCGACTTCACCGGACCAAATGTCACTATCTCCATTATCGGTGGTACTGTCCCATCAGAACAATGGAATGTCGCCAGCGAGATGCGCATTCGCCTCATCTCCGAACTCAAAAAACACGAAATCAAAGTTTAACTACAGACACATCCCTACCGATAATTCCCAAACCCCACCGCAAACCCCAACTCTTGCCCCTTCAGAAACATCATCACCGCCTGTAAATCATCCTTCGACCCGCTCATCACCCTTACTTCCTGCCCTTGGATCTGCGTCTTCACCTTCGGAAACTCATCTCGGATCAACTTCGTCACTTTCTTCGCCTTCTCCGCATCCAGCCCCTCCACAAACGACACTTCTTTCGACACCTTCATATTATTCGTATGATTTTCCTTCGACTGGTCGAGAAATAAACTCGGCACACCTCTTTTCGAGATATTCTTGATAAAAATATCCAACACCGATTCCACCTGCCAATCACTATTCCCAAAAACCTTCACACCTTTTTTATCTTCCATCCACTCTAGGTCAGCAGGCGTCCCCTTGAAATCAAACCTCTGCCCGATCTCTCGCTTCGCCGACTCAAACCCATTATTCATCTCCGCCTTGTCGTATTCGCTCGTTATATCAAAACTAAAATTTGCCATACCCTAATTCTACCACACCCACCTAGAGCGCCAACATCAACACTACTGCCACTAAATTATTCACAAAATGCACCAAAATCGCCGCCATCAAATTTTTTCCACTCGCCAAATAAACTCCCGCAAACATCGCCCCGATCAAAATATATGACAACGTAGCCACCCCACTCCAGTGCAACAATCCAAATACTAGTCCCGACAAAATCACAAATACCACTGGATTCTTCACTACGTCATGAAGCGCCCGCCGGAAAACCACCTCCTCCCACACAGGTGCCGCCACCACGATACTAAACATCCCAATCACCATCGCCGACTCCAGTGCCGCTCCCGCCACCTCTTGATTCGCCACGTCAACATCCAACGCATAAAACAACGCTGACAATGCGAAATTCACCGCCAAGATCCCAACCGACCCCAGCGCAACCACCACCCACGTCTTCTTCGTCATTTTCTTCGCATCACCCTTGATCACACTCCAGTACATCAGCCCAAAAACCACCAAAAGCACCACATGCGGCAAAAACAACACCCATCCCGGCACAGCCTCCATTAACGCCGCTTCGTCCATCCCCATGATATCCGTCCCGCTCGCCACCAACCACACTACCATCGCCACAACCCCCACACCAAAATAAACCCCCAGCGCCGTCACTAGCGCAACTACACCCTTCGTCCGATCTGACATCTTCGGCTTCTGTGTCATTGGTGGCGCCATCGGCACACCATGCATCGGATATCCTTGCGCATTCACACCTCCCGCAACTTGTTCGTCTATCTGATTTGAGTGTGATTGATTTTCCATACCTACATTCTACCACTCCACCAACCAAAAGCAATTTCACCCCCGTCAAACTTCCCAATTCTCCCATAATCCCCTACAATTAATCTCACTGTGACCAAACCAAAGACACCCACTAATTCAACCTCCTCACCCACAAAAATAGTGAATTTTTTGATAATTTCCACCTGTATCATCCTCTTCGGCCTCGCAATCCACACCCCTATCATGGTCTTTCTATCTTCACAATTCCCCGCTGCTACTATCTTCTTCCAAGCATGGAAAGAAATTCTCCTCGGCGCAAACACCATCCTCGCCATCTACCTCATCACTCGCCAAAAACTCTGGCACACCTTCCTCCACCACGCTGTCTTCCGCGCCTCCGTCATCTTCTGTGTCTTTGGTCTCGTCGTCGCCCTCCTCACTTTCCAAAACTTTCATTCATTCGCCGCCGGCCTCATGATCGGCTTCCGCTTTATCCTAATTTTCCTCCTCATCTTCACTATCCTCCACCTCTATCCATCCGCCAAAAACCTTTTCCTGAAAACTATCATCGCTGGTGCCACTCTCATCCTCACCTTCGGTACACTCCAAGCTCTCATCCTTCCGCACGACGTCTTATCCCACATCGGCTACTCCGAATCCACCATCCTCCCCTACCAAACCGTCGACCAGAACTACGATTTCATCCGCATCAACTCCACCCTCCGCGGCCCCAACCCTCTCGGCGCCTTCGCTCTCATCACCCTCACCTTCGCCACTACGTACCTATTATATTCATGGGTACAGAGACACAAAAACACACGTTCAGCACGCAATTCATCCTGTCGTATTACGCAGGACGGCGAGTACTTAGCTACGAAACCTGTGACGACAGGATTGAGGAGCGGCGACGGGATGGATGGAGTGTTGAAATTACGTGTATTTTCTACCTTCCTCATCCTCACCTCTCTCATCTGCATCTATTATAGCTTTTCTCGCGCTGCTCTCCTCGCCTCTGTCATCTCTACCGCCACAGCCGCCTTCATCACTCTCTTCCACTTACGTCCCCAACTCATCAAAATCCTCCTCCCTACCATTCTCCTCCCTATCGCCCTTATCGCAACCACGATATTCATCCACCGCGACCACGCCTTCGTCCAAAACGTCTTTTTCCGCACCAACTACTATTCCACCAGTCCCGAAACCTCCGACGAACAGCGCATCGACTCACTCCAGCACGGCATTACTCAGATCTTCCAAAACCCTCTCGGCGTAGGTGTCGGCACCACCGGATCTGCCTCACTTTACACCGACCACCCCATCATCCTCGAAAACCAGTTCCTCTTCGTCTCTCACGAAATCGGCATCTTCGGTCTCGTCATCTTCCTATATATTCTCACTCTCATCTTCATCCCTCTCGTCAGACGCCACGACCCACTATCTGTCGCTACCTCCTCCGCTCTTGTCGGCCTCCTTGTTATTGGTCTCTTCCTGCCCGTCTTCGCCGATGAAACCGTCTCTATGATCTTCTTCACCCTCGCCGCAATCGCACTAACTACAAAAGGAGTAAAGTATGCCCACAAAAAAGCAAAAAGAACTTCTTAATTTTATCGAAAAATTCCTCGCAACCAACGACTACTCTCCCAGTTACCGCGAAATCATGACCGCCCTCGGCTACCGCTCCGTCTCCACCGTCGCTGAACACATCAACAACCTCGTCGCCCAAAACCTCCTGATTAAAGACGAATCCAACCCTCGCTCCCTCACTCTCTCCTCCGCCGAAGACCCCCATCATGCATGGTTCCGCACCAAATACCAAGAACTCAAGTCCCAAAACCCCAACCCCACCACCCTCGCCGCCATCGAAAAAACCGCCACTGCTTTCGATATTTCACTATAATTAAACCCTTGCAAACACCCAGATCTTGTGCTTAAATAAACCCATAAAAGATATAGAGCGAGCACCTCATGAAAAACAAAAAGTCAAAAAAACCACTCATATTAACTATTATCTGCGTCGCCATCGCCGCTTTCGCGGTCACGGCTTTCTTCGTTTTACGTAACAGCGAGGAAGAACCAAACCCTTACGCAAACCCCGAAGACTCCTTCCTCAATCGTCCAGACCAACCATCAGATGAGCCTTCACACGTCCCCGATAATCAACTACCCGAACAGCCCACTACTCCCGCTCCAGGTGAGTCTCTATCTGTCACCATTACTCAAGCCTCCACCACCCCAGACGGCATCCTACACATTACAAGTCGCATATCTAGCATTCTCGAATCCGGCACTTGCCACCTCACACTCACTCATGGCAACACCACCATCACCCGCGAAGCCGACATCTTCAACAACCCCCAGAGTGCTACCTGTCAAGGTTTCGCTATCCCCACAGACGAACTTTCATCGGGTACTTGGCAGATAAACTTACGAGTCACATCAGGAGATAGTACAGGATTAGCCAACACGGAGGTGTCAATATGAAACTCAAGTCCCGCCTAATAGTCCAAAATCCACCCAAGTTCATATTCTTCACTAGTCTCGCCATTATTTTTGCTACTACTGCATTTGCGATCACTTCACTTCTCGTCCTACACGCTGACCGTGCCGAAGCCGTCGACCTTTCAGGATGGCGCGCCGGCAACATTATCGACGATTTCACCATGACCAACTACCGCACCATGACTGCCGCCGACATCCAGAACTTCCTCAATGCCCGCAACCCCAATTGTTTACCAGGCGCTACTTGTCTTCGTAACTTCACCGAAAACGGTCGCACTGCCGCCCAGATTCTCTTCGACGCCTCCCAAGAATTCCGTATCAACCCCCAAGTCCTCATCGTTAAACTCGAAAAAGAGCAAGGCCTAGTCACCCACCGAAGCCCCGAAGCTTGGCGCTTCCGCACCGCCATGGGCTACGGCTGCCCCGACTCCACCCCTGGCGTTTGCGACGGTCAATTCTGGGGCTTCACAAACCAAACTACTTGGGCCGCTCGCATGATGCGCGCCATCATGAACCAATCCCCCACCTGGTGGGTTCCATTCCGTCTCGGCTGGAACAGCATCCACTACCACCAAGACCTTCAACGTTGCGGTCACAGCCCCGTCTACATAGAAAATCTCGCCACTCTCGCTCTCTACTCTTATACTCCTTATCAACCAAACGCCGCAACTCTAGCTGCTGGCATCGGTGGAATCGGCAACGCCCGCTGTGGCGCCTACGGCAACCGCAATTTTTACATTTTCTTCAACGCCTGGTTTGGCCCCACCCGCCAGGACGATCATATCTGGCGCAATATGGACGAACCTCGCTGGCTCGAAGCCACAGGAAGCACGTGGAAAATCGACATCGAAACAAACCAACGAATCGGATCACAGATCACCGAAGGTCATCAAATCTTTTTTTCCACTCGCCTCAACCGCCCCAATACCCTCTGTCTCCGTACTGAATTTGATGAACTACACGACATCCCTCATTGCATCCTCCTCTCCGATTTACGTCCAGTCGTCATCAATTACGACCCAATTAACCTTGTCATTGAGGCTCGCGAGCCTGTCAGTAAAGAAGCTTTCATCAATCGCCGAAATGTCCCCAAGTCTACCGTTTCACGTTATCGCCAGATCGAAGTTGTCGAACGCTTCACTCTAGGAAAAGGGACCTTTGCCGAGCGTACTTTTTACCGCACTCGCTTCGACCAGACTAATGGCAATCTTCATGCATTTCCTGCTGAGGCATTTGCCATCGTCAATTACAACTTCGAGTCCATCGACACACTCTCGCTCTCAGTAATCCCTGGCGCTCAAAAACGCGCTCTTACATTTAACTCTTATGACACTTGGATCAACCCAAATCTCAACACATTAACTTTCGCTTCTCGTATCTCCCGTGACGGGCGTAACTTCTATCGCACTACTCATGACACAGATAGACTGCTTGGTCTAGCTATTCCCGCCAATTACCTCCGCATACACACCCTTGACCTCCAACATCCTCGCTGGATGTCCACAATAAGATCCACTCAAAAAATAAACCTCCTAACTGGCGAAGTCGTCGCCACTATACCAGCAAATACCGCTATTTATTTCTCCCATCAAATCTGGTTCAACGATGTTCGTTATTTTCAAGCTCGCGAAGACATCAATACAAACTATGTTATTATCGCCCAAGATATCAGCGAAATCCCATTCACTAACCTAGACACTCCTCGAATTATGACGCTCGCCGAAGACGCTTTCAAAATCGACCCCACCCTACACCAACCAACACAACACGGACCATACCAGGCCAATACATCCATACAGTTCACGAGCCGTATCGTAATAGATGGGCAGATATTCTATCGCTCTGCATTCGATCAAGCCCGCAACAACCGACTCACATTTCCAGCGAGCGCACTCAGATGAGTTTCGTTGTAGATCTTAAAATTGCTAAGTTCTTCCGCAAAAACCGTAAAAAACTCCCTCAAGTTCAAGACGCACTAACCACCATAGATCACATCCTAAAAACTCATCCGTCTGTCACACGTTTCGGGGATGGCGAGTTTGACCTTATTCATGGACTCGACATAAAATTCCAAAAAGCCACTCCCGACCTATCAGATAGACTCGCTCAAGTCCTCAACTCTCCGCAAAACGACTCTCTACTAGTCTGCGTGCCTAGCACGTTCGATCAGACCGGATATAGGCATCTCACTACAGCCTCTAAAGAATACTGGTTCACTTACTTAAATAATCGCATTGACAAGATCGTCATCCCAAAGAACAAACTTTATTATGACGCTAACTTTACGCGCTTTCACCTTCGCAATCGCGATCGCACATATAGTCAAAAACTTATAGGCGGCATCAAGCAGATCTGGAAAGATCGTAATATTGTCATTATTGAGGGCGCGAAAAGCCGCCTCGGCCTTGGTAACGACCTTTTCCACAACACCACCAACGTGCGCCGCATTCTCTGCCCTACATCAAACGCCTTTTCTAAGTACCCCGAAATCCTAGGTACTGCCAAAACATACCCCCGCAATACACTATTCCTCATCTCTCTAGGCCCCACTGCCACCCTGCTTTCCTATGATCTTCATCATGCTGGATACCAAGCCCTCGACATTGGACATATCGACCAAGAGTACGAATGGTTTATTAGTGGTAACAGTTCGCGCACTCCTATCAAAAACAAAGTAGTCACCGAATTAGGTCAATCTGAATCTGATGCCCCTGATCACATTACTGACACAAAATACCTCTCCGAAATCGACTCTGAAATCTCCTAGTGTAATAGATCTACTTTAGAGTATCTTTCACTTTTCGTCGAACATTTTTCACAAGCTGCCTAGACGCCCCCTTGATCGATTTCACGCGCGCCACTTCCTCCTCCACTCGCCGCAAGTCCTCCTCTAGCTCTTTCACTCGTTCTCGTAAGCCACTATTTTCAACAGCACTCACAAAAGCCTTCACTCCCACACTATTCAATACTTGCATCCTAGTAAATTGCATCTCCGTCAGCACATCTTCCGCACTCATTTTTGGTACATCTGTCCAAGCAAACGATTTCTCATTATTAAACCCCGTAAATTCCTCGCAACGCCTTATTAGATCCTCACGCAACTTCAAATAATCTTTCTTGTTTTTCGGAGGCTTATTCACATCAAACACTCTACCGTCCCTCACAAACTCTTCTTCAGTATGTAATCTTACTAGTTCTTCCAACCCAGAGAATCTATCTCTCTTCTTGTCGATAGTATCTTGAGTATTTAATAGAAGTACCGGCGTTTCTAGCGCCAAACACGGCAGTGACGTGTGAAGTCTCGATGTCACTACGCAATGTGCTGCTTGATATAAATACAGATACAACTCCGCCTGCCTCATCTTTGCCTCATTACTAAGTGTGTGATCTGCTGTATTTGTTAGGTAAACCACATGTCGCTTCGTCCTAGCTTTCACCGCCTCTAGCACTTGCTTATTCGTGTCTGTTAGCAATATGAAATCCTGCTTTCTAATACGCTGATCTCTCTGTAATGTCAAGGTCACACAGCCAGAAAAGTACGTATCCACTCCATTTTTCTCAAAATACTCCTTTGCGCCCAAACTCCTAGCTCCCACTGGACCATTTCTATTCAAGTACATAATGCTCTCTTCTTGCACAAACACTTCACCCGCCGCCATATCAGTATCTACATACATAGATATCAGCAGGGCATCTAGATTATTGTACTTCGGCGGCCATATCACGGGATGATGCATATACCAACCATTCGCAATTAACTTAACATCTTCTCCATCACTCCCAGCTCTCCATCCACCGATTCTGTCCCGATCAATATAATAATTAATAAACGGCAAAAAACGTCGTGCCGCAATCGCCTGTATCTCGTCTCCTACATTCTCAGTCGAAAACTTATATAGTGCAAACTTACACTTAGTACCATACGCCACTTCTCTATATTCATCCAAATAATCTCGATATGTCTCCACAGCTCCTTTTTGCTCCACTCCAAACTCTTTGTCTTCCCACGGCTTATCTGTACCTGTATAATGAACAATTACAGCATCCCCCAGCCCCTCACCATCATCTTCAGACCTATGGTGTCTCGTATAGTTATACTCTTTTCCCAAAAGCTCAATCTCATCACGAAACACAATATTCAACACGTCCTGATCTTGAAACTTTATTTGCCCGTGCATTTCACGCGTCATCCTAAATAACTCTTCACCCTTATTCTCGTCACGCATCTTCTTCAGATTCATTACTAACACGCCCGCATTCACATACCCTTCGCCCGATAAACCTATACTCTCTAGATACCTCTCGCCTTCGCCGTCCATCCACGACGCAATCCATCCATCTTCTATACCCGCTAACGCTTTCCCCGTCAAATCCACACCCCAAAGTTTCTTTAGATCCCCCCGAACCACCAGATCTACATCCAAATAAATAACCTTATCCACCTTCGGCAATACCTCAGGCAACAAGTACCTAAAGTACGTCTCTCGCGTAATATACTCTATATTCAACGCTAGTGTATCAATTTTCTCACGCCATTCGCCCATCTCTACAAGCTTAAGAGTTATATTACTAAATCCCCCGAGAGTCTTCCTCATCTCACTAACTCTATCCTTTGACAGTTCGTCCCCTAGCACATAAATCTCGAACTTACTTTCTGGACCATTCTTCGCAAGCGAATAAATCGCCACTCCTAAATTCTCCATATATGCATTATTAACCGCAAACGCAACTCTAATTAAGTCCGAATCCATATCAGTATTATATCTCAATCACCCCACATCGCAAACGACAGACTTCCAGCCTCCTCTTTGTTTTCCATAGCAAAATCTTGTAAAATACCTTATTATGAGTAGCTCAAAAAACACATACTGGCTTTTCACCACCGAATTCCCTCCATACTATGGTGGCGGTATTAGCACATACTGCACGCATACCGTAGCTACACTAAAGGACTCTTTCGACCTCACTGTTTTCGTTCCTGACCTAAATACCTCAGACTACATTATTAAACAAACTGGCGACTACCGCGTTATCGCGTTTCATCCCACCTTCGGCACCGCCGAAGAAATGGGCTACACAGCACGTCTTAGCCGTCGCTTCTACGACATATCTTCTCAGATTTCAGAAATCGACACAGTTCCACCAAACGTAATTGAGACCCAAGATTACAACGGCATCGGCTATTTCACTATCCACAAAAAGCGCGAGCTCGCTCCACACCTCCAAAACACCCATATCATCCTCACCGCCCACAGTCCATCTTTCCTCTGTATGCAATTCGAAGAAGTCCCCATGTACACCTTCCCCGAATACTGGATTCACTACATGGAAAAATACTGCTATTTAAATGCCGATGCTGTCATCTACCCCAGCAAATTCATCCAGACCGAAGTTCACAAACTCCTATCCCCAAATCAAAATGAGTCCGTCATTCCCCACCCATTCCAGCCCACCACATCCGATTTGTCAGAAATCAACTTCGACTCTCTCACCGAAATCGCCTACGTCGGCGCAATCAACAAACTTAAAGGCGTAGATAATCTCTGTGCCTGGATCAAAAACAACTTCTGGGATAAGGGTAACGAGCTCACTCTGCGTCTCATTGGCCGCGATGGCTACGCCGCCGCAAAGAATCTCCCCTACTCAAAACTTCTCGCTCAAAAATACTCTTCCCAAATAACCTCTAATACCCTCATTTACGAAGGCTTAGTCGCCCCTGAACTAATCTCTCAAAAAACTACAAACTCAAAAATCTTCATCATCCCTAGTCTCTTTGAAAGTTTCTCCTACGCCGCCTGCGAGCAGCTCGCTTTAGGAAAAATCGTCATCGCCTCCACTACTGGTGGGCAGTCTGAGCTCATCCAAAACGACGAAACCGGATTCGTATACACGTCAGAATTCGAATTTACCAAAGCACTACAAAAATCCCTAGCCTTATCAAAAGAAGAATACCAAAACATCACTACCGCCGCCCAAAAATTCCTCATCAAGCATTGTAGTTACAAAAATGTCCTTCGCCAAAAACAATCTTTCATCAATTCCCTCTCTGCACCCAGCTCGTCCAATATATATAACTTCGTCTTCGACAATCGCCGTGATATCGATCCCCCAAAACCACTCGCAAAAACCCCCAGTACCAAAAAACTCCAAAAATCCCTCCTGTCCGTCATCGTTCCTTTCTATAATATGGAAGAGTATGTCGACGAAACCATCGACAGCCTCCTAAACTCCACCTACACAAATCTCGAAATTCTCGTTGTCAACGACGGCTCCACTAGCCCCAACTCTCCCACCAAACTTCAGGAGCTAAAAACCAAATCTGATAAAATAAAGATTCTCGAAAAGCCAAACGGCGGACTTGCCAGTGCCCGGAATTTCGGATTCGAACACGCTTCAGGCGAATTCGCCTGCATAATCGACTCCGACGACTACATTTCACCAGACTACCTCGAACACGCCGTCAAAATCCTCTCACACTACGAAAATATTCATTTCGTCAGTTGCTATTCTCAAAGTTTCGGTGCAAATACAGAACAATGGTGTACATGGGACGCCGAACTACCTTACTTCCTCTATCACAACTCCTTTGTCACTTCATGCCTTGTCTACAAAACCTCCGCAGCCCTCACTGCCGCCACAAACGATCCCGCCATGACTTATGGTATGGAGGACTACGAAAGCGCCGTCAACATGCTAAACCACGGCTTCCGCGCTATCGTCATCACCGAGCCATACTTCCAGTATCGTGTCCGCCCCGACTCTATGTTTCGCCAATTCAACTTCAACTCTATCGCTTTTCTCACTGCCAAAATCGCCAACAAACACGCAAATCTTTTCTCTCCTTATGCCACCGAGCTCGCATGTCTCTACAACCAGAGCGGCTCATCATTCCTCATGCACAACCCTACCTTCGAAACACAGTCCACCGCAAAAATGAGAGCAGTTCTCACAAACACTCCTCCCACTCTCCGTTCCGAACTAAAAAACATTGTCGTCAAAATCCTCATCAAATTCCACCTCCTCCCACTCGCAAAACTCTTCAAGCACAGCTTCGCAAAACTCTTTAATCGCTAACTAAATTCTTCTGAAGTTTAACCAGAAACACCGGAACGGCGAATATAAACCTTATTTGAATTCACACTTCGCTGGTATCTTCCAGCTCGTCCCGTTCGTAATCTCTTTCGATACAATCTCAAACTGAATCACCTCGCTAAACATCGCATATATCGTACTCTTGTCGCGCGACCGAACCGCCACTTGCACCTTGAATTCACCATCAGGTAAAATATTTTTCAACTCTACCTTCAAGCGATTCTGCTCACTCAAATCAATTACTTCACCATCAGCCTGTTCATTCGTCGCCCACCTAAACGCAGTCTCGCCACTACTCCTATACACCGTAAATACCACTACGGGGTCTTTTATTTCCGTCTTCGAATTAATCCTCACATCGAACTTCAACTTATCTCCTGTATTCTCAAATTTCACATCCAGCTTAATGTTTCGGTTCTCTACATTACTGATATTCTTATTCGCAGTATCGTCATTTAGCTCTTTGTATATTTGAGCGATCTCCATCGCACTGCCTTCTACAGTCTTATGCCCCTTATCGATCAATAGTACCCGATTACAAAACTGTTGTACCTGATCCATTGAGTGCGTAACTAAAATCACTGTCTTTCCACTACTCCTAGCATCTGCAAAAAACTTAAAACACTTCCTCTGAAACGACTCATCCCCCACCGCTAGTACTTCATCCAACACTAAAATATCACTCTTCGCCCGTATCGCAATTGAGAACGCCAGCCTCACCTGCATACCACTCGAGTAATTTTTCAGCTTCTGCTCCATAAACTCCTCTAGTTCCGCAAACTCAACAATTTCCTCATACATCTCATCCACCTCTATCGTCGAGAACCCCAAGAGCGCCCCATTCAAATAAACATTCTCTCGCCCCGTTAGCTCCGGATTAAATCCTACTCCTAGCTCAATAAACGGCACCAGCGTCCCGTTCACTGTAATTTCACCACTATCAGGCACATAGATCTGAGAAATCAACTTCAAGAGTGTCGATTTTCCACTTCCATTCCTTCCCACAATTCCATAAAAATCACCTTTGTATATTTTGAATGAAACATCTTTCAACACCTGCTGGCGACTATACCCCTTTACTCCCTTGAGTAAATTAATAACAGCCTGCTTAACCCCGCTTACTCTTTCATTCGGCAATCGAAAGCTCTTAAAAAGCCCCTTAACCTCCAACGCAACCTCTCTATTCACACTAAATTTCCTCCGCAAATCGCTTAGAATTTTTCCGAAAAACCACCATTCCAAGCACAAAAGCCCCTATCGAAACTCCTACTGGAATTAATCTAATGAACGGATTTTCTATCATATTCCACACCGTCCCCGTCCCCTGCCAAATCAGATGATATCTCACATCCTGAATCACTTGCGCTACTGGACTCATCAGCATAATCTTCGCCCCAATCGGACTCATATAATAAATCATTGTAATCGGAAAAATGATTGGTGTTGCAAAAAATGCACCCTGCAGTAATACGTCCCAGATATGTTGCACATCCCGAAACTTCACATACAACGCACTCAAAAGAAACGCTAGACCCAGCGCCAAAAGATATAGCTGCAAAATAAACACCGGCAACAACAACACCCCCCAGCCAAAACTCACACCATTAATCGCCGCAAATATCACTACTACTGTGAGATTGATCGTCAAATTTATCAACGCCGACACTGTCGCCGAAATCACCACAATATACTTTGGGAAATTGATCTTCCGAAGCAAATCTCCTCGCTCCATCACCGACTGCATCCCACGCCCTGTCGCTTCCGTAAAAAACGCCCAGAGCACATTTCCTGCCAGAAGTGCTACCGCAAAATGTGGTACATCAGCACCAAAACGCAAAAAATGCACAAACACCACATACATGATCGCAAACATCATAATTGGCTTCAAAACCGACCACACCATTCCGAGCACCGAGCCCTGATAGCGCAGCTTAAAATCCGTCTTCACCAATTCCTTCAAGAGGATCATGGAATACCGATACTTCTCCGTCGCTTTTTTCATCTCCATCATTGTATCACACCTCCACTTTGCCAGATCGCCCAAATCACCATATAATATACCTAATGAAAACTATCCTCCTCATCCGCACTGCCGCCACTACTGACTTCGGTGGCGCCGAAGTTTATCAACTCCATCTTGCTCACGATCTCACTAAACACAGCCTCCGTCCCATCATCGTCACCAACCAACCAACTCTCTTAAACTACGCAAAGCAACAAAACCTCCCCACTACCCACGCACCATTCCTGCGTAAACGTAACTGGTCAGGCATCTCCACCCTTCTCTTCCCACTATACCTACTCTGGCAGCTCCGCCTTTTCATCTTCTACACTCGCCTCATCATAAAAACCAAACCTTCCGCAGTCCATATTCAGTCAAAAGACGAGTTTATCGCCGCCACCTACGCCGCCCGCCTCTTCCGCAAGCAAACCATCTGGACCGACCACGCCGACCTCAAACACATCTTCCAAAATATCTTCAAACCTCTCAAAAACCCCGTCGGCAAACTTATCTTCGGAGCTTCTCACAAAGCCCACGCTATCACGGTCGCCAGCCAATCCGAAATCGCCGAAATACACAAACAAACCGACGACCAACTCTCTCTGACTTTAGTTCACAACACAATTCCCGACCGCTTTACCGAACTCAAATCCATCCAACCAAAAGCCAAAAACTTCATCATTATCTCCCGCATCAATCACGAAAAAGGTATCGGCGAGGCTATCACTGCCTTCACCGCTGTCCACACCAAACACCCAGATACCACTCTCGACATCTTCGGCGACGGCGACGACCTCAAGCATTTTCAATCTCTCACCACATCCATCCCCGCCATCACTTTCCACGGTCACATCTCCGACCCACTCACCGCATTAGCAAAAGGCGGTATCTTCCTCGCCCCGACTTATCACGACGCTTTCTCTCTCTCCATCCTCGAAGCCGCCATGATGCAAAAACCCATCATCGCTAGCGACATCCCTTCCGTCCGAGAACTCCTCACCGACCACCAATCCGCCCTCCTTGTCTCTACAAAAGATCCAAAAAACTTCGAAAAAGCCATGCTCACTCTTCTCGAAAACTCCAGTCTCGCCAAAAACCTCGCCAAAAACGCTCGCAAAACCTACGAGCAAAAATTCAATTTCACCAACACTATCACCGATAGATTCATCAAACTCTACACTTCGGACCGCAAAATAAAAATCCGCGTCGAAGCCTCCTGTCTCGCTAGTCCAGTCGTCTCCGGAGTCGGCGCTTACACCCAGCAACTCATCGACGCTCTCGCCGCCAGTCCAGACGTCGACCTCGACATCTCCTACTTCAACTTCCTCGGCCGAAAACCCTACCCTACCACAAAACCCCCACACACCACTCACGCCATTCGCCTCTTCCCTCTCAAAATCTACGCTAAGCTCGCCTCCTACCGCCTCGCTCTCCCTTTCGACCTCTTTCTTCCCCGCGTCGATCTTACCATCTTCCCAAATTTTCATCGCTTCCCTACGATAAAATCCAAAAAAACTGCCACTACCATCCACGACCTCACTCACATCTTTCACCCCGAAGTCGTCGAGTCCAAAAACCTCACTCACCTCAACCGCGTAGTTCCTCGCGCCCTCATCCAATCTGACCTCATCCTCACCGTCTCCGAAACATCCCGTTACGCCATCACAAAAAACTACCACACCGACCCAAGCAAAATCCTCGTCACCCACATCGCTCCCGACCCCATGTATACCCACAAATCCACCATAAACATCCACAAAAAATACCAGATCCCCTTCAGTAACTTCATTCTCTTCATCGGCAATTTCGAACCTCGCAAAAACCTATCCGTCCTCATCAAAGCCTATCAACTCCTCCCCACTAAATTCAAAGTTCAGTACGGCCTAATCCTCGTCGGTGGCAACTCTTGGAAAAACGAGAAAACCAAAAAACTCCTCGACCGAGCCGTTGAGTCCGGCGAAAAAATCCTCCACATCGACCATGTTCCTAGGCAAGAAACCGCTGCCTTCTACCGGTCCGCTTCTCTCTTCGTCATGCCATCTATTTACGAGGGATTCGGCATGCCTATCGTCGAAGCCGCCGCCTCACAAATCCCCACTCTCGCCAGCGATATTCCCGTCCTCCGAGAAGTAGGCGCCGACGGCTGCCTCTACGCCGACCCTAAAAAACCTCAAGATTTCGCCGACCAAATCCAAAAAATCCTCACCAACAAAAAACTCCAGAATCAACTCACTAAATTCGCCACCAAAAACCTTACTCGCTTCAGCTGGGACAACAACATCAAGAACCTCCTCGCCCACCTCGCCAGCGAATCGCAGTCGTGATATAATAAAAATTCATAAGCAACTCACCGGTTTCGCGCTCTGGCGCACCTAATCCGCCACCTGCAAACCACTAATAGGAGGTATAAATGTGCGGAATCGTAGGCTACATCGGCAACAAAAAAGCTAGTGACATTCTCGTCAGTGGCCTCAAACGCCTCGAATACAGAGGATACGACTCTTCAGGAATCGTCACTATCAACCCCGAAAACAACCCAACCCTCCTCCGCTCCACCGGCAAAATCATCGAGCTCGAAAAACTCGTCGACCAAAACCCGACCCCAGACCAGATCGGCATCGGCCATACTCGCTGGGCCACTCACGGTGCCCCCGCCGAACGAAACGCCCACCCGCACCGCGCAGGCGATATTTTCCTCGTCCATAACGGCATTATCGAAAATTACAAAGAGCTCAAATCCCAACTCTCCGACTACGAGTTCACTTCCGACACTGATACTGAAGTACTCGCCGCCCTCATCAACTCTTTTTACGACCCAGACACCACTCTCCAATCCGCCGTTACTCAAGCCTTGAATCTCGTTCACGGCACCTACGGTATCGCCGTCCTCTCCATCCGCGAACCCGACCAAATCATCGTCGCCCGCCTCGGCAGCCCCCTCCTCATCGGCGTCGGCAAAGATAAAGATAACCCCGAAAATATCGTCGCGTCAGACGCTTCCGCCCTTCTCGGACATACAAAAAACGCCATCTACCTAAACAATGGTGAACTCGCCATCATCACAAAAACCGAAGTCAAACTCCTCGACCTAGCCGCCCAAGAGCTCACTCCAAAAGTCGAAAAAATCACCGCCGAACTCGCTGAAATCCAGAAACAGGGCTATGAACATTTCCTACTCAAAGAAATCATGGAACAATCCACCACTCTCAGATCCACCATCTCCGGTCGCGTCGACCCAGAAAAAGGCACCATGAAACTCGGCGGACTCAATCTCTCCGACCAAGAACTCCGCGGAATCAAACACATCGTCATCGTCGGCTGCGGCACCGCCTACTACGCCGGCATGCTCGCCGCTTACTACATCGAACAAGTCCTCGACGACGTCACCACCGAAGTCGTCATCGCCAGCGAATACCGCTATCGCGCCTTCAATCTCCCTGAAGCTTCCGTCGCCCTCATCGTCTCCCAGTCCGGCGAAACCGCCGACACTCTAGCTTGTCTCCGCGAGATAAAAGCCCGCGGCGTCAAAACTCTAGGTATCATAAATGTTGTAGGATCTACAATAGCCAGAGAAGTCGACGGCGGTACCTACGTCCACGCCGGCCCCGAAATCTCCGTCGCCAGCACAAAAGCCTTCACTTCACAGGTCGCCACCATGATCATGTTCGCCGGCACAGTAGCAAAAGCAAAAGACATAAATCCTCAAATAATCGCCAAATTTGCCCGTGAACTCTCGCTCCTTCCCGACGAAATCGCCAAAACTCTACAAACCCACCAGCCCGAAATCCAAGCTCTCGCCAGACATTACTCCAAATACGATCACGCCCTCTACTTAGGTCGCGACACCGCCTATCCCGTCGCCCTCGAAGGCGCCCTCAAACTCAAAGAAATCTCCTACATCCACGCCGAAGGATACGCCGCCGGCGAACTCAAACACGGCCCCTTCGCCCTCGTCGACGACCGCTTTTTCGAACTTTTCCTCATCATCGACGGTTGGCTCATCGACAAATCCCTCTCCGCCCTCCAAGAAGTAAAAGCCCGTGGTGGCCACACTGTCGTCTTCACAAACAGCACAAAAGAAATTGAATCAGACCACCTAGTCCGCATCACTACCCAGCTCGACCTCCTCACCCCTATCCTCCTAAACGTCCTTCAGCAACTCTTCGCCTACTACATGGCCGTAGAAAAAGGCGGCGACGTCGACCAACCCCGCAACCTAGCCAAATCCGTCACCGTGGAATAGTTAAATCCCCCGCGACCCCTCCCGATCCAAAATATAAAGCGGCCGCCCCTGCGTCTCCGCATAAATATGCGAAATATAAAGCGCCACCACCGCCTGCGAAATCAAAACCATCCCGACGAGAAACGTAATAAATATTGCCAGCATCGTCGGCCCCGTCCAATTCAGCCCCAACGGATCCCCCATAATCAACTGTTGCACAATCACAAACACCCCTAGCACGCCTGATAAAAACGTAATTATCATCCCCATCCATCCCAAAAACAGTAGCGGCCTGATACTTAGTGAAATAAAACTATCAATCGCCAGCTTCGCCAGCTTCCAAAACTTATAATTCGCCTTCCCCGCATGTCGATTCCCATAAACATAGTAAACATACTCTTGCGGAAAACCCATCCAGTCGATCAACCCCCGCGTAATCCTATTCCTCTCTGTTAAACGACAATATTCTTCCTTCACAACCTTATCAATCAGCCGAAAATCCGTAGATCCAGGCACCGTCTCAGTCCCCATCCTTTTCATCAAAAAATAAAATAATTTCGACCCCAACTTCGCCACCAGCCCATGCTTTTGAAAATGTTTTCGCACACCTGTTACCACCTTCGCTCCCGCCTCCCACTTCTCCACAAACTCCGGGATAATCTCCGGTGGCTGCTGTCCATCCGCGTCAATCGTCAACACCGCATCACCACTTGCCGCCTCAATCCCTGCCGCCAACGCCACCTCTTTTCCGAAGTTCCGAACAAACGATACTACTTTCACTCGCTCGTCTTTCTTCGCCATTCTCTGAAGTTTCTCGAGAGTCCTATCTCGACTCCCGTCATTCACATAAATCACCTCTACGCTTTTCACTTCCAAGTTCTTCACCACCGGCATTAACATCTCATCGTGAAAATGTTCAATCCCCGCCTCCTCGTTAAATACTGGCACCACTACAGATAATTTCATAGTCAAATAATACCACCCTCGCGTCAAATTCACCAGCACCCTTGACTCTCCCCGCCTGTAATCAGTATAATCATTCAAGTATTCCCCGGTAGCTCAATGGTGGAGCAAGAAGCTGTTAACTTCGAGGTTACTGGTTCGAGTCCAGTCCGGGGAGCCATACTGAATTCTGGTGCTGCGAAGCACCTTTTTATATTGAGAATTGACTCTAACCATACTTCCAGCTGATATTACCTCGTCCATTTTTACTATTGGAATGAAGTACTTATTGGGCTACAATTTAACTTCGGAGAATGGCACGACTAACACACCACGAGGTTAAGATGTATATAGTAAAAATTAAAGTCGATAAATCAGAAATAGACGGCAGGGGAGTTTTCGCATCGGAAAGGATTAAGAAAGGTAAAACGGTTTGGGTTTACGACCCAGAACATGATCTTTCATTTGACCAAGAAGAATTCGATAGGCTTGACTCCGACGAGAAAGAGCGGCTTCATCATTCAGCATACCTGTCGCCATGGACAGGCTTGCGGATCAGCCCGCCAGCAGGTGATCCAGCCAACTACACGAACCATAGCACCGAGAATAATTTATCAGTACGTTACGATAAAAGCGTTTCGCCAGAACTATATTTCGTAGCAAATCGAGATATTGAAGTCGGCGAAGAACTTACGAATAACTATCATGAGTTCGATGAAATAACTAGAAAGACGAAACCAGGCTGGGCAAAGGAAGTGGATGCGAATTAACGATTATTCTATAAGCGTGCAGGCAAAAGAAATCAAAGAAATGTCAGCTCGCACCGAGCCATTTGAAACAAATCTTGCTGGCGTCAACGTAACGGTTTTACCCAAGGTTTATCCAGGTGGAGTAGATAGCGAGCTAACAAGTAAGGCTATTGGCGATATGGTTAATATGATTCATGTCAATTCACCTAAACACGGCTGCAAATAGAAACTAAGCGAGTTTATGCCAAAACAAAAATCTAAAAACCTAGACTTAATCACTCTTTACACAAAACCCCTCGCCGCCCTCACGACGCTTTTTAATAATACTGAATACATCTCCCACACCGACCTCCAAACCACCCTAAAACCTTTCAAATCTCTCAACCTCTCCCGCTCCCACATCCTAAAACTCTCTCTACTCCACCTCAAAAAACTCCAACCCCGCCAAGCCCTCACCCTCCTAAAAACCACCCACCAAATCAAGAAATTCCTAGCTCGTCGCGACCATCACAACAAAAACTTCATCACCCGCGAACAACAAAAACCCCACGTCTACACAAACCATGCCCTCGACTCCCAGCAGATCGAAGCAATCGTCGCATGCGAAGACGCCACTCTCGTCCTCGCCTCCGCCGGCAGCGGCAAAACCCTCACCCTCCTCGCTAAAATTACCTACCTTCACGATCACCTAAAAATCCCCGCACACGAAATCCTCGCCATCTCTTTCACCAAAAAAACCGTCCAAGAATTAAAACAGCGCATCTCCCTCAAAAACGTCCAAGTCCATACTTTCCACTCCCTCGGCAACAAGATCCTCAGAGAATCCTCCACCCAAACCCCCACGCTCGCTGACGAAACCGAAATCCGCAAACTCCTCAAATCCACACTCGATCACCATATCAAAACCAACAAATCCTACACCCCAAAATACACTGACTTCACCCACAGCACCACCGACACCCCTGCTTTCGACGACCTCGTCCACACCTTCCTCCTACTCCAGAAAAACGCCAACCTCTCACTCGCCGACGTCCAGCATAGAATCGAATCCATCCGCGGCCCTTCCCTCCGACTCCACGCCAAAACCTTCCTCGACCTCTACTCTCCCATCTACCGCACCTACCAAAAACATCTCAAATCCACCAATCAAATCGATTTCGCCGACATGATTAATAGTGCCACAAAAATCCTCAAAACCAAAACTCCTACCACTTTCTCAAACCTCAAATACATCCTCATCGACGAAGTCCAAGACCTCTCCCTTAACCGCTACAAACTCATCCGCACCCTCCTCGACCAGAACCCCACCGCCAAACTCTTCGCAGTCGGTGACGACTGGCAATCCATTTACCGTTTCGCCGGCAGCGACCTCTCGCTCATCCAAGACTTCGAACGAACTTTCGCTCGAAAGACTCATCACACCACCATCGAATCTACTTATCGTTTCGGCTCACCCACCACTCGTATCAGTAGCAACTTCATCCTCAAAAACCCCTCTCAGTCCCGCAAAAAAGTTACATCTCCCTCCCAAAAACAAACTTCCATCGAAATCCACCTCCACTCATCCCAAACCCCACAGTCCAACAGTCCTCACCCCGAAGCTCAAAAAGTCCACGAAATCCTCACCAGCCTCCACGACCAAATCGACCTATCAAGTCAACAAATTCAAATCATCTCCCGCTACAACCAAGACATCGAAACCGTCCTCGGTAATAAACAGAAGAAAATCCCCAATCACCCCGCTTTCCAAAAACTCACCACCAAAAACCCCAAATCAGCCCCATCAAACAAAGAAATCTCCATCAAATGGTATGCTCACCCCAGAGCAAAACCCATCCACCTCGCATTTTGTTCCATTCACAAAGCTAAAGGCATCACTCGCGACATCGTCATCGTCCTCAATATGAATTCTAAAAACAAAAGTATGCCTGCCTCCCAGTCAAACAACTCTATCACCGAACTCCTCCTCGCTCACCCAAACCCATACCCTCACGCCGAAGAACGCCGCTTATTCTACGTAGCCATCACTCGCGCTCGTCGCGCCACTTATCTCATCGCCAATCAAAAACACCCATCCTCTTTCTTGCTCGAAATATCCCCCGACCTCGCCCGCGAATTCTCCGCCCCCTAATTAGACTTACTCTCAAACCTCACTTTGCCACTTCCATACACCCTCGATCGCTTCTTCCACTGTCCTCTCCGTTCTCCACCCTAGTTCCTCGCTAGCCCGATCCGCACTCGCATACAACACCGGCACATCCGCACCACCCACTCGTCGCGCCACCACTTCATATGCCAATTCTCTCCCCACTACATCCGAAAATATCCCAATCATCTCCAAAACCGTCTTCCCCGCCCCTGTACTTAGATTATAAGTCTGCATCCCCTTCTTCATCTTCCCTAGCGCCGCCAAATGCCCAGATACCACATCCGTAATATGAATATAATCTCGCACACACGTCCCATCAGGCGTCTCATAATCATCTCCAAAAACCTTCACTACTCCCAATTTCCCCGCCGCCGATTGCGCGATAAACGGCACTAAGTTATTCGGTACTCCGTTCGGATCTTCTCCGAGCAATCCACTCTCATGCGCCCCGATCGGATTAAAATACCTCAAACTCGTCACCTCTACCTCCGCATCCACCATACACCAGTCTCCCAGCACCTGCTCCACCATATATTTCGACCGCCCATACGGACTCGTAATCCCTACTCCTACTCTCGCATCATCCCGAATCGGCAAACTCTCCGGCTCACCATACACAGAAGCCGACGAACTAAACACTATTCGCTTCACTCCAAATTTTTTCATTACCATTAGCAAATTTACCGTCCCCGCCACATTTGCTTCGTAGTATTCCAGTGGCTTTTCCATCGACTCTCCCACCGCCTTCAACCCCGCAAAGTGCATCACCGCATCAAACTGCCACTCCGCAAAAACCTCTCGCACTCCCTCCGCATCCATCAGATCTACCTGTCGAAACTCCGGCCTCACACCAGCAATCCTCTTAATCCTATCCAACACTTCCACTTTACTGTTACTTAGATTATCAATCACCACAACTTCATATCCACCCCGAATCAATTCCACTACCGTATGCGACCCGATATACCCCGTTCCTCCAGTCACTAAAATCCTCTTCATCAATTCTCCTTTCATCAATTCCCTTTTGCCATATACCACCATTCTACTACGAATTCCCTCTCAGCGACACACTCACTCTGCCTACCATTTCCGCTCAAACTATGGTATAGTATGTCTCAATGCCAGCCAAAAACCACTCTCTATTTTCACTTATACTCGTCCTTAGTGACTTCGTAGTTCTTCTCGCAGCTTTCACCGCTGCCTACATTCTCCGTGTCCAGTTCGACTACCGCCCCCTCGTCAATGAAATCACCTCCATCGACTACTTCCTATCTTTTCTCGCTATCGTACCCTTTTGGATCATCATTTTTGCCTGCCTCGGCCTATATTCACCCTCCACCTACAACCGCCGCTTCTCCTCGCTCACTCGTCTTCTCCTCGGTTGTACCATCGGTATCATGCTCGTCATCACCTGGGAGTACGTCGGCAACAACCCAATCTTCCCCGCCCGCCTAGTCGCTGCTTATGCCCTCGTCGCTTCTTTTGTTCTCATCGCCCTCTCCCGTGAACTCACTAAATTCTTACACACTCTCCTCCATCGCCGCGGTCGCGGCACCGAACGCATCCTTCTTATCGGTTCTTCTCCTATCGCTCGCGATCTTATTGACTCCATTCATGAAAACCCCGACCACGAGATCATCGCCGTCACCAGCACCAAAAAACCAAAGGACAAATCCATTAAATATTTCCCCGACACTAGCGCCGCACTTGCCGCTATCAAACGTCTCCGTATCAACCACATCATCCAAGCTGACCTCTACGAAAACTCTCTCGCAAACCAGTCTATCCTCGCCGCCAGCCAAAAACATCATATCCGCTACTCTTTCATTCCTGGCGAACCAGAATTCTACTCAGGCAAAAACACTCTCGACTTCTTTTTCGGATATCCTCGCCTCACCGTCTTCCAAACTCCTCTCGTCGGCTGGAGTGTCTTTTTCAAACGCGCCTTCGATCTCCTCCTCCTTCTTCTTCTCTCTCCACTCCTACTTCCTCTTTTCCTCCTCCTAGTCATCTGCCAGCGCCTCTTCAACCCTGGCCCTATCTTCTTCAAACAAACTCGCCTCTCCCGCTACAAAAAACGTTTTCAAGTCTATAAATTCCGCTCTATGAAATCCGAATATTGCGGCCAAGACGCTATATCTATCTTCAAAAACATGGGTCGCCCCGACCTCGCCCGTGAATACTCAAAAACCCGCAAAATCAAAAATGACCCACGCATCTCCACTTTCGGTCGCATCCTCCGCCGCACTTCTCTCGACGAACTCGCCCAGATTCTCAACGTCCTCCGCGGCGAGATGTCTCTCGTCGGCCCCCGTCCCATCCTCCCTGACGAACTCGAATTTTACAAAAATCGCTCCCCACTCCTCCTTTCCATCAAACCCGGCCTCACTTCACTCGCTTCAGTCTCCGGCCGCAGCACCCTCAGTTTCGAACGTCGCGTCAATATCGAGCTTCACTACGCTCAAAACTGGTCATTTCTCCTCGACCTCAAAATTATTGCAAAAACCATCCAAGTTGTCCTCTCTCGTTCAGGCGCCGAGTAGTTATTCGTCTATATCCAACCCAAAAACACTATCACTCAAAAGTTCCGCTCGAAAAGCGTCCATCCCTACAATCGCTTCTTGCCTGATTTCAAACAACTCTCGAAACTCCCGCATCACCTCCTCGTTAATCGCCCCAGTTGCTGGAAATTCCCGCTCTCCTTCTCGACTACTTATCGTCACATTTTCTCTTATATATCCAGGACGACTCAAATCCAACTGCTCCGCTCCACTCTCACGATACAAATGCATACTCAATACCAGCAGCCCACTCGCAATCACCAAACTTACTGTCAACATTACCATCAGATTCAATCGCCCACGCCGGATCAGCTTTTTCTCTTTCTTATCCGTTACCACAGCTCCTCCTCGATTCGCGTTAACTCCGCCATATACTCCTCCATAATCTGATTCAGCATCGTATAATTAAACCTTACCTCCCCACGCATCCACCGCGCCGCCACTAATTTCTCGTAAAACTCCTCTGGTCGCCTCGTACAATCAATCGCCAGAAGGTCACTAATCAACCGGTCATAGATGATATAATTCCGCCGAAAATATCCCAAGTTCTCCCGAAAACTCGCCGTGATCGCCAGTAGATTCCCTGCATCCATCTGATTTTGCGCCAAGCGACTATTCATATTTGTCATCAGTCGCCCCAACACAAACTCATAATTCCTACCAAGCCCCACTCGCGTCAGCGCGTCGCTCGTCTGTAGCTGCCTCACATCCAGCCGGATCATCTCACAATTAAATCTCACTAGAGCGATCTTCGACTCCACCACTTGTGCTGCTCGCGTATCACTCACCAGCAAAACCCCCACCAGAGCCACAAATCCAGCAGTTGTCAGTATCTTCATCATCATAACACCTCTTAGTATACGCCAGTTCCTCTCACCTTAAAACACTCAAAAGCTACAGAGCCCTAATACCTACACCGCGCTCGCCGCCAAACCACTCTTCCAAACACTCCAATCACCAACGCCCCCACAGCAACTATCAACATCCCCATACTTTCTAGCACTAGCCTACCTCCATGCCCCGTATTTGGCGGCAACGGTACACCAGCGCCAGGTATATCCTCGACATAAACAAGCTCCCACTGTGCAAACAACACCACATCCATTCCATATATAACAATAGTATCACCAGGAGAATATATACTTCCACTACCATCAACCTCCATACTCCATCCAGTAAAATCATATCCTGGCTTCTCAATCTCAGTAGCAGGTAACGTCAATACTGTATGCCCAGTACCATTTACAAACAGTCCTACTGTATGACTACCCACACCCCCATTAGCGTCATAAGTCACCCTAAACAGCTCAAATTCATCCTCACTAAGCCCTACGAAGTTAATATCATAATTATTGATGAGATGAACGTATCCGCTACCTCCAATGATACTACTGCTGGCAAATTCTATGTTGGTATATGTACCAGCGATAGCTGGAGGATTAAACGCACCTAGCCCCGCACTATTACCAGAAAACACCGTATCGACGCCTATAGTTAGGTTTTGATAGCAGTCACTAGTTAGATCTGAGTAATCATTACTACCACCCCATCCAAAGCCGTTGAAGTACTCAGTGAAAATACCTCCGCCTTCACGACCTGCAGAGTTGCCAGCTATATTGCCACCTGAGACATATACGACAGAATACATAGAAACATAAATGCCGCCGCCATAAGTAGACGCTATATTATTAGTGATACTGCCATTGTGCATATTGAAGATTCCACCATCGCTGTTCCGCACACCAGCTCCGTGATTTGCGGTATTGCCACTGATCTCCCCACCATACATATTAAATGCGCCACCCTCGTCATTCCCTACGCCACTTCCGATATTCTCACTAATCTCACCTCCATACATAGTGAACACTCCCTCCCAGCCCCCGTTCCATACACCACCAATATTTCCAGTGTTCTCGTTAATCTGACCATCATACATATTAAATATACTTACGTTCCTTACACCTCCACTACTACTCCATCCGCTAGCTGTATTCTCACTAATTTCACCTCCATACATAGTGAACACTCCCTCCCAGCCCCCGTTCCATACACCACCGCCAACCTCCCAGCCAGTAGCGATATTTTCACTAATCTCACCCCCATGCATGGTAAACGTACCCATATAATTCCCTACACCGCCCCCATTTTCCCAGCCACCTCCAGTATTCCCGGTAATCTCACCATCCCGCATAATAAACGTACCACTATTACTCACGCCTCCACTTTCTCCGGTATTCTCACTAATCTCCCCATCGTACATAGTAAACGTACCCCTATTCCCTACACCGCCTCCACCCTCACTACATACTCCAGTATTCCCGATAATCTCACCATCCCGCATAATAAACGTACCACTATTACTCACGCCTCCACTTTCTCCGGTATTCTCACTAATCTCCCCATCGTACATAGTAAACGTACCCCTATTCCCTACACCACCTCCATTTTCCCAGCTGCCTCCAGTGTTCCCTCTAATTTCCCCATAATACATAGTAAACATACCCCAGTTAGTCACACCGCCACCGCCATCCCCGTCACTATTCTCATTAATCTCACCACTATACATAGTGAAAGTACCACTATTTTCTACACCACCCACGCCATTCCTATTAATTTCTCCGTCATACATAGTAAATGTACCCCCGTTAGTCACACCGCCAGCAAAGAATGAATCCCCCATATTCTCATTAATCTCACCGTCCTTCATAATAAAAGTACCGTCATTTACTACTCCGCCACCCCAATTTCCGATAATTTCACCACTATACATAGTAAACTCACCTCTATTCCCTACACCTCCTATCCCACGTCCGCCACTATTTTCACTTATCCTGCCAGCATACATAGTAAATATACTAGTAGCATCATTCTCTATACCACCAGCGTCATGATCACCATGATTCCTAACGATCTCCCCGCCACGCATAGTAAACGTACTTCCACTAACATTCCTTACGCCACCAGCCGCGTTGAGGTCATCAGTAATATTACCCGCAATACTACCTCCATACATGGTGAATATACCACCCCAATTCCACACACCACCACCCCACGTAGATCTATTACTGCTAATCTCACCGCCACGCATAGTAAGCACTCCTCCTCCATTCCATAAACCATGAGCATTACGACTTATCTCACCTCCATATATATTTATTGTGCCACCCTCACTCCACACACCATAAGTATTCCGTATAATCTCACCCCCACGCATGACAAAAGTACCACTATTCCGCACACCATACTCACTCCCCCAAATACCTCCTCCATCGATCACGCCATCATACATTACAAACACGCCTTCATTCCACACACCATAGCCCCCACCACTTCCACTCCCCCTAATCTCGCCACTCCTCATAGTAAACACACCTCCATCATTCACAGTAACTCCCCTTCTCCTCCAAAGCGTAGGTCCATCTAGCGTAAAGTGTCCATCTACTATAATCTGCAAAGACCAACCCCCAATCATACCAATACTAATGCTATGAGTACCCGAAATCGTAATATTTGCCCCATCTGGAATAATTATTGAGGAGGTTGTGTGAATATTGCCTAGTAGCTGTATATTTGTAGCTACGGTTCCCGCATCCACGATAGCCTGCTCAAGCTCCGAGAAAGTAGAAACTAGTACAAGAGCTGACGGAGTAATAGATTCATAGGTAGGCTCAAAAATAGCATCATATTCCGAAGCTATAGCATATTCCGAAAAATCATACACATTGGAAACAATCACCCGCGCCGAAAACGCAAGTACCATAGCAAAAATAACCAAAAACGATACCCTACTCATAGAGCCACCAAACCTACTAATCCTTAGCATTAAAACCTCTTCTCTCGCAGGATTTCGCACACGCACAACAGCTCACAGCTACGCACGATTACATTTTTATAATATTATTTATTTTGAGAATTCCACGACTCTATACACCAAACATTAGCATACTTCTTACTGAAAGGCAAAATTTACGGTGTCAATCTGTTCAAATCTCGTGGGAACAATTGCGCTTCTTTGATATTCGCTAGCCCCATCGTCTTCTGTACTAGTCGATCCACCCCAAAACCACATCCACCATGCATCGGCAGCCCAAACCTAAACGCCTGCAAATAGTATTTATATCCGGGCTTCTCTACATCCAGCCCTGCCGCTTTCATCTGCTCGATCATCTTCTCGTAGTTATTCTCTCGCAAAGGACATGTCGCAATTTCGAGACCTCGATACAGCAGATCCGCCCACATCGTCACACCTCTCTCCGCATCTACCTTGTGATAAAACTTCGCCGCTTCAATCGGAAATTCCGTCGCAAACACCAGATCACTCCCTAGTTCCTTCCGCGCATATTCACAAATAAACCTCTCTTCATCTGGTGTCAAATCTTTCTCGCCAATCGTATCTGTTCCCGTCTTTTTTGTATACATCTCATGGATCTCCGCAATCGTAAACTCCGGAATTTCATCTGTCAATTTTAGCTCGGGCGCCTGCAAACTCTTCAGCTCTTCTGCATACTTCTCATATGTCTCTCTGAGCACAAACTTCGTCATATCTCCCACCATCTTCCTCACCTCCGCATGATCCTTCACAAACCCCATCTCAATATCTAACATCGTCAATTCCGTCACGTGCCGCGTCGTCGCACTCGGCTCTGCCCGATACGCATGCCCGATCTCAAACACCCGCTCAAAAGCCCCCACCATGATCTGTTTATAAAATTGTGGACTCTGCGCCAACGTCGCTTCTTTTCCGAAATAATCCAGCGTAAACACTTCCGCTCCACCCTCCGTCGCTGCTCCGAGAAGTTTCGGCGTATCAATTTCCACAAATTCTTTATCAATCAAAAATTCACGAATCTTCTGCGTCATCCCCGCACGGATCTTAAAGATTTTCTGCTCCTGCAAGTTTCGCACGTTCAACACTCGCGTCTCAAACAGCGTATCTAAATGCTCCGGTTTGTGACTGATCGGCTTATCGATCTCAATGATCGGCTCCTCCGTCACTGATGCCAACACCTCCACTTTCACATCGTGCAGTTCCACTCCACCAGGCGCCCGCGCATCTTCACACACTTTACCCGTAAACTCCACTACCGTGCCTATCTGCATCCCACGCAATTTTTCCATTTCGTCTTTATCTTCGATTAGCGACTGTACCAGTCCACTCCTATCTCGCACTGAGATAAAGTTCAACCCTCCTAGCAGCCTCTTCTTATGCAACCACCCCTGCACACTTACTTCCTTGCCGACTTTCTCAGCTAGCTCTCGTACTAATGTCCTCATGATTCTCTCCTAATTTTAAGTCTGATTCTTTGGCTTTTGTCTCGGCTAATTATGGGTCGTTCGTCACTAGTCCGCCGCCTAGCGACCGACCCCGCAATTTCTATCGTTATTTTGCCAAAAAAATCTCATGACCACATCATACTATATTAGTGTAATTTCTTCCACTCCCGATCCCACTTCCGCACCACTCCGAACACCATCTTCATTTCTTTTAGATAATCGTTATCCATCACTCTCCCCACCTCCTTCAGATCATCCTTCATTTTCCGCTTAATTACCTCTAGTTCTTTGTCACTCGCATAGAACATCCTCTGTCCACCATACATCATCCACCCATAATACTTGTTCTCCCACCACTCATCATGCCAAAACACAGTTCTCGGCTGCCTTGCACCTATGTTATCCCAGATCAACTTCTCCAGTACAGGAATCAAGTCGTCCAGTTCCTTCTTTAATTCCTCTGTGTATTCTCTCTCGAAATTAAACCCAATCGTTAACCGCGCTTTTTTGCACGGACTCTTTTTCATTTTCTTCTTCATAATCTCTCCTTTGAAATTGAGCAGTTTTCGACATACTCAGGTCGCGATAGTGTATTCTCAACTACCTCTTCCAACTCCCACGCACTCCCCATCCAAAGTTCACCCTCACTCGCCTCAAGTTCTCATCATTCAACCGTCGCTGCAGCTCTTTAAACTGTCTCTGTATATCCTTAGTAATCACTTTCATAACTCTTTGGTTTACCCCAATCCAAAACTGGTTTCCGTATAGTCCAATCTCATCATGATGATTCAGTCTCCACGCACTCGTCCGCATAGTTCTTTTCTTCACATGACTACTGAGAGCTTTTTCCAAGATATAGTCAAACTCTTTCGTCAACCCAGCCATTTCATCCAACAACTTTTCAGTAGTTCCTTTTTCAGTATCTTCATGCACAAAAACCACATATAGACTTCTTTTCGGCTGACTTCTTCTAGTTTGTCGCTTCTTCATAATCTCTCCTTTGAAATTGAGCAGTTTTCGACATGCTCAGGTCATAAAATGTTCTAGCGGCGGTTCTTGCCGCCACCTTGTCCACGATTTCCTTTTAGGCCATCGCTGTGTGGA
>WQWN01000004.1 GCA_009785325.1 Candidatus Saccharimonadota bacterium
CAGGATATACCTGCGTACATAACCAGCTCCCAGAATCTTGTTGATCTAGCCGAAAGAGTCTATTTCAACCCTATATCGCGGGTACTACTTCGGGATCATTCTTCATTTGGAAGACGTATAGAAAGATACCAGGAAGCTATACTAGTATTGGAGTTTTACTCAACTCGCAGCATCGTACCTAATAGTTTCCGCGACGCATCTCGCCGCCCACTAGTGCATGGCACGATGATACCGCGACTATTGTACGAAGCAGCAAACGAGCTTGGGTTCACGGGTATCTCGACAGTATACAACGACGCCATAGAAGCATACAGTCTACAACTATCCGCTTCTGTACGCGCCCATAACGAGATTTTAGGGTTAACTCTATCCACAGTCAGAACTATCAGTATTAGATATCTGATTGAAGGTGGAGTAGGAACTCAGATTCCATTTCACACCCCAACATGGGACAATAAGCGTCCAATCTCTTTCGCGTGGACGGCAGAGAGATTTCATTTCTCTGACAGTTCAGCTGTGGTTTTTACAGGATCAGAATGGATCTTAACCCAGCAACAGATCGACGAAATAATCGCAATTATGACTGAGGTCAGAGAAGAACTGGACGCCCTCGTAAAAGAAAATCCACCCAGAGACTAGGATTCAAACTCATCTACGAACCCCAGCAGGCTACTCCATAGTAGCCTGTTTTTCTTTGTCAAAACCCACTATAAACCTGTATAATCATAACCATGAACAACGAATTTAGCATCTCAAACATCAAATCACGACAAATAATCGACTCTCGCGGCAACCCCACTATCGAAACAGACGTCATCCTCGCAGGTGGTGGCATCGGTCGCGCCGCAGTTCCGTCTGGCGCCTCCACTGGCTCTGGCGAAGCCCTCGAACTCCGCGACAAAGACGAAACAAAATACGGCGGCAAAGGCGTCCTAAAAGCCGTCGAAAACGTCAACACTACCATCCGCTCCGCCCTCCTCGGCCGCGACGCTACTGACCAAAACGCCATCGACCAATTTATGATTAATCTCGACGCCACCGAAAACAAATCCGCTCTTGGAGCTAACGCCATCCTCTCTGTTTCTCTAGCAGTCGCAAAAGCCGCTGCTCATCAAAAAGCCACTCCGCTTTTTCGTTATTTCGCCATACTCGCCGAAAACGAAAACCTCAACCTCCCAATACCTATGATCAACGTCATCAACGGTGGTGAACACGGTGGCTGGGCAACCGACCCACAAGAATACATGATCATTCCAAAAGGTGCCGAAACTATCCAAGACGCCGTTCGCATGGGCGCTGAAGTATTTCACGCTCTTGGCAAAATTCTCAAAGAGCGCGGCTATCCCACCACTGTCGGTGACGAAGGCGGCTACGCCCCACCAGTCCAAAACGGCAACGAAGAGCCATTTGAACTAATCCAGCTTGCCACCGAAAAAGCCGGCTACAAATTTGGCGAAGACATAGTTCTCTCCTCCGACGTCGCCGCTAGCGAATTCTACAACCCCGAAACCAGCATCTACACCCTGAAGCGCGACAACGTCACTCGTACCAGCGACGACATGATTAACTGGTATAAATACCTCATCGACAAATACCCAATCGTCTCCATCGAAGACGGACTCGCTGAATCAGATTGGGCGGGCTGGCAAAATCTCACTACTCAAACAGGTAAAGTCCTCATCACTCCAGAACTTCAAGAAGCTCACGAAAAAGACCCCGAAAACAACCCTCTCCCACAACCCGCCTCCCCTCTCAATCACCTACAAATCGTCGGCGACGACCTCCTCGTCACAAACCCAAAGCTCCTACAAAAAGCTATCGACGAAAAATCCTGCAATTCTATTTTGATCAAAGTCAACCAAATCGGTACTCTCACCGAAACCATCCAGGCTGTCAACCTCGCTAAAAGCAACGGATTTACTGCTGTCATCTCTCACCGTTCTGGCGAAACCGAAGACACCACTATCGCCCACCTCGCCGTCGGCCTCGGAGCAGGGCAGATCAAAACTGGCTCTATGTCACGCTCCGACCGTATCGCGAAATACAACGAACTTCTCCGTATCTCCGAAATCGCTCCAGAACTCCCCCTAGCTAAGCCGTTTTAGACCCTAATCATCTCCAAAAACTCCGCCTCACTAATCACCTGTGTTCCATATTTCTCCGCCTTCGCCCGCTTACTCGCTCCCACACCACCTCCAGCCACCAAATAATCCGTATCTTTCACTACACTCTTCTGAAAAACACCCCCCAGTCCTCGGATCTTCTCCGCCGCTTCATCACGCCCCATCGACTCCAGTGTCCCCGTCACGACGAAGCTTTTCCCCGCCAACTTCCCCGAACTTCGATCTTCATAAACAGGCTTCACCCCTGCCTCACTCAGCAGCTTATCCACTAGCTTCGCATTATCTTCATCCGCAAACCACGCCAAAATCGATTCCGCCACCACTTTCCCTACACCATCTACTCCCTCCAAATCAGACAATCCCGCCTCCGCCAGCTTCTCAAAACTCCCAAAAACCCTCGCCAGATCTTCCGCCGTTTGCGCTCCCACGTGTCGTATCCCTAGCGCCGCGATAAACTTCCCGAGCTCCGGCTGCCGCCGTGCCTGCACCGCCTCCACCAAATTCCGCGCACTCACCTCCCCAAACCTCTCCAGTGCCGCCACATCCTCAACTTTCAGCAAATATAAATCCGCAATATCTTTCACTAGTCCCGCCTCCACTAGCGCCACCACATTCTTCTCACCCAGTCCTTCGATATTCATCGCCCCGCGACTCGCATAATACTCCAGTGACTTCTTCAAAATCAAATCCCCACTCGCCCCCTTCACTCGATAAACTACATCTCCATCCGCCCTCTCAAATTCCAACTCAGGATACTGCTCACTGAGAGCCGTCTCGTAACTAAACTCCTCCGCCCCAGCAGGCCTAAGTTCCACCAAAACCCTCTCCACCTGCGGAATTATATCCCCCGCCTTATAGATCACCACTGTATCTCCCACTCGCACATCCAGTCGCGCAATCTCATCCGCGTTATGTAAACTCGCATGTTTCACCGTCGTCCCCGCCAACTTTACAGGATCAAACACTGCCACTGGCGTCGCCGCTCCAGTCCGCCCGATCGAAATCACAATATCTTTCACTACTGTCGCCGTCTCCTCTGCCGCAAACTTAAACGCTACCGCCCCTCTCGGCGCCTTCCCCACCACACCCAACTTCTTAAACACCTCTCTATTATTTACTTTCACCACCGCCCCGTCCGTCCCAAAAGCCAAGCCATCCCGCACTCCCTCCAGTTCCTTCACATACTCTACCACTTCTTCGATACTCTTCAGTACCTTCCGCTTCCCGCTCGTCTCAAACCCCATTTCCTCCAGCGCTCCCACTCTACTATCCACACTCTTCGCCTCCACTTCGTCCCAGACAAATTCATCGTACGCCAAAAACCTCAACTTCCTTCCTTTTACCACTCCCGCATCCAGTTGTCTTATCGTCCCCGCCGCCAAATTCCTCGGATTCGCAAACTCTTTCTCTTCCAACTCTCGCTGCTTCACATTCAATTCCTCGAAGTCCATCTTCGAAATCACAATCTCCCCCCTCACTTCCAACCTATCCACACCCTTCCCTTTGAGTTCACGCGGCACATTCTCAATCTCCATCACATTCTCCGTCACATCCTCACCTATCTTCCCGTCACCTCTCGTCACCGCCCGCACCAACTTTCCACCCTCATAAATCAACGCACACGCCAGTCCGTCCATCTTAATGTCACACAGGTATCCATCATACTCCTCCTCCGACACCAACTTCGCTATCCTATCTCGCCACGCCAACAACTCTCCCTCATCAAAAACATCACTTAAACTCATCATCGGCACTGCATGCTTCACTTTCGCGAACTTCTCCGACGCTCGCCCCGCCACTTTCTGCGTTGGACTGTCCACCGTCACCAGTTCAGGCCATTCCTCCTCCAGGTCCGCCAATTCCCGCTTCAACACATCCGCCGCCGCTTCACTCATCGTCGATTCATCAAGTACGTGATACTTATACCGATATTCCTCTATCAGTTTCCTGAGATTCTCTACCCGCTCGACTACATCACGCGGGGCTCGACCCGTCATCGATCAACTTTCTGTACATCATGTACATATATGTCGCCATAAAAATCACACTGATCGCCGTCATAAATATCAACGCCACAGGCACGATCGGCCACCCCCACATGAAATCCACCACCCCCTTAATCCAGCTATCAAACATAATTATCGGGATCATAATCACCGCCCACATCAGCGCCATCATAATCAGTCCAAAAAACGTCCTAAGGATAACTCGCAGACGCCGCCCGATCACCAAATCTCCCGCAATCTTCACTGCTTCCAACGGATACATTCCAGGTATAGTCACCGTTATCAGAGCCAAAATCGTCCCCGTAATCAAATATAGAGAAATCAACACCAAAACTCCCGCAAAGACCCAGAAAAGCACTCCGTAAAACGGCTCACTCAAAAAGTCTGTCGCCACCGCCGCTGAATACGCGATAAATGCTACTAGCGCAGGAATCGCCTGAATAAACAACATTACTAACACCAGAGCTGTCGAGATAATCGGCGCAAACGCATTATATAGTCCATCTCGCATCCGTACTTTATTCCCCGCCATGATATTCCGCAACAACCACACCGTCGCCAGCCACATCATCAGAAAAATAATCGCACCAAAAACCTGCTGTACTTCACTCGGAGAAGTATTCAGTCCACCGGTCGTCGCTGTCGAGATTAGCAAAAGCCCCGCCCGTCCAATCTGTCCAAAATCCCCGCCCATCACACTCTCTGTCGTTTCATCTAACGCATCCGCCAGACTCGCATACATATCCTGACTCATCATCCCTACCAGTAGAATATTCAAAATCCCCAGCACTAAAATCAACACCCCAAACAATTTCTTATTTCGCCCGATCATCCCAAACACACTACCTGTAAACGCAAAATACCCCGGCATTTTCATCGACCGCTCATAATCCCTCTTGTCTGTCTTTCTGAAACTTCGATGCGGTCGCCGCGCCCGATATTTCTGTGCACGCATCGCAATATACAACCCGATTCTCTTAAAAAACCGCCCCACTACAAACAAAACTCTCAGTGGTAAGCTTTTTTTCGCAACTTTTTCGCTATCACTAGTTTTTTTACCACCCTTCCCTCTAGTTGACTTTTTCACAACACCCACACTCTTCTTTTCAGTTCCTCCCGCCTTCACACTCCGCCTCGTCATCAGAATCTCCCCTTCATTTCCGCTAATCGCTCAATCCTCTGTTCAATCGGCGGATGCGTACTAAACAACCCACTCACAAACCCTTTCTTCAGCGGGCTACTAATAAACATCGCTTCCGTCGCCGAATTCTGTTGTTTCATCGGCTTCCCGTAGCTCTGTAATTTCGCCAGCGCCGACTTCATCCCTTCAGGATATCTCGTCATCATCGCCGCCGAAGCATCCGCCAGATACTCCCTCCGCCGACTCACCGCCATCTGCACCATCATCGCAAAAATCGGCGACAAAATCATCACCGCCAACCCAATCACAATCAAAATCGCCCCGCCGTTCCCATTCCCACTCCGCCGATTCCCCCCTCCCATCAACATCCTTCCCACCATCCAGCTCAACATTCCCACCAAACACGTCAACCCAAACACAACCATACTCACCCGGATATCATAATTCTTCACATGTGCCATCTCATGCGCCATCACCGCCCTCAGCTCCTCATCATCCATAATATCCAAAAGTCCCGTCGTCGCCCCTACCTTCGCACTTTCTGGATTTTTCCCCATTGCAAAAGCATTCGGCGCCGGATCATTAATCACACAAACTTCCGGCATCGGCAGCCCCTCAGAAATCGCCAAATTCTCCACAATATTATACAACCGCGGATTATCATTCCGATCAATCACCCGCGCTCCCGTCATCGCCATCATCACCCTAGTCGCCACAAAATACTGCACCAACGCATACACGCTCGAAGCCACCAACACCCCCACCGCAATCCACCAATCTTCAAACACCCAAGCTACCAAAGCCCCAATCCCCCCAATTATCACCACAAAGAGAAACATCACCAATACAGTATTTCTCTTATTCGCCGCTATCGCACTATACATTCTGCCTTTTCTTCCTCATACCCGCCACAGCCAGCCTCATCATCCATATCACTAGCGCCGCAGTCACCATCCCTTCAAAAAAACAACGCCACTCCATCATAACCCCCTAAAACTTCACCTTCGGAGCTTCTTCCAGCTTCGCCCGATCCTCCACCTCAAAGAATTCTTTCTCCGTAAATCCCAGCTTCTTCGCAAACACATTACTAGGAAACACCTTAATTTTCACATTCAAATCCCTCACCCCCGCATTATAAAACCGCCGTGCCGCCTGCAATTTATTCTCACTATCCTGCAACTTATTCTGCAGGTCTACGAAATTCTCACTAGCCCTTAGTTGTGGATACCCCTCCGCCACCGCAAACAACCTCCCCATCGCCTGCGTCATTTCTCCCTGTGCCGCCGCAGCTGCCTTCACATCATTCCCAGCACCCATCATCCCACTCCGCGCCTTCGTCACCTCCTCAAAAACCCCCTTCTCATGCGCCGCATATCCCTTCACCGACTCGATCACATTCGGTATCAAATCCGCCCGAAACTTCAATTGCACCGTGATATCACTCCACGCCTCATTCACTCGCTCATTCAGCCTTACTAGCCCATTATAAGTCACCCAAAGTACCAACAAAATCAAAACCACCACCCCGATCGCTATCCAAATCCCAATATGCATATCTTCTCCTTAATTTTATACCCCAATTATACCACAGCCACCTCCTCCGCATACACCCAAATACCTCAACCTTGCATATACAGCCGTATTATGATATAATCTCATTATCGACCTTATGAGCTCGCGTAACTTTACACCTTTGATACGACCCTATTTTCCTAAAATCCCAAACTAAGGAGGCCAACATATGCCATTTGCAAAACCCCCAGCTCAATCAGACCAACTCTTAAGACTTGCAGAAAACTATCACCACCTCAAGCTAGACAGCGTGAGATGGCGCAAGTACCACTCCAAACTCACGCAAAAGTTCCATTTCAACAAGTTTGACACCGTCGAACTTCTCACGAGCCAAATTGGTCCACTGCTCAAAAATATCGGCGACAGCAGAGAGACACCTATTGTTTTACCCGAATTCACTCTGTCAGTCACTGCTATTGATCCAAATGCCTCACTCACAGATAAGCTCACTATTTGCTTTCGTAGCTCAAAACTACCTCAGCAAATCATGGAAGTAAGCAAGATTAACGGACAAGACACTGAGCTTATTACTTTTGCGCCGGACATAGATGCACATATCAGCCTCGATAGCGGCAAAACAACAGAGTAGATCATGACTTTCAGTATCGACTCTACAAGTCTACCTGGCTCAAAACCTTCAACCAGTATTCGCCACAGCCTTGCTTGGCATAACGGTTCTGCACTACTTATGCCATCATCCGTACAGCAAGTCGGATTTATCTACTTAGCTGTTCAAGAACTGCTCCATAATCGCCCTGAAATTCTTACTGAAACCACTCGCGAAATCCCCCCTTCAAACAAGCCCTTATCCAAAACTAAGCAAAAACGCTTAGAGCGTAACGGCGTTCAGCAGAACAAGGTTAAGTTAGTTCGCGTCATCCGACCCAAACCAGGAGTATCGCTCACCCCAAAACCTAAGCGCGAATTCACTCGCCATAATGGCAGTTGGGGTGTTCTCGGTCACTGGCGCACCCTCAAATCAGGTAAAAAGATTTGGGTCAGACCTTATCGAAAAGGCCCTGAGCGCGATAACCCTAACGCGTTCAAGCCTAAAACGTATCAATCTAAAACCGATTAATATATCGGTAGTACCAGACCAAAAACCGACGCCTAAAAACGTCGGTTTTACTTTTCCTAATATAATCTCATGGTCGGGACGGCGAGATTCGAACTCACGACCCCACGACCCCCAGCCGTGTGCGCTACCAGACTGCGCCACGCCCCGACACTACTACAATTCTAACCTATCTAACCCCGAAAACAAAAGAAAAGACCGCACATTTATTCGTACGACCTTTAACTCAACTACCCCCAACTAAAGTCATCGCAAAGATCCTTCTCCGCGACAAGAGCAGGTATATTTTGCAAGATAGCATCCGCCAGCAGCGCAATAGAATCCACATGAAATAGCGACTCGTATTCATCACGGATAGAACAGACGAAAGACGCTCTTGCGAGGTCTACCTTCGTACCACCACACAAATGATCCTGAAGTATCCGCCGCATCACAGGTCGATTCGCCGCACCGAGCAACACCAAACGATCAAAAAATCCTCCAGTCCTTACCCCTTTAACTAAATGTTTTCTCTGTATCACCCAACCCCTAGACACTATTTCGCGTAGCGTACTGTCTTCCTCGTACTCACACGCCGACAATATACAGCCTCCTGTAGGTTCGTTCAGACAGACAACCACATAGCTCTTCTCATCGTTTTCTACAATGAGCGCAGATTTTATACTCCAGAAGCAAGTCACTGTACCTGGACCGTCTGCATAATTAACACGAATATCCACCGCGTCACCTTCTAAGAACTTGTACTCTCTTACGCCATTCATCCTTGACATACGTTGATATGTCGCCCGCAAAAGCTCCGCAGACCTAAGACCACAAAATTTTTTCGGCATACTACCCCTCCTCGTAAAAGTTCTCACCTAGTCACACCAGATGTGCCGCAGATTATATCATAAATTCCACGTATTAGCCACTACTCCATAGCAACCTCAAAATCCATGCTAAAATACCTTTATATGCAACACTCCGAAAAACTCAAATCTTACAAAAAAGAATTCGACTACTCTTACGCAATCGGCGTCTTTCCCACCCTAGAGATACTCAAATCCTCGCCTCATCTCGTCAAAAAAATCCTAATCAGCTCCAAATCCACCCCAGAAATCATCAACCAACTCCTCACCCACACAACCCCTTCAAATATCCCAATCGAAACCAACGACAAATTCCTCACCCGTTTCGGCGGCGACAACATTCACACTCTAGCCGCCTTCGAAAAGCCAACTCAACAGCTCTCCCCTAATAAACCTCACATACTTCTAGTAAACCCTTCCGACATGGGTAATCTCGGCTCTATCATCCGCTCCATGCTAGGCTTCAACTTCCAAGACCTCGCCATTATCACTCCTGCCGCCGACGTCTTCCACCCAAAAGTCGTCCGCAGCTCCATGGGTGCCATCTTCAAATCCCGCATCCAACATCTCCCAAGCATCCACGATTACATCAAAAAATACCCTACCCACACCAGATACAACTTTATCTTAGACGAAAACTCTCAAAAACTCTCCCTCCTCACTCCCACACTCCCCTACACCCTAGTATTCGGCAACGAAGGCACAGGTCTCCAGCCCCAAGACCTCCAAAACGGCACCCCTATCTTCATAGAACAATCCCCCGAAATCGACAGTCTAAACCTAGCTATCTCCACTAGTATCGCCATGCACCACCTCTACACAAAACAAAAAACCTCCTAGGGAGATTTTACAAGTTCGAATTCACATGGGGTGACTGATGGGTCTTGAACCCACGACCTTCGGAACCACAACCCGACGCTCTAACCAGCTGAGCTACAGTCACCATATTATTAAACCCCTATCCATCATCCCCTTCGGACAAACTTGGTGCGGGCGGAGAGAATCGAACTCTCATCACATGCTTGGAAGGCACGCATATTAGCCTTTATACGACGCCCGCATTCCCCCATTCTACTCCATCCTACTTCAGAAATCTACCCCTCAACCCCCACTATTTTAACCACCTATCAACCCCATATTTGTCCCTTCTCGCACCCCCACACATATCGCCGTCCACGCTAATAGCACCACTACCACCAACTTAAAATACCTCCTCTTAGCCACCTTCTCATACATCCCCTCCATCTTCGGACCTAACCATTTCACTACAAGTACCGCCAACACCCCCCACGCTACCGACGACAGTACACTAATCCGTCCCTGAAAGTTCAACGGAGTCCGATATACCCAGTACATATACCCCGTCAACCACTCCATCAAGTAACTCACCACTAACTCAAAGATCGTCATCGCCACCACACCTCCCAGCCAAAAAACCTGCCATGTTTTTCCTAAAATACGCCCCATCCACATCAAAATCACCCCGCCAATCCCATACATCACCAAAATAGGCATTCCCCACACCATCCCACCTTCCGTCACAAAGATCAATCCTCGTACCATCAATTCCTGATCTGTCACTACGATCGCTACCGTCTCAAAAATCCACCCCGCTACCCCAAAAACCAGAAATAAAAAACTCCATTTCCACCAATCCACACTCCCTAACCCCGCCAAGACCCCAACAACCTTTCTCTCTCGCCCCTTTACCACGACACCTTTGTCGCTTTTTGACATACTTTCTCCTTAAAATCAATACACCCGACAGAGTGTAAATCTACAACTCCATTATATCACCCCGTCAATTTCTGGTTGAAAAATCTCCCCGTCTCTGATATATTACATCACCATGGGCCAGTAGCTCAGCTGGTTAGAGCGTCTGCCTCTTAAGCAGAATGTCGTGGGTTCAAGTCCCACCTGGCCCTCCATAGTCTGCACTAAAAGAACCTTTACTGGTTCTTTTTTATTTCCAAAAACACCGGCCTCACTTCACTCACCAAATAAAACGACCCTGTCACCACCACTATATCCACCTCTGTTCTCTCCACCATCAAGTCCACCGCCTTCATTGCCCCCTTCACCACCAAAACCTCCTCAAACCCCACTCTCCGCGCCATCTCTTCCACCGACTCTTTCACAAGCCCGTTCACACCCTTATCCCGCCAACTCGTCAATATCACCCCTCCACAAATCCCCCTAGCTGCCTCTATATTTTCCTTTAAGTTTTTCTTATTCTTCAGCGCAAACACCATCCCCACCCTTTTCCCATTAAACTTCTCCTTCATATACTCCGCCAGCACACCTAGTTTTTGCGGGTTATGCGCCCCATCTAACACCACCACCTTCCCTTTATATTCAAATTCCTCCACTCGCGCTGGTATTTGTATTTCAAGCACCTCCGCAACTCGCTCTCCACTCAGCTCACCAACTCCATCTCTCTTTAAAATAAACTCCACCCCAGTCAGCGCCAAACTAGCATTCCTAGACTGAAACCCCGGTAACCCCACAAATCTCCTATCCTCCGCCACACTCAACTTCGCCCCCACCTTTTCCGCTCCTCTTCGCACTGCACCCATCACCTCATCACTCTGCCTGTGCATAAAAATCTCACTCCCCGCACACATCGTCCCCGCCTCTTGCTCCGTTATCTCCTCGATCGTCTCCCCTAAAATCTCCATATGGTCAAACCCGATATCCGCCACTAAACAAACCTTCCCTTCCACCCGTGCCACATTTGTGCAGTCCCAAGTCCCCCCAATCCCCGCCTCTACAACCAAATAATCCAGCTCCAACTTCGCTCCTATCCAATAAAAAAATCCCATGAAAAACTCAAAATGAGACCCTTCCACCTTCGCCTCCTTCACTACCCCTAGAAACTCCCTCATCAACTTCACATACTCCCCATACCCCAAAACCTCCCCATCCACCATCGCCCGCTCTCGCACATCAACCACATGCGGACTCACTGTCAGCCCCACTCTCATCCCTGCCGTCCGCAAAAACCCCGCTGCATAATACGCCGTAGAAGTCTTCCCGCTAGTCCCCGACACATGGATCACCTTCACCTTCTCATGCGGCCTCCCTACCCCCTCCATAAACTCCTCCATCCGCCGCAATTTATTCTCCTCATACACAAAAACTGACACCCCCGCCACATATTCATACACCTCCTCTATCACTCCCTCAAATTCTTCTCGCATCACTTCGTCCATTTCCGTATTCTACCACAGGTAAGTAGCTTCTTTTATCAGAACCAATTCAACCCCAAAGCCTACTTATCACTCGGTAGCGGGAATCTCAACGAAAACTCTTTCACCTCCGCCCGCAACTTCTTCAACTCGGCATCATCTTCTCGCGCATCAATCGCTGCCTTAATCCACTGTGCGACCTTCACCATATCCCCCTCTTTCAGTCCTCGTGTCGTTATCCCCGGTGTACCTAGTCGAATTCCACTTGGTCTAAACGGCGGCAATTCATCATCCGGCACTGAATTCTTATTCAACGACAAACCAATCTCATCAATCGCAACCTCCGCCTCCGCCCCATTCACTCCAAAACTCTTCATCACATCCGCCAAAATCAGATGATTATCTGTCCCGCCAGAAATCAACACAAATCCCAACTTTTGCATCTCATCCGCCAGCCTCTTCGCATTCTTCACCACCTGCTTCGCATATTCACGAAATTCCGGTCTGAGCGCCTCCCCAAAAGCCACCGCCTTCGCCGCAATCACATGCATGAGCGGCCCACCTTGCGTCCCAGGGAACACACTCCGATCGATCAGCGTCGGTAGATTCTCCAACGTCTTCTCCGGCTTCCTCATCGGATTCCCCACCACACCCTTCGTCAAAATCAACCCACCTCTCGGCCCACGCAACGTCTTATGTGTTGTCGTGGTTACAACATCAAATCCATAGTCAAACGGATTCGGATGCATTCCACCCACGATCAGTCCCGCCACATGCGCCATGTCCGCCATCAACATACACCCCTCCACCTTCCGTCCTATCTCCGCCATTCGCTTAAAATTAGGAATCCTCGAATACGCCGAATATCCCACGATCAAAATCTTCGGCTGCTCCTTCAGCGCCACCGCCTCCAGCTCATCATAATCGATCTCCCCCGTCGTGATATCTTTCTGCCCATACCGCACAAAATTATAGACCTTCGCCGCCTGCGTCACTGGCGCCCCATGCGTCAAATGACCACCATGCCCCAGATCCATTCCGAGGATCGTATCCCCTTCCTCACACCACGCATTATAAACCGCCATATTCGCCTGCGCCCCCGAGTGTGGCTGCACATTCGCATGATCCGCCCCGAACAGTCTACACGCCCGCGCAATCGCCAGCCGCTCCACCCGGTTCGTATTCACTTGTCCGCCATAATATCTCCTGTCCGCCAAAACCTCCTCCGCCAACTTTTCATCCCCATACTCCGTCAGCCCCTCAAAACTCGGATATCCTTCCGAATACTTATTCGTAAACACGCTTCCTGTCGCCGCCATCACATCCGCCGTCACATAATTCTCACTCGGAATCAACTCCAGTCCTTCCCTCTGTCTCTGCAGCTCTTCCTCAATCAATTTCCCCACAAATTCGTCAACCATCTCAAACTCTCCTGCTTAAATAATTTCCCTAGCCAGTCGACGAAAATTAAACCATACCTCGCTCCTCGTTTCACCCATTTTACCACAAATAAAAAACCGCCATCCACTAGGACGACGGTCACCACAAATCATACTTACTCTTCCCTTTTGAGATCCAGACCATATTCATGAAGCTTACTCACGACTTCTTCCATACTCTTGCGCCCTAAATTGCGCACTCGCATCATCTCATCTTCTGTCATGTCCGCTATAGCCCCTAACGTGTCTTTCCTGGCTCTCTTCATGCAGTTATAGGTCCTTATGGTCAGATCTAAATCTTCGATCACTACAAATCTTGCAGGGTTTCGGTCTGTTAACGCACTGTCTTTGACATAAAAACTCTCTACTGTCTTTGCCAGTCTTCTCAACATCTCCATCACTACAACCCCAGCTTTTCCGACATCTTCTTCGTCAAAAGAAAACCCCGGCACCAACGCCTTCAGTTCATCATACATCCCCCTCAAAATTTCAGGTATACGCTCCGCCCCCTTCAGGTCCGCCGTCAGCCTCTCTGCTGCGACCCTGTGTTCCTCTAGTAGTCCTCTCAGCTCTCGCCTTGTCGCATAGAGTAGCTTTATCCGCCTTGCTCGCGAAGGGTGTCGCAGCTTCCTCATTGCCTTTTCGATAATCTGTCTTGGTCGCTCTCTTTGCGTTCCAAATTCAACTCCAATCTCTTCGAGCGTCATAGGCGGCTTCCCGTCCAGTCCCAGCCTCATCCGTACAGCCTCTTCTTCACGCGGAGTCAGTGTCTGTAGTATCCGGAAAATCTCCGGTAGGTCCTTCCGGGTCTATTTCTCTTCCTGGTTTCTCCCCATAAACCTCTGCATAGAAATTTTGCGTCGGCGTAAATCCATTGTCAAACTTACCCGCCATACATAAATCCTCCCTGTTCGTAAGTATTTTGTATATGTACACTCCAAACTCTTCCAGTCCAAAGAATCCACATTATATCATACTATCTGCCACTTGTCCACATATGCATCTTTTTCAGCCAAAAACCCTTGCCAATTCAATACCATCCATGATATAATTCCCGCATTATGACAAAAACTATTGAATATCGTATCGAAATCGGCAAACTAATCAGCAAAGCTCGCACAGACAAAGGCCTCACTCAGACAGAGCTCGCCGAAAAACTCGGTACTTCTCAGTCTGCCATTAATCGCATCGAAAAAGGCAAACAAAACATCTCTCTCGACATGGTCGGTCGCATCAGCGACGTCCTCAACTCCAATATTTTGTCTGTCAACACCGATGGCTCACTCAATTTTCGCATCAACGGCGGCAAAGAACTTTCAGGCACGATAGAAGTCAACACTAGTAAAAACGCCGCGGTAGGCCTCCTCTGCGCCAGCCTCCTTAACTCCGGCAAAACTACCCTAAAGCACCTCGCACGTATCGAAGAAGTCTTCCGCATCATCGAAGTCCTCAACTCCATCGGCGTCAAAACTCGCTGGATCAACAACGGCAAAGATCTCGAAATTATACCTCCACGTGAATTAAACCTCAAGTCTCTCGACCTCGAGGCTGCTCGTCGCACTCGTTCCGTCATCATGCTCATGGGACCACTCCTCCACATATTCGACAACTTCCGCCTTCCTTACGCAGGTGGCTGTAACCTCGGCGAACGCACCGTCGAGCCTCACTTAAAAGCCCTTGAGCCTTTCGGTCTCCACGTCGACTCCAAATCCACCAGCGGCTTCTATAAAGCCACTGTTAAAACCATCGATAACACCGACAAAACTATCACCCTCATCGAGCGCGGCGACACCGTCACCGAAAACGCCCTCATGGCCGCCGCCCGCTTCCCAGGCCGCACTATCATCCGCAACGCCTCCACTAACTACATGGTCCAAGACGTCATGTTCTATCTCGAAAAACTCGGCGTCAAAATCGAAACAAATGGCACCACTCTCACCGTCCACGGTCAGTCAAAAATCAACAAAACCATCGAATACTCCCCCAGCGAAGACCCTATCGAAGCCATGAGTTTCATCGCTGCAGGTATCGTCACTAAATCCGAAATTACAGTCGCACGCGCCCCAATCGAGTTCCTCGCCATCGAACTCGAAACTCTCAAACTCATGAACCAAAAATTCACCCTCTCCGACGAATATCTCGCCGACAACGACCGTACACGCCTCGTCGACATCACTTTCCATAAATCCGACCTCATCGCCCCACCCGACAAAATCCACCCCATGCCATTTCCCGGCCTCAACATCGACTGCCTCCCCTTCTTCGCTGTCATCGCCGCCACCGCAAAAGGCCGCACACTCATCCACGACTGGGTCTACGAAAACCGCGCTATCTACCTCACCGAGCTCAGTAAACTCAACGGCAAAGTCACCATGGTCGACGCTCACCGTATCTACATCGAGGGTCCCACAAACTGGCGTCCAGCTGATCTCGTCACTCCACCCGCACTCCGTCCCGCCGTCGTCATCCTCCTCGCCATGCTCGCAGCCCCTGGCACTTCCATCCTCCGCCACATCTACTCTATCAACCGCGGCTACGAAGACTTTGCTAAACGCCTCTCCTCTCTCGGTGCCGATATCGAAACTCTCACAGGTCTCTAGACCAATAAACCAAAAGAGCGCCCCATCGAGCGCTCTTTTTCATAGTTCCTGAGAGAGCTAAATCAAGCTCACACTAGTCACTACATCATCAGTCATAGTGATGCGGATCACTGCATCATTCAATGTAACTACTACTACATACGAACCTTCATCACTAACATTCGTCAACATCAGTCTCAGAGCCGCCAGAATATCCGTCGGCGTAACAACATCGTCTAACGCATTAATCGCATCCAGAGCAACTGTCACGACAACATACTGCGTACCTGTCACTACGTCACCACCAGCTAGGACATCATCGCCATCAACTTCTAGCGCCGTACCATTATCCATTACTACTGTCGTATCTTCGTCCATTACTACTTCAGCATCTGACTCTACATTCACGCCGACAGCGCCAACTACGTCAGACTCTACATTCACGCCACTCATCGCTACATTCGCACCACTACTCACATAGACCACACTACCAGCACCACCATCAGCCACAAGTCCAGTTGTAGGATCATTTACGACGATATTAATATTATTCAACGCCACATCAAACGCGCCAGCAATCATCAGCCCGAAATCAATCGAAAACTCACCACCCTCGACAATCACATCTCGTCCCACATCCACCGCCGCAGTGCCATCAGACATATTATTTACAAGTCTCACTACTGGATTATTGTCGTCATCACCAACAGCCGCCGCAAATTCCATTGCCCCACCGACTAGCGCTTCAAACCCTGGTGCGGTATATCTATATGTCACTCCTAGTCTAGACATATCATTAAATTCAACTACTACACCTGTCTGATATAGAATCTCTACACCCATCGCGCCTGCACCATCTCTCACTAAAACCCTATCAGCCGCAGGAATCACTCCACCAACTCCCATCGCACTCGCCAGAGTAAAATTAAAGCTCGCGATCGTAAATTGTTTCGACTCTACCAACACGACCGTACCTGCTTCATTTCTAGCAATCACCTCCACATGATATGTACCTGCACCACCTGCGAGAATCACATCACTCAATGCAAGCGTAGTAATATTCCCACATACCTCAGATACTACCGTATTTTCAAGCGTCACTGTCACGCACGATTCCATTCCCGGAGCCACTTGCCAACTCAGTCCGAAATCACCACCCATACCCAAATTCAAATTCGGAGCAACAGGAGCAACTACAACAGGAATACTTGGTCGCGCCACTACAGGCATCACCATCCATCCACCGCCAACAGCCACGTCCTCTTCTTCCTCTTCCTCTGACTCTACAGCGTTCCTCACCCAGCTTGCTACTAGTGTAATGTCTTCTGTTATCTCACTCTCGAAGTTAAAAACTTCTTCGCCCAAGTACCAACTCACGAATTCAAATCCTTCGCGTGTTGGGTCCGTTGGTTCTTCTGCCTGCTCCCCACGCCTCACTTCTTGCTCTTCTACAGCAGTTCCACCATTACTGTCAAAAGTCACTGTATGTATTCTGTTTCGGCCAAAAATCAACCAAAACCCGACAAGCAAAATCGCAAGTAGCACTATCACTACAGCTATCGGTTTTTTCGACTTGCCTTCGTTGATGTCTTCTTTAGACATACCGCGTTTACCTCCTTAATTTAATACATTAACAATACCACATTTTCGCCAAACTATACAATAGCGTTTCCGTAAAAAATATGCCATAAGCACAATTCCGTCTCTGAAAAAACCTTTCCGTCACTCACCTACCCCTTCACTAGCCTTTACGGAAATATATTTAAGCACTAGCACGATACCGCATAAAGTGTTACAATTTTCACATCACTTAAAGGACTCCAAAACATGAACGAAAACCCATTTGATTTTAGCTTAGCACCCCCGCCAGCCACATCTACTACAAATACTTGCACCTGCCCCAACTGCGGCTTTTCTTTCACTCCACCCTCCGCACCAGACTCCGCCGACACACCCACCCTCGTCATTACTCACACCCCTCTCCACACTACTTTCGACAGCCCCACACCACTCCCCACTACCAATACCTACCCCCTCACCGAAAACCAAACTATCGACCTAATCAAGTTCAAAATCCAAGTCACAAAAATCGAGCCTAGCGCCATCTCGTTCCTCATCACCGACAACCAAAACATTATCAGCGACGATCGTACCGTCGACCACCGCAAACCCACATCCGCAATCCGCCTTTTCAATACTCGACCTTTCGATCTCCGCCTAGATTCGCCCAGCGACATCGAGTCATGGACTTTTATTGTTCAGCAGAACTCCGGTCTAGTATAATTTAATCTATGAAACGAACCATCGCCATTATCGCGACTACCACAGCATGTTTCGTTGGGTTATTTATTCTCGTCACTACAAGCACCCCCGACATCTACCCTGAACCAGAACCTCTCACTCATCAAACCATCCCCCCCGAACACGCCCACTACCTCATGTCTACCCTCGACCATTTCACCCTCTTAGATGTCCGCACTAGTACGGAATTCGCCGAACTCCACATCCCAGGCGCCACTCTCATCCCTTACAGCAAACTCGAGAGCCGCATCACTGAACTCCCCACCGACCTCGACACCCCTATCTTTATCTATTGCAACAGCGGCAATCGCAGCCACTACGCCGCCCAGTTTCTCACCACTCTCGGCTACAAAAACGTCTATGATTTCGGTGGTATTATCGACTGGCCCTTCGAAACCGCCTCACTCCTTGCACTACACTAAACAAAACATCTCCAGAAAGAGGTGTTTTAATTATCTCATGGAGGCGCGTATGGGAATTGCACCCATCTACAAGGTTTTGCAGACCTCTGCGTAACTTCTCCGCCAACGCGCCGTACCTCCATTCTACCACCAAACCCCCATTCCGCTCAAATTCTATCAACTACCTTGCTTTACGTATCACTTTCCCATATAATTTTACTTGACGCGGGTGTAGCTCAGTTGTTAGAGCGCTTCCTTGCCATGGAAGAGGCCCAGAGTTAGAGTCTCTGTACCCGCACCATACGTACTTTGTCGGCTCTTTAGCTCAGTTGGTAGAGCAGAGGCCTGAAGAGCCTTGTGTCCCCAGTTCAAGTCTGGGAGGAGCCACCAGAATTTATCTCAAATAAAAAACGAGTTCAGCTCGCTTTTTTATTGCTCGAACTAAAATACTTAAACTGTTCAGATAATAGTTTTTCTTGTCTTGTTTTTTGTTCTGTGTTAACGTTTAAGATAAGAGTGTAACCAAAAAATTAAATCATCTGAGTCTGCGAGAGAAAGATCTAGTGTTTCTCATGCGAATTAAATCTCAAATCCTAGTTAAGCTACCATTTATGATTACTATAGTGGTAATTGTAGGATTATCAATACAGACATCGGTCCTACATCTAGTTAATTCAAGCTATATAGCCACAGCTTTATCTATCCATTCTATTGCCGCTGATCATGGCTCAACTACTGGTGGAAATACAGTTACTATTACTGGGGATTTTGGAGCTTCGATTGGCCCGCAGATTACAACTAGTGTTCAGCACTCTCTAGCCTTAGATAGTAATGGACAGATTTGGGCTTGGGGAGGTAATTATTCTGGACAACTTGGTGACGGTACAAACACTAACAGTAGCACACCTATTACTATAAGTACTTCTGGTACACTACTAGATATAACCCCTACACGAATAACTGCTGGCACTGGTCGTTCATTCGTATTAGATCACGACGGGAAGATTCATTCATGGGGGTGGAACATTGCTGGTGAACTTGGTAATGGCACGTGGGATGATAGTAACGTTCCAGCTGTAGTAGATATGACCGGAGTACTTTATGGTAGGAATATTTTGGAAGTGGCAGCTGGCTGGCATCATTCTCTAGCCTTAGATAGTGAAGGGAATATATTTGCATGGGGAGCAAACGGAAGGGGTCAACTAGGTAGCGGTACTTTAGGTGGCGGTAGTAATGTTCCGGTTGCCGTGGATATGACGGGAATGCTTGCTGACAGAAACATTATTCAAGTAGCGGCTGGCAATAATCATTCTCTAGCCCTAGATAGTGAAGGGAATATATTTGCATGGGGAATCGGTATTAATGGCCAGCTTGGTGATGGAGCAGCTACAGATAGTGGCGTTCCTGTTGTCGTAGATACTTCCGGGGTGCTTGCTGGTAGAAAAATTATACAGATATCAGCTGGCGGTAGCCATTCTCTAGCTCTAGATAGCGAAGGGAGTATTTTCGCATGGGGAGGTAATTGGGATGGGCAGCTTGGTAATGGAACAAATACTACTAGTAATGTTCCAGTTATTGTGGATACTTCCGGAGTGCTTGCTGGTAGAAATATCGTACAAGTAGTAGCGGCTACTAGCGGCGGTAATCATTCTCTTGCTTTAGATGATAAAGGGAACATATTCGCATGGGGGCATAACGTTAACGGCCAGCTTGGTGATGGTATGGTTAATGCTTGGGGCTGGCCTTTTCCATACAGTAACACTCCAGTTGCTGTAGATATGACAGGTGTACTTGCTGGTAGTAGTGTTACTCAGATAGCCGCTAGCCAAAGTCACTCTCTCGCTTTAGACAGTAAAGGTAATGTGTTTTCATGGGGAGGTAATTGGAGTGGACAGCTAGGTAACGGGACAACTACTGGCAGTAACATTCCTCTCTTCGTCATGAATCTAGGAGTTCCCACCAACCCCATCCAATCCGTAACTCTAGGTGGTCTCTACTGCACAAACATTCAGATCATTAATCCAAATACAATCACATGTATAGTACCAGCTCATCCAGCAGGAACAGTAGACGTGGTAGTTAATACACTACATGGATCAGCTACTCTATATCAAGGATATACTTATATAGATATTCCTGATGTGCCGAATACGGGGCATTTGCGCAAAGAAGATTAGAGCTATTTAACTATAGCAAATCCAAGTAACCATTTAAGCAAGGCGTAATCAGCATGTTGAACTTAAAAGAACCCAAAACAGACTCCCTTAATAACCTACTCTGACCGAATAAAAAATGACCCTGAAAAGGGTCTAAGTTCATCCTGGTGCGCAAGAGAGGACTTGAACCTCCACAGCCTTTCGGCCACTACCACCTCAAGGTAGCGTGTATACCAATTTCACCACTTGCGCATAAAAGCGTCGCAACCATAGCGACACCCACAATTCTACCACATTCTCCCCCAGCTCCACCACCCCCGAAAACCACATATCCACCCAAAATACCAACTCCCTACGGCGTCCGATGCACCGTCCCTCGACTCGCTCCCCAGTAAATCACATCACTAAATCTATCCAGCCCCGTCACCATCCGCACATCCTCTGAAAAAATTCTCACGTCTCGATTATGAAAATATGTAATCCCCGTCTGAAACAATCCGATCGCTGGCACATCTTCATTCCATCGCACCAAAAACCCTTCACGTTTCACCCGTCGCATAGCCGGATCGAGCATCGCTCGCGCACTCACGAGCAGATCATCAGCCACTAAACTCGAATACTCCGACAAATTCATCCCCGCCGCCCCTCTCTGCGACGAATGATAATACACAAAACCATCAGGATCCATCCCCATCTCAATTTCATAAACCAAGATATCATAACTTCGCGCCATCACCACATCCTGCAAAAAATCCTGCCCGCTCATTCCGCCACCAGAATCAATCTCCCCAATCAAAACATCCACCGCAAACCCTATCGACAGAAGCTGTCTCTCCATCTCTCGCACCACTCTCTCAAAGTTCTCGTTCATAATCGTCGCGATCCTCAGCCTCACTTGTACTCCGTAATCATCCACGACTCGCCCTTCTCGTATCTCCAGCCCCGCCGCTTCTATCAGTTCCTTCGCTCGCTCCAAGTTATGCTCGCCCCGAAATTCTGGCAACTCGAAATCTACCTGCCCCTCCAAAATCGGCCAGTCAAGTGGCAATACCCCTACCAGATCACTCCGAATCAATTCCATATCCAGTCCATATCTCACCGCTCGCCGTACCCGCGCGTCACTCAGTGTATCACTCCGATTATTCAAAAAAGCAAATACTCCACTATTCGTCATTGCCTGTCTCACATGAATTCTATTCGACCGTACATCCTCCTCGTCCCACAACGTCAATTCCGCTGTCCCACTCACTCTCGCCGAATTCACCGCTGCCAAAATCCCCTCCCTCGTCTCAAAAGCATGCACCAAAAACCTATCCAGCCTCGCCCGCCCCCCATGATAGTATTCATTCGCCGTCAGATGTACGATCCGCTCACTCTCGCGCCCCACTGTCTGAATCATCCCGAAATTAAATGGCCCAGTCCCAACTGGGTTCACTCCAAAACTATGCTCACGCAAATGCTCAATCTCCACATCACCGAGAATATGCTTCGGAATCACCGCAAAAGTCAACAACTCCTCAAACGCCGCATACACCGACGGTAATCGAAACCTCACCGTATATTCATCTATCTGCTCCACTTCCACATCACGCCATCGCCCATGCAACAGCGACCGACTCCGCGGATCCTGAATCACTTCCAGCGTAAACACCACGTCCTCCGCCGACAACTTCTCACCATCATGCCACCGTATCCCTTGTCTCAGCTCCACATCATAAACCAGTCCTTCTTCAGAAATCGTCACACTCCGCGCCAAATCCATCTTGATATTTCCGCTCGTATCATGTCTAAATAACCCCGAAAAAACCAACCTTGCCACCACTAACTCCGAATTAGTCGTCGCATAAATCGGATTCAAATTACTGATCCGCCCCAGCGTCGCCTCCACAAACGTCCCGCCCCGCCCAAAAGCCACTGTCTCATGCGCCGCCCGATACCAAACAAACTGCAGTCCCGCCAGTCCAATCAAAACCGCCATCATCAAAACCCACCCGATAATCTGCCGCCTCACTCTATGTGCATTATCTAATCGCCCCCACAGTACTTGCTTCAAATGCCCAACAGACTTCGTCGTAATTCGATCCGCCTTCTTTGCCAGATTTTTTAGCGTCAACCCACTCTTTTTGACCAATTTACTCACTTCGCCTTTCGTTAGCTAACTGTCGGCAGAAATAGCCCGACCAAAATCGACAACACAAACACCACCGCCATCACCAATGTCACCTCAAATAAACTCTTATCTAGTCCTCGCCGCGTCGTATATAACTCCCCGGAACTCCCAAACCCAGCCCCCAGCGACGCTCCTCGCTGTTGCAACAAAATCAATATCACCATCAACACCGCCGACGCTACTGTCACCACCTGTAATACGCTACTTATTTCCATATCGTCTATTATACGACTGTTGCGCCGAGTTGACAAGGTAATTCACTATCACCATTACAATTCCCGCCACAACCGCCGCCCAAAACCCCATCGAAATCCCAGGGATCAGCAAAATCGTAAACCACACCATCAACCCATTCACGATCAAAACAAACAACCCCATCGTCAACAAAATCATCGGCAAAGCAAAAAGCGTCAGAATCGGCTTTATCACTGCATTCACCATCGAAAACACCAATGCTGCAATCACATACGCCAAAAACCCCGCTTCACCCCGATATCCCAGCCACCCCACACATACCCAGAGTCCCGCCGTCGTCAGCCCCCACCTAATCAAAAACAGCACAAATCGCCGTACTTTAGCTTCCCGCTCCCTATCTATCACTTCATATCTCTTTTGCATCCGCATCAGTATATCACGCTTACGCCCCTGCGTCACTCTCCCCCACCGCCTCCTTCACTCTCCGCGCCTTATCTTTCCCGATAATCCCCGCCAACTCTTCCTCGCTCGCCGCCCGGATTTTCTCCACACTCCCCACCCTCCTCTTCAAAACCGCCCGAGTCTTCGGCCCCACACCATCAATCCCATCCAGCGCACTCCCCACTTGCCTCTTTTTCCTTAGTAGCGTATGATAACTCACCGCAAACCTATGCGCCTCATCTCGTACTCTCTGTACTAGTCCCACTACATCCGCATAACTCCCACTCATTCCTACCAAATTCTTCCCATGCCCATCCCGCTTCTTCCCACCATGCAAATTCACAACTGTAAACCTCCCATCTCTCACCCCCTCCATACTCAATCTCACCCCACTTCCATCACATACTACTAGCTCATCCGCTCGCTTCATCACCCCCACCACAGACACATCCACCTCCAGTTCTCGCATCACCTCCACTGCCGCCCCGAGCTGCCCCTTACCACCATCTACCAACACCAGATCAGGCTTCCCCCACTTCTCATTCCTCACCGCAAACCTCCGCTTCAACACCTCACGCATATTCCCTACATCGTCATTCCCGCCACCCACCTTGAACTTCCGATAATCCGCCCTAGACGACACCCCATTCTTAAATACCACCATCGCACCCACCACATTCGCCCCACCCATATGCGACACATCATACCCCTCTATCCTCACAGGTATCTCTGCCAGCCCAAACAACTCCTTCAACTCCACCAGCGCTCGATCTTTACTAATATCCAAAAACTCCCGATCCCCAAAAACCACCTGCGTCTGTAAAGCTTTCATACTCATCCACTGCTTCCGCACCGCAGCTGCCTTTTCATATTCCAACTTCTCCGCCAATTCCCGCATCTCCCTCTCCAACTCCTTCACTAACGCCACCCGTTCCCCTTTTATGTACCGTACTAACTTCCGCAAACTCTCCCGATACTCTCCCTCCGTCATCTTCCCCGTCTCCAGCCCAGGCGTCAGTCCCATATGGTAATTCAAATCCAACTTCCCATCCTTAAACGGCTTCTCATAAAACGGATAAACTCGCCTCAAATACCTCAGTGCCTTCCGAATCGGCCCACTCCCCAAATAAGGCCCAAAATAACTCGCCCCATCATCCAGCGGATTCCGCGTCAATGTCACTGTCGGCACCACGTCCTTCATCCCGATCCGTACATACGTACACGACTTATCATCTCGGAGTAATATATTCCATCTCGGCATATATCTCTTCACCATCTCTCCCTCGAGAAACAACGCGTCCACTTCCGTCTCCACTTCCACCCAATCCACAGTCGCAATCTCCCCCACCAGCACCCGCGTCTTTACATCCATCCCTTCCTGTTTCCGAAAATAAGACCGCACCCGATTCTTCAAATTCGCCGCCTTCCCTACATAGATCACCTCACCCGTCGCATCTTTATGGAAATAAACCCCAGGCCTCCCAGGCAACTCCTTCAACTTCTTCTGCAGCACATCAGACACATTCATCTTCATAGCTTCAGTATATCACCCAACCAAAACGAGAGAAGTACTTCACTCCTCTCGCCCGAATCTAAAATCTAACCGGCTACCGATTCAACGGAACAACCACCCTCATCACATCCCACTCACCGCCGTCACTATCTGTTCCCGCTGCACGCTCAAACACCAACTCTATATCACCACGAAGCCGCCCATCCGCCTCAAAGAAGAGCCACCCAGTCGACGTATTTCCTCTCGACACCGACCACGGAAATTCCGCTATGTCATTTTCTTCTATATAATCCTCAAAACCCCACGCTCCCCTCATTGCATCACCGCCATTTACCGTCACTGATAGGCTCGAAGAGCTAAAACTCCCCCCGATCCAGAACTCCGTGTTATTTATCACTTCTACTTCTACTGCAATCCCACTTCGACTATCGTTTGGATTCCACCCAAACTCATCATCCTCATCAAAATCCAGTGGTACATTCAGCTTCACTCGCCGGATTATAATAGTATGTCCCATCGCCTCGTCTTCAATTGTGTAATTAATATCTCGTTCCTGAAAACCTCCCTGCGAAACATCTCTATCTGCATTTTCACTCGACCCATTACCCCTATCTCTATCACGCCCGCCCTCATCTGAATCACTACCCCTAGTCAGCAGAAAAATCCCAGCTCCCAACAACACTATAGCCGCCACCACGATCCCTATTATCATAGGTGTTTTATTTCCACCACCTCCAGTCGGCTGCCCGGGCATTCCTGTTGGCATTGGCGCCTGCATCGGTTGTCCTTGTGGCGGTGTCCCCATCATTCCACCAACTTGTGGCTGCTGCATTGGTTGCATATTCCCCATCATCCCACCAGTCTGCGACTGCATCGGTTGGGTTGGTTGCACACCTCCCGATATCCCGTCCTGCTGTGGCGCTTGTCCCATTTGACCGTTTTCGTTATTCATCCTACACTCCTCTTACTTAATTACAATTGTATCATTTCTTCTTCAGCGCCTCTGTATTCGCCGCCAATCTCTCCCTAAATGCATCTCGCGCCGCCTGCACATTCTCCTCACGCCCCACCCACGTTTCCACCGCTGGATCTTGCAATGCCCTAGCAAAAGAAAACGCTACTAGCCACGGGAACGGACCTTCATTTGTCACTGCCTGTAAGTTATCTGTCGACTGCGTCACGCTTTGTCCACCACTCAAAAACACTACCCCCGCCAAACTTTCAGGTACCTGCGCTCGCAAAACTTCCGCCGTTGCGCGTCCCACTTCTTCAGGAGTCGACTGCACCTCATGCCTCTTACCCGCCAACACCATATTACATTTCAAAACCGCCCCCTCCAGATCTACTCCCATCAATTCCATCTCACTAAATAGCGCAAAAAGCACTCGACTCGTCGCCTCTTTACATTGCTCGATCGTATAATCCCCATCATAAACAATCTCTGGCTCCACAATCGGCACAATCCCCGCCTCTTGACAGTCCAACGCATACCGACTCAGCGCCTGCACATTCGCCGCAATCGCCGCATCACTTGGCGTCCCTTCACCGATCTCAAACGCTGCCCTCCACTTCGCAAACCTACAGCCCATCTCATAGTATTCCTTTAGTCGCACCTTCAACTCGTCCAGCCCTAGAGTCACTTTTTCTCCACCCAGCCCAGGCAGATCTTCCAACCCTTTATCTACCTTAATCCCCGGAATCACACCTCTCCCCGTCAAAAATTCCACAAAATTCCGCCCATCATCCGCTTTCTGTCTCGCCGTCTCGTCAAACAAAATCACCCCATTCACAAACTCTTCCAGCCCGTCAGTCGTAAAGAAAATATTCCGATAATTTCGCCGATTCTCCTCCGTATCCTCAATCCCTCGCTCCGCAAACTTCTTCGCAATCGATCCTCCGCTCTCATCCGCCGCCAAAATCCCCTTTCCCTCCCGCATCAATCTCTTTGCGATAGTTCGAATACTTTCCTCTTCGACACCCACTTCGCACACTTCCTCAGAAGACCCAGTCGTCCCCTCATCCGCTCCATTTATCATCGATCCGTGTATCTCATTACTCTCCATAATTTCTACCTCGTACTCCTTGTCTTTAATTTCTTCATTCAACACACTCAAACTCGCCGCCGCATTTAGCGTACTCATCTCCACGCTATATTTCGCCAGCAGCAAACACTCTCGCATACTCTTTCCTAGCATCTTCGCCCCTAAAAATCCTGCCGCAATTGTCGATTTCGTCGTAAGTGACGTATGCAACCCATCCTTCTCTCCAATACTCCAGTCCAACCTCAGCACTTCTCCTCCACTCGATACATAAATATTTTTCCCATCCATCACCACCACCGCCTCCGCCCCAAGTCCTCGCATCTGCTCCAACAACTTCTTCACTTTCTCATAATTATCATTCACTCTGAGATCACTCATTGCCACGAAAAGCACCTCCGCCCTCGCCCCAAACTTCCGTGCAAAATCCCGATAAACCAACCAATCTTTATTCACCCACATCGCCAGTCGTACACCATCATTCTCCGTCAAGTACCCCGCCAAATCCCCCTTCTCCACTTCATTCAAAATACAGGTACGATCTACATACAACACCTCCGGCGTCTCTTCTGGTCGCACCCACACCGTATCATACACATTCGACGGCGCAAACACCGCTGTATTATCATCTTTGCATAGAATATATCGATACACACTGTATGGATTCGTCACGATATCCATATTCATGAATTCATCAAATACGATCTCCGCCCCACTCACCTCAGGCACCAGCCCAAACCGATTCAAAACATCCGCACTCACCGCCGCCCCTCCAAACACGCTCGACCGCCTGAAATACCTGTGATATTTATTATTAAACGGCAGATCCAACCACCACGTCCCCTTCTCATCCTGATGCGTCCGATTCCACCGCTCATCGAGCTTCAAATACACATCTTTTGTTATGTCGCCTACTAGATATATTTTTTTATTCCCACTCATGCTTTCTCCAGTTTACCACCATTGCCATCCCACGCCAACCCATATATAATTACCAGAAGTAATGTAGCTCCCGCCACCACTTACAACTTAAACAACAATTTAACCTAACCTCAATTTACGATGTCAAAACCAACCAAATCCACCATCAAACGTACTCTTCATTATTTTTGGCGCGAACTCATGCGACACAAATCGCTCACTTTTCTTGCCGCACTTCTCACTATTCTCGCTACTATCGCATTTTCTATCCTCACTCCTTTCCTTATGGCTACCATCATCGATCACCTCTCAGACGGCAACATCCCAGACCTCGAACTCATCCCTCAAGTACTTCCCTACGGCATCGCCATCATCGTATCCACTGTCCTCAACGGGCTCGTCATTCAGCGCATCCGCATCTGGGCGCTCTGGAAGATGGAACTAAAAGCCGTCTACAACCTACACTGTAGTACTTTTACTACCCTCACCGATCACTCCATGAAGTTCCACGATAACCGCTTTTCCGGCTCTTTAGTTTCCCAGACTAATAAATTCGCCAGTGCCTTTGAGCGCATCGTCGACGTCACGATCTTTGACATGCTTCCTATGTTCTTCACTTTTACTCTTTCTTTCATTGTTCTCAGCTTCACTGCCCCATTTTTCGTCCTTCCACTCATCGGACTCGTCATCATTTATATGATTATTGCCTTCATTGCTTTTCGTATCATTGACCCATACAACTCTGCTGCCGCTGAAGCCGAAAACAAACAATCCGGCCAACTCGCCGATTCGCTCAGTAATATCCTTACGGTTAAATCTTATGGCCGCGAATCTCACGAACGCCGCCGCTTTGCAAATGTTAGTCGCGCCTCATTCGATGCAAACTATCGCCTCCTCCGCGTCTCCACTATCCGCGACTTCCTTTTCGGTATCATCATCACCGCTATCTCCGTTCTTATCGTTATCTTCCTTATTTACGGCCGTCTCTGGTTTGGTATTAGTATCGGCACACTTATTCTCATAACTACATATTCTCTCCAGATTTGCAGTCAGCTCTGGATTATCAACCACATCCTCCGCCAATTCAACCGCTCCCTCGGTGATGCTCATGAGATGACTCTCATTCTCGACTCTGCTCAATCCGTCACCGACAAGCCAAAAGCCCCAGTACTCAAAGTCAAAAAGGGCCATGTCAAAATCAATCAAATCACTTTCACTCACTCCGAAAATAAAGACGCCATCTTCCATGACTTCTCCCTCGATATTCAGCCAGGTGAACGCATCGGTCTTGTTGGTCGCTCCGGTTCCGGCAAAACCACCCTCACCAAACTCCTCCTCCGCTTCGCCGATGTCCAAAATGGTGAAATCACCATCGACAACCAAAACATCTCTGCCGTCACCCAAGTATCTCTCCGCGAATCAATCGCTTACGTCCCTCAGGAAGCCACTCTCTTTCACCGCACTCTCCGCGAGAATATCGCCTACGCAAAACCCGACGCCACCGAAAAACAAGTTATCCATGCTGCCAAACTCGCCAATGCCTGGGAGTTTATAGAAACCCTTCCTAAAGGTCTAGACACTCTTACTGGCGAACGCGGCGTCAAACTCTCCGGCGGCCAACGCCAACGCATCGCCATCGCCCGCGCCATCCTCAAAGACGCCCCCATCCTCGTCCTCGACGAAGCCACCTCCGCCCTCGACTCCGAGTCTGAAAAACTCATCCAAGACGCCCTCACTCGCCTCATGAAAAACCGCACCAGTATCGTCATCGCCCACCGCCTCTCCACTGTCGCCAGCCTCGACCGTATCATCGTTCTAAAAGACGGTCAGATCTCCGAATCAGGCCCTCACGCCGACCTCGTCGAGTCAAACGGCGAATATGCCAAACTCTGGCATCGCCAAGCAGGCGCCATGCTCGATTTTGACAACTAGCACTCCTGCCAGAAACAGCCTGCACACTCTTTTATTCCGCTTCTGCTATAATATAGTCACATGCACAAAATTCGCCTCAACAACATCTACAAACAACTGGCCTTCCCCATCCTGTTTGCCGTCATCGGCGCGCTCGGCCTAATCGCCGTAACAATCGGCCTAGTTATAAACCCAGCAATCGAACGCTCCCGCATGGACTCACGCACCACCGCCACCGACATATATTGGCGCATGCACAACCGAGACGGCGACATTACCTACACGCCTATCTTCACATATATTGTTGACGGTCAGGAGTTTACATGCACCGCCAATTCCTCCTTTGGATTCCGCGACCCGACCATCAGCCGCACAGTTCACTATTCCTCAGTAAACCCTTCAGTCTGCTTCCTAGATGCCACTTTTCCATGGTGGATACATATACTAGCCTTCTCTGGACCTCTTATATTTCTAGGGATATTCGCCTTCCAGGCTCTCCCTGTATCACGCCAACTCAAAAACATCCGCCACCTTGAGCGCCACGGCCAACTCATCCGCAACCTCACCTATACTACCGTCGACTCCAACATCGCAAGAGACCAGCACGGAATCGATAGAATACCGCGCATCTCTGTCACTTACACACTCCCAAACGGAACTACTATCAACCCCATTAGCGGACCCTATTTCGGAGGCATTACCCATCCCACTGTCGACCTCGTTATCGACCCAAATAATCTCAGCTGTTTTCATATCGACTTCAACATCGAATCAACTTCCTCAAACATAATTGACGCAGGTGGCCAGCCACAAACCCCTCACTTCTCACCACCTCCAATTCCAGAGATGCAACCCCTCCAGAACCAACCACCAAACCCTACCTCACCTCCCTTCCCAGTTCAAAACCAAAACCCTCCTCAGCCTTTTCCCGCCCCTCCAAATCAACCTCAAAACCTCCAACCTTTCCCTCACCACCAAAACGAGCGCCCCTAGGAGCGCTCGCCTTAAATCTTACTTACAGATTACTCAGCTTTTTCTTCAGCCGCACCACCTTTATCGGATGGCACTTCCACCGCTGCGCCATCGCCCGCCACAGCCGCTTCTTCAGCCGCCTTCGCATCTTCGGCTTCCTGTTGTGCTGCTTCAGCTGCCGCATCGTAAACATTCGCCACTACCTGTTCCATATCTAGCTCAGGATCTGCGAACTTCACACCCGCAGGCAACACGATATCACCTATAGTGATTTGACTCTCGATATCTTTCAGCATCTCACCCGACACCACCAGCGCCTCTGGCAGATCCGCCGGTTTCGCCTTCACTTCTATCTCGTGCGTCACCTGCAATACGTTCAGCTTCGCCTGTTCAGCAGGGGTATTTCCTAGACCTTCGATCTCAATCGGCGTCGTCGCAGTAATAACTTCATCCGCACTCACCGCCTGAAATTCTACATTGATAATCGTCCTACGCACAGGATCCATATCTACGTTCTTCACAATCGCTAACTGCTTTTTTCCAGCGATCATTAGGCTAATCGGCGAGTGATATCCCACCTCTCTCAACGCTTTCTCTGTCGTATTATAATCCGACTGCACCAAAATCGGCTCACTCTGCCCTCCATAAACCACGCCAGGAATCAAATCCTGCGCTCGTAATCGCGCTACCTTCTTGCCACTTATCTCGCGCTTGTCGACATTTAGCTCACTTTTGCTCATACTTCTCCTCTTCACATTAATATCGAGGAAACCTTTGAGACCAAAGCAAGCCCATAAGACCCTCTTTTACGAATATATCCCTCATTTTACCACCCCCACTCACCACTGTCAATCGCCCCCACATCAAAACTCACAAGCATTGACATTTTCACCTCTGTATGATACAATAGAGAAACGTACATTAAAAGTTTTAGCAAAGCAACATGACACCCACAACACTGGATAACCAGTGGGAGCCAAAAGGCTCTTTTCTATTAAAGGAGGTTCGTCATGCAATCTTACCTACACATATTCCTCACAACACCCAACTCCTCTCTACAAGCGTTCGCCGCAATTCTCGCCCCACTATTACTCTTTGGAGTATTAGTATTTCTGATGTGGCTACAAGAGCACGAAGACCGCCACTCCTGGCTCCAACCTATAACATTCATACTAATTATAGTCATAGTCACGTTCGGCGTCACTGGTACTGGAGTTCTCCTCAAAAACACCTTCGGCATACTGGGGGCAGCATTCATAATCATCGCCTACATAGTCGCCTACGTAAAACTAGGAGACAAAGTCTCCGATATGCTCCGCTCCATCGTCAGAAAAGTCAGATCCGTAAAAACACCGTCCATCTAAATCGCTAAAACTCACAACACCAGCCGGCACTCAGTGTCGGCTTTCCCATTTCTCGACTCTACTAAACCCCACTTCACTAGACACTCCCACACCTACCCTGCTACCATCAAACCAACAACTAGGAGAACCAAATGACATACGAACCAAACACTCACGAAACCCAAGCCGCCATCCTCCGAGCTCTCCTTTTCACTCCCACCGCCACCTTCTCCGACCTCCAAAAATCCACCGACCTCACATCAGACCATTTCAACTTCCATATCAAAAAACTCCTCACCCACAGCTTCATCGAAAAATCCTCAAACAAATACCAACTCACCGCAAAAGGCAAAGAATACGCCAACCGCATGGACACTGACGCAAACAGAATCGAAAAACAACCCAAACTCGGTGTCCTCCTCTGCCTCGAGCGCAAAAACAAAAAAGGCGAGAAAGAATTCCTCCTCCAACAACGCCTCAAACAACCCTACTACGGCTTCTGGGGTCGCTTCGGCGGTAAAGTCCAGTGGGGCGAGAGCTTCGAAGACTGCGCCAAGCGCGAACTCCTAGAAGAAACTGGTCTCACTGCCGATTTCAAATTCCGCTCCATCTATCGCAAGCGCGACTTTAACAAATCCACAGGCGAACTCCTCGAAGACAAACTTTTCATCGTCATGCACGCCGACTCCCACACCGGCACCCTCATCGAAGATTTCGAAGGCGGCCATAACGAATGGCTCACCGAATCACAGCTCGCAAAAAAAGAAAAACTCTTCGTCGGCACCGAAGATTTCATCAAAGCCCTAAACGACAAATCCCTCACCTACTTCCCTCAAGACTCCCACTACGACCCCACCGACTACTAAGCCGACTCAGCAGCGCGAAACCTCACTCAGACCTATTGACCTTAAGTAATCTACACACTCCTGCCCTCCACTACCGACCGCCCGATTCAACTCCTGCATCTCTTCTTCTGTCAGTGTAATTTCTCTCACTACAGTCCAGGGCTCAGACTCTGCATCTACAGCAGACCCAAACGAAGTCGCATCAATACAGGTCTCCCCGGTCGCTCTGTCTACCCAGACTCTCCAAGATGCACTCGAACCAATACCCAGGTCGGATCCAGTCACTACATATTCCATCCCGTTTTTTCTTTCACATCCCTCTCCCTGCCTATACTCACCCGAAGAAAACTTTATAAAGCCAACCCTAAATAGTACATATACAGTCACCCCCGAAACCACCACTAACGCAGCAACTACACAGAGTATAGTTTTCAGTCTATTTTTTCTCGCTTTTCCACTCATTACTCAATACTACCTCAAACATTACCGCAAAACAACCTCAGCCCACTCCCCCCTGCTCCTACAACACCCCCTTCAAATACTTCCCCGTAAAACTCTTCATACTTTTCGCCACCACCTCGGGCGTTCCCTCCGCCACAACCATCCCGCCACCAGCACCACCTTCAGGCCCCATGTCGATCAAATAATCCGCACACTTGATCACATTCATATTATGCTCAATTATCACCATCGAATTCCCGCCCTCTACTAGCCGATTCAAAATCAACATCAACCGCTTCACATCGTCCGTGTGTAATCCCGTCGTCGGCTCATCCAAAATATATAGCGTTCGCCCCGTACTCCTCCGACTCAGCTCCGTCGCCAGCTTTATCCTCTGCGCCTCACCACCAGAAAACGTCGTCGCAGGCTGCCCCAGTCGAATATACCCCAGCCCCACTTCTTCCAGCGTCTTCAGCTTCCCAGAAATCACACTCACATTCTCAAAAAACCGCCCCGCCTCACTAATCGTCATCTTCAGCACATCCGCAATCGTCTTCCCACGATATTTTATCTCCAGCGCCTCACGATTATACCTCTTCCCCGAGCATTCATCACACGTCACATACACATCTGGTAGAAAATGCATCTCGATCTTAATCACCCCATCCCCCTGGCAATGCTCGCACCTCCCACCTTTCACATTAAAACTAAACCTCCCAGCCTTATATCCTCGCACATTCGCCTCTGGTAAACTCGCAAATAACTCACGAATCGGCGTAAAAATCCCCGTATAAGTCGCAGGATTACTCCTCGGCGTCCGCCCAATCGCCGCCTGATCAATCACCACCACCTTATCGATCTGCTCAATTCCTTCAATTCTCTCATGCACACCCGCCACCGCCTGCGCTCGATGCAGCCGAGCTGACAGTTCCTGCGCCAAAATATCATTCACCAACGTCGATTTACCCGACCCAGAAACCCCAGTCACACACGTCATCACACCCAGCGGAAAGCTCACATCTACATTCTTCAGGTTATTCTCCCGCGCTCCCACCACCTTCAACACCCTCCCAGCATCCACCTTTCGCCGTTTCTTCGGCACCGCAATCTTCTCCTTCCCACTCAAATACCTCCCCGTCACCGACTCCGCATTCTTCGCCACCTCTTCTGGCGTCCCACACGCCACTATTTGCCCACCACTCTCCCCCGCCCCAGGACCGATGTCGATCAAATAGTCACTCTGCAAAATCGTATCCTCATCATGTTCCACCACCAACACCGTATTCTTCAAATCCCTTAGATGTTTCAGCGTCTTAATTAGCCGATCATTATCTCTCTGATGCAGCCCGATCGACGGCTCATCTAGTACATACAAAACCCCTTGCAGCCCCGACCCAATTTGCGTTGCCAGTCGTATCCTCTGCGCCTCACCGCCAGACAAAGTATTCGCCGCCCGCCCTAGCTCCAAATACCCCAGCCCCACATCATTCATAAACCCAACTCTCTCACGGATCTCTTTCAAAATCGGCCGCGCAATCACCTCCTCCGTCTCCGTCAGCTTCAGATCATCATCCAGCATCTTGCATACCGACTCCACATCCAGCCCACACATATCCATGATATTCAGCCCATGCACCGTCACCGCCAGTACCACAGGCTTCAGTCTCAACCCCGAGCAAGTATGACATTTCCGCTCCCGCATAAACCTCTCAATATCTTTCCGCATAAACTCCGACTCCGTCTCCCGATGCCGCCGCTCCAAATTCGGTATCACTCCTTCATAAGTCGATTCGTAAGTACTCCCATCCCCCCACTTCGGATGACTCCCCCCGATCGAGATCCTGTATTTCTCCTCTCCAGTCCCATACAGCACCATCTGAATCTGCTCTTCCATCAACTCACTCACAGGAACTTGCAAACTAAACCCGTGCCGATCCGCCACCTCTTTCAACTTCTTCATCCACCACGAGTCAACATTTATTCGATTAAACGGCCGTATCGCCCCTTCAGAAATCGTCAAATTCGGATTCAGCACCAATTCAGGATCCACTTCCAGTCTAATCCCCAGCCCCGTACAGGTCGCGCACGCCCCTTGCGGCGCATTAAAACTAAACAATCTCGGCTCCAGTTCAGGAATCACTTCATCAGGATGATCCATGCACGCATACCTCTGCGAATACGTCAGTACTTCATCCCCCGCATTTCCCTTAACGCCCAGCGCCACGCCCGCATCCTTCACTACCAACACTTCCACGATCCCATTCGCCATTTCCAGCGCTTGCTCCACCGACTGACTCACCCTCGACTCTATCGCCTCGCTCATCACTAGTCGATCCACTACGATCTCGATCGTATGTTTCTTCTGCTTCTCCAGTTCTGGCCATTCATCCAGCGCATAAATAATTCCATCCACTCTCGCCCTCGCAAAACCTTTCGCCACATATTGTTCAGGCAAGTGCAAAAACTCTCCTTTTTTCATCTGCACGATCGGCGCGAGAATCATCATCTTCGTCCCTGTCGGCAGCTTCATCACCTCGTCGATGATATCCTGCGCAGTCCTTCTACTTACAGGTGCATGACAAACAGGACAGTGCGGCACCCCGATCCTCGCAAAAAGCAACCTCAAATAATCATAAACTTCCGTCACCGTTGCCACAGTCGACCGCGGATTCCGGCTCGTCGACTTCTGGTCGATTGAAATCGCAGGTGACAACCCAGTAATCTGATCTACCGCAGGCTTATCCATAATCCCGAGAAACTGCCGCGCATACGACGACAGCGATTCCACATACCGCCTCTGCCCCTCCGCATAAATTGTATCAAATGCCAAACTCGACTTCCCCGACCCGCTCAGCCCCGTGATAATCACGAGCTTATCCCGCGGAATGTCAACATCCACCCCCTTCAGGTTATGCTCTCTCGCCCCCCGTACTCGTATCACATTCTCATCCATAAACTAGTCACGCATTATACACGTTTCCATCTGTTATGTCCACCATACAGTAGTACGCTACCCTTTCGGATTCTTTTTTGCCCCACTCTTCCGTCTTAGGTAAAAAACTACTAAAATACTTCCTGTCGCCAAAACCGCCAACCCGACCCAGAAAACCACTATCACCCAATCGCCTGCCTCTATATTCGCTCGTATTCCAGCAGACAAACCGCTCTTTATCGACTCTCGCTCACATACACCACAGCTACCTCCGCCAACCTTAATCGGCTCGTCATCGATAGACGTCCAGTATCCTGTATCCATTGGCAAAAACCCTACATTTCTATACCCATCTGGACAAGGCACGCAATCTAACGCACCTACTACGCCGATACTGCCAAAAACCAACCCGCACGCCACCACTACAGCTCCTAATAAAATCTTCACTATACCTCCTATCTTATTAATAATCCTCACCTACTACATTCTCGCACCACAGTTGCAACTCCTGCACCAAAAACTGCTTCTCATGTCCATCTACACTCCCCGCCAACTTCTCCAACTCCGCCGCAAAACCAGGCAGTCGCTCCCGTATCTGCCCCTCGCGCCACGTCTCCCACGCAATCATCTCATCACTACTCAGCGTCTTCGGGAAATTTCGCCCCTTATATCTCAACAACAACTCCGGCAACCTCTCGTCCGCAAATTCAGGATGAAAATCCGCCAATTCTCTTTCGCTAGCATTCCGCACCGCCTCCACTTTTCGTCGATCACCATCACCGAGAAAACCATCATACAGCCGTTCCTCCGCGTATCCTTTCGACTCGAACTCCCCACCCCGCTCCTCAAACAACTCCCGCACTACCTCCGCAAACTCAGGATGCGCCAACAACTTCTTCCTATTCTCCCGCACCACCCCCACACTCAGACCAATCCTCTCCCATCCATCCCCACTCTCCAAAACCCCCAGCGGCGCCACCGCAGGACACCGCCCATAATTCATCTCCTTCACCACACTCCTCGGCGGCAACTTCTCATCCCTCTCGTCCTTCTCCTTCCACTCAAACAAAAACTTCTTCAGCTCCGCCCTCTTCATCCCCACTAGTCCCTCACACGAATGCCGCAGATCCCACACCACCACATTTCCATTTCTCCCCGCCGTCAGCGGAAAAGCCACCGTCGCCTTCTCAAACTCCCCCTCATACCTCCCACTCACATACACAAACTCCCGCTTCTCATCCAGATTTACCAACTTCTTCACCTCATTTTTATCACGCATCTTCAGCAAATACCCAAACAACTCCGGCTGCCTCTCCTTCACTAGCCGCGCCACATCCATCAGCGCCTCCACATCACTCATCGCATCATGCGCTTTCGCATGCCCGATCCCATTCAGTTTCGTAATCAATTCTAGTTTATTCGTCGCCACTTCCACCTCTTCCCTATTCTCTAAAACCTTCTTCCCCACTGGCCACTTAATCCCATCAGGTCTGAGCGCCCGTGTCATCCTCACTACATCCAACAAGTCCCACCGACTCCGCCCATCCTTCCACGCCCACTCATACGGATCAAAAAAATTCCGCCAAAACAAACATCTCATAAATTCATCATCAAACCGCACATTATTATATCCCACCGCACACGTCCCCTCCGTAAACACCTCCTCATACAGATATCGCGCCAACTCCACCTCCTTCAACCCATCCGCCTGCGTCATCTGTGGCGTAATTCCCGTCACTATCACTGCATACGGACTCGGCAACACATCATCTCCCAGCTTCACCATCAAATTCACCGGCTCTCCCACAGGCTTCAAATCCAAATCCGTCCTCTGCCCCGCAAACTGCATAATCCTATCCCGTCGCGCATCCAGCCCGCTCGTCTCCAGATCATAAAAAAAGAAGGTCTTCACCTCTCGATTATATCACGTCAAAAAACTAGCCCGCACATATTGCGCGGGCTTTTGGCGGAATTAGGGTCTTACTACATTCTCCATATGGATATAATTTGACGATATCCATATCAGTCCATCAGGACTCCTATTGATATTCCTTGGGAGTAAATCCAATGTCCTCTCACAGAGGTCATCTAATTTAAATCCGATAAACGGACCATTCCAAGGATCTGCACGATTTATAAAAACCTCGCAGACAAATATCAAATGCCCGTCATTATCGCGATCTATCATTCTCCCATAGGAAGTGTTAGCTCGCAGGACATTTAGCCTCATGCCACCACCCGGGACGTAGTGGCGGAAACTATACGTCGACGCCAACGGCAACGATCGTATATTTGGTCTTCCAGGCAATATAAACAGCATACCACCTTCGACCACCCATACTTCTGTATGCGACTCTACGGCTGTTCTTTCGGCGACTCGCCATGGACGATTGGCGTGATATTCACTTATCAGCAATATCGCCAACGCCACAACAAACACAATAGTAACCACGGTCGCTATCGGATGTTTCTTAATAGCAATCGCCAAGCCATTTTTTTGACGCCGCACAGGTACAGACTTCTTTCTTGTAGTCTGTGTATGAGTGCCGGAACGTTTACCTCCGCTATGAGGTGTCTTTGGCATTCTCAGCCCCTCCTTTTTGTTTTAGATTTTCCGCCACTCCACCGACCATACCAAATGACCAGCGCAGCAGCAGAAAACCTCATTTAAAGAAGCAGGCTTCTGACCTAATTCCTAAAATACATGGATTAATTTCTCAACCCATACACCAACTATACCACAAACACTTTAAAAAGTCAATTTAGCAACTCCGAATTCTACTCAAACAGCGTCATCTCACCCCGACCAATCTCCACCCGACTCGTCGCCTCACCCCCCAGTCTCAGGATCTCATTCGTAATCCCCATTTTCTTCATAATATCCCTTAGGCGATTTTCTCCATGCACATCCCCAAACTTCGTCCGCAGTGCAAATCTCTCAATCTTCTTCCCTTTCACCACAAACCGCCGATTCTCACCCTTGCCTACCACCTGCACCGCCCAGAAATCCTCACCCGCTTCCTCAGTCAACTGAATCACCTCAAACTCCACAGGCACCTCTCGCGGCAGCTCGCTCAGCCTCTGCGCCTCCTCTTCACGATACTTCTTCACCTCACTCCTCAACTCCCTCAACACCTCCATCAACCCCATCTTCGCCGCTGCGCTAATCGCGAAAATCTTCACATCATTCCCCGCCACCTCTAGCACCGACGCCATCTGCATCTTCACAATCTCTTCATCGAGACCTTCGCATTTATTCAACACTACCACTTCTGGTCGATCCGCCAGCTTCGCACTATATTTCGTCAATTCCTCCCTGATAATCCGATAGTTCTCCCCTGCATCCTCCGCATAAGCATCGATCACATGCAAAAGCACCGCCGTCCGCTCCACGTGACGCAAAAACGCCTGCCCCAGCCCCTTCCCTTCGCTCGCTCCCTCGATCAGCCCAGGTATATCCGCGATCAGAACATCATCTCCATCCACCGTCGCCACCCCGAGATTCGGCGTCAGAGTCGTAAACGCATAATTCGCAATCTCAGGCCTCGCCGCACTCACTACAGAGAGAAAAGTCGACTTCCCTGCATTTGGAAACCCTACCAGTCCCACATCCGCCAACAGCTTCAATTCTAGATCCGCCTCATATTCCTCACCCGGCTCACCCACTTCCGCCACTCTCGGCGCCTGCCGCGTAGAACTTTTGAAGTGTGCATTCCCAAACCCCCCTTTTCCACCCGCTGCCACCACTGCCTCTTGCTCATCCTCCGCCAAATCCACCACCACTTCACCATCCTTTTTCACCACTGTTCCCACCGGCACCTCAACAATCAAATCTTCACCACTCCGCCCTGCCATATTTCGCTTTTTGCCATTCGCCCCAGGCTTCGCCTCCAGTTTCGGTTGATACCGAAAATCCAGCAAAGTATTCACATTCTTCGTCGCCCTAAAAATCACATCTCCACCCCTGCCTCCGTCGCCACCATCCGGACCGCCCTTATCTACATAAATTTCTTTCCTAAAACTCACCGCCCCATCACCGCCCTTACCTGCCTTCACGCTAACTTTTGCTGTATCTATAAACATACCCTTATTCTACCACCTCCCCTCCAAAAAATCGCCCCAATCAGCCAAAAAGGGGCTCTACTCGAACCCCTTCCCTTAGTCTCAATAAATTTGTCTCGCTAGATCCTAATGGATGAAGTTATATCGCGTAGCTTCGTCCCAGGTCATGATACGTTCGTTCACAACATTGAACCCCATCGCGTTCATTTCCGTCATAATCACCATACCATCCCGTATATCTCGCACAATCAATACATGTCCCGCCCATCCCGCAGAAGTCTGCGCGATCGCACCTACAGCAGGGGTTCTATTCACCAAAAATCCATGCGCCGCAAGAGATGTATGCCAAACATTCGCATTGCCTAGTGCAACCGACGGTAGCGGTCGCCCCATCGCGTGTCGCGCTTCCCATACATACCACGTACAGTTCCCCCAGAAGTTCCTGTTTCCAGGAGTTGTCGATCGTGTATTTACATACAGAAATCTTGCAGACCCAACACCACTCGCCCAAGAGCCACTCGGTACCCATGGTCGCACTACTGGCGGCGGAGCTGGCGGCTCCCACTCTGGTCGCTCTCGTTCTGGCAGTATACCATTTGGCAGCAAAATCCTTTGTCCTACCGTAATACCATCCAGCTCTAGATCGTTAAAAATCGTAATACTTGCAACATCTGCCTGATATCTATATGCGATTGATTCCAGCGTGTCACCTTCTGCCACCGTATAAACTACTCCGTCCACCGAGGGCACCAAAATCTCATACCCTACCCTCAGACCATAATTATCTCTAAATCCGTTCGCCCACCTCAAAGTTTGTGCTGTCACCCTATTCGTTTCAGCAATTCCGACAAGTGTTTCACCTTCCTGAACTAGATGCACTCCGATTCCTCGCGACATCCCACTTGTATCAATCACTCGCGGCTTCGTAATCACCGCCACATTCGTCTGTGCCGTCTCAAACTGAATTGCCAGCGAAACAGACACGTTCGCTGTATTCGCTGCTACCGGTAATCTTGCTGCCTCGGCTAATTCTGCCACAATACTTGCTTCAACTAATTGATCTACCGAAGGCACTGCGTCAGATCGCCCGATCCCTCGCATCACCGACGCACCATCACCCATATCAGCGTTACTACGCGACCCCACCACCATCAACATTAAAACCGCAGAAAAAATCATTACATACGCAAAGAGTGCTTTTGTCCGAATCAGACGCCGCCCCTTTTTCAAATTTTTCTTACCCAGCACCTTCCGCCTCAAATTTTCGTTTGTTGCATGAGACTTACTCATACTATTTCCGATACTAATTACAATTCTCCTGTCCGACATTACTGCCAGACACTACCTTCATCCGAGTTACCTCAGATCACAAGATGCCGATCAAATCAACTTATATTTCTATCGCTGAATCGTTTTTATTTTATTAAATTTGCATCTCTAGGTAGGCACCATCATCACCAAGAACCGCCACCCTTCAGCCACAACCGCTAACGGCCTCGTGTTATAACGTGCTATCGCTATTCTACCACCCCCACCCCCAAAAAGTCAACTTACCGCCGCCTACAAATCAGCGCAGCGACCATACTTACCTCTACCATATCTCGAAACAAAGCACTCTACAATACTGCTGCGTCAGCCATTCATGCTCCGCAAGAGTTCTACTAAATCTCGTAATTCCATCATCACCAGCCACAAAAAACAGATAATCTCCCTCCGCTGGGTCTGCTAGAGCCAACAACACCCTTAGTCCCGGCATCGCAATCGGCCCAGGCATCAGTCCTGCATGAATTCTCGTATTATACGGACTATCCAGATGAATATCCCACGGCACCCCCATCATATTCGCTACATACTTAAATGTCGGATCCGCCCCGAGCGGCATCCCAACTGCTAGCCTTGTCAAAAATACCTGTGCCACCTGCCTCGCTTCATCCCAATCCGCCACTTCTTTCTGGATCACCGACGCCAAAATCAACGCCTCATGAATATTCATCTCATACTCCAGTCCAAACCTCTCACCCACCGCCCTAAACCTCGCCACTAAATCATTCTCCTCAATCACTTGATATAGCTCATCCAGCGCCCGCCGCACGATCATCTCCGCACTCGCCCCCACTACAAACTGATACGTCTCTCCGAAGATATACCCCTCCAAACTCGCCCCCACCACAAATTCTTCCATCTCCGCCCCTGCCCCCACAGGTCTATATCTCAGCACAGGATGATCACTCACAGCGTTAAAAGCTGCATCAATCTCCGCGTCACTAAACCCATGCCCCGCCAACACCTCTCTCACATCCATGATTGTACTACCAGGTATAAAAGTCACTTCAAAAGTATCTGCTCGCGTCGCCTCACTTAGTCTTTCTATAATCTCACTCACCGACCAGCTCGGACTCAATTCGTGTCGCCCCGCCTGTATACTCACTCTCTCCGAATTTAGTCGCGCATACACCACAAACACTCTATCGTTTCGGATCAACTCCGCATCCCTAAGTCTCCGCGCTATCGCCGCTGTCGACTCGCCACTCGGAATATCTATCGCCACCAGAGACTCATTATCTCGATCCACTGGTCTCAATCCCATCCGATAAAACACAAAAGCACTCACTCCCGCCACCACAATCAACCCCGCTAGCACTACCACCGCCCATTTTATAAACCCAATCGCCCCCATCCCCACTTTTTCTACACCTTTCACAATCATCTCCTTACCTCCAAATAATCTTGTAATATCAACGCCGCCGCCCGCGCATCCACATCACCTTTTTCGTACGCTCGCCCCTCTTCCTTTAACAACTTCTCTGCCAAAACACTCGTCAGCGATTCATCCTGAAACTCTACCGCCACAAATTCCCGCACCTTCTCCGCAAATCCCTCTACAACTCGCGTCTGCGCTGTCACCTCTCCACTCTGATTTCGCGGCCGCCCGATTACTACCAACTCCGCACCATTCTCTTCCACTATTCCCCGAATCTTTCTTAACTCTTCTCCGTCCACCTCAACAAATCCCCACTCCACCGCAATTTTCACGCCACCACTCGCTATCGCCACCCCGATCCTCCTCTCTCCCACATCCAGCGCCACTACACCACTACTCACGCGCTTCAAACCTCACATGAATCCGCGCATCGTTATTTGGAACCACTCTCACCCAGAAAAACGAGAACTCAACATCCACTTCACGTACTCCCTCGATCGCTTCCAATCTCCGCTGCACTTCTCCAAACCTCTCACCACGCGCCGCATCCCGCACATATTCTTCACTAATATCTGGGCCGATCTCCGCCACAGTCCTCATACGACATGAACTCCGCCCACTCACAATCTGACAATTCGTCAAAAACACTCGATCCATACCCAGATCATACACTCTCTGACCTTCCATTTCTTCAATTTCATCCTCAACTCTACTCGTAATTAACTCCTCCACCTGTCGCCGGCTCACCCCGTAAGCCACATGAACTGTCTCCGCCGTCAGTGTCGCCCTACCTTCTACTTCTTCACCTAGCTCTGGACTCACCACAGGATCCCGAACATCTCTCGACAAGCTCGTCTCAATCGGCAAATAACTCCTCCTGAAACTCTCAAATAATTCTTCCCTCGCCGTCGCTTCATTCACCCCCATCAACATCCCACGCGCCCGCTCGAAGTCTTCCTGTGTCACTACCGTAATAGCCCGCCTTGTTCCACCACTCATCGCAGACCCTCTCGCAGTAAACCCAGATACCGGCGGAGTAAATGCCGTCGCTGCGATATTATACTCATCACCAATATCAATAGCTTGCACATTTACTACTACTGGGTCTGGCATTGTCCATTCGTTACCGACCGCCGGCGGAATCGCTGCCGGGATAGTCGCTGTGCTTGTCGTCACAAAAGCCTGCCCTGCCGCTGTCTGAAACATCGCTCCAACAGGAACTATAATCGGCGCCGTACCACCCATATTTCTCTCGAGTGTCAATGTTCCAGTCGCTCTTTCACCCACATACCGACTCCCCGTAGCCTCGAACTCCACCTCCTCCGTCTTCACCAATTCAAATCTCCGCATCAACAGAACACCCTCATCCACATCCACTTCACTCTCATTCCGCACCAGAGTCACGACTTCTTCAAAGTCCACATTTGAAGTCCTCGTCCCCACCACCACAGTAGCACTTGGCGCAAACACAAACGCCCACACCAATACCCCGATCAACATTACTGCCGCCGCACCCGCGATGATCAATTTCTTCCTAAACTTCCCAAAATCAGGTATTTTTTTAGCTTTTTTCTTTTTTTCCTTATTTGGCTCATCGTCCTCTAGTGATACTTTATCTATCACCTCATCCCGCGCTTTCTCATCTTCGTCCACCACCTTCTTCCCCGCAAATTCCCCGATCGAGATCTTCTCCCCATCAATCACTTCCGCATCCGCCCTCAGATCGTCTTTCATTTCTTCAGCCAGTGCTGGTATCTCAGGTCTACTTTGAAGCGTCTTTGCGATCGGAATCTGCGCCACGGCTGCAAGCGGCTCCAGCGCAGGGTTATTACTGATTATCACCACACGCTTCTTCATCGTTTTTGCCGTCCGCGCCAAAAGTTTCAAATTCACCACACTCTGCAACATTCCGATCCGCTTCGGCGGTATTAGCGCCACGATCGCTTCCTTACTCACCTTCACCTTGCTCACCACATCCGTGATGTCATCTTCTACGTCTATATAAACTACGTCTTTCTGCATTTTACGCCCTCAGCATATTACTTATTTTTTCTACCAGACTACCCGAATCTCCAATACTCATCATCGTATCAAAACCGACTCTCAGAAGACCCATCGCCGTAATAAATGTATGATTCAACTCTACTTTTGTCGTATTCCTAATCCCCACCACATCATCCAGACTAATTAACTGCACTTTTGGTCGATGAGTAAACGGCAATTCTTTCCACCAGTCCGTGTCAAGTAGTGCGTCTTGTAGTGCCGTCAGACTCGCCCCACCACCACAAAGCAAAATCTTACCAGGCAAGTGATCTACTCCTGTAAACTCCTCCAGCGCCAGCGCCACACCACCCATCCATACTCCCAGCGTCCGCTCCACTGCTTTCTCCGCCGCTTCACGTTTCTCGCCGCTCAACTCATCCTCATCTAGTCCTAGTTTTATCTTCTCCGCTACTTCATAACTCACACTCATCCCCGCCGCAATCTGTCTCGTAAAACTCCGTCCTCCGATCCCAAACATCTTCGTCCCCTCAACTCCCCCATCATCAATCACTGCAATATCCGTAGTCCCACCTCCCACATCCGCCAAAATCGCTGTGAAGTTACTCGACACATCATTTCCGATCACACTACGACTCACTGCAAAAGGCTCAGCCGCCACTGCCAAAAGATCCAACGCCAACTTATCACAGACCCTCTCAATCGCCCCGATATGCACCATCGGCGCATACGCCGTATAAATCTGCACCGCCACATCCTTCCCTTGAAACCCAATCGGATTACTTACCTTATATCCATCAATATGAATCCCCACCAACGCCGCATTAACCAGCTTAACTTCCACTTCCGCATTGCCCGTCTCAATCGCCACTTGCTTCTGTGCCTTTTCTTGCGCCCGCTCCTGTACTTTCTCAATAATAAATTCCATCTCGTCTTCATCGAGCGGCTTATTCGGCTGTGGCCTCCTGTATCGAATTGTCGACGTCGTACCTTTCACCAGCTCCCCTGCAATCCCCACGATCACTCGCTTCGCCTGCATTTCAGCCTGCGCCTCCGCTTCCGCCAACGCCTCCTCACAGTTCCTCACCACACTATCTATATCCGCGATCGCTCCCGAGTGCATATCACCTATATCTTGATGCTTCCGCCCCACTCCCACGATCTCCAACTCTTCACCATTTACTCGCGCCACCAATACCTTCACAAACTCTGTCCCTATGTCGAGCGCCGTAATAAACTCACCCGCAGCAGCCTTCTTGTCTTTCTTCGGTAATCTAAATGCCATACTACCGCCCATTATATCACTGTTCTCTCACCTGATAAAGCCTATGCTTTACTATCTCCACTCCCTAAAGAATTCCAAAATCGGCTCCACCCCACTAGTATCACCTAGAACTCCCGCCGTCACCCCACCACTTATAAACTGCAAATTCGGCACTCCTGTCACTCCTAGTCTACTCAAAACAGTCACTCGATCTTCTTCATCAAGAGTTGCATCAGTATCAAAATAAATCACCGTATCTTCCATCCCCATCTCTCGTATCGCTCCGATCAAATGCGGTGTAAACATCTGACAAAACGGACAAGTATCTCGCCCCGTATAAATAAATCCCGTCCACCCACTTTCTAATTTATCCAAAATCTCCCGTGAACTCAATCTCACCAACATATAAAACTCGTCCCCTTCCACACCCTCACCACTACCAACAGCCACCTGTCCACTCTCACTATTTCTATCACCAACTTCTTCTTCCACATCCCTACTCATCCACACAAACAGTCCCACCGCAGCAACCACCAAAACTCCCACCACAATTACCGATACTAAATTCTTACTCTTCATCGTCTCGCTCCTTTACTTTAAAATTCCCTTAATCCGCCTCACACCCGCACTACTCGCCTCTTGTTTTGCAATCTTAAATTTCACACCTCCTTCACCGAGCACTCCTGTCCGCTCCACATGCGGCCCACCACACACTTCATTACTCACCACTCCATCACCCTCACCTACAGTATACACCGTTACAGTCTCACCATACTTATCCCTGAACGACCCATGCGCACCCATCTCACCCAGCGCCACCTCTGTCTCAAACTCCCCAAAACTAATCGGCAAATCAGCTTCGATCCATCCATTCACTAGCCCTTCAATCGCCAAAACTTGCTCCTCTGTCAGTTTTTCATCCCAGCTAAAATCAAACCTCATCCGCTCCGCCGTGATATTACTACCTCTCTGCTCCACTCCCGCGTCCAGCACTTCACACATCGCCGCCAACACCAAATGCGCCACCGTATGATACTTCAACGTCATCTCGCCACCATCCTCCAGCCCACCTTTAAACATCCCTTTCGTCGCCGTCCGACTCGTCTCCCGTTGCTTTTCTAGTGCCATTTCAAACTCTTCCCGCCACCTATCACTCAGCTTCGCCCCCAGCTTCTCCATCATCTCCACCGCTAATTCTAATGGAAATCCATAAGTATCCTGCAGCTTAAATAGATCCGCACCATCAACCAAATCCTCCACCGTTAGAGTATTCACTGCCAACTTCTCTGCCTCCCTCAGTCCTCTCCCCAACGTCTTCCGAAAAGCCTCCTCCTCCTTCACTAGAACCGCCAAAATCTCCGCCTCACCCTCCGTCACCTCCTTTAATACTCTACGATAAATCTCACATACCACAGGCACCATCTGCTCCATCAGCCCCTCTTCAATTCCCAGATCCAACGCCTTCGCTACCGCCCGCCGCACCAGCCGCCGCATCACATACCCCTGCTCTTTATTGCTTGGCACCAGCCCCTGCGCCGCCAACCACACCGCCCCCTTCATATGATCCGCAATTACTCGCATACTCACCACATTCCCCTCATATTTCCGTCCGCTCATCTCTTCCAACTTCTCGATTACAGGCGTAAACAAACTTGTTTTAAACACATCTGCCTCTCCAATTGCCGCCGCCGCGATCCTCTCCAGTCCTCCACCGAAGTCCACATTCTTCGCCTTTAGCGGCTCAAAACTCCCATCCTCCTTACGACGATACTCCATAAACACCTGATTCCCGATCTCAATAAACCGCCCCGAATCACTCGCAGGATGCGCCTTTCCGTAACTCGCGTCATGATTCTCTTCTCCAAAATCATAAAACACTTCCGAATCAGGTCCACACGGATCCCCAATTGGCGTCGTCTTAATCCCACCTCCTCGACTCCACCAATTCTCCTTGTCGTTGTAGTAAAAAATCCGTTCCCCCTCTTTCATTCCTCGCTCATCACCCACATCAGCCGACCCGATCTCCGCCACTCCACTACTCACCCCCGCCTCCTCAAAAATCTCCTTCCAAATCTCCGCCGCTTCCGTATCTTTCGGAATCTCATTCTCTTCATCCCCGATAAAACACGTCACATAAATTCTCTCAGGATCCAGTCCTACCTCCACCGTCAAAAACTCCCAAAACCACCGAATCTGCTCCTTCTTAAAATAATCCCCTAGCGACCAATTCCCGAGCATCTCAAAACACGTCGTATGCCGATTATCTCCTACGTCTTCGATATCTTGCGCCCTCAAACACGGTTGCGAATCCGTCAGTCTCGTCCCATCAGGATGCGCCTTCCCCAGCAAATACGGCAACAACATCTGCATTCCGCTCCCCGTAAAAAGCGTCGTCGGATCATCTTTCGGCACCAGCCCCGCCGGCTCCAGCACCGCATGCCCCCTCTCCTCCATAAACTTCAGATATTTCTCACGGATCTCATTTGCATTCATCCTACAATTCTACCACGAGCCTCTCCCTCCACAAAAGAAAAGCCGCGAGATATCACTCCCGCGGCCAGCACTGCCCTAATCGACAGTACTCATTCCTACTTAGTATTATTTCTACTTCCTAGCCGCAGACTCCTCTGTTAAATGTGGCTCCACGAGCTCCTTCTTTACTGCATAGACTTTCCACGTTACCACACGACTGCTATTTTCCTGCCCAAATAACTGCCGCGCAGCCTCATCCGCATGCCCTATTCTCACCACAACTCGCTCCGTACTCTGCGCGCCCTTTTTCATTAGATCTACAACCGCGACGCTCCACTCTCCGTCGCCAGCCCCTTCTTCCGAAACGATTTCTCCACTTCTTAATTCCGCATGTGCGAGAATAAGCCTCCCACGTTTTTCCAATACAGGAACAACGTCCAGTTTGAAATAATACACCCTTTCCACCTCCTTAATTTACTAAAATCCTACGATCTTCTCCACCCATCATACCAGTCGCCGCACTCCCCGCCAACCAAAAGCACTACGCCACAATCCCCCCACCCAAACAAACCTCTCCATCATAAAAAACCACCGACTGCCCCGCCGTAATGGCCCGCTGCTCCTCATCGAATTTCACCACCGCTCCTCGATCATTCTCCTTCAAACTCGCCACCGCCAACTTCGCCTGATGCCTCACCCTAACTAAAACCTTGTCACGTGAGACCTGGCTCAGTTCAGCGCACTCTAAATCTTCCGAGTAAACTCCGTTGATTGACGGAGGAAATGTCTTTAGCTTTTCCGCAGTCAGAATTGAGTTTTCTTCGCGATGATTTACGTGCGCCAAACTGAGTAAGTCTCCAGTATTTATAGCAGGATTTATCCAGTGAACATTCGTAAGCTGCACTTCCTTCCGCCAAAGCCCTCTCTCATTCAAATCCCTCGATACCCACACCACATTTTCCTCCATATCTTTCCCTGTTACATAGTAAGGCAATCCACCCCCCAGCCCCAGTCCATGCCTCTGCCCGATGGTATAAAAAATCGCCCCATCATGCTCCCCCACCACTTCACCCGTCTTCACATCTCGCACTTCTCCGAACTTTTTCTCCACATACTCACTCAAAAACTCCCGAATCCCCACATTCCCCACAAAACAAACCCCCATCGACTCCTTCCGCCCCGCCGTCGCCAGTCCACGACTCTTCGCCATCTCCCTCACCTCACTCTTCATCATCCCCCCCAGCGGGAAAATCGTCTTCACCAAAACTTCCCCACTCACCCGATACAGGAAATAAGTCTGATCCTTCTTCTCGTCAATTGCCCGCAGCAGCAGAGACTTGCGCACCTCATCTGATCCAGTACACTCTAAATTCTCCGAATAAGCTCCGTTGATTGACGGAGGAAATGTCTTTAGCTTTTCCGCAGTCAGAACTGAGTTTTTTTCGCGAGGATTTACGTATACTGGATCGGATGAGTTACTAGCAGACTCTCGCAGCGTCCTAGCATAATGCCCCGTCGCCACAAAATCTGCCCCCTTCTCCATCGCCAGCCTCCAAAAAACCCCAAACTTCACCTCTTGATTACACATCACATCCGGATTCGGCGTCCTCCCTGCCCGATACTCTTCCACCATATATTCCACCACCTTCTCCCGATATTCCTCCTCAAAATCCCACATCTCAAAGTCAATTCCGAGTTGCACCGCCACTCTCTTCGCATCCGCCATATCCTCCCGCCAAGGACACTTCATCCCCGGCAGATCCCGCGACCAATTCTTCATATAAACCCCTGTCACATCATACCCCTGCTCCACCAAAAGAGCCGCCGCCACACTCGAATCCACCCCACCGCTCATCCCCACAAACACCTTCCTAGCCACTACCGCCCCCTCAAATGGAATACTCCAATACCCGCCCACTCCCTCATCGACAAGTATATCCCCTCAGGCGACATCCACCACCAAAACCCGAACCCATCCTCACCTCCTTCAAGTGCCATATAATTCAAAATATCCACATCATTCCCCAGCATCTGCCGGAATTTCAAATAAGCCCGCCTCTGATGGTAAGCACTCGTCACCAGCACGATACTCTCATACTCCCGCTCCTGCACGATCCTCGCCACAAACTCCGCGTTCTCGCTCGTATTCTCACTCCACTCCTCAACCAAAATTTTCTCCTCCGGCACCCCTAGCGACATCGCGATATCTCTCATCACCGCCGCATTACTCGGACCAGCCTTATCTGCTGCCGCCCCCGCCATGATCACCGTATCTACTATCCCGAGATTATAAACCTCAACTCCACCTCTCACTCGTGCCGCCGTATCCCCACCCGAAATCACCACTACCGCATCTCTTCTCTCGTTCACACACCCAGCTATTCCATACACACAACCCGCAACCTCTCGCCCACCTACAGTCAAAAAATTCGCCGATAAAACCGCTACCCCGATCCATACCCCCACTGCGACCACAATTCCCCACCATAGTAAATTTCGCCTCTTCGGACGCCTCTCTACTTCTATCTCCTCTTCCTTTTTCTGCCTACCCATTCCGCCTCCGTTCCGCCTCAATCGCCTCGACGATTAATTCCCCTGCTCGCCTCACATTCTCCTCTGTATTCAACCGCCCCAGAGTCAATCTCAAACTCCCCGCTATTTCTTCATCCGTCAGTCCTAGCGCCCCCAGCGCCAAACTCTTCCCGCCCTTATTTGCTGCACACGCCGCCCCTGTCGCCACCATCACTCCTTTATTATCCAGCGCAAAAAGTACCCTCTCCGCATCCACACCAGACACCACCATCGAAACAAAATTCACCAGCTGCTTCTTCTCGTTCCCTAAAAACCTCGCTCCTTCAACCTCTTCCATCTTCCCTCGCAAAATCCTCCTCAACCCCTCTAGTCTCTTTCTTTCGCCCGCCATCTTCGCATAAGCTTCCTTCGCCGCCTCCGCAAACCCAATCGTCCCTGCCACATTCTCTGTTCCACTCCGTAACCCTAGTTCTTGACCGCCACCCACCACAACAGGCGTCAGTCTCACCTCACTTCCCACATACAGCAACCCCATCTGTTTCGGTCCATACGCTTTTGCTGCATTCAGTGTCAACATATCCACCCCGAGCCTCGCCACGCCTACATCCACCAGCCCAAGTGCCTGACTCGCATCAGAATGTAGCCATATCGACCTCTTCTCGCCCTCTCGTAATCTCCTCACTCTCTCCTCTTTCACTACTCGCGAGATCTCCGTCATCGGCTGTATAACTCCCATCTCTCCATTTGCCAGTGCCACACTCACCAGTTCCACCTCAGGCGACATCTTCCCCTTCAAATCCTCCACATCTAGAACTCCATCCTTGCCCACTTTCACCACTTCAAACTCGCCGCCTCTTTTCGCCGCCCCCATCACTGCCGCATGCTCAATCTCACTAATTAAAACTTTCCCAGCTACCGCCGAAAATGCCAAATTAATCGACTCCGTAGCCCCCGCCGTCATCACGATCTCACTCCCCTTCGCTCCAATCACCCGCCCCAGCTCGCTTTTCGCCTCTTCATATTTTCTCTTCACCTCAACTGCCGGCAGATACGCTGCACTTGGATTATAAAAATCCACGGCAAAAAACGGCGTCATCGCCACAACCACTCTCTCACTCATCGGTGTTGCCGCCGCATGGTCTAGATAAATCATTTCCACTAGCACTAGTGTAACAGATTTCACTCTCGTACTCTATTATTCACCATCAACCCACCAAGATAACTTCTATCGTCGATAAACCTGTTTCGACACCTGTTTCACATATTCCATTGTCGCTGCCCTAAAGTTCTCCAACTCCGCACCTTTTAACATCGAATACTTCAGCCCAGGCAATACTTTCAAAACTCCCTTATCTGACACTTCGTATCGCACTGTACACTGTTGCATATCACCATTCTCATCAGTCCACTCCTCATGCCAAATCCACGTATCCGGATCCAGGTTAAAGAACTCTCTCCTCCGCCCCTTCGGCACTGCACCAAAAATCGTCGCCCCTACTTTACTCTCTAGATTAATCAGATCTCGCTCCGTGATCTTCTTTACAGGGAAAAAATCTTTTGCATAATCTTCATAATACAGATTATCATCCGACTCATCGTCTTGCGCTACAAAATCTAAAAATTTCTTCATCCACTTCATACCTAGGCCGCCTTCCACTTATTTCGCACAATCGCGCTCATCTGTGTCGCTAGACTATCAATATCTGCATCTTCATCTGTCTCCACTAGCTTCCCTTGTCCAGACCCCGCACCCCCACTCATCGTCATTGCCTCTTCTCGCATTTGGCGCATTGCCTTACCTGCCTCCAAAATCCCCATACATGCCAAATCTTCCGCCGTAGCTTCCGCAGTTTTCACCTTCAAATCAGCATAATTCGCCGCAAGTTCAGCAAAAGCCACTTCTCGCTGAACGCGCTGCGAATCAAGCCCATTTACACGGGATTCATTTCCTTGCCTTATATTTCGCTGTTCTGGTATGCGAAACACCTCGCTCGGTGCACTTTCTCGCATATAATTTCTCCTATTAGTTAGATCTCAAACAGATCTTTCGCATTTTGCGTCGTGATCACCTCTATTGTATCTAAGGTTTTACTACGTCGCTTTGCGACCCACCTTGCTACCAAACTCACATAAGCTGGCTCGTTCATTTTACCACGATATGGAGCAGGCGTCAAGTATGGCGCATCTGTTTCGAGTAGTAATTTCTCGAGTGGGATTCTATCATATGCTTCGAGCTGAGTTACGTCTTTCGTAAATGTAGCCAGCCCATTTACTCCTACATATAAGCCCCTCCTTAAAACCCCCTCCAAATTCTCCACTCTATCTGAAAAACTATGCACAACCCCCCGTATTCCAGAGAATCCATCTATCACCGCAAAAAAATCCTCATACGCCTCCCTCACATGAAACACTATTGGCATTCTCAAATCACACGCCATTTGTAGTTGCGCTTCAAATAGCTCAATCTGCACTTTCCGATCACACGGCTTATAATGATAATCCAGTCCAATCTCACCAATCGCCACTACTTTTTTCCGCTCCGCCAGCTCCTTCAGTACCGCAATTCTCTCGTCTATCCCTACTAAACATTCCTCTGTACACCTCTCTCCATGCGGGTGCGTACCCACTGTCGCCCATACCCCTTCATGTTTCTCTGCAAATTTCACCGCAAGTTGAGAATCCTTCATCCCCGTCCCGATACATATCATTCTCCTCACATTCGCTTCCCGCGCCCGCCTAAAGACCCCTTCTCGTTCTAGCGGGTAACTTTCATCATGTACATGACAGTGTGTATCTACCAACCCACTCATCTCTTAGGCGCCAGTATCTCCACTCATCTCAGTCGTCACACTCTCACCACCAACCTCAGGTGCTACAGTCACGCCTCCATCACTCACCCCATCCGCACGCACCATACTCGGATCAGCTGTATGAATGTAGACTTTCTGAAATACCCCATCATCTGACAATTTCACCACACCCTCACCAAAAATCCCGCTAATTCGCTCCGCCGCATCGGGTAGAAACGGCCTAAGCATCTCTGTCGCCTGCATAATCGTCCCCACTACATGCCCTAGCACCTCTTCTAGGTGTGCTTGCGGTTCCGGATCTGTACCTTCAGCTGCCGCCTTTGCGATCTTCCACGGCTTCACTCTCTCGATAAACCCATTCGCCCCAGCTATCAACGACCAAATTATATCCATTGCCTCCGAAAAATTCATCTCACGCATCGCTTCGCGGAATTTATACATATCATGTTCCGGCTGCTGAATCTCTCCAATCACCCCTGACATATATTTATTTATCATCCCAGCCGTCCTCTGCACCAGATTCCCCAGATCATTCACCAGCTCATTATTGTACGCATTCTCAAACTTTTCCCAACTAAAATCCCCATCCGCATTCGTCGTCACATGTCGCGACAAATAATACCTAAAAGCGTCCAATCCATACTTATCAATAACCTCCATCGGATCAACCACATTCCCCACTGTTTTACTCATCTTATCTCCGCCTACCGTGATATGCCCATGTGTCAAAAGTACTTTCGGCAGTTCCAGCCCCATCCCGAGAAGCATCGCAGGCCAAATCCCCGCATGAAACCTCAAAATATCTTTCCCTATCACCTGCACATCCGCCGGCCAATAATCCGCCCACTCCTGATCATCCGGATACCCCAGTACTGTCACATAGTTCGATAGTGCATCCATCCACACATACATCACTTGACTATCATCATCCGGCACCGGTATCCCCCAACTCAAACTCTTCTTTGGTCGTGACACACTCACATCTGGCATGCCTTTTTCCATCAATGCCAAAAACTCCTTCTTGCGAAACTCTGGCAAAATCTTCATCCTGTCACTCTCTATCGCCTCTTTGATCTGGTCAGCAAATTCACTAACTTTCAGATAGTAGTTCTCTTCCGAAATCTTCTGATATTTCGCCTTATGATCCGGGCACACCATCTCATTTGACGCCGCCTCTTTATCAGTCACAAACCCTTCACACCCCTCACAATACCAGCCTTCATAACTCCCCTGATAAATATACGGTTTCAACTGTCTCCAGATATATTGCGCGCGCGCCTTGTGCTTCGGATCTGTAGTTCTAATAAAATCTGTATAATTCACCTTCATTGCCGAAAGCAATTCTTTGAAATACCGACAATTCTGATCCGCAAACTCCTGTGGCGTCATCCCCGCCTCTTGCGCTTTCGCCGCAATCTTATTTCCGTGCTCATCAGTCCCTACTTGGAATCGCACCTCACCACCATTTTGCTTCTGATGCCTCACCCAAATATCGGCTAGTAGAAAGTCCAATACATGCCCAATGTGCGGCTTTCCATTTACATACGGTATCGCAGTTGCGATATATAATTTCTTTCCCATACTCTTTATTCTACCTCACTATATCTCTAAAAACCACCTTAACTCTACACTGCTAATCCACTAACTCTGACTAATCTTCGTCTTCGTCACCACTACCCACACCAGGCACCGACACACTACTACTGCCATTCCTAATCGCGATGTCAAAATTATTCTCAGGTATCACCCTATACTCTTCGCGCCCAGTATCATCTCGATGCACTACTTCACGCTCCGTTCGCATATATCGGAAAACTAACTCTTCTACGTCTGCGTCTATCACAAAGAATAGCCAGCCCCTCAGCGTATCTCCCCTGATCACATCTCGCATCATCTGTATACCTCTAGCTTCCTGTATCATCGCATTAAAAGGCGCTCTGTCTGACCTCGATACATCACCATCCGCCACTAGTACCAGACTATCTATCGCCAGTGTTGGAGCTACAAATGCCTCTTCACTCCTCATACGAATACCCGTAAATGGCGTTTCATTCCTAACTCGGACCTCCACCGCAACACCCATCGGATTCTGCATACCTACAGCTACGCCATTATCATTCGCACCAGCATCAGAACCTACACGAATTCCCGTAATCATACCGACAACTTCAATCTCATAGCCCATTTCTACATCTCGAATTGTCTGTCCAATTGCAACACGCTCTGCACCTTCATTCTGATCCAAAATAAACTCCATACCCGTCAATTCTGGCACTTCAACAACAGGGCTACCATTCTCTTGGTCGCTATAATACGCACTAATCAAAAACCAAACCAAAACACCAACCACTAGCAGTACAACTGCACCAATTACAATCACTAAAGTTTTCTTCTTTTTACCTGTATCTTCTTTTGTAAAAACTTGTTCCACACTTCCTATCGGCATCACTACATCTACATCGCCACCTAGAGCTTGTTCAGATACGTTCATCACATCGCTCTGTTCTGTCACTTCACTTCCCACTGGCACGCCCGCCGCCTGATCATTCGCTGCATTGTTCTCATCTGGATTCATCAGCTAATCTCTCCTAGTATTAGTTACTTGAACCTAGTATAACGCACATGTTTATTTTTCACCACACCTAATTCTTTTGTATATTCACCAAAATTCTCTTCCAATCTTCAATACTCAACGCCTCCGCCCTCAAATCCCCATCCACCCCAGACTTCGCTAACAATTCCTCCACTTCCTCCCGTTCTTTCCACATCCCCGCCATTAAATTCTTCACTAATTTCTTCCGCGGACTCGAAAACCCCATCTTCACCAGCCGGAAAAACTCCTCCTCGCCCACATCCTCCACTAGACTTCTCTCATAAACCTCAAGTTTCACCACTTGCGAGTCCACTTTCGGCGCCGGCGTAAACTTCTCCCGCCCCACCACCTCACCCAGGCTCACCTTCGCATAAACCTGCGCACTCACTCCTAGAATACTCAGATCCCCCGCCTTAGCTGCCAGCCTCTCCGCCACCTCTTTCTGCACTAAAAGCACCATCACTCGCGGCTTATTCTCCTCCGTCAAAAACTTCCGCACGATCTTACTCGTGATATAGTACGGCACATTCGCCACCACCTTGTATCCTCTCGGCACATCTCTCAAATCAAACCCGATGATATCCGAATTCACCACTTCCAAATTCTTCCCCGGAAACTGCCCAGGCAACTTCTCCGCCAGCTCCTCATCAAACTCCACCGCAATCACCCGCCCAAAACACCTAAACAAAGCTGAAGTCAACGTCCCCAGCCCTGGTCCCACCTCCAAAACCACCTCATCATCTCCATCCGTCGCAAATTCCGCGATCCTCAGTAGCACCTCACGATTCTTCAACCAGTGCTGCCCCAACGACTTTTTATTCTTCACTTAGTACCACCCATGAACCAACCAAAAAGCATGCGCACACGGCCATCCCCGCCCGATCCCACTACACGAGACTCCCCAGAGGAATATACTTCCATCAAAATACCGCGCATTCACATAACTATGCATCGCCCTGAGCGCCGCCACTGGATCATTCCACGGCCCATAATGATCCCATCGTCCACATGGCAATTGCTGCCCCAGTCCACACGCTCCGCTCGACCGATTCACCGCATTCGGATTCCACGTACTCTCCCGATGCACAATGAAATCCACATACCACCAATACCTTTCCGGAATCCCACTCGCCACCAGCCAGTCATGTCGCGTCCCTGTCACATTCGACACCCTCGGCCGCGTCCCGATCACCTCTCTCTGAGTCACCGACTCTCTCACCACCACCGTCTCCACCACTACACGCCCCACCTCCACACCTCCATACATCTCCACCTCAAAAGTCACCATCCTACGTCCAGTCTCACCATAAACCTCCACTCGCCGATATCCAGCCTCTCGCCCATAATCCCGTATCTGTTCCACTCCGAACTCAATTTCCTCCTCGACCACCACCAGATTCACTCCATCTCGCCACACCGCCAGTTCCATCCCCTCATAAATCAACTCATCTAAATCTCTCGACACAAAATCCGCATCAATCTCTCGCTCCGCCAAAAACTCCCCTACCGTCTCTGCTCGCGTCCTCAATTCCATCTCTGTTCCAAAAAAGTTCAGAGTAATCGCCCTCGACCTCAAAACCACCAATTCCATACTCGTACCCGTTTCCAGAAAATCCCCAGTCCGCCTGAGTTCTAGCCCATCCTGTTCCAGCAATTCTACTCCCGCCTCTTCCGCGATCATCTCATTCGTCTGCGCCGCCGTCATCACCCGCATCCGACTCATCCCGTCCACCACTACCATCGGTCGCGCCCGAAATATATTCACTCTGAAATCACTCGATATAATCTCCTCACCTAGCCCCGGCTCCACTAGATCACCTGCATGAATTTCAATCTCCAAAAGTTCCAAAAGTTCCGCTACCGTTTCCACACTTGTCTGCACCACTCGCCTCTGCCCGCGATCATGAATCGCCACCAACTTCACCCCGTCGCCTCGCTCTACACCGTCATCCGCCCGCGTCATCCCTACACTAAACAGTCCCAACATCAAAACCACTCCCAACACCGCTCCAGCAACTCTAAATAATTTTGTATTCATACTCGCCCCTTCATTATATCAAATAATCTACTTATCCACATCCAACTCAAATCCCCCTATTGACCCCCCCCCGAAGAGTGCTAATGTTTAATACGTAGAGTGTGCGAGATTCGTTTCAATAAAAAAAGTTTCAATAATATGTGTTAGTTCCTCGTAGGTTTCGGGGAAAGAAGGAGGTATGTTTCGCCATGCGAACAACAAACAAAATATCAACTAGGCTGCCATTCTTTGCTGCAATAGGAGTAATGGCAGTGTTTTCAATACAAGCAGTTATATTGAATATGGTAAATCCAATCGAGACCGCTACAGCACTCTCGATCACATCGATTACTCCAAACATTGGATCAATAGACGGTGGAGAATTAGTCACTATTACTGGGGACTTTGGGATACCTACTGATGTACCGTTGGATATAGTACAGATGGTAAGTGGAGACTTTCACACACTTATCCTGGATAGTAGTGGTCAGATTTTTGCTTGGGGAAGTAACGCTTTTGGTCAGCTCGGCAATGGCACCACTACAGCCAGCAACGTTCCAGTTGCAGTAGATATGAGTGGTGTGTTAGCTGGACGAGACATTATACAAATAGCGGCTGGAAGTAACCACTCTCTCGCTCTAGATAGTGAAGGACGGGTATTCGCGTGGGGAATGAATGTTTGGGGACAGCTCGGTAACAGCACTGGCACTACTACAGCCAGTAATACGCCTGTTGCAGTAGATATGAGTGGCGCGCTACATGGAAGGAGTATTGTACAGATAGAGGCTGGCGAAACGCATTCTCTCGCTTTGGATAGTGAAGGTCAGATCTTCGCGTGGGGAAATAACTGGGAGTTTCAACTTGGTATTTATCTATCCGACACATATACTACTCCAGTCGCAGTAGACACGACCGGGGTGTTAGCAGGTAGGACAATTGTACAGATAGTAGCTGGAGACAACCACACACTCGCTCTGGATAGTGAAGGTCAGATCTTCGCGTGGGGTATGAGTCTCGACGGTCAGATTGGGAGCGGCGAGACAACCAGTATGCTTACTCCAGTCGCAGTAGACACGACCGGGGTGTTAGCAGGTAGGACAATTGTACAAGTATTAGCTGATGGTAACCTTTCTTTTGCTATAGACGACACAGGAAATATGTTTGCATGGGGGACTAACTGGGCTGGTCAATTTGGTAATGGTGGCGATTTTCTTAATAGTAACGTCCCAGTAGAAGTAGACATAACTGGGGTTTTAGCCGGAAGAAATATAACACAGATAGCGATTAACGGTACTTATGTACTTGCTCTAGATGACGCGGGAAATATGTTTGCATGGGGCGAGAACTGGGCTGGTCAATTTGGTAATGGTACGAATATTGACAGTGGAATTCCAGTCAAGACTGGAGCGTTAGCGGATAGAGCAATTACACAGATAATAATTGGATTCGGCTTCTCCAGCTCTTTCGCCCTCGACTCCGAAGGCAACCTCTTCGCATGGGGAGATAACTCGTCTGGTCAATTCGGCAACGGCACTAATACAAGTAGTTTTGTTCCGGTCCATATTACCAACTTCGGACAAGGTTTAATAGATTCACTTGATCTTTCTGTAACTATGGGTGGTAGTCCTTGTACTGATGTAAGAGTAATCAATCTAACCACAATAACTTGTACCACTCCAGCACATCCGGCAGGAGTAGTGGATGTTACTGTACGTACCCTACACGGATCAGTCACTCTATACCAGTCCTATACATTTGTAGATATACCAGAAGTACCTGATACTGGAGGACCTGGAGTGCCGAATACGGGGCATTTGAGAGTAGAAAACTAGCTCCCACAAGTCAAAAAACAACAACCCAGACAAACAAAAAGAGGCCAAAAGGCCTCTTTTTGCCAGTCCAACTGCTTACATCCTCTCCAACCGCGCATACTCCACATTCAGCTTCCGCGTCTTCCCATCCGCCAATTTCACAGTCACCGCCAGCCCATCCGCATCCACAATCTCCCCCACTCCAAACGCCGACTTCACCCTATCCCCCACCTCAAACCCCACTTCATCATAAACCACATCGCTGAAATCCTCACTCGATTCCAGACAGCCTTCATCGTCATCGTTTACTATTTTCGCGCTTGAGGTCGATGGAGACACCGAAGCAGCATACTTGTTGCTTCGCGTGGATCGCTCGAACCAAGCCGACGATAACGATAAGTGATTGCTGGAGTCTAGCCCCGGCACCGCCTCCTCCAGAAACCGACTCGCCATACTATAACTACGCTGCCCAAAAGTATACCGACTCTGCGCCCAGCTCATCTTCAACTCTTCTCTCGCCCGCGTCATCCCTACATACGCCAGTCTCCGCTCCTCCTCTATATCCGCCCCGCCCGCCATCACCGCCCTCGAGTGTGGCAAAACCCCCTCTTCCATCCCCACCAGAAAAACCACCAGAAATTCCAGCCCCTTCGCCGCATGTAATGTCATCAATGTCACTCGATTCCCATCCGCCACCTCATCGCTACTACTCATCAGTGCCGCATCCGCCAGGAAATCTCCCAGCTCCGCATAAACCCCCGCCTCCGTCACTAAAACCCCCAGGTTCTCCACTCTATCCTCGCCCTGCGCCGTCCCGTCATCGATAAATTCCCGATACTTCACCCCCCTCAATAAATTCTCCACCACCATCGCCGTCGCCACACCCTCCTCCATCTGCCTCATCAGATCCCTCAACAATTCCCCCAACTCCACCAACTTCACCTTCGCCCGCCCCGCCACCTCGCTCTCACCCGCCGCCAGCAAACACTCCACCAGATCCCCGCCTCTCCTCTGATAAAACTCCTCAAACCGCCCCACACTCACATCTCCCAGCCCTCTCGCCGGCACATTCACTATCCTCCTGAAACTCACAATATCATTCGGCTGCACCACCAGTCTCAAATACGCCATCACATCCTTAATCTCTTTTCGATCAAAAAACCTCTGCCCGCCTACCAGTTTATACGGCACTTGCATCTGCAAGAAAATCCGCTCATACGCAAAACTTTGCGCATTCGTCCTATACAACACCGCTACATCACTATATTTCCGCCCCTCAGCCACCGCCTGTCCGATCTCTTGCCCCACCCAAGCCGCCTCCTGCATTTCATCACTCAAACACGTCACCACCACATCTTCGCCATCCGTCTTCTCCGTCCACAGCTCCTTTTCCGTCCTCTGTTCATTACACATAATCACCCTATGTGCCACATCCAAAATCTGCTTCGTACTTCTGTAATTTTGCTCCAGCTTAATCACTTTCGCCCCAGGAAAATCCCGCTCAAAGTTCAAAATATTCGTAAAATCCGCCCCTCTCCACGAGTAAATCGATTGCCAATCATCCCCTACTACACAGATATTTTTCGACTCATTCACCAGTAGCTTCACCAGCTGATATTGCACCGCATTCGTATCCTGATACTCATCCACGAGGATATGCTTAAATCTCCGCTGCCACCGCTCCCGCACCTCCGCATTCTCCTTAAACAAACACACCGCCTCCAGCAGCAGATCATCAAAATCCAACGCTCCCGCCTTTTTCCTCTCACTCTCATACCGCTTAAAAATCTTCGCCATATCCTTCTCCCGAGGATACCGCGCCATCGCCTCATACGCCTCCGCCGTGATAAAATCATTCTTCTCCTTCGAAATCACTCCACTCACCGTCTTCGGCTTGATTTGCTTATCATTCAACCCCAGATCTTTAATCGCCCTCCTCACCAGCGCCACCCGATCATCCTCATCATAAATCACAAAATTCTTATCTAGCCCCGCCGCTTCCCACTCCATCCGAAGCAACTTCACACAAATCCCATGAAAAGTCCCCATAAAAGGCATAAATCCCCACGAATCTCTCGCCCCGAGTAGCTCCGCCAGCCTCCCCCTCATCTCCTTCGCCGCCTTATTCGTAAAAGTCACCGCCAAAATCTCTCCCGTCCCCACCCCATGATTCGCCACCAAATTCGCGATCCTATGCGTCAACGTCTTCGTCTTCCCACTCCCCGCCCCAGCGAGAATCAAAAGCGACCCCTCCAGCGTCTCCACCGCATCTTTCTGCTTCTCGTTCAGCCCCTCCCAAATTTCTTTCATCTCCCCAGTATAACACCTCACCACTTCCGCCACACACCTTGATATATCACTGTCAATATGATATAATCACCATCATCCCACCGAAAGCGAAAGGAGTCCTTTATCATGCGCAAAGAAGCCGAAATGGTCATCTTAAGACTAACTGTCTTACTCGACCCCAACACAGGCAAGCTCCCTGGCACTCCCAGTGAACTCGAAAAAACCAAGCTCAAAGCCCCCATCCCCTCTCCGACTTTTGACGCCCGCACCAGCAAATCACCCCAGACGCCCATAACGACCACTCATATCTACAAAGACGGAAGTATCTTGATCGGATGCTTCACTGGCAACCAGCTATACTTTCACGTCATCAATCACCCCGCTGACAGAGACAACCCCCACATAGTCAGCGACAAAAGCCACTCCGACTTAACCGTCTACTACACTCGCGCAGGAGACGGCACTGTCTCTTTCGCCTACGAGAGATCCCGAGAGAGCGAGCCAACACCCTACGCATCTAAATCCAACATTCCACTCTACGACGATCGCGTCTCCGACGCTTTCGAGCTTTTTGACAGTCACCATCTCGGCTAGCGCACACAAAAACCCGCACAACATTCACCGTGCGGGTTCTCTTCTTTTTTATACACCTACATTACATTACAAAATACCAAACACCCACACCCAGCCCTACACCCAGTGCAATCACCGCGAGAAACACCAATAACCACACCCAGCCACCACCTGTTTTCTTCTCTCTCACTACTGTCGTTTCAATCTCATCCGTCTCGTAAATCGACCGCCCATTATCCAACTCATCCACTACGCTCGCCGCACTGAAATTCCCCTCCGTACTCTTCATTTCGTCCATCCCGTCCTTCGTCGGCGCTATCTCTCCCAACGGCCTCTTCTCGATCTTCGCCCCCCGGATAAATGGCGTCTTCGCCTCTTCTTCTTTCTCTTCGACTTCTTCTACTATGTCATCTATTTCAACTTTTTCACCAAAATCAGGCTCTTCCTCAGAGTCACCTTCCTCGACTACCGTCTCCTCAACTTCTTCGACTTCTTCATCACCACCACCCTCTTCAACTTCCTCTTCAGGCTCACTCTCCTCAGCACCCTCCTCATTTTCGGCAATCTCCATCTCTTCATCATCTCCTTCACCACCCTCACTATTCTCTTCCACCACCTCATCGATCACTTTCTCTACGTAGTCCTTATTTTCTTCCTCATACACTCCATCATCCAACATCTCTACACTAGACAACTCCAGATCTTCCTCTTTCATGCCCGCATCCTTGCTGATATCCAGATCCTCCAACACCGCATCCACTACGTCTTGCTCATCCTCCCCTACGCTACTCTCCTCAGTCCTCTCAGTTTCGTCAGCCACCTCGGTCACTTCTTTGTCTACCGTCCGCTCCTGACCCATCGACGGAGACCTATGCATATCCGAACTTGGGTGCACCATATCCATAAACCTCCCCCGTCGTCGCGCTACCGGCTTCGCTTCAGTAACCTCTTGCTCATCGCTACCATTTTTCTCTTTTACCTCTTCACCCTGTACGCTCTCCGCATCATCTCCGTCTCCACCCCTCTCTTCTTCGCCCTCCATCATACTCCCTACCGCCTTGTCTAGTTCGTCAAAATCTATATCGCTCATGACCCACCTTTCCGCCTAGCTTACTAGGGCGTTAGCTTTCTCCACCACACTATTAAATGCATCAACTTTCAAACTCGCTCCTCCCACCAACGCACCATCTACTCCTTTCACACCCAAATACCCCGCCGCATTATCTCCATCCACACTCCCACCAAACAACACCCTTACTTCATCTCCCGCCTTTTTCCCATATAAGTGTCGAATATGCTCACGAATCATCTCTACAGCCTTCTCCGCATCTTCAGGAGTGCATGGCTTCGCGTTTTGTGTTGTACTAATTGCCCAAACAGGCTCATACGCAATTAAAACATTTTTCATATCCTCGCTAGTCACTTGCGTCAGCCCACCGACCAGCTGATCATAAATCACATCGCCCGTCTCCCCAAATTCTCTCTCATTTGCCGTCTCTCCAATACATAAAATCGGCTGAATTCCACTCCTCAGTGCCGCAGCTACCTTATCTCGAAGATCCTTATCTTGTTCACCAAAAATATGCCGCCTCTCGCTATGCCCCACCATCCCATAATCCACAATCCCTTTCAGTTGCGCGATCGAAACCTCCCCCGTAAACGCTCCGAAATCCCTCCAGTAAAAATTCTGTGCTGCCAGCTTAAATTGCCTCTTTTTCACCTGCAAACTCAGCGACTGTAGCGTAAATATACTCGGCGCCAAAACCACTTCCACCCCCCTCTTCGCCTTCACTTTATCCGACAGTTTATGTAAGAAAATGCTCGCCTCATGCATCGTGAAGTTCATTTTCCAGTTTGCTATTATCGTCTTTTTTCGTTTTGTTTCTGCCATACTTCCCCTCACTTTACCACCTCATCATCAAAAGCACAACCACAATCCTCACATTAAACACACCCCATACCTCTTCCGACATAAGAAAACTTAACTCTCTCAGCGTCAGAACCAAACCTTACCGATCCTCTAGCGCTTCCACTCCGGGCAACTTCTTCCCTTCAATCACCTCCAAACTCGCTCCACCTCCCGTCGATATATGTAAACTACTCCCCGTAAATTCCTCTCCATGCAACCTTCGATAACCCTCCGCAAAGCCTCCTGTGTCACCTCCACCAATCACCGTCTCCAGATCATTATTCGCCAAAACCGCCCGGATCACCGCCTCTGACCCCCCCGCAAATTGCTCGTACTCCGTCAACCCTAGCGTTCCACTCCACACTACCGTCCCCGCCCCCGCTATCACCTCCGTAATCTCTTCTCGTGTCCTAAACCCGATATCTAGAATTAAATCATCTTCAGCGACCTCATCTACCGATTTCACCGACGCCTCCGCACCTGCCCCCACCTCTTTCGCTACCACCACATCCACAGGTAAAATCACCCGCCGCTCCATCTCATCCGCCAACCCCAAAATCCCCGCAATCACCTCATCTTGCCCCTCCTCCACCAGACTCTTTCCCACTGCCTTTCCCTCATACTTCAAAAACGTATTTGCCATCGCCCCACCAATCACTACCACCTCCGCCATCTCCACTAGTCGCTTCATCACCTCGATCTTATCGCCGATCTTCGCTCCTCCGACGATCGCCACCAGCGGCCGCTTCGGCGCGCTCATCACTCCTTCAATCGTCTCGACTTCTTTCTCCACCAAAAGCCCCGCCGCCCCTGGCAAAATCTCATTCATCTCGCTAATACTCACATGATTCCTGTGCGCTACCCCAAAGCAATCCATCACAAACACCTCCGCCCCCGTAGCTGCCACGATCTTTTCCGCAAACTCCCTTCTCCTTGCAGCTTCCTCTTCCGTCTTCCCCTTCAGTTCCTCCGCCGCATAAAATCTTATATTCTCTAGAAGCACCAAACTTCCCCGCTCCACTCCGTCAACCTCCGCTCTCAGTTCCGCTCCTTCTGTCTCAATATTCTGCGCCAAAAACACCGCCGGACCATCCAGTAGCCCCGCCAGTCTCTCAAAAACCGGCTTTAGCGTGTATTTTTCATTCCATTCACCATCAGGCCTCCCGAGATGCGCCATTAATACAATTTTCGCCGCCCCCGCATCAAAAAGCCCTCGAATCGTCCCCAAACTCTCACGTATTCTCAGATCGTCCGTCACCACCCCGTTTTCGTCCTGCGGCAAATTATAATCCACTCTCATCAGCACCGTCTTTCCCGCTACATCCATATCCCTAATCGTCTTTTTCCTGAAACTCACAGCAAAACCTCCTAATTTCCTCTATTATATCATCTCGCTCAAAAGAAAAGGGTCACTTTTGCGACCCTTTCCAGCAGTAGATCTCTAAAACCTCTATTTCACGATCCTACATTGAATCGTATCAGTACCACCCGCCTCTTTACGTAACCCACTCACGATCACTACCTTCACCTCATCTTTATCAGAGAAAAACTCGCCGCCATCTTTCAATTCTCGCACCAGATCTAATCCATAAGTCGGACCATGCGTCCTCACATAGCTCTTGTTTGCATATGACAGCGCCAATTGCTGCGCTACCCTCGGACTATCTGTAACACTAATTATTCTCACTTCTGGTCGATTCGCCGCGATAGACCACGCCGTAGCCCCAGTCGCAGTCTCACAAACGATCGCATCCACACCCATATCGCTCGCCAGATTCACTGCTGCTTGCGCCATCCTGTCCATGATCATCTGTTCTCGTCTCATCTCTCGAACCAGTGGTACCACTTCCGTGTTGTCCTGCGTATACAAAATTACTTTCTTCACCGCCTTCACAGTCTCGATCGGATACTTCCCGTTCGCCGTCTCATCAGACAACATCACCACATCCGCTCCCTGCACTACCGCTGTCGCCACGTCATTTACCTCTGCTCTAGTTGGTTCTGGATTTTCCACCATATTCATCATCACCTGTGTCGCCACGATCACCAGCTTCCCATGCTTTCTACACAGAGCCACTAGTTTTCTCTGTGCTACCGGTACCACCTCTAGTCCTGCTTCTACTGCCATATCGCCTCGTGCCACCATAATTCCATCTGTCGCCAGTACGATCTCTTCCATAGTTTCATCATCTTTGATCGCATGCTTGGTCTCGATCTTCGCGATAATCTGGGCATCCGACCCATGACCGAGCAGTACTTGTCTCAAATTCTCAATATCCTGCGCTGTCTGGATGAAGCTCGCCGCCACGTAATCGATATCCTGCCCCGCACCCCACTCGATATCCGCCAGATCTTTAGGTGTCAAAATATCCCCACCAAAGTCAGTATCCGGCAGATTCAACCCTTTACGATTCATCACATATCCGTCATTTTCTGCCACTACTTTGATCGCTGTTCCACTCACCACCTCTGTAATCTTCGCCCGAATCTTCCCATCAAAAATATAAAGAGCCTCTCCCACCTTCACCTTTTCCGCCAAATTATACTGCACAGGCAGCACATTCCCGCCATCATGCTCTTCGCACGCAAAATCCAAAATCAACTCATCCCCCGCCTTCACATCCATATAATTGTCCTTGATCAGCCCCAAACGGATCTTCGGCCCCTGTAGGTCTTGCACAATCGCCACTGGCTTCCCGGTTCTCTTACTCACCGCCCGGATCCATCCAATATGCTCCTCTCGCTCCTCATTTGTCCCATGACTACAGTTCAGTCTACACCCATTCACACCCGCCACAATCAGTTTTTCAATTGCCTCCTCGCTAAAGACTGACGGCCCTATCGTCGCGAGAATTTTTGTTTTTTTAAATATCGTTCTTGTTTTTTCCATACCCATATCTTACCACGAAACCATAAACTATAAACATCACTCCAAACAAAAAGTCCCCGAAAGGGACTTCTTAACTAAATTGGCGAAAAGATCCGACGTCAAGGCTTTAATACTTTTTTCTATTTTCCCCAAAGTCAAAATAACACGCTATCCATATATCAATCGTGTAACGTGCGTATACTTACTCCCCCTATGCTCACCTGCTCTTCGCCCGTACGCGAACACGAATAGCAATTGCAGACACAACTACAATTCCTAAAATCAAAACCGTCACTATCTGTGATGTCATCATACCCGGTATTGAGACAGCCTCATGTCCAGTGTCGGGCGGCAGTGGTATTTCAGGGTCAATAATTTGCTCGTATTGCGCTATGAAAACCACTGAGTCTACTACCAAGAAACCTACTGGACTCCCCAGAAGCCAACCGCTGTGCGTCCAGCCTGCATTAGCAATCACATTCGGAACATCCGCGGCTGTCAGCGTAGTACCATAAGGCACAGACATCACCACATCAGGCGTACCACCGACTAAGTTGCCATTCGTCCCTGGTTCAAAGGTTACTAGAGTATTGTGCGAAGTGGGCGCGAAGTTAATGTCAAAATTATTAAGCAGATGCCAAAATATAGACGTTTCAGTTGATTCGATCCGCGCAATCGCCGTTGCACTCTCATGCGGCATGATCGCGAATCGCGCTGAATTGCCGTCGAATATAGCATCCTCGCCAACTGTAATATTGGGATAGTCCGTAGAGATAAGCGGCACTCGATAGTTTGCCGGATGTGGAGCAAATATCCCGCCACCATCATAGACGGCGTGGTTTCCATCAATTGTGCCGCTATTCATAACAAAGGTGCCACTGGCTATACGTATACCGCCGCCACGTTGGGCATTGTTGCCACTAATATATCCACCATTCATCGTAAAATTGCTGGCAGCAGCCGTCATAAACACGCCACCGCCACCATTCGCAACGGCAGTGCCGTTTGAGGTGTTTCCTACAACCATGCCATCCTCCATCACAAATTGCGCTCCACCTTCAACAATCACGCCGCCGCCATTTGTAGCCGCAGCATTATTCCCGATCACGCCGTCGTGCAGATTGAATGTAGTACCAGCTTGCAACGCCACTCCACCGCCAGAATTGCCAAGAGTATGATTATATCGCACCTCACCGCCGTACATATTAAAGGTCGTTCCAGCACCGTGTAGCCTCACTCCACCACCGTTTACGTTCAGACTGTGGTTGTTGTAGATCAGACCATTATACAGATTGAAAGTCCCGCCTGCTTGTATAAATACACCGCCACCGCCCTGTGCGACCCCGCCCATATTAACCGTATTGTCCCGAATGACGCCGCCATTCATGTTAAATATCCCGAACTCAATATTCACACCGCCACCAAGAGCTGCGGCATTCCCTGCAGTGGGCGTAGATAAGTTGTCGTATATCTCGCCATCGTTCATGTTAAATATAGAAGTAGCAGTGGTAAAGGTGCCGACACCAGCGCCGATAGATGCCTGATTATTGCGAATTGCACCGCCGTCCATACTAAACGTACTGTCACCAGTGAGAAACACGCCGCCACCGTGTCGATTAGAGGTATTAAACTGGACAGCGCCGCCATTCATAGTAAAAATGCCATTGTCTATATGCACACCGCCACCACCATTTGAGCCAGATGCCGCTGTGTTAGCAAAATTTCCGCTGATCTCACCGCCATTCATCGTAAATGAGCCGCCGAAAACTTGTACTCCAGCACCACGCACATTGCCGACAGTATGACCGCTGACCATGCCGCTTTCCATGACGAATACGCCACTGCTACTTACAACTATACCTCGGCTGAGATTAGCTGTTGCTCCCGTGCGCGTGACAGTGATGCCAGCAAGTGTTAATGTGCCATTGACAGTCACGACAGGATAATTTCCAGTCGCAATCAGACTGTAGATACCCGAGAGAGTAATATCTGCACCTAGTGGGATAGTAAGCGTGGCTGTGGAGCTTATATCGTTTTCCAGCTCTATATTAGTGTGACCGATTGCACCTGCTACCTCCTGCTGAAGTCCCGTCCAATCTGAGACCTGCACATATGTTGTACTGAAAGCGGTCACGTCTCTAAGTGAGTTAATAAAATTAGTAGCGGGGATTTGTATCAAAAAGACTGCCAGCACTGCTATCGCAGCGAAAAATGACAGTTTGGTTCGTAGCTTATTAGTTGCTCGCATGTGGTAATATAGGAACTTTCTCGCAATAGGTTAATTTACCTATAAAGCTCTGCGCTCTATATATGAACATTAGCATGACAGGATTTGGAATGCAATACCAAGAAGTCCCCACGTATATTGCGGGGATCTCTTGGTGTTATCTAGACCTTATCTTTAGATGCGAGGATGTCCCGTATTTGGTACACCTGGCACGTCCACAAATATATAAGACTGGTACAAAAAATTGAACCGTTTGTAGTGTTTACAGTAACATTTAGGGCTTTCCCCCGAAGGCTTGTGATTGATAAATTGGCTGACTCTGTTCCAATCGCTATCAACATTGCTGTCATTTTGCGAAAATCAGGGTTATATCATAACTTGTTTAGGGTTCAAATGATTGGATTATTAAGGTTTTTACAGGGGTAAATGTTCTGAAAAACCGTGGTACACTGGGAGGGATTCGAACCCCCGACCCTCTGTTCCGAAGACAGATGCTCTAATCCACTGAGCTACCAGTGCATAAACTTTTAAAATCCACAATTTCAGATCTAAATCAGACCAAAAATGGTGATCCCTGGGGGAATCGAACCCCCCTTGCCAGGATGAAAACCTGGTGTCCTAACCGATAGACGAAGGGACCACTTCCCAAATTCTACCAAATCTCTCCCCCTCCGTAAAGCATCATATGCCACCCCACTCTATTTCACCACTAACACCTATTGCAGGCATATCAAGATTATGTCATAGACTATTGACAACATATCATGTATATGCTACAATGCAGCCAACGTTGGGAATTCACAAGAACTTCCCTTACGTCGTAACTTCAATCATTGGAACTAGATAGGCAGCAATCATGCTCCTGACAGCTCTACCTCTCCCCACCCTGAGGTCGAGCTATCAGGAGTATGGTTGGCAGCCATGTCATACTCCTCTGGCATCGTTGCCAACAAAAAATGAAATCAAAAGGAGGACTATAACATGGCACTTATGGGTATTGAAAACAAGAGTGAAAGAATCACCCGTATCACAGAAGAGCTGTGCGCGGAATGCACCGTAACCACCACCCCTATGACAAAGCAGGAATTCTGCGAAACCCTCAATAGGGAGTATGGAGCAGGTATCGTGCCACGCGGCAATATAAGTGTCCGCGAACATGCACAAGCTTACAAGGCTTACACAGACCACTGCGACCTGCTCAAAAAGACCAAGGAAAAAGGTGACGAATTCCTCGAGAAAATCCTCGGGGAAACCGACCCGAAAAAAACCAAGAAGCTTACCAAGCGGGAGTTCGAAGACCGCGTAGGCGAGCTTTGTGCTCGCGGCCCCTTGCCTCGTGTGGAGTTCAAAGGCGACGCACTTCGCGTCCTCTACGAAAACTACGAGGACGACTACGAAAAGATGTCCTCTAAAAAAGGCAAGAAGACAGACGATGACAGCGGCGAAACCACCGACGACACAGACAGCGGCAGCGGCGAAACCACCGACGTCAGCGGCCTCTCCTCTAGGCAGCTCACAAAGCTCGCCAAAGAACAAAAGAAAAAAGAGGAGGATGCGGCGGAAAAAGCCCGCGAAAAGAAGATGGCCGCAGCAGAAAAGGCAAAAATCGCCGCAGGCGGCTTCAGAAAATGTAAGCATTGCGGCGACTTCACATATGACAGCAAACAGAAAAAATGCTCCATATGTGACGACGATTTCGATTTCGACGCCTAGCCACACAACAGTTCTAACCCAAGAACCCCCAGCAACCAGCTGGGGTGTTTTTTTATTTCCTCATTTCACACACCGTCATCACCCCACTCTTCCACACATTGACTTTATCATCTATTTATGATACAATCACCACGTCTATTGTATCAGAGGTGCTACCACATAGATCACTAGAGATCTTTTACAATTTGTCGCTATTCCTACCGCATGCGCGCGTCAGGGGCATTTTTCGTGTCTCGGCCGCGCGTATGCGCTAGTGTCGCTCCTGTGGGTTGACTTATTCAAACACGGGAGCGCTGGCTACGTTCCCAAAAATTCCCGAAAGAGGTGAAGTATATATGTTTTTGGCTTTCTTAACACTAATCGTCGTTTTGATCATCTGGTTTGGATCAGTACACTGGATCATCACAGTTATCGCTGTGGTAGCCACTCTGATCAAATTCACACTCGAATCAAAACACTCACGTCAAAAAAGCGAGGACGGCAGCGCCGACAACAAAGGAGCTCTCAAAACTGCTTTCAAGTTCGGCTTGATTGCATTTCTCGCGATATCCTTAGCAGTCAATGTTTTCTCCATCGGTACTGGCCGTCAGGCAGCGCCGTGGGATAACCGTGTCGACCTACCTTTCCAGGCTACGTCTGTAGTTCAGGTAGATCGATCAATCACGTTCGAAGAAAACCGGTTCAGAATTCCTCCAGACAGACACTCCTTCACTTTCACAGATGGCGGAGTAGCCTACTTTGCGGAAGTGATCCCTGAACCACCAAGTGGAGAGCCACGCTGGCGATCGTCCGACGGACGTTTCTGGCGCCTCACTCTCCATACCATACCTACAACTCTGCCCGACCAATCTTTAGAAAGAGGTGAATAAAATGACTTGGATCGTTATTTTAGCAATCGCTCTAGCAATTGCCATTATCTTCATAATTCCCCCCTTATTCAGAGACAGAACTGGCAGGCGTCGCAACGCATTAGGTATAGTTTTGGCCATTCTCGTAATGGCCGCCACTCTACTGATCGGCGCATTTTTTACAAACAGCTGGTTTTTCTCCGGCACATTTGACGCGTCAGACGCGCCCCCGAGTGCCCACGACCTGATTGAAACCAACGAACAAAACGACCCTGCTGCAGAACACTCGGAAGACCCAGAACACTCGGAAGACCCTCCCATAGGAGGCGCGTATCTCCCTGGTATCTACGGTGAAGAATTAGTGTTCGACGACGCCCTAGGCGCCTACGTTGGGCCTTCCGACGCCATCAACGGCACGCTTTCCACCGCTATCGGCGGCGGCATGTCAGACGGAGCCCTGCTTCACACATCCATATACTCTCGATTTATCATGAACTGGGTAACCTCGGAAACAGCAATCGACGTAGTAGAGAACTTCGGAGCCCTCATCGACTATTTTTACCCCTATAGCGGATTAAACGTAAGTACTATCCGTGTCTGGAGTCGATATTCTCAGGCCGAAGGCATCCAAAACACCATGGCTGCCGTGATTTATGTACTCGGCGGTCAACAGGTCTCTGATGAAGAGGCGCGAGCAGAAATAGTGGAAGCTTACTGGGAGATGTTCCCCCAGCTAGCCGACATGATGACACTCCAAAGATTCACCGAGATCATCAGCACCGTAGAGGTGAGAAGAATCGACCCGTCGGAGTGGATAGTATTCAACACTTTCTATCGCATCAACACGGGCCCGCAAGCGTTTATTGATGTGCGCCCACAAGTTCGTCTCGGCATCACTCCGTTGACTCGAGATAGCAACGGCAACATCATTGTCGACATGAACGCCACGGCATTTATCGCGGCAGACTGCCGCAATGTGTTCTGGTTTGAGCCTCGCCCTCCGGCAGCGCCTCCGACTACGACTACGCCGCCTGCTGACCCTCCCACGACGACAACACCACCATCAATACCGCCCGCGAGACCTCCAGGGACACCCCCGGCAACACCACCTCCAGTACAAGATAAAACTCCTGACGATTCAGTCATGGATCAGAATCCTCAAAACCCCGGTGCAGGTCAAAACCAAGACCCAGGTTCAGGGCCTCCACCAGAAGATAATCGCCCTACGAACCCAGAACCCCAGCCCAATCCACTGCCGCCATCAGTAGCACCCCCACCACAGGGGCCAGGCAACGAAGTTCCTGGGGAAAATATCCCCGCACTTCCGCCGCCACCAGTTATCGAGTCAGACCCTCCGGGAGGCGCGATGCCGGGAGTGCCTGGTTGATTAGCGACACTGTACGACAGAGATCTAGCCAATCTCTGTCGAACTTCTAGCACCACATACACGCACATTTCGCGCCCCTCTATAGGGGCGCTTTTTCTATTTGCGCACACTTCATGCATAGTACATATTCATTGACTTTTAACACTGTTTGTGCTATAATTCAGCCAGATCGCGCCAGGTCTAATACCCGCGGTACGATCGTAGCATTAACAGATCAGTTTTACCAATAGCACAAGCCAATCTTAGGCTTTTTCACCATATTACCAGCCATGTGACCACATGTAGCTGTTTTCATATTATTTACTCCACTCTGCACTTTCCAATTTTTTACCAGGAAATTAGTCCATTTCAAGAGACTAAAAACCTTTTAATATACAGATTAAATCCAAAATCCAAAAAGGAGGAAACAACTATGACCACATTGCTCGATGCAATATTATGGTGGCCGCTCCTGATCGGCTTAGGCGTATTTGCCGGGTCTTTCATATTGTTGGCTATTCTGCCTATCGCCAAGAGAAGCGATGGCAGCAAGAATTACCCTGCAGTGGCTGGTATCGCCATTCTGCTTGCGCTGGCTATCTTCGTAATAGCTAGTGTCACGAATGGAATATCCAACCACACCCCTGATGACATGCCCTATTATGATGCAGTCATCACAGTAGACTCGGAGGAAATCACAGATGAAAGGTCATCCGACCTCTCGCAAGATTCCACCGAGGAGAATACCGAGGCAACAACCGAAGAACAGTCACCGAGAGAAACACCTGTTTGGATGATAATCGCAGGAATAATCCTAGCAATTCTATTCCTAATAGGCGCGGTAAAATTCGGCGGCAAATGGCGAGTTATCTGCATAATAATAGCGTTAATAGCGCTTGCAGTAGCGGCTTTCGTGTTCTTCAGTAACTCAATTAGCGCAGATGCACACAACTCAGCTGACGCTCCCACCATTTCAGATCTCCTCACAGAAGAGCCACAAACAATAGAACCACCAGCCGAAGAACCTACAAACGACCCCATCGATGAAATCGACGACTCGTTAGGTTTCGAAGAAGACGGAAACTTATTCGACTTCGACGAAAACCTCGGCGAATCGGGCGAACTCGTCCTCCAAGACGAGGAAATCCTAGAAAGTCCCGTATCGGGAGATGCCGTGGGCGCAGCAGCAAACCATCCTTCAGCGGTGGTACCCGCGAGCCCACAAGCAGGTAATCCCAATTACTACCGTCCACTAGTGTTTAACTACGCTGGTGTCGCAAGTATGCGGGATGCAAATCCGCACTTCAGAGCAGTACTCGATAGCCCCCTGGCCCGTCCAGGCGGATTCTCGAACGAGTTCGTAGACCAGCAAGCTGAATTGCTAGCGGGTCGCGAGCGTACCGCAACTCTCACAATCTTTATCCTCGGCGGCCATCAGGCTACCCACGAACAAGCGAGAGCTGAAGTTATCGCAGACTGGTACCAAGATGTCAGAATTCACGACTATATAAGTCATGAACAGTGGGCAGAATTCGTCAACGGAAGCCCCGACAACGAATATGCCAACAGAATTCCCGTACGTCGAATCGACCATAACGAATTTGTCGTTATGAATACGTTTTTCAGCACATCTCGTAATCGCGTAGAGCGCTTTGTCGACAATCGTCAACAAGTACGTCTAGGCATCGTTGAAGTGATTTTCAACGAAGAGGGTGATCCCGTCGTCGATATGGAAACAGTGCGGTTTATCGGTGCAGATTGCCGGAATTTATTCTGGTTCGTACCGAGAGAAACACCCGATCCCGACCCCCGCACAGTATCTGTAACAGGTGTCAAAGTCTGGGCAGACAACAACAATGAGCACGGCTTCCGCCCTGTCAGTGTTGAGTTCCAGCTCCGCTCTGGGAGCGAAACTGGCCCAATCCATCAA
>WQWN01000005.1 GCA_009785325.1 Candidatus Saccharimonadota bacterium
ACAGTCTGAAGCTTGTGATAATACCATGAACCCAAGTGTTGATACTAATGTATCTGTATGTCCAGCAGGATGGAGGCTACCAACCGCTGGTGCTGATGGCGGAACTATGCAAAACAACAGTACTAACGAATTCTGGAATCTCAACCAAGCAGTGAACGGCGGGTTAACGACAACAGACGCAGGCTTACGTACACAGTGGCTTGGTATGCATGGCGGAAACTGGTTTGATGGAAATTTCGTCAATACTGGCGATTGGGGTTTCTACTGGTCTTCTACTCAAAGCAATGCAGGTAGTGCGCGCCATTTCAGCTTCAATACGATGAACGCCAGCTTCGCAAATGGTTCCAATAAGCAGATCGGACTAGCTGTCCGCTGCATAGCCGAACCAGTCTACATTCAAGAGATAAACGAAAGTAACTGCCCTGTAGAACGCACAATGGCAGTAGACGCACGAGATAACCGCACATACTGGGTACAGAAGATGGGTGATGGCAGGTGCTGGATGCAGACAAACCTAGCCTATGCTGGTGGTGGAGACAACAGATTTGGGGATGTGGTCAATCTCGTCAATGATGAGATTACTGGAAGCTGGTCCTCCGCAAACTTCATGCGTCCACCAGGGGATAATCCTACCACCTTCCCACAAGCTCCCAGCACTTCAACTACCGGAATAGGACAATATGGCTATCTATACAATTGGTGTGCAGCTATGGGCGGACAGTCTGCAGCTTGTATAAACTCTACAAATTCTACCGACCCTAACATATCCATTTGCCCTGCTGGGTGGAGGTTGCCGACGGGTACTGTTGATTTCAATATGCTTAATAATGCCGTGAATAATGACCTCACCGATACAGACGTAGGACTACGTACACAGTGGCTCGGTATGTATAGTGGTGCCTGGTGGAACGGTAATTTTGGCGGTGGTATCGGACAATGGGCTGGTTATTGGACTTCTTATCGGTCTACTGCTGGGACTGCTGACCTTTTCAGTTTCAGTGAGTGGGGTGTTAGTTTTCCTCCAAATCCTGCAGATAAGCGTGGAGGATACTCTGTACGTTGTATCGCCGAACCACCATCAGAGCGTATATATATCCAAGAGATTAATGACCTGAACTGCCCAGCAACACGCACGATGGTAGTAGATGCGCGAGACAACAGGACATACTGGGTACAACGCATGCCAGATGGACGCTGCTGGATGCAGACCAACCTAGCTTACGCAGGCGGCGGAGATAACAGATTTGGAGATGTGATGAATTTAAATAACGACAATCTCATGTGGGGTCCGACCATTGCTAGCTTCATGCGTCCACTGGACGCTAACCCTACTACTTATCCAGTGCAACCCAGTCAGGCTACGGATGGCGGTCTTAATCCCTCTGGTAGGCAATTCGGATACATGTACAACTGGTGTGCTGCTATGGGTGGACAGGTCGGTGCTTGTGCCACTGGTGGCGGCACAATAGGAGTGATTGATGACCAGATATCTATCTGCCCGGCAGGCTGGAGACTACCTAAGCATAATTGGCCAGATAGTTTGATAGAAGATGAGTTTACAGATCTTAATAATTCTATAAATAACGGTAATACCAATACTGATCTTGGTCTGCGCACATACTGGCTCGGTATGTATGCAGGAAACTGGATGTGGGATAACTTATGGGGTAGCGCACAATGGGGTAGCTTCTGGTCCTCTACTGGCACATTTGATGGTTGGGGTTGGAGTATCAACACTATGGAGATGATTAGCGGGTTAGGTTGGGGGATCGATACTGTTGCCCTCCACTCTAACCATACCGAAATGGATGGTATTTCTGTTCGCTGCGTAGCTAATCCAGTCCAACCTGAAGTTCCCTTTATCCAAGAGATCAATCAGCTCAACTGCCCAACAGAACGCACCATGGTAGTTGACGCCCGGGATAACCGTACATATTGGGTTCAAAGAATGGATGACGGTAGGTGCTGGATGCAAACTAACCTCGCCTATGCCGGCGGCGGAGACAATAGGTTTGGTGATGTGGTTAATGGTCTGGTTGAAAATATCAATAACAGCTTCACAGAAGCCCGCCTCGGCAGACCAACTGGAGCGAACCCGACCACTTACCCCACAGCCCCAAGCACAGCCACAGATGGTGGAGCCAATATATCCACCCGCCAATTCGGCTATCTATATAACTGGTGTGCTGCCATGGGAAACCAACAAGGCACATCCGCCTGTATGAATACCGTCGCTCCACTACCAGACCCCAGCGTCTCGGTTTGCCCAGCTGGATGGAGATTACCTACAGGTATTCCTACTACAGGCGAAGTTACTCTACTTAATAACGTTGCTAATAGTGGACTTACCAATACCGATATAGGTCTTCTAAATAATTGGCTCGGTATGCGTGGCGGCGGGTGGAGCAATGGAGCTTTTGTATCTACTGACATTTGGGGCTCCTACTGGACTTCTACTCAGAGCGGCGCCACGGGTGCTAGGCGATTAACGCACCACTCAAGTGGTGTCACCCCTGGCAATTGGGATGATAAGCAACTTGGTCGAGCTGTACGCTGCATAGCCGAGCCAGTGTATCTCCAAGAAGTCAACAGAGACAACTGTCCGACAGAACGCACCATGGTCGTCGACGCTCGAGACGACCGTACATATTGGATACAACGCATGCCAGACGGTGAATGTTGGATGCAGACCAACCTAGCTTATGCTGGTGGAGGGGATAACAGGTTTGGGGATGTGGTCTCTTTGACTAATAATCAATCTACAAACAGCTATACTTCAGCTAATTTCATGCGTCATCCAGATGCTAACCCAACTACCTTCCCACAAGCTCCAAGCACAGCCACAGACGGAGGAGTAGACCCTGCTACCCGTCAATACGGCTATCTCTACAACTGGTGTGCGGCTATGGGTAATCAGCAAGGTACAGGTGCTTGTCTAAACGGTACTATGCCAGCTCCAAATCAGGGTATCTCTATATGTCCAGCAGGCTGGAGGCTGCCAGTAAACCACCCAACTACAGGAAATGAATTTGCCTTGCTAAATAATGCAGTTAATGGCGGACTCACAAACACGGATGTAGGACTACGCACAAGTTGGCTCGGTGTGTATGCTAATGTCTGGTGGGGCGGTAGTTTCCTCAGTCCTAGCCCCTCTGGCCGTTATTGGTCTTCTACTCAGGCTAGCGGGACACAAGCGAACATCTTCTCTTTCTCCCCGACTAGTGTAAGTGCAAGTGCTCCGTTTGATAAGCAGTTTGGTCATGCTGTGCGGTGCATAACTGCTAATTAACCCCCCTAACAAACAAGATTAAAGGCCGCTAAATATTAGCGACCTTTGTCTTTTCATAGATATCGAGACAATCACAGCGAGTATTTGCTCGAAACCCACACAGCAATTCATAACGTTCGTCTGCAGTTCTCAGTACCCTAAAGTCTCCCCAGAGATCTTGAAACTTTGACCCACACTCATTACAGGATATAGGCTTGATATCACTACCTTTATCGCCCGTATATGACAGATACACTCTGTCCAAATAGTACTTAGGCGATGAAAGTAATACATCTAACAATAACCACTGAGATACCTGTTGATACGTACCTAGCTCATACCACTCCAAAAGCTTAGTGCCTTTCTTGAGGTTTATCGGAAACAATACGACTGTATTTGCACCATAATCAAACGACCTCTCAATTGAACTTACAGCATCACACACCTGTTCACGTACACTCATATTAGGCATACCGACCAATACATTAATACAAATCCCGAAACCGCGTTCGTTCAACTTACGCATCAGCGTAATAATCTCTGCGTTTACGATCGTAGTCTTACCTATACTTTCACGAACTCTCTCACTCCATGATTCCACGCCAAACTCAAATTTCACAAACTTACCAGGTAAACGAGCACGTATTTGTTCAGCGAGATCGATACTTACTAACGTATAATGTGTTTCAAAAATCACTACATGAAAATCCGTAGCGGCAACTTTCTCAATCAACACCTCTCGATTAGCAAGCGGAAATTCAGCCTCATCAAGGATTGAGCCAAATACATCAAGTACCAACACATGACGTTCACCAACATAACTATCAACACTCTTGTCAAAATACTCCCTGACTTCTTCGGGCGTAAGATTACGTTCAGCATGACCATAAGAACACATATAACAACCTCTACCTTCAAGCTGGAAACGACAACCGATACTTTGAAACACTATCTGTAAATGATCGTGAGTAACAAACGAACGACTAATATCTTGCATAACAAAGTACTCCTCTCTATAAATCTCAAGATGAAGCTAACAACATTATAAACAATCTTTTCCAAATAAAAAACAGCCCCAAAGAGCTCTTTTTTACATGTGGTCGGGGTGAAAGGACTCGAACCTTCGACCTCACGGTCCCAAACCGCGCGCGCTAGCCAACTGCGCCACACCCCGATCGCTTGGAATTATACCACGTTCTGTCAAAGATTAAAATCACAATTTCGTGCTATACTTATGCTAATCATGCGAACCATCCGAGCTCAAAAACTCACAAAAACCTTCGGAAAAGTAAAAGCACTGACAGACGTGAGTTTTGAAGTAAAAACAGGATCAATCACAGGCTTTCTCGGCCCAAACGGCGCTGGCAAGTCCACTACCATGAGTATCTTACTCGGTTTTATAAACGCCACTAGCGGTGAGGCGCACATTTTCGGCCGCCCAGTCTCTATCAACTCCACATCCATTCGCCGCCGCATCGGCTTTCTCGCAAATAACATGGCTCTGGACAACACACTCACAGCCGCCCAGGAAATCAAATATTTCGGGAAACTCGCCGACAACTACGACGAAACTTACGTAAAAGAACTCGCCGAGCGCCTCAGCCTAGATCTCACTCGCAAAATCGGCAGTCTCAGCACTGGTAATCGCCAAAAAGTCGCCCTCATCACCACACTCATGCACCGCCCCAAACTCCTCATACTCGACGAGCCCACCACAGGACTAGATCCTATCGTCCGCGCAGAATTCCACAAAATAATCCTGGAGATGCAAGACGCAGGCACGACAGTCTTCATTTCATCACATATACTGAGTGAAATAGAAGAACTCTGCGACGAGTTCATCTTCATCAAAAATGGTCGAATCATCGCCACGAAAACCCGCGACGAACTCACAAACCAATCCCAGAAAAAAATCACAATAGAAGCAAAATATATAGACAAATTCGCCACGGAGTGCCAACGCACTTTCGAAGATGATATACAGCTCATCAACAAAGACGGAGGCGTAGTCACTTTCACCCTCACAGGAGATGTCCAACCACTTTTCAAAATCCTCACAAAATACAAAGTCACCAACATCTCCATCGAATCAGCAAGTCTAGAGGAATCATTTATGGAGTATTATCGAGACGTCGGCATACCACAAACACCAGCAACTCAAACCAAAAAGAGGAAAAAGAAAGATGCTAAATAACGCCCTCTGCAAAATCCTATTCGAAAAACGCTGGATGATTTTCTGGTGGTTCATAGCAGCGGCCAGTGTAACATTCATGATGATGCAACTATTTCCGACAATGAGCGACCTATTTGACGTCACGATAACAGAAGAAATGCCCGCGGCGATGCAGGCGATGTTCGGCGACATGGACACATTGACGACAATAGAGGGATACGTAGGAGTCCAAATATTCGGAGACTTAGCAATTATCGTCGTTATTTTCGCAGTAGTTTTCGGCGGAGCTATCATCGCTGGCGAAGAAAAATCAGGTGTACTTCTCACCCAGCTCGCTCGTCCCATCAAGCGCCACTCTATATTCTTCCAGAAATTCATCGCCCTGACCTTAGCTATATTAGTTATAGTTATAGGCTTCACAGTCGGCACATTTCTAGGTGCGATCACGATCGGAGACTCAGTCAGTCTAAGTAAATTTTGGCAACCCGCACTAGCATTATTTTTACTAGCGACCGGATTCGGCGCAATCACCATGATGTTCGGCGGTCTCGGCATAAAAGGTGGCGGTCTAATCACAGGATTCTACGCAGTCGTCGGCTATCTACTTGCGTCTATGAGAGACTTGAGTGACACGGTCAGCACTCTCGCTCACGGTACACCCTTTGGTTTCTACAGCTCTCAGACCTTCATGACAGACGGTCTAGATCCTTCTTCGACACTCTGGCTTATCGGATTCATCATCCTACCCATATTAGTAGGCCTAATTATATTCACCAAACGCGACCTCCGCACCACCTAGCCCTACGCTAAACTCTACGCCCCGACCCTATCCCTTCGAATTGACCTCTTTGCATTTCGCTCCACATACTCAATCATCTTCTCTGCCACATTTCTCCCTGTTACTTTCTCAATCCCAAACCCAGGGCTTGCATTTACTTCCAGTACTAACGGCCCTCTCTTCGATCTCATCATATCCACACCAGCCACATGCAGCCCCATCGCCCTAGCCGCCTTAACCGCCATTTTTTTCTCATCACTAGTCAACTTCACCATCGTCCCTTCGCCGCCCTTATGCAGATTAGACCTAAACTCATCATCCAAGCTCTGTCGCTTCATACTCGCCACCACCTGACTCCCCACCACAAAAGCACGAATATCCACACCCGCCGACTCTTCGATAAATTCCTGCACTAGCACGTTCGTCCCATCTTCATTTGTCAGGTAAAGCGCCTGCAGCGCCGACTTCGCCATCTTGATTGTCTCCGCTAACACCACACCGTTCCCGTGCGTCCCTCTTGCTAACTTAATTATCACCGGCACTCCACCCACTTCTTCGATCAAAGTATCAATATCTGTCGTATTTCGGCTAAAAACCGTCTTCGGGATCGCCACCCCCGCCCTCGCGAGAATCTGCGCACTTCTCAGCTTATCTCTCGCCCTCACGATCGCAATCGAACTCGACAACGAATATATCCCCTGCGCCTCCAGTTGTCGCACGATAGCCGTTCCGTAATTCGTCATATGTGCCGCAATCCTCGGGATCACCGCATCATATCCTTCTATCATCTTCCCCCGATACACTACTCCTGGATCCTCTCGATCAATCGTCACAAGACAATTTTTATACTTTATCACCTTCACTGTATGCCCGCGCGCCTCCGCCTCTTCTACTAGTCTCTTCGTCGAATAATTTCCGTTTCCATTAGATAAAATTGCAATTTTCATGATTTTTCCTCATTAGACTTCTTATTCATACCATACTTCTGATCAAATGCATACGGATTTTTCGCAAACTCTTTCGCCAACCCCGGTGTTCGCGGATTTCTCGGATACTCCACCACATTCTGTGTCACATCCACTATAAATCGCCTCGCCAGCGTCCTCTTGCCTATCAAAATCGGAAAATTATTCTTCGACCGATCCGCCAAACTGAATAAAACCCGTATCTTCCGCCCACCAATCTTCACTAGTAGCCGCGTCCTATACCGCACCTGCTCCTCCCCCATCGCACTCCGCACCACCGCCACCTCAAAATCCGTCCTCTTGAAAATCTTCCCACTATAAAACTCCGACCCCTCTCCAAACAGCGCAAATCTCAACACTCCATCCCTTCCTACTCGCACTTTACTCGCCCAAATAGCACTAGAGTCCGCACCAGTATCAATCTTCGCAGGCACATCAATAGCTCGCCGCCCGATCGACACATACTCACTCGCCCCCACCATAGTTTTCTCGATATCTTTCATGTTGCCTAATTTCCAGAGTAAAATGTCTTTCAATAGTAACATATCACCCCTAACAAGTCAACTTAAACCCACACTCGCCAGACCTCAAGAATCAACAAAATCCTGGTTTGCTTTGCTGACTAGGTAATCCACCACTATCTCGGCTATATCCACGCCCGTACACATCCGATTTTTCGAAAAGTTGCAAGGGAAGTTCATCTCCGCTACATACGGCCGTCCACTTTCATCTATCAACACGTCCACCCCGCCAAACTCCACCACGTCAGCTCGTAGCGCCGCCCTAGCCACCTCAAACACCTTCTCGTCATATTCAAACGGTCTCACTCGCGGCTCTTTCACTGCGTTAGTGCGAAAACCTCCCTCCACAGGTAAGTACTCTATTACATCCAACACCTTATCCCTCAACACTGTACATTTCACATGTCTCGCATTTTTAATAAACTTCCTCAACACAAGCACTTCACCACTACCCATCTCGCTTGCCACCGCCCTCACTTCATCTATTGAGCTAGCAAGCGCTACACCCCTACCATGATTCTCGTCTGGATTCTTCACCACTACCGGAAACCCTCCCAGCTCCTCTATATTCTTCTCCAGCACCTCGTCGACACTACTTACACCGAACCGCGTCGGAATCACAGACGCCCCTTCTCGAATCATCTTCACCTCCATATCCCACACCGCACGCCGCAAAAACTCACCTCCCTGCCGCCTATACAAACTATTCACTCCATCTCACAACAGTAGTCTCTCCGCAAAACCCGAACTCTTATCATCGTGCTGACAATACACTATATCCCCCACCCCCAACTTCATATCAATCAAAGAAGACAACCCTACCTTCTCCGACTCTATCACCACCCACTCCACACCCCTCTTCTCGCACGCCTCCTTCATCCGCGAATACATCTCAAACTTCGCCACCACTTCTTCATCCCGCACCACGCAAAAAAACCTCATCTCACCCCTTTCCCACTTTAATTTCATAAACCAGCCGCTGATGATCCGTATCCAGGATATTATTTTTCCCGCCCAAAAACAGATCATCAAACAACGTCAGCGAACCCATATTGTCCTCAATATACTTCCAAATCTTCGCACCACCGTTGTAATACGACAAATCCTTAAACCACGGCAGCGTATCCGTCCCCCTAAACACTCTCTGCGTTCTCGCATACGCCATATCTTTCGCCTTCTTCACCGCCTCTTCCGAAAAATTATACTTTCCATCTGTCAGCAAGTCCATGCGCCAAGACGCCTCAAACACATCTCGAAAATCCCTCTCTCCGAAGTACGCCAAACCTTCAGTAATGTAGAGCGGCACACCCGCCTCTTCATACTCACCCATCACCGCCATCTCCATCACTCGTGCTACTCCCTCTTCTGTATCCGCATACCCACTCATTCCCTGTGCTAAAGGCTTCACACCCATCATCTCACCAATCTCCGCTCGATATACATGAGTTCCTATCTCGTGAACTAACAACCCTTCCAGTTTCGCTTTTGACACCGCCGCCCTGTTTTTCGGGATGTAAATTTTCTTCTCACTCGCAGAAACCGTAATTCCACCACTCTCAGACCAGTCCACCGACCACCCCATCGCGAACTGTGGACCACTCTGCAAACTCTCCAACACCGCAGCAAAAACCTCTTTAATCTCCTCAGCAGTAAACTCCTTGCCATCCCTCGACGTATCCGGCACTACTTCCAAAAAATTCCCATAAAAATCCCGCGCCATCTCACCGATAAATTCAACCGTTTCATCTTCCGGCTTAAACCGTCCGTCCTCCTCAGCCCCCTCCATATCTCCACTCACGCACGCCATCAGCTCACCATAAATATTAGCCCCCTCTTCACCCAGCCTACCCTTATCAATACTCACGATCTTTTCCACCAAAAGCGACTTGTAGACACTCCCCTCTGGCTCTCCATACAGCTCCCTGTTCAAATCCATATACCTCTCAGCTGCCATCGTATCACCAGGATTCTCCTGCACTTTTTTAGCCATCTTCAAAAGCTCTAAATTCTTCCGCCTCACCCGCAGCTCACCCTCGTACGCTTTTTTAGTAATTTCACCCATGTTGATACCCGCCAGCGCCTCTTCCACTTCTCCCAAACTTCCCTCTAACTTCTCCAAGACTTCCTCCGTCAGCGCTCCATACTCATTATTTGGCTGCCTCAGCTCATCGCTACTCAAAAACTCTTTCTTCGCCACCTCAGCGTTACTCGGTCGAAACTTCTCGATAATCGTACTATCCGTACGATCAAACCCCTCCTCAAAAGCCTCCACCACCTCAGGTCTCTCAACCAATTCGACCTTTTCAGCCCCACTACTCTCCATCCTATCCCTCTCACCACTAAATGACCCAAGCTCTCTATTCATACACTCACTATACCACATCAGGCATAGCGCTTATCATGCTATAGTGTACTCATGACAAAAACCATCGCTATCTACGTTAGCACCGCCACCGACACTCAGCCACCCACTTTTAACACCCCTGACAATGCCCTCGGCTACGCTGATCTTTTCCGCTTCATCATCAAACACGGCGGTCAACCTATCATTACCTACGACGCCGACAGTACATATCTTGGTAATAGCAGATTTAATCAATACTGGATCGCCGAACTCGCCAACGACCAAATTTCTTACAAGAAAATCGACTCCGAAATCACCGTCGACCTCCTCTACGACAAAAACCGCTTCCCCTACTCTGATCTCAAAAAACTCAACCCCGACAAGATTAAACAAATCTGCAACGATAAATACTCTAGCTACCTCCTCTCACCCGACATGTCCTCAACTTCTTTTCTCATCAACACCCCCGAGCAACTAGATACCCTCCGCGCAACGTACAGCCAACAGCGGATAGTAATAAAAGAGCTAGACGGGCTGGGCGGCGAAAAAGTGTTTATTGGCAATCTTGCCAACTATCACAACAACTTCAACTACCCCCTCATCTTCCAAGAATTCATCGACACCTCATCCGGACTCCCAGATCTCGCAAACGGCATTCACGACCTTCGAATCGCGCTATTCAACGGCCAGCCAATCCACGGCCTCCTGCGCTATCCCACCAATCCAGACGAACTCCGCACCAACCTCTACCTCGGTGGAAAAGTCCAAGCCTTGTTCATCAACCAAATCCCCACCGACGCCATTAAGCTTGCCCAGGAAATAGATCGTCGCTTTCAGACCGACTCACCACGCTTCTTCGCTGCCGACTTCGGTTTCGACGGACAAAACTGGAAATTATTTGAACTCAACAATATGCCAGGCATATGGTCTAAACGCCTCTACGGCGACGCAAACGACGAATATCTTGAACTCCTCGCCAAAAATCTCGTCAGTTCCGCCTAAACCCTACTCGCCCTACCCAAAAATCCCCTTCTTCTTCACCCCTTCAAACTCCCTCAACATCTCTTTCTGCTTCCTCGTCAGTCCCGTCGGCGTCTCCACTCTCACTGTCACGATATGCGCACCCCGCCCCTCTCTCTTCATATGCGGCACGCCATGCCCGCTCAGCTTAAAATCCGTTCCGCTTTGCGTCCCTGCAGGTATTCTCATAGTAATCTTACCATCCACTGTCTCCACCTCAATTTCCGTACCGAGCGCCGCCTCCACCATCCCCACACTCTCTTCGCTCAAAATCAAATCACCCTCCCGCGTAAACTTCTTGTGCGCTTTTACTCGCACATGCACGTACAGATCACCTTTCGCCCCCGACCCAGCCACCGCCTCACCGCGCCCCGCCAGTCGTATCGTCGCCCCGTCATCAATCCCTGCAGGCACTTTCAGTTTCGTCGTCTGCTTCCTCTTCTCGATCCCATTCCCTGCGCACACCGTACACACTTTCTCTGGCACTTTCCCTTTTCCTCGGCACGTGTCACACGCCACCGTCTGCTGGATCTGCCCAAACAACGTATTCATCACCCGATTCACCTGCCCAGCACCTTTACATGCCGGACACGTCTCCATATCATGTCCAGGCTCCGCTCCCGACCCCTTGCAGTGCTCACATGTATCATCCAAATTCAAAATAATCTCCTGCTCCACCCCAAACACCGCCTCCTCAAACTTCAAATTCAAATTAACCTCCACATCCCGCCCACGTCGCGCCCGCTGCTGCCGACCCCCCATCCCAAACATATCTCCAAAAATATCTCCAAAACCTCCGCCACCGAAATCAAACTGCACACCTTGCCCACCAAATCCTCCAAAAGGATTCCCGCCACCAGAAAAACCGCCACCTCCAGCGCTACCCACACCCGCATGTCCAAACTGATCATACCTCTGTCGCTTCGCTTTATCCTTCAGCACTTCATGTGCTTCATTCACTTCCTTGAATTTCGTCTCATCGCCACCCTCTTTGTCAGGATGAAATTTCACCGCCGCCTTCCGATACGCCTTCTTTATCTCATCGTCACTCGCACCCTTACTGACACCCAAAACTTCATAATAATCTCTCTTAGCCATATCTCGCGTATTATACTCCACCTAGCACTCCATTTGCAAGAGTGCCAATCAGTCCTCTTTTCACACTATCACGCATATGCTATACTACCCCCAAACGGACCAATATAAAATGAATAAAGAAGCCCTCAAAAAAACCATCCTCCAGCATAACAGCCCTGATTTTCCCTTCGAATTTGCAGTTAATGGCGATTCTATCACAGGCTACTGGAACTGGACTGACGCCAAATGGTTCACTCCTGGTACCGTCACCGAAGAACAGCGATTATATAACTTTACCATCACCCTACTCGACAACAACACATACCTCGAACACGAGAAACACGCAGAAAATTACCGCGAGGAAAAAGACAACAGCCTCAAAGGCATTATGGCTAAAGTCGGCATTAAAGACGACGACGGCAATATTTCTTCTACAGCCCGCGTCATCGGTCAAAACCCTGACGACATCCGCGGACCTCTCCGCGATCTTCTCAAACGCGGCGGCTGGAAAAAGGCCAACTTCATCACAACAACTATTGTCAAAATTAAAGATTTCTTCGGTATACAGTCTAAATCCACCCCTCCAGGAACAACCGCTAATACCCAAATCCAAAACCCCGCCGAAAAAATCGGCGAAGCCGCCTCTCAAATGATCACACCAGCAGCCCCACCCACACCCATAACTCCGACCACGACGCCTCCTGATCAGACTTCTGCACCAGCCCCAAACCCCCAGTCGCCCGCCACACCTCCCTCCTTCGACCCTAGCCTTATCGCAATCGACAATGCCGAAGACGACAATCTCATTCTTCAGAGCCTAAGACCTGACCCAGTCTCTCTCCTTCACACTCCAGCCACCGAAGAAACCACCCCTCATCCCACACCAATAGCTCCACCCCTTCCCACAACACCGGCTTCTGTCGCCTCACTTACTCCTATTCAGCCAGTTCCCGCCCCAATTCCAGCAACTCCACAACCGACCCCACCACAAAACACTGCACCGGCGCAACCACAAACACCCATCCCTCAACCAGCCGTACAAGCTCCAATCCCACCAACAGCCCCGCCACCAATACCTACCCCCGTCCAACAACCACCCACACCAGCAACTCCACCAACCCAGCCTCAACCCCTCACTCCACCACAACTACCACAGCAATAACCCCACAAACCCAAACTTACTCTGCGTTCGTGTAAACTCCAGTTACGTCATCATGATCTTCTAGTAAATCTAGTACACGAGTTAAGTTCTCTCCTATCTCTTCATCTTCCACGCCTACCATCACACTCGGCACATATTGTAATTCCGCCGACTTCACCACTAGTCCCGCATCTAAAATATTCTTTCTCACCCCCGCGAGTTCTTTCATGTCTATATAAACCACTATCTCACCCTCATCTTCTTCCGCATCTTCCGCTCCCGCTTCCAGTACCGCCAACAGCAATTCTTCCCCACTTCCCTCCACTACGATCACTCCCCTCCGCTTAAACTGAAACATCACACTTCCAGGATCCGCGATCCGTCCACCATTTTTCGTGAGCACCGACCGCACTTCAGGAAAAGTCCGATTCTTATTATCTGTCGCCACTTCTATAATTATCCCCACTCCACCAGGGCCATATGCCTCGTAAGTCTCTTCGATCATTTGCGCAGCACCCTTATCCGTCACGCGCGCGATCGCCCGCTTGATATTATCATTTGGCATATTTGCCTGCTTTGCCTTCTCTATCGCCATCGCGAGACTCGAGTTTATTTCAGGATCAGCTCCGTTTCGCGCCGCAATCGCAATCAAATTCCCCAGCTTCGTAAACACCGCTCCCCTCTTTGCATCCATCACTGCCTTGTGTCTATGTGTTGTCGCCCATTTACTATGTCCTGCCATTTTCCCTCTTCACGTTTTAACTTTTCTCTCCAAATTTTACCACAAAACCCCTCAGCTTGCCATAATGCATAAATTATGCTATGATCTAGAAAGTTTTCATAAAAGTTCTTTACAAACCCGAAAAGGAGGCATAAGACCATGTTTAGTCGTGTAAAAGCCAAGTTATTCGAAATCTACCTCGCAAGACCTCTTTCTATCATTGTCGTATATGTAGTCATTGTTATTGCTGTTGCTACTTTTGCGTTCGTTGTTTCAATCAACAACCAAGCATCACAGACCCAACAGCAGTATGCATTATCCCAGACACGCACTGATATCCTCACCCAACAACAAGCACTTCAGGAAAAATGGGAAGATATTACAGGCGTCATACTGCACGTCAATCGCGAGATACAGACTGAAGTCATCCAACCTCTCAGCGAGTTATCACTCGACCTCGAAGCACCGGAATGGTCTACAGTCAGACACCTCACCTCAAACGAATTCAAACGACTCCAGCATTACTCCGAGCAAATCATCACTCTATCCGACAGCTATGACATCGCCGCCCTACTCACCGCAGCTACCACGCTTCACTATATAACCCGAGCCGTAGGTAACACTGTGGAGAGCTTCATACTTCCCGATAACGCTATAGCTCATACAGCCGACCATTTGCGCGGCAACCTACTTGCAATCGCAGGCCAGCGTGGCAAAGAATACTATGCTGACCTCGACAGTATCGTGCGCTTCGTAAATGCTGCCCGCGAATTCAATCGCCTCCTCTCGACACAAAACGGTCAGCAAATCACTACCGAACTTGGACTCGCACCACTCACAATCCCTCGCGAGATCCACCTTCCAGGTCTCACTATTCAGTTCGGGATCTAGAAGTCAAGCCAGTTTCATTCTAGGAACTGGCTTTTTCATATCAAAACAATAACTCACTAAAACAAAATGACGGATAAATCCGTCAAAATCCTAGTGTGGTAGTACCGGCTGGGATCGAACCAGCGACCTTAGGCTTATGAGTCCTACGCTCTAACCAACTGAGCTACGGTACCACGCCCACCCATTCTACCAAATCCTTACAAAAAATCCACCCCGCCACCACTCCTCTCTACCAAATTTCCCACGCCTTCATGTTTATGCTAAAATCAAAGTGTAAAACCATGGACCTACTACCTAATATTTTCATCATCCTACTAGCTGCCCTCATCCATGCTAGCCTCCAGCTCGGCCCGGGTTGTTTACTCTTGCTTTGTCGCCATTCCCTCAGCACCCCAAAACTCCGCAAATCCACCACTACTCTCACCGTAGGTTTCATTCTCGGCGCAGTATTTATCACTACCACCCTCCTCGCCGCCGCCTGCTACTTCCTCTTTATAATCTTCCAGCAAAACCAACCACCTCTCGTCGTCACCGCCATCGCGTCTGGTGTTGTCGTCGGTCTTGCTGGCGTCCTCCCTTTCATCTACTACCGCCCTACCGGCACCGCTCTCTGGATTCCTCGCACCACTGCCAATTTCCTAGAGTCTCGCACCGCCAAAACCTCCAACCCCACCGAGTCTTTCTCTCTCGGCATCATGTCTGTTCTCGGCGAAGCTCCCATCACTCTCGTCCTTATCGCTATCGCTAGCTACTCCATCCTAGAACTCACCACTTCTTGGCAACTTCTCACGATCGTCATCTACGCTATTATTGCCACCATCCCCCTCACTAGCACCGCCCTCGCACTCCGTTTCGGTTCCAATATCTCTCGCATCCAGCGTTGGCGCGAGTCAAACAAAACTTTCTTTAGAATCATCCTCGCCGTCGGCTTCTTTACTCTCGGTGCTTATATTTTCGTGTTCAAAGGGTTACCGGTCGGCATATGACAAAACAAAAACCTCTCACTATCATCAAACGCTCTGGCGAACGTGAACAAAACTTCTCCCCTCGCAAATTCCACGCCAGTATCCTAAAAGAAGCCCTCGCCCTTAAAATTCCCCCAGGTCAAGCTGAAGAAATCGCTAAACTCACCACTGACCACGTCGAAAAATGGACTAAATCTCGCCCTACTGTCACTACTGCCGACATTCGTCGCGTCGCTACTCGTCACCTCAAACGCCTCCATCTCGACCTAGCCTACCTCTACGAAAACAATGGACATATGATCTAAACCAACCAAATCAAAGGAGAATACCTCATGCTAAACAAATCCAAATACGACTTCGAACTTATCGTCATCGGCAGCGGAGCAGGCGGATCAACTGCCGCTCTCACGTCTGCTAAATCCGGCTACAAAACCGCCCTCATCGAGTCAGACGTCTTCGGCGGCAGCGCCCCTAACCATAGTGACGTTCCTATGTCTGCCCTCCTCCAAGCCTCCCACCTCTACGACCAAGCTCGCCGCGGTGTCCGTTTCGGTATTAGTAGTAGCGGCCTCCGTTACAACTTCCCTACTATCATGGGATTCAAAGACGCCGCCAGTAAAAAAACCGGCGCAAAGGACAACCGCCAACTCTACGAAAAAGCAGGTGTAAAAACTTTTCATGGCACTGCACATTTTCTCAGCCCCCACGAGATCTCCATCGGCAATAAGCGCCTCACCGCCCGTAAATTCCTCATCGCTACAGGCGCCACACCTACACTAACCGATATTCGTGGCCTCGACACTGTCTCACACCTCACTCCTCGCTCCGTCACTGAACTTCACCGTCCCGTCAAATCCATCTTCATTGTCGGTGGTGGCACAGCTGGCGTCGAGATCGCTCAGCTCTTCGCTTCTCTCGGCACAAAAGTCCTTATCGCCGATATCGCCTCTAGACTCCTTCCTCGCGACGACGAAGAAGTCGGCCAGCTCATCGGTCAAGTTTTCGACAAAACTTACGGAATTAAAGTTCTGACTAGCACTCGCGTCGTAACTGTATCAAAAGACGGTAGCTACAAAAAAGTCACCTACCTCCGCGGCGGAGAGGAAAAAACCATCCGCGTCGATGAAATCCTCATCGCCACAGGCTCTACCCCTGCTACTGACCTCGGTCTCGAAAACGCAAAAGTCGACTACGACAAAACTGGTATCACTGTCAGTTCCAGTCTCCAAACTTCCGCCAAACATATCTACGCCGCTGGTGACGTCGTCGGCGAAGGCCCGAGTTCCACGACAAAAGCCGTCCTCGAGAGTCAGGTCGCAGGTCACAACCTCTTCCATAAAAACAAGCAAAACGTTGACTATACCGTCATCCCGAAAATCATCCGCACTCACCCAGTCGTCGCCACCGTCGGGCTCATGGAAGACGACGCCATCAAATCCGACCTCAAATACCTCAAAGCTCTCGTCCCTCTCAAAAACACTCCTCGCTCCATCACTGCCGATTTCACCGACGGCTTCGTCAAACTCATCACAGCAAAAAATGGCCAAATCCTCGGCGCTACCATTGTTGCCCCAGAAGCAGATACCATGATCCACGAGCTCTCCCTCGCCATCCGTTACCAACTCACTACTTACGATCTCGCTACCCTCCCTCACGCTTTCCTTTCCTGGAACGAAATCATCCGCCTCGCCGCCCAAAAAATCAAATAATCCACACTCAGCACCTTGACTTCCGCTCGCACATCTGCTACAATTCCAGATACTAATTAATATAACTTCTTTCCTCTGACGCAGCGCGTACAAAAAACACGTACTCGGACAGCGTCGTTGCTGAAACGAATTTTGGAGACCTATGACAAACAACCAACCAAATATAGACCGCGCAAAGCTTGCCGATCTTGATAAATACCTTGCCGCAAAAACTGCGGAGAGTACAAAGTCAGCTCAGACACGACCCGCTCGGCCTACTCAAAAACAAAACCGCGAGGCCGCTCGCCGTGCCAAACTCATGGCGATGCGCGACCGCAAGCTCAAAGACATGAAGTCTCGAGGCCCAAGCAATACGCCAGAAAAAACCAAAGCGGACAAAAACAAAATCAACCTCTCAACAACAACTCGTCGCGGCGAGATGGTTAGAGCACAGAGGATGATGTCTCAAGACGTAAACGCCCGTGCCACTCAACACATCGTCAATATTCCCGTCAATAAATCCGAATTCAACGGCTTCAAAGGTCAACAACCTTCCCCCGCTCAGCTCCGCACCGTAAAACCATCTAAAGAAGCAGTCCGTATCATTCCACTTGGCGGCGTCGGTGACACAGGTATCGGCAAAAATATGACTCTTATTGAATATGGCGACGAGTCTATCGTTATCGACATGGGTGTCATGTTCGCAGGCGATGATTACCCAGGCGTCAACTATCTCATTCCTGACATCAAATACCTCGAGCGCCGACTTTCAACTGTAAAAGCCATTCTCTTCACCCATGCCCACCTCGACCATATCGGTGCCGCTCGCCACCTCCTCCCACGCTTCCATCACCTCACTCCGATTTACGGCACAGAATTCACTCTCAACATGGTGAAAAAACAGATGAACGAACTTGCCGAAGTCCCCGAACTCAACTATGTCTCAGTTGATCCAGCTAAACACGAACAAATTCAAGTTAGTCCAAATCTCTCTGTCGAATTTATCAGCACCACCCACTCCATCCCAGGCAACGCTTCCTTCATAATCCGCACCCCAGCAGGCACTATCGCATACATGGGCGACTGGCGCTTTGAGGAAAAACCCGTCAGTACTCCATTTGATATCGGCCGCTTTGAGGAGATCCGCGACAAAGAAGGCATCGACCTTCTCATCAACGAATCTACCAATATCAACATCCCCGGCGCCCACGCCCACAGCGAGTTCGACGTCAGCGACAATATCGGCAAAGTCATGGATAACTTCCCAAATGGACGTATTATTATTTCCAGTTTCTCCAGCCAGATCGCCCGCATTCAACTCACTCTCGAAGAAGCCCAAAAGCGCGGCCGCAAAGTCGCCTTCGCTGGCTTTTCCATGATCAACAACCTCGAAACCGCCCTCCGCTCCAAAGAAATCAAAGTCCCCAAAGACACGATCATGAAAATGGAAGACATCGTCAAACTTCCCGACAATAAAGTCACGATCGTTTGCACAGGATCTCAAGGCGAGCTAAACGCCGTCCTCAACCGCATGGCTTCAGGTTCTCATAAATTCATCAAAATCAAACCTACCGACATCATCGTCTTCAGCTCTAGCCCCGTCCCGGGTAACGAAGTAAACGTCGTACACACAGTCGACGGGCTCACTCGCGAGGGCGCCGAAGTCATCCGCCACGGCAATACTCACCTCACAGGCGTCGGACCACTCCACCTCTCTGGTCACGCTTACTACGAAGACCACGTCAAACTCCTCGAACTACTTAAACCAAAACTCTATCTTCCAGTTCACGGCACCTTCTCCATGCTAGAGAGTAACGCCGATATGGCCGTCAACATCGCAGGTATCAAAAAAGAAGATACTCTCGTCATCGACAACGGCGATACAGTCGAATTCTTCCCTAACAAAACCATCAAGCGCGGCATCCGCATAAATGTCGGAAGCGAACTTTACGACAACTCCAACAACCGCGTCCACGAAGCCGTAGTAAAAGACCGCCTCCATATCAGCAACGAAGGCATCTTTATTATCGTCCTCACACTAAACAAAAAAACCGGTCGCCTCATCAAAACTCCAGATGTCGTGTCCCGTGCCTTCGTCTACCTCGACGACAGCGAGGAGCTCATTGGCAAAATCCGCCACTACCTCCGCACCAAAACCGACCGCATCGGTCCTGGCGAAGTCGACCTCTCCACTCTCAAACAAGAGATTAAAGACGACATCTCCCACATCCTCTACGACACCACCGGTCACACTCCCATCGTCATCCCTGTCGTCAACAAAGTCTAAATTTTTAAATAGCCAGCTCTACTCTTGCAAACATCTGTTATATCTGCTAAAATCTTTAGCAGATATCGCGGGGTAGAGCAGCCTGGTAGCTCGTGTGGCTCATAACCACAAGGTCGCAAGTTCAAATCTTGCCCCCGCAACCACGACATTATCCAAAAACTCCCTCTCGGGAGTTTTACATTAACTAGCACACTCTTGTCCCCACTTCTTAGTCATGCTACTGTTTATCATAAATGAACTCTATCGATAAACCCAGTTTCAACGAAAACATTACTACTACGTTAGATTTCTTCCAAAATCCCAAAACGTCAGATCCTTTCCGCTTTCTCTCTGGTAATGGCTGTGTGCTCATCTCTGCTCCACACAGCGTCGAGCAATTACGCCTCGGCAAACCCAAGCTCCCTGAATATCAAACCGGCATCCTCGCTCTACTCCTCCACCATACACTCAATTGCCCCACTATCATAAAAACCTCAAATCAAAATGACGACGCCAACTTCGACATGCCCTGCGCCTACAAATCATTCCTCACTACCCAGATCCCCGACAGCAGCATTAAATATCTCATCGACCTACACCAGATGTCTAGACGCCGCAAACAAATGATTACTATCTGCACTGGTCGCGGAGCTAACATCCACAAACGAGACGACATCACAGATCTTATCAAAAACTCTTTCAAAGCATCGAAGTTCCACGGCATCCATATTGACGATCCCTTCGACGCCACCTATGAAAACACTGTTTCTTCCTATATCTCTCGCACTTGCCGCATTCCTTGTTTCCAGTTGGAAATTAATTCCCAGCTAGTCCACACCGACCACCCTCAGCACAGGTTCTATGATGTCTTAAACGTTCTCTCGCACATCATCCAAACTCTCAATAACCCTAGTGCTTCCCTAAAACCTTAGAAGCAATCCCCGTCAAATCCGTCGGCATTAAAATAATAGTTTTCTGATTAGGATCTCCAGAAATCTTCTCCAATGTCTGCAGCGTCCTCAGATTTACACCCCCAGGAATTTCCGTCAGCATCCTCGCCGCTTCTGCCACCGCCGCAGCCGCCGCCTTTTCACCTTCCGCTGTAATGATCGCCGCTCGCCGCGTCCTCTCCGCCTCCGCCTGTCGCGCCATCGCCCTCTGCATATCCGCCGGCAACTCAATATTCTGCAGCTTCACATGTTCAATATCAATCCCCCACTTCGCCGCTTGCACCTCTACAATCCCTCGGATCTGTTGTGAAATCTCATCTCGCTTACTCAAAAGATCATCCAGTTCAAACGTTCCCGTCACATCACGCAGCGCCGTCTTCGCATAATGACTCGTCGCATACACGTAATTAGTCGTTTCCAAAATCGCCTTAGCAGGATCAATTACTTTGAAATACACTACCGCATCCACTCCTACTGTCACGTTATCTCGCGTAATCACGTCTTGCTTCGGCACATCCACAGGGGTTGTCCTAATGTCCACCTTTATCATCCTCTGGAAATACGGCACAATCAGTCGCAGTCCCGGAGTCTTAATCGAGCTAAACCGCCCCAGCGTCAAAATCACCCCTCGCTCATACTGATTCACAACCCTAATACCTGGAATCACAAAAAACAGCAGAATTACCGCTATAATTGCACCAAGTCCTATCAATCCTTCCATTCGTATATCTCCTCTTATTTTACCTTCATTCTACCACACTAAAACTGCTTCAAATAATTCGTCTCGAAACTCGACTTCACACGCGCCCTTTCCGCAAACCTCTCCTCCGCCAACTCCACCAGTTTCTCCACTAGCTTTACATTACTAATCCCCGCTTTCGCAAAGTTATGCGCATAAAGACCCCCCGGCATCGGATTCACTTCGTTGAAATAAATCTTCTTTGTCTTTTCATCAATTAAAAGATCCACTCGCGCGATCCCGTTTAGACCCATCACCCGCCACACATCACGCGCCGTATCTTCACACTCCTCATACAGACCCTCTGGTAGTTTCGCCGGAATCTCCGAATACCCTTGCGCACTCTTCTCGCCGCTCTTTTTCCCGCCTTCGCGGATATATTTCGCCTCAAAATCAAACACTTCCCCATCACCCAAATTCATCGGCCGCTCCACCATGGCTACCTCAGGCTCCACTCCACCAATCATCGGCACCGTCACCTCGATCAAATTCTCTACCGCCTCCTCCACCAAAATCACCTCATCATAATACGCCGCCACCTCCATCGCATTCTCCAACCCCGCCACACCCTTCACTTTCGTAATCCCAATACTCGACCCCAAATGCGCCGGCTTCACAAATACAGGAAACTTCAGCTGCTTCTTCACTCTCCCCGCCACTTCATCACGCCCACTCTCAAAATCCCCTCGCGAAAAACTCACGAACTTCGCTGTCAAAATCCCGCTCGCCTCTGCCACCTGCTTCGCCAAAACCTTATTCATCGCCACTACACTCGCCTCCATATCACACCCCACAAACGGCACATTTGCCATCCTCAGTAGTCCCATCAACGACCCATCCTCCCCATACGCTCCATGTGTTGCCGGAAATACAACATCTATCCCCCACTCTTTCTTTCGCAATCCACTTCCCACACTCAACTTCAACCCTCCACCCATTTCCACCTTCACCGCTCGCGACCCATTCATCAACTCCTCCACCTTCCCCGTCCGATAAGCCCCAATCTCCCCGAACTCTTCCCCCGCATACCACTCACCCCTCTTCGACACATACACCGGCACCACCTCGAACCCCGCCAGCTTCAGTGGCTTGATCACGCTCGCCACTGCCGTCACGATCGACACATCATGTTCCGGGCTCTTTCCCCCAAACACTACCGCCACAGTCTTCTTTAAACTCATCACATACCTCCTAGTCTCTTCTAATTATACCCCTCCCGCCACTTAAAGATCAAACTCTATAAACTCCATCGACTCCCTTCTCACAAAATATACTAATGTCTAGAGCAAGAGCTATGGAGGCTTAAGTAGAAGCATTAAATACACTCACGCGAGAGGAAGCTATCCACATTATGCGAATCAAAACAAAAACACTCAGCAAGTTACCCTATATAGTAGTTACTGCAGTGCTAGGAGTTTTTTCAGCCCAGACTCTAGTATTAAATTTAATCGATCCAGCACATCAAGCAGGAATAGTAGATGTTACTGTACGTACCCTACACGGATCAGTCACCTTATATCAATCATATACTTTCATAGACTTACCAGACGTGCCGAATACGGGACATGAACGCCCCTAACTCTCAAATCCATGTTATAATTCTCCCTAGAAAAGGAGAAAACGGTATGCAAAAAGTTAACACCGCACCACTATCTGGATTCATGCAACTCTTGCCCGAAGACCAGATCGAATTCGACCGCATTAAACAGGTAATTCTAAACGCCCATCATCGTAATGGCTTCCTCTCCATCGAAACACCCATCGTTCACCGCCAGGAACTTCTCTTCGCAAAAGCAGGTAGCGATACAGAGAAGCAGATCTACCAACTCGAAAAAGGCGACCACAAACTCGCCCTCCGATTCGACCTCACCGTCCCACTTGCAGCATATGTCGCCGAAAACCAATCCTATCTCAACTTCCCATTCAAAGCCAGCAATATCGGCAAAGTTTATCGCGGCGAACGATCTCAGCGCGGTCGCTACCGCGAATTCTATCAGTGCGACGCCGACGTCATCGCTCGCGGCGAACTTGACATCGCTTACGACGCCGAAATTATCGGCCTTATCCATGAGATCTACTCCGAACTAAACTTCGGCAAATTCACCCTCCGCGTCTCCAACCGCAAACTCTTAAACGGTTTCCTCAACTCCCTCGGCCTCGGCGAAAAATCCATCGAAGTTAGTCGCATAATCGACGATGCCGAAAAAATCTCCGAGCAAGAATTCGTCCAAAAACTCCAAGATCTTAAAGTCGCCCAAAAAACCATCGACCACATAACCCAATTCATCAACATTAAAGGCGAATCCACCGAAATCATCGCTCAGCTCCGCGATCTCAAAATCACCGACGAACAATTCCTCACTGGCCTCTCCGAACTCCAAACGGTCATGAGTCTCCTCGCCGCCAAAAATGTCACAACTGCCAAAATCGACCTCATGATCGTCCGTGGCCTAGATTATTACACCGGCACCGTCTACGAAACTATCCTAAACGACCACCCAAACGTCGGTTCTGTCAGTTCTGGCGGTCGCTACGATAACCTCACCTCTACCTTCTCAAATGAAACCTTTCAGGGAGTCGGCGGCAGTATCGGCCTCACTCGCCTCTTCAGCGTTCTTAAGGAAATCGGAATCATCAAATCAGAAAACACCGCCCCAGCCGACCTTCTCGTCATCCCGATGTCGCCCGACCAATTCCCATTTTGCTACAAACTCGCCACTGATCTACGTAGTCAGAATCTCAAAATCGACACTTACCTCGCCTCCGGCAAGGTCGCTAAAAAACTCTCCTTCGCTGACAAATCCCACATTCCTTACACGATCGTCGTCGGCGAAAACGAGGTTGAAACAAACCGCCTCCATGTCAAAAACATGACCGACGGCTCACTCACTCCTCTCGACGAATTCCTCCAGAATCGCTAGATTATACCGCCTACGCGTAATTATCCGTCCAGTCGTTCTGCATCAGCACCACATCTCCCGCCGCCACAAACTTATCCAGGTTCTGATAAAATTCCACTGGATCTTCCACTATCTTCAGCTCTCCCTCAAAATCTCTTCCGACCAGCCCCGCCTCGATCCATCCCGTCACCGAATTCTTCATCAACACCACCTCATCCACTCCATCTGCTAGTAACCCCCCGATCTCCAGATGTAACCTCTCTCCCTCCTCTCCACACTCAACCAGTCCTGGCGTCACGTAAATCTTCTTCTTTCCCTCTAAACTCTTCAATAACCTAATCCCTGCCCGCATCCCATCGATATTTCCGTTATATGTATCATCAATCACTGTCGCACCACTCACACTACGCGGCTGCATCCTATGCTTAAACGGCTTCACACTCGCTAGTCCTTCCATAATCTCTTTTTCACTCAACCCGAGTTTCAGTGCCAAACTCACCGTCGCCGCGACTACTCCTACACTATGCTCACCCAATAGTCTCGTCCTCACAGTCAACTTCTCTTTGCCTTTTTTCATCACAAACTCTGTCCCGCCCACATCCACCTCTACATCAGAGATCTTCCATCCGTCCACACCACCTATTCCATATAAAACATCCTCCGATCTCGCCATCTGTCTCAGCTCTTCCGAATCTCCGTTTAAATAAACCCCCTTCTCGCCCAAAAAGTCCCTCAACCCAAACAACGTCCTCACGATCTCATCTTTCGACCCAAAACTGGCCAAATGCGCTTCATTCACCCCAGTAATAAACCCTACATCTGGCCGCACCCACTCACACATTTCACTAATATCCCCTGCCCGATATTCACCCATCTCAAAAATTAAAACCTCCTCATCACCATCCAGTCCCTCTACAAATTTCGCAATTCCCAGTGGTTGATTAATATTCCCTTCTGTCGCCGCCACCTTTTTTCCTACTCCCAACACCATCCTCAAGACCTCTTTCGTCGTCGTCTTTCCATAACTCCCCACTACTGCAATTTTCACACCCTTATGTCCCGCCAACTTCCCCTCTGCCTCACCGATCACTCTTCCTTCAATCGGTTTCTGCACAAAAACCTCCCCCACCGCCACAGGTACCACGACCAAATATGCTAGCCACCACTTCATCGCCCACACCGTCAACGCAAAAACCCCCACCGCGATCAAAACCCTCACAGCTACACCCTCTACCACCCACTCGCCACACACCCACTCCTCCATCCCGCATCGCGCAAAAACCAGTCCATACAAAAACCACACCGCCACTCCCGCCACAGCCAGCCCAAAAAGTTCCATACCATACCCCACACCTGCCAATACCTTCGCCTTCCGCGTCCAGTCCAACTTCCCACGCACCGCCACATTTTTATATCTAAAATTCTCTGCCCGCCGCACCCATCGCATATATTCTCGTGCATCATACTCCGTCGCCTGCAACATATAAACCAGCGTCACTACATACTTCAGTGAGAACATACTCACCAATCGCTTCACATCTTTCACTTCGCCAAAAACTCCTTCACTAGCTTCAAACACTCCTCAGGTCTCTCCAGAAAAACATAATGCCCCGCGTCATTCAGAATATGTACCCTTGAATCCCGAATCCGCTTAAACTCATATGCATCTTTCGCTGGCGTATCCGTATCGTTCGCCCCCCAAATCACCAAACTCGGCTGCTCAATCTTCTCGATATACCTCTTCAGATCTTCCGCTACCACATTTCGAAACACCTCCCTCATTCCCTCGCTCGCATTCACAAAATCCGTCGCCCCCGCCGCACCATACAGCTTTATTCGCATCAATTTCGCGTAACTTTTCACTCCAGGCAACTTACTCACCGCACGTCCCGCTTTTGCCGCCGCACCATATGCTCGCATCTTCACCGACCTCTTCCGCTTAATCCCTCCAGACCCCATAAATACCAACTTATCCGCCTCCAACTTCCCCTCACCAAAACCTTTCAACATCACCCTCCCACCAAACGAATGCCCTACCACCGCGTACACTTTTTTCAACTTTAACTTCTCTATGAATTTCGTCACAAACTCCACGTAATCCTCCACTCCCCACGCACTCGGCGGTTCATCCGTTCCACCAAAACCTGGCATATTCAAAGCCACCACTCGATACTTCTTCTTTAATTCCCCGCTCATCTCTTCAAAAACTTTCGAGCTACTCCCCCATCCATGCAAAAACAAAACTACCTTACCATTCCCGGCCGCCTCATATTCCGTCATGATTCCGTCGACAACTATTTTCATACCCTCATTATACCCTACAAGCCCTACTCGTGCGCATCGTCCCGCTTATCACCTAACAACAACTACTTATGCTAAAATAATCCCTATGCTCGGGCATCTTAAATCTCTCCGCACAAACGAAAATATCCTCGTCGCCGTGGACACTCTTCTTCACAGCAAATCTGTCTTTGTTTCCGTCTTTCTCATGACCTACATGATCCGCACCTCTCTCACCGATTCGCCCGACGGCTTCATCATCTTCCGCCTCGTTAGCTACATCGTTATGGGAGCTGCTTCTATCTTTCTTATGCGCTTCCTCCGCAAACACCCCCTTGCCGCTTGGCGCATCGGTACATTCTCCTCTATTCTCAAAATCGGCCTCGTTATCCTCCTCGACCCTTACTCTATCACCTTTCCTCTCATCATCGCCCTCATCAACGGCCTCGAAGCCACCCTCTACTGGCGCCCGACTGTCTTCTTTTCAATCACCGAAGTCCGCAATGACCGTCGACATCGCTTCGAGAGCCTCAAACACATCTTCTCCTCCATCGTCAGAATTATCTCCCCCATTATCCTCGCCCTCCTCATCACCGACGCAGGTTTCGCTCAAACTTCCATCGTCATTATCATTATTTCAATCGTTCAATTTTTCATCACTATCCTCTTCCGCCCCGCGCGCGTTGTCACCACCCGTCCTCACAAACTCCGCGCCATCTGGAACCAATTTATTCGCATCAAAGACCTCCGCCGCAATATCCTCCTCATGCAGTTTGTCCGTGGCCTCCTCATCTCTGGATCTGCCTACCTACTTGTCCCTATCATACTGATCTACACATACTCCCAATCCGACATCGCCCTCGGCATATACACTTCTATCGGTGTTATTTTTGCCATCACTCTTACTTTTACCTATCAACGTATCGCCCGCAGCCCAAAGCGCATCCGCTCTTTCGCAAAACTTATTGCTCCTTTCGCTATCCTCGCACCGCTCCTCCTAGTCCTCTCTCCCTCCACACCCTTTGCTGTCATTTTTTATATCTTCAGTATCGCCGCAGTCGAAGGATTCTTCAACCTCTTCGCCTCCGTCCATATCATGAACTCCATCAAAAAACACCTAAATGGCGATTCTTATCTTCTAGAAGTCGAATGCGTCGGCGAGGTCGCCCTCTGTGTCGGCCGTGTCATCTCATTTTCTACTCTACTCATACTTATCACTCTTACCGGCACCACCTACCTTCCTCACTTTGCCGTCATTTCTTCACTCGCCATCATACCCGCTCTCACTATCACCCTCCCCAAACACTCCAAATCATGACATAATGTCACCATGAACCGCATTCCCCTAGCCGAAAAACTAAGACCCGAAAAACTCTCCGACGTCATCGGCCAGTCCCACCTAATCGGCCCCGACAAAATCCTAAACAAAATAGTCGAAAAAAACGAACCCGTAAATCTCATTTTCTGGGGCCCACCCGGCATCGGAAAAACAACTCTAGCTCGCATCATCGCCACCGGCTGGAAATCCGACTTCATCGAAATTTCCGCCGTCACCAGCGGAAAAAAAGACGTAGAAAAAGTCGTCGAACACGCCCGCCTCAACTGGAATCTCCAGATTCGCACCGTTCTTTTCGTCGACGAAATCCATCGCTTCAACAAAGCTCAACAAGACGCCTTTCTCCCCCACGTCGAATCCGGCCTCATCACCCTCATCGGCGCCACCACCGAAAACCCCTCCTTCGAAATCATCACCCCACTCCTCTCCCGCTCCCGCGTCCTCGTCCTAAATCCACTCGCCAAAACCGAAATTCTACAAGTCTTGCGCCGCGCAGTAAAACTAGAAAACGCAACCAAAAAAATCGACAAAAAATCCCTCGACTACATCGCCGAACTCTCCGGCGGCGACGCTCGCACCGCCCTCGGCAACCTCGAACTCAGCCTCAGTCTTTCCGAAAAAGTCACGGTAGAAACCGTAAAAACCGCCGCCCAAAAAATCGTCCCCGGCTACGACAAAAAAGGCGACATGCACTACGACGTCATCTCCGCCTTCATCAAATCCATGCGCGGCAGCGACATCGACGCCGCCCTCTACTACCTCGCCCGCATGATTCAAGCCGGCGAAGACCCCAAATTCATCGCCCGCCGCATGGTCATTTTCGCCTCAGAAGACATCGGCCTCGCCGGCAACCACGCCCTCACCCTCGCCCTCTCTGCCTTCCAGTCCATCGAACGCGTCGGCATGCCCGAGGGAGGAATCATCCTCTCCCACGTCACCGTCGCCCTCTGCAAATCCCCCAAATCCCGCCAAACCTACGACGCCTGGCATCGTGCCTTAGACCTAGCCAACAAATCCCCAAATCACCCCGTCCCCCTAGTCCTCCGAAACGCCCCCACCAAACTAATGAAAGACCTAAACTACGGCAAAACCAAATCCGGCGAATCTCAAAAGTGGACCGCCGGCCATCACGCCGACGCCTCCTACCTCCCTGACGACCTCCCACCTGACCCAATTTTCCAATAATATCCCACTGTGATATAATCACGTCAAGTGGGAGTATCTTACATCAAAAGGAGCAAATCTATATGTCGCAGATCAAAGTCGAGATCGTCAACAAGTCCAACAACCCCAATCCAACGTATCAAACTTTCGGATCCTCTGGCATGGACATCCAGGCATACCTACCAGAAAAGTCAGTGGTCATATATCCTGGTAAAACCGCCAAAATACCTACCGGTCTTTATTTCTCTCTCCCTTTTGGCTACGAATTCCAAGTCCGCCCCCGCTCAGGATTAGCCGCAAAATCTAGCATCACCGTCATCAACACTCCCGGTACAGTCGATGACGACTATCGTGGCGAAGTATGTGTACTACTCATTAACCACGGCAACGAAGCTTTCTATGTCCAAAGCGGCGATCGCATTGCCCAGCTCGTACTTCAACAAGTCCCAAAAGCCGAACTAATCCCAGTCAAAGACCTCGACGACACCAAACGCGGGTCTGGAGGTTTCGGCAGCACTGGCATCACCTAGATCTACCAAATCAACTCCTACTTATCAACAGACCCAGGACACTTACCTGGGTCTAATTCTTTTCCAGTGGTCAAATGAAAAGCCGCAGGATTACCTCCCGCGGCTATCTTTTCGAAGAACCTCACACAGACGATCCCACTTATACCAAACAAGTATAATCCCCATGACAACAGCAACTCCCAGCCAAAACCAAAACCAACCAGCAGTCATCACAGCCGACCAAGTCAGCTCCGACTCTGTACCGACCGTCGATGCTAGTAGTAAAATAATCACTACTACTGCAATCAGCGGACCATACAGCCAGCGTCGTCTTGTCAAGATTAGCCCTTCCGCTATCTTCGCATACTCTGGTGATCTTTTCAAAATCACCACCATAAATTGCAATGCTAGTCCGACGACCACCACTGCCTCCGCAAATCGCGCCCCAAAAGCATACGTATGGATCGCTACGTACAACAGCGCCGCCACACCCAGAGTTATATCTGCGACCATATCGAACATGACTTTGTTGACTCTCCACCATAGGCTTTCTTCTAGATGTCTTGGGTATGGCCACCGACCTGCTGCTGGACCGTCAAAAGCATCCGTCAGCTCTCCCACCGAAAACGCTATCAATACCCATATCGGACTCGTGCCTCTTACTACAAACACAAAAATCAGAAATGCGAAAACAAACCTCGAAAATGTTAGTACGTCAGCTATGTGATACTTCTTCATCACAACCCACCTCCTTTTGTGTAGCTGAATCATCAAATTATACTATCAAATACCAGATACGTCAATAACTACCGCACACTACATTATTCGCCTCTAGCCACCCCTCCAGCGACCCCCCATCCAGATACCTCCCTGTCATCGGCAACACTCTCATCACATTCCCCGCACGGATATAGTCAAAAATCGGATCAGTAATCATATATTCCTGATCTTTTGGCCCAAAATCATTCCCCTTCACATAATCTACCACCATCCTAAGCATCTCCGCGCTCATCACATATTTACTAATGTTAATCATACTACTTGGCGCCTCTTCCACACTTGGCTTCTCTACAATTCCCGCCAGTTTCCCTTCAACCACCTCTAGCACCCCGTATTTACTCACATCTTCTCTTGCTATCGTCGCCCCCACTATTGCCGACTCGTCCTCACTCTCTACGCTAGCGATCAAATTCGCCATCTCACTTCCCCCTTCAGCCTCCCAAATAAAGTCATCTCCCATCAAGACCGCCACCGCCTCATCAATTCCAAATTCCTCCGCTGCAATAGCTACTGGAAGCGCCGTACCATATCGTCCATCATCTTTTTGCACCACATAGTGAAAATTAACGCCTTTAGGCGCCGTTTTCATCAATTCAATTCTATCTCCTTTTCCACGCTCCTCCAGATACTTCTCCAACACCAAATTCTCCCCATAATATGCCTTCACCTGACTACATTCTCCCTCTCCAATCACCAGATAGATATCCTTAATTCCTGCCTTTACACAATCTTCCACTACATAGTCCACAATTGGCCTATTACCAATCGGCAACATCGACTTCTCAATTACTTTAGTTATAGGTAGTCGTCTAGTTCCCCATCCTGCGATGGGAATAATCGCTTTTGTAATACTCATAATCTTCATCATACCACATCCCACCCCTACCTACACTAGTGCCTATCAATATCTCCTTCATCGCTGTGATCATACTCGTGAGAGTGTTCATGATCATTCTCGTCTTCGTCATCATGGCTATGATCTTCATCGCCACAATCGTCATGACTATGGCTATGCTCATGCGAATGATCGTGATGATGACCATGATGCGAGTGCGAATGTCCGTGTTCATGATCATGTACGTGCTTATAGTCATGTGTCAAATGAATCACCGTCCCTACTAGCGCTACCCCCAATAATACACCTACCACCTCCCTATAAACTTTCCGATTCCTACCCTTTTGCATGCTCGGTATAATCTCTCCAATCGCAAGATAGATAAAGAATCCAGCCACTACAGCTAGAAACAATGGCATCTCATATTTCATATTCGCACCCAGATGAAACGCGATCAACATGCCCGGTATCATCGCTAGGACCTGCGCCACCTGAATCGCTATAATTCGCCGTGTCGGCCATTTTGCCTTAATCATCACCGCAAAATCTCCGATCTCCATCGGCAACTCATGCGCTACCACTACTAGCGCTACCACCAATCCCAGTCTCACATCCGCCGCAAAAGCCACTCCGATCACCGCACCATCCACAAATTTATGAATAGCATCCACAATTATCATCATCTTTGCCGCCTTAGCACTATGCTCATCTACTTCGTCATGACCGCCGTGCTTATGCCATTTCGCAAGTATATATCCGAGTATAAAAAAGAATACAAACCCCACCAGTACAAACACCATAGCCGTATACACGTCTACCGTTCCCGCATGAAACACTTCGGGTATCAGATGCAAAAATGCCGCCGCGAGCAGTGCTCCCGCCGCAAAAGGCACACCCCACGCCTGCAAAAACCTCGCTACTTTAGACTTTGTCAGCAGTAGAAATCCACCCGACAAACAAATCACTCCACACCCCAACGCAATCAAAATCAACCAAATTGTATCACTCACAAGATCCTCCTTCGCTTAGCGGTCGCAACCTCATTACTGAAACAGTCGCACCCACAAAAAATCATCACCAAAACCTACCACCTCGAATGGGCTTTCTCCTTCACACTCCCAGCGCCATTCGTCATCCCCGCTCAAACGATACCGGTAAGTAATAGAAGTTCGCCCGTCTGGAAGCTCACATAATAGCTCGTCGGAAATCTGAAGTATTATAGCTCCATCCTCAGTGCGAAAAGCTACCGTATTGATATAACCAAGTTGCAGAAGTGCCTCATCCTCAACTTCCAGTACAGTGCGAGGCGCCGTTTCTGAATTTAGTGTTTCATCTGGTTGCTCTGGAGCTTCTGTTCGTTCACTATAACTAGAATCCGACTCTTCTTGCAGGCATTTCAACTCCCCTCTGAGCATCGCCGGAATAAAAACTATTTTCAATACCACCAACCCTACTAGAACCACCACTAGAATAGCTACCACTACCGTTAATTTCTTTTTTGTCTTCTCCGCACTTTTAATAACCTTATGCATTTTCATATTCTCATCATACCATAGTATTTGCCACTAGAACCATCTTCCTGTTGCTAAATCTCCCCATACCCGCTAAAATATCCTCAGTCGGGTTGTTAGCTCAGTTGGCTAGAGCATCTCGTTTACACCGAGAGGGTCGGGGGTTCGAGTCCCTCACAACCCACCATTAGACTCTTACTTAAACCCTGCCCAAAAAAATTTGAGGCGGGGTTTCTTGTTTTTGTAGATCCTATAAGCTCTAAATCGCTCTGTATTTTTCAGCGGCGCAACCCATATTTCTAATTATAATTATCTACTTTATGAAACGTTGCTTTCTTTGTTCATCGGTCAAAAACTATCTGACCAGAAATCAGCTGCATCACTTAGAAATCTCATACTAGGCACATTGCGAAGGGAGCTTCTTGCTGCATCTTGAATAGTCCCATCACCAGGTCCACGCCTAACCTTTTTATTCTGTTTCGCAATGCGGCGCTCCCAGGGGCCTTGCTCCTCCCAGCTCTCCACATCCCCTAAACTTTCATTAACAGCTCTCTCATAACCCATCTTTATCAAACGTTTAGCAAGTTTCTTACGATTCAGCCCCTTAATCTTACCTAAATACTTCGCTATAGCCCAAGCATCTCCATTCTCAATTGTTTTGTCAACAATCTCTTGAAGATTATCCAAACCTTCAAATTTCTCCAAGTTAAACACTATCCGGCGTGCGCTACCTTTCTCAACTAGTCTATCCGCAAGGTCCTGGTGGTTTAGCCCTTTGAATTTTTCTAGGCTACCCGCTACAGACCACTCCTTGCCTGCTTCAATCAATTGATGGGCAATGTCGAGACTCAACTCTTCAAATTTCTTTAAGTGTTCAGCAACAGCATCGATATCACCCCTCTCAATCATCTTGCTCGCAAGTCCCTGATAGTTTATTCCTTTAAACTTTTCCAGATTCCGCACTATATTCCAGTTATGCCCGCCCTCAACCAACTTATCCACGAGCTCCTGATGGTCTATTCCTTCAAACTTTTCAAGGTAACGCGCAATATTCTTACCATCTCCGCTTTCAAGAAGCTTATCTACAAGCTCCTGATGGTCTATTCCTTCAAACTTTTCTAAACTATAAGCTATACCTTGCCCATCTCCAGCTTCAATTAATTTATCCACTAGCTCTTTATGGTCCAACCCTTCGAACATTTCAAGGCGTTCCGCTACATTCGAACCTCGTCCTGCCGCGATAAACAGGTCAATTACATCATGATCACTGCTCAGCCCATCAAATTTATCCAACTTATCAAGAACATATCCACCATGTCCTTCCTTTATTATCTTATAGGCAGTTTCTTGATTTAAGTTTCCGAAATTATCAAGACACCCCGCTACAGTCCACACACTCCCCGCCTCAATCATCTTATCGGCTACTTCTTGAGACAACTCTTCAAAATGCCTTAATAAATATGAAGAACCCCTCAGTCGACTACTATCCTTTTCGAGGATACTAATAGCGGCTTCTGACCCCAGGCCTTCAAACTCGTCTATATTGCGAATAGCATACGAAATCCCGTGTTCTTCTAGCATATTAATAAACTCACGATCACTATTACTTACTTCAAGCTCCTCTATAGTACCTCCTCTTTCAGAAGTGTTTTCGGCAAGTTTTTCGGATGATTCTTCACCTAACTCTTCTACATTATCAGGCCGCGCTTCCGGTGATCCATCAAATTCAAATTCCGACTCTTTATCTGTTAAACTTTCGCCCTCGTCACCCTCCATCAGCCTCACTTTATTTATCGCCGCCGCACCCTTTGCTGAAATCGTTTCAGCACTTATCTCCTCTCCACCAATCTCTATACTGCCCTCTGTTTCAATACCGCTCTCGATACCAACCATAAATATCTTCTGAGCCGTCCTCATCTGCGAGATGTCTTTTTCCTGTTCCACTTCAGGAAGCTTAGCAAACGCGTCACCGTACCGAACTTCTTCACCTTGTTTATTCAGTACAGGATTTCCTTCTCTATCTTTAATTACCGCGCCTCTTTGCCACGAATTCCTCTCTACCCAAGCTGTATGAATCTCCTCACCGACACGGTCATAGGTCTCTGCATCTGACAGGTCAACTTCACTGCCTTCTCGCTCTAAAATCCCTACAATTACTTCCGCTGCGGCCTTATTCTCAGCTTGCCAATGTTCAGGCAAATCCGCATACGAAGTGTTTGCGATGTCGACACTCTGTAGTACTCGATCCCCCCCCCGTAACATCCGCCTCGTTCTTCCACTTACTTCCTCCCTCTACTTCTACCTCTACTTTCACACGAGGGCGATAAGTTCCATCTTCATTACGAAAATTCTCATTACGCCACTGGTCGTGAAACTCTGAACCTAGCTCCGCCACTGCACTATTTCGTATTTCAATCATCTCTGGACTGTCTTTTGTTTCAGGACTATCTGTAAGATTGTACTCAGGTGTTAATTTGTTTGGCATAACTTCCTCTCGTTATGTTGTTTAACATAAGTATGTCATAAGCAACATAATAACGCAAAGTAAAATCGCCAACCAAAGAGGAGAATTACATAACCAATCGCCAGACCCTTCACATCAACAAATTATCCCTAATAGCACTTAGGTAGGACTTTGCTTTTCTCAAAAAACCAACTAAACTTGGTAATTCCGAGTCTCTAGTATGTGAATATTGACCCAGTCCCCCCGACATGCTAATGTTTACATAGAGTGTAAACAAAAACATCATCTAAAACTATCTGCGAGAGAAAGTTTGTTTTTCTCATGCGAACGCTAAATAGAAAGATATTAACTAGATTGCCGTTTATTACTGGTGTGGGAGTGATAGTGTTCGCCTCACTACAGACATTAGCTGTCAATTTAATTAATCCAAACTATACAGCTACCGCACTATCTATTACATCCATCACTTCTGAGTATGGCCCTGTTGCTGGTGGGCAGACTGTTACTATTACTGGGGATTTTGGAGTATCTGCTAATCCGCAAATATCAGCTGGCAACAATCATACTCTCGCCCTAGATAGTAATGGGCAACTCTGGGCATGGGGATATAATTGGCTGGGTCAATTCGGCAATGGAACAACAACTAGTAGTAGTATTCCAGTCGCTATAGATATGTCTGAGACCTTTGCCGATAGAAATATTGTACAGATAGTGGCATCTTGTAACGAACATTCACTTGCCTTAGATAGCGAAGGTCAGATTTGGGCATGGGGGTGGGGTTCTGAAGGTCAACTCGGTAATGGAACTAACACCAGTAGTAACGTGCCAGTCGCAGTAGATATGACTGGAGCTTTAGCAGGAAGAACTATTATTCAGGTAGCTGCCGGCTGGGGTCACTCACTAGCACTAGATAGTGAAGGTCAAGTATTTGCGTGGGGTAGTAATTGGTATGGTCAACTTGGCGATGGTACGAATACTAGTAGTAATGTCCCGGTTACTGTAGATGTTTCTGGTATGTTCGCTGGGAGGGATATTATACAGATAGCAACTGCTAGTGCTCACTCACTTGCTCTAGATAATGATGGCAGTATATTTACATGGGGGCGGGGTATAGAAGGACAACTCGGCAATAATACAAACACTGGCAGTAACGTGCCAGTCGCAGTAGATATGACAGGTGTACTTGCTGGTAGTGATATTGTGCAGGTAGAGGGTGGTGGGAGTTTCAGTTTCGCCCTAGATAGTGCCGGTAGAGTCTTTTCATGGGGATGGGGGTTAAATGGCGAACTTGGTAATGGTGCGAGTGTTAATGTTAATATCCCAACTGCTGTAGATATATCTGGTGTATTAGCTGGAAGAACTATTGTGCGGGTAGCATCTGGTAGACAACATGCGCTTGCTATAGATAGTGAAGGACAGATTTTTACATGGGGACTCAACAGCAGTGGTCAGCTCGGCAATGGCACAATAGGCGGCATTTACAATACTCCAGTTGTGGTGGATATGACAGGTGTACTTGCTAGTAGTGATGTTGTTCAAATAGCGGGTGCTTTTGGGAGCGGTTTGGGTCGCTCTGTTGCTCTGGATAGTGAAGGAAATGTGTTTGCTTGGGGTAGTAATTGGAATGGTCAACTTGGTAACGGCACTAGTGGCTGGAATGCCTATAGTGCTGTTCCTGTATTTATCATGAACCTAGGAGTTCCTACCAACCCCATCCAATCCGTAACTCTCGGCGGTCTCTACTGTACAAATATTCAGGTAATTGACCCTAATACAATCACATGTATAGTACCAGCTCATCCAGCAGGAACAGTAGACGTGGTAGTTAATACACTACATGGATCAGCTACTCTATATCAGGGATATACCTATGTAGACATTCCTGATGTGCCGAATACGGGGCATGGGATGGCTTAATCCAACTTATTTCTGTTTCTTCAGATACGTCAGATTCACAGCTTACCTTGTTGAGAATATTATTCTACGTTTCGAAAACAGTTTTACACTTATAAGTTATATTAGTTAGTCTGATGAATCCTCCAGCACCGATCAGCGGAAGTAAGAGGATTGATAAAAGTGAATTAAACCAAAAAACCCCACCTCAAATTTTTTTGGGCAGGGTTTAAGTAAGAGCTTAATGGTGGTCCTCTCTGGCGTTAATTACAAAAATTTGCTAACACTAGTGGACTACTGTCATAATAATATCACACAAACCGATAATGGCAAAAATCTAGCCGATATTTACCCTCGCGCGACCAAGCGGCTCATCCGCCAGCACCGACCATTTACCGAGTCCGAAAAGCTCGCCATTATCGCCGATTACAAACAAAGCGCGATGGCTAAAGAACTGGTCGAAAAGTACGGCCGCCACCGCGCCAACATCAACAAGATACTGACCGACCACGGCATCACCCTCCGCCGCATCAACCCCTCCACGCGCGGCAAGGAGGCCGAAATAGCACGACTCTATCGCTCTGGCCTCAGCATCGCCAAAGTCGCCAAGCACTTCGGCATCAGCCAAACGCCTGTCGTCAAATGCTTGCAACGGCAGGGGGTTGAGATGCGGGCGGCTGGGAGGAGGTAGTCATTCTTTATGTTAAAATATCCCTATGAATAAGGTCGTCGTCAAGCTAGAAAACTGCTACGGGATAAAGAAGCTCGACCGCACCTTTAAGTTCGCTGAACCTAACAAAAGTGCTTATTCTATATACGCAACCAATGGGTCAATGAAGACTTCCTTTACAAAAACGTTTGATGACTTCAGCGCTGGGCGCGAATCGTGCGACATGATTTTTACTGACCGGAAAACCGTGCGCGAGATTAAAGGCCCAGATGGCAACGACTTGAATCCAGCCTCGATTTTCGTCGTCAAGCCATACGATGAGGGCTATTCGTCGGGCAAGACGTCAACGTTGCTAGTGAACAAGAAGCTCAAGGACGAATACGATAAGATTTGGGCAAACATCAAGGCACTGGAAGCGGAGCTCTTAAAGAGCCTCGTAAAATCGTCAGGCCGTAAAGATGCGGACGAAGAGGTATCGGAAGTATTTACTGGCACAAGCGGGAAATTTCTCGACTCTGTCCAACGCGTAAAAGGCGAAGTAAACGACGGTAAAGCCGCTATTTTTAGTGGTGCATCGTATAAGATCCTATTTGATGAAAAGGTTGCCAAAATCCTCGGTGACATACAGCCAGAGTTGACAGATTACATTGCTCGATACAACGACCTCGTTGACCAGTCGAAATACTTCAGGAGAGGAGTATTTAACCACACCAACGCCGCTACTATCGCTGACACCCTAGTCAAAAACGGGTTCTTTGACGCCTCGCATGCAGTCACATTGTCAGGCGGCGGTGGGAAGAGCGAGATTACATCCCAAGACGAGCTTAAAACTGTTATCGAGGGTGAATTACAAGAAATACTGAAGGACGAAAAGCTACGCAAAGCGTTCGATAAGATAGATAAAAAACTAACTGGGAATCAGCAGGTTAAAGATTTTCGCGACTACATCACAGAGCATCAGGAGTATATCGCAGAATTAGCAAGCACCAACCACTTCAAGCAGAAAATATGGATTGACTACTTTAAGGCGCATCTGGCTGAATACAATAACCTCGTCAAGGCCCATGATGATGCGAAGACAGAGCTAGACAAGATCCGTAATCAAGCAAATAAAGAGCGTACCCGCTGGGCGGATGTCGTCGATATATTCAACTTGCGTTTCAATGTTCCCTTTGTCCTGAGCGTCGACAACCAGAGCGATGTGATTCTTGATGGAATATTACCATCCCTGAGTTTTGAGTTTAAGGATGAGACGTCGCAGAAAACCATCAAGCGCGAAGAACTTCTTCAGGTTTTGAGTGTCGGTGAGAGAAAAGCCTTATACATCTTAAACATCCTGTTCGAAGTAGAAGCGCGTAAAGATTTAGGCGAAGAAACCCTGATGATAGTTGACGACATAGCCGACTCCTTCGACTACAAGAACAAATATGCGATTATCGAGTACTTAAAGGATATATCTGAGATAAGCGGATTCTACCAGATTGTGCTGACGCACAATTTTGACTTCTTTCGCACAATCCAGTCCAGGTACATACCGCGAGACTACTGCCTGATGGTTGACAAGAGTGCTGGTGGCGTTTCGTTAGTAAAAGCAGATTATGTAAAAAATCCTTTCAAGCATTTCCTCGAGACATTATCGACGGTGACGAACGATGCTATGCTCCTATCATTGATACCATTCATGCGCAATATCGTCGAGTATACAGAGGGTGAAAAGAGCGCTAACTTTTGCACTCTCACATCCGTTCTCCACATCAAAGATACTACACCAACCGTCCAGGTTAAAAACATAAAGGAAATGGTGAAGAATGTCTTCGACAAAGATATAAAAGTCGGCGACGAAAACAAAAATGTTGCCGACCTGTTCATAGAAGTCGCTGACACTATGGTGAAAAATACTAAGTCCCTGAGCCTTGAGTGCAAAATCGTCCTCTCGGTCGCCATCAGATTGAAATCCGAACAATTTATGATAGATAAGATCGCCGACCCTGAGTTCTTAAAATCGATAACCGGCAACCAGACGGCCGCCCTATCTGACAAATACTTGGAAGGCGAAACGGCTGCGGACTGTATCGGTACAATCAAACGAGTAAACTTGATAACTCCACAAAACATACACCTCAATTCGTTCATGTACGAACCGATCCTGGATATGTCAGATGAAGAATTAAAGACTCTATACAAGGATGTGGTGAGCCTCAAATAGCACGTGTCGCTTGTCGTCAACTGTGCTCGCCAGCGTGTACGCGGATGTGTTATAATATACTCATGTACGGAACACATGCACAGCAACTATTTGACGAACTACAAAAGCACGGCATAATTGGCGCGACCGGTAGGATTAGTGTCGAGCTTCTAAACGTGGAGTGTGATGTGAATGAGAAAAGTGCCGTTGGTGACCTACTTCAGGAATGGCTTGGCGCATGGATGACTGAGGTTGGCTTCTACCACAGGACTGGTCCTAATACACAGGAGTTCCCTGATTTCTACTTGGGCGAAACGGACACCGCTGATCTACTAGAGGTAAAGTCGTTTAATTTTAATGCTACACCAGCCTTCGATGTCGCCAACTTTGATGCGTATGTACGAAGCGTAACCGAGAAAGCATATCGTATCGATGCTGACTACCTCATCTTTGGTTATACCTTGACGGAGCATGGCTTAAAAGTTGAGCAAGTTTGGCTGAAGAAAATCTGGGAAATAACCTGCCCTAGCGAGGCGTACGCCCTGAAGACGCAGAACAAACAAAGCAAGATTATCAACATCCGCCCTTATGATTTCAAGAATATGTCCCGCGGCTTCCAGCCATTCGCTAACCGTCGAGAGTTTGTCGAGGCGATTAGGCTGACGCTGGCAAGCTATCCAATGCGAACAATGCCGGCTCAGGATTGGATTGAGGCTGTTCAGACAAGTTATACCGGGACTCGTCCAGGAAGCTCGCTCTGACAACCCTGTCGCCGATAAGTCGAATAGCGTTTATGCTCACGGAGTTGCCCAGCAGGTCAAAAGCGTCTTTATAAGAAACTGGAGAGAGATCATAGTCTTCTGGAAATCCGAAAAGGCGTAACCCTTCACGGGTGGAGAGGCGTCTGAAGCCGCTTTTGTCGACGACCGCCATCTTCGTTACATCCATCGCAACTAAAGTCGGGGTCAAGTCGTTTGGGTCTAGGATATTGCTTATATCAAAACTCAGTTTACCCGCAACGATGTTATAGCCACGCAGATCCTCTCTATCGGAAGCCTGCTTCGGCGTCTCGAAAGAGAGGTATTTCTTCTCGACGAGATCGTCTAGTGTGCTCTTCAATTTCACAATGCTCTCCTTACTGTTGTCGATAGCGCCCAGGTGGAAAGATACTATATCATCCAAAGTGAGAGGCATGCCGTCAGACCATTTTATTCCCTTCAGCTCCGCCCAATCCTTTCGGCGTCGCTGACGAAGGATTGCTTCGAGGAGGGTCTTTTGCTCATCAGACACCGCACCCTTAAGTTCAACGTCCCAGCTGTGGATGTTGTTTTTACCACCACGCTTATCTTTAATCTGCTTACCGACTAGATCTTTGACCTCATATTTCTCTAGCAATTTCTTAGCGAGAGGCTTGTCGATATAAAGCGACTTGTCAGCCTCTGCTTCTAGAATATCTCCCAACTTGGACGGCGACCGTGGAATGTCATCCAAATCTATGTAGCCATCAAGCGACCCGACGATATAGATCCTTTTGCGTTTTTGCGGTACGCCATGATTACTTGCATCGAGCAGTTCCCAAGAAGTTTTATAGCCCAAGTCTTCCAAATGAGACAGTATAGTCTCCAGTGTACGCCCAATAGGTTTTGCCTTATCAACACGGTCGTGGGTAACTAGACCCTCAACATTCTCTAGTAAGAATGCTCGTGGCTTTTTCTCGCGCAAGATTTCTTCGATAGTAAAGAACAGCGTCCCTCTGGTATCTAGAAAGCCTTTTCGTGAGCCTGCCGAGCTAAATGGTTGGCAAGGAAACCCAGCAAGTAATACATCAAAGTCTGGTATGTCTTTAGGGTCAACCTGTGTGATGTCTCCATGAATCTCATCTCCTGGGAAGTTCTTTGAATAAACAGAGATAGCGTGCGGTTTAATTTCAGAGGTAAAAACGCATTTGCCAGAGAGATCATTCCTCTCGAGCGCCTGTTCTAGACCGATACGGATACCTCCCAGTCCAGCGAACAAATCGATATATCTAACCGTTTCCCGCATATATTTTGATTATACCATAAGCGACCGAAGAAAACTAATGAATCTCCCCATAAGAAATCGTGAAAATTCTAGATTCTCCCGCCGTCAAAACCAATGTATTCCCACCACCCCCAACAGATGAGCCACCTGTCGGGACAACCTCCAAACACCCCTATAATCGCCCTTCGACTGCATTTGACTTCCATGCTATCTTGAGACCAGCCCGCGCATAACGCCGGCAGAAAGGAGGTTCGCATGAATAGAGCTAATAGTCACAATCGTCCGACGCTACGTCTTTTGCTGTCTGGCCACCAGACGAGAAGCACTACTGGTTTAGCGCACGAGCGGAGCGACACTCATATATCTTTTATATATGCCACCCATCGGGACAGGCATCACCACAGGGGGCTTAGTCCCGATGGGATCCGCCCCCGACAAACCAAAATAATCCCAAGGGAGCTCCTATTATATAGGACTCTGGACAGACATCTCGGAGGCAGCTTTGGCTAGTCCCACCAAGAAGCGACCGCGAGGTCGCCCAAGGACTAGCAATGGTGTGACGATATTCCCCGTCCGCCGAAATCCTGATATTTCAGAGATTTCTCGGGCTTTTATCGAACTGGGGCAGTATTTTTCAGAGAAGCGCGTTAAAATGAATCAGAAAGGGGCGAAAAATGCTGGACTTTAATCAAAATCCAAGGTTGAATGGGAGTGCGATGGAGAACAAAACACCGATGTTAAATCTGAAACGAGCAGTCTCGTACTTGCGCGTCTCAACCCGCGACCAAGCGGAGCGAGACGGCGAAATCGACGGCTACTCCATACCAGCTCAACGCGAGGCTAATAAGGATAAGGCGTTGTCACTAGGCGCTGTGGTCGTCAAGGAGTTTTCAGACAAGGGCGCATCCGCCAAATATGCCAACCGCCCGGGTCTGCAAGATATGTTGGAGTATATCAAAGACCCCGACAACGAAATCTCCTATGTTATCGTCCACAAAATCGACCGCCTGGCTCGCAATCGCGAAGATGACGCCACGATTAGTCGTATTTTCCGAGTCAGGCATCAAACTCATCTCGACTAGCGAGGGTATCGACAATACGCCAGCCGGCATGATGATGCACGGCATCCTCGCCACGATGGCGGAGTTTTACAGTCAGAACCTCGCCCGTGAAGCTCTCAAAGGCATGGCACAGAAAGTAAAGAAAGGCGGCACGGTCGGCAAAGCACCCCTCGGCTACAAAAATGTCCGCTATGTCGACAGTAACGGTCGTGAGGTGCGGACTGTCGAACTAGACGACGAGCGAGCGCCGTTCGTCACTGAGGCATTCAGGCTCTACTCGACTGGCAAATGGTCGATCCATAATCTCGCCATCGAGCTTGCCGACCGCGGATTCACCACCTCGCCGACTCCTCGCAAGCCCAGCAAGCCAATTAGCGAGAAATCTCTCAACCCGCTGCTACAAAATCCCTACTATCTCGGTAAGGTCAAGTTTCAAGGCGTACTGCACGATGACAAACACGCCAAACTAACAGATGAAATAACTTTTAGAAAGGTTCAAGAAGTAATGAAAAATCACCAAAACGGCGAGCGCAAGCGCATCAACGACCACTATCTCAAATCCACTGTCTACTGCGGTGAATGTGGCAGTCGGCTCATCATCAACGCCAGTAAGTCACGGAGCGGCACATATTATCTGTACTTCGTATGTATCGGCAGACAGTCCAAGCGGACGAGTTGCCAGCAAAAGGCGATCCTCACCTACGAGATCGAGGATCAAATCACCGAATACTACAAGCAAATCGAGTTCACGGAGGAATATTGCGAACAACTCCGTAAACAAATGGTCGCCGACATAGCCAAGCAGAAAGCACTGTCCACCAAGAATCGCGACGAACTGCGTCGGGAGCGGGACAGGCTGAAAGACAAACAGCGCAAATTACTCGAAGCTTATTATGATAATGTTGTCAACAAAGACCTGCTCCGAGAAGAACAAGAAAATATCACGAAACAACAAACGAATATCGATGCCCAGCTGGCGATAGCGGAGGACGAATACGACATAGTCGAACAACAGCTAATGGCAACACTCAAACTGATTGGCAACTGCCACAAAGCCTACCAATCTGCTCCGCCGAATATACGACGGGCATTCAACCAAGCCTTCTTTGAGAAAATCTATGTCAGCCCCAATAAAGCCGATAGTACAAAAGTTATCATCTCCGCTGATCTCGCCGAGCCATTCCACAGCACAGTAAAAAACCATCACCTTCTTAAGAGCAATGGTTGGAGTCAGGATGGTCTGGTGGGGGCGGCTGGACTTGAACCAGCGGCCAATCGGTTATGAGCCGACTGCTCTAACCACTGAGCTACGCCCCCAATAGGAAAACTATACCATGTTAATTTTACTCATTCTCGGAAAACCTCAAGTAGACTTGGTTTCTCTCTCGAATATTTGAATTATAGCATAGATCGGCTGGTGGGTTTTGATATAATTGAAGTATGAACGGAATGCGTACAAAAATTCGGAAGACTTGGTATCGGGTGAAGCGGGACTTTTTGACGACACAAAATGTAGTGATGATAGTAGCGATCATGTTGGGGCTGAATTGGACGTGGTCAGCAATTTCGACGATGCATAGGAATTATGATCTACAGAGGCGGATTGAGAGTATGAGGCGAGAAGAAGTCATTTTGGATCTTGAGACGCAAGCTCTAGAGCATGAAGCGGCTTTTTATCAGTCGCGGGAGTTTCAGGAGTTGGCGGCGAGGGAAAGATTAGGATTAGCGAATCCTGGAGAGAGAGTGTTACTTTTACCGCCGAATAGTGAAGAAGCGACAAACAGGCACTCAGTAGTAGATATGAGTGAAAGCGAAGGAGAGAGTAATTTATACCAATGGATGACGTTTCTGTTTGGTGGAAGCGCTAGAAATTAGGACTTAACTGGCAATAATGTACGTACTATAAGTATAGATACAGCTATAACTCCGACCACTCCAAATACTACACCTAAAACCCGCAAATTAACATCAGTTATCTCCGAGCTTGTCACTCCGTACCCAGTATTTGGTACTCCAGGCAATTGGCCTAACTGGTCTCCGTTACTTCCACCTCCTAACAGTTCATACTGTGCCACAAAAGTAGTGTCAGCTACTATAACTACGTCATCTATTTCATCATAAGATACAAATACCCCAGTAGTAGACTCTCCTATAAATTTCAACCAGCCTATAAATATATATTTCGTATCTGAATAATCTACTTCTGGCACTTCTTGCGGATGCCAGTGTGGAGAAATAGCACTAGGGCCAGAGATAGTAATTGACTCTTCTCTCAGGTCAGGCGCGCCTACACCAGTAAATATCCCTCGTGATTTGTCTGTAATATATGTGATAATCAAATCTACTTCTGCTACCGACCCGAATACGTAGTTAATGTCGAAGTTATTGATAGGATGATTAAATACAGATGTCGACGCGAACGAGAGAGGTATTCTATACGCAATATTCTCTAATTCTGCTGGTGGATTAAATGCTCCATTTCCAGCCCAGTTGCCTGAGAATATTACATCTTCACTAAGCGTAATACGGAGATAGCGCATTGGAGACGTAAGAGGAGCAGTTGGGATAGTGGCTAGGTAGGTAGTGATACCTGCTACATAGATGCCACCACCGTTGAAGGTAGCGATATTACTCAAGAAAGCGCCAGAATGTCCTATGAAGTGAGTACCAACAGCAGACCGATAGATACCCCCTCCTCGGAGAGCTGAGTTGCCACTAATTAAACCGTTTATCATAAAAAACTCAATAGTACTCGTAGCCGTCGCACCCCATATATGCACCCCGCCTCCACGTTCTGCCGAGTTATTATTAATATTACCACCATACATATTAAACTTTGTATGATGGTTAGCTGCACCAACTACAGACACTCCACCGCCATTTCCGTCATTAGTGGCATTTACGCCAGTAGCGCCTATTGCGGTTGCTTCATTGTATGATATTGTGCCACCCTTTAGATTAAATATTGCATTACTTGTCACATGAACTCCACCGCCACGTATTGCCTGATTACCCTTAATATACCCGTCATTCATTGTGAAAACTGACCCCGCCCTACCAACGAACACTCCACCGCCACCCAAAACATTTACATGAGCAGCGACAGTAATCGATGAAGTACATGTATTACGATGAATAGTGCCTCCGTTCATAGTAAACGCTGCTGCGCCTGAAACATGAACTCCGCCACCAGCTGGGAGAGTAGAGTTGTCACGAATTTCCCCATCTTCCATAATGAAACTACTTCCCGTTTCGCCTACAAACACTCCGCCGCCGCCACTCAGATGTACAGAATTGTCAGTAGGAATAGCGTTAGTAGTGGTACTGTTACTAATAATCCCTCCATTTTTCATAACAAACATACCGCCATTGCTGACATTTACGCCACCACCTCTAGCACTGGTTACATTACCCCTTACTTCGCCGTAATGCATTATAAATAAAGGATTTCCAAATGTCTCATATGTGCTCCATGTACCAGTTAGGCGTGCATTACCTAAATATACACCCCCTCCAGTACCTAAGGCAGTGTTATCAAGTATGTCACCATAGTACATAACAAAGACTCCAGCACCCAGCACACTCACGCCACCACCATCACCATGAAGACCTATTATGTGTCCACTCATATCGGATCCGTTGCCAGCATTATTTCTAATCACGCCACCGTTCATAGTAAAGGTAGAATCCCGGATACCAACACCTCCACCACGTCTAGCTGCATTATTTCTAATCACGCCACCGTTCATATCAAAAGCTGCACCATTTTCTAAATAAACACCGCCACCATGCCCTTCACCTAGGTTGAAAACTCGATTACTACTGATCTCGCCATCATTCATAATGAAAATAGCACCGCTCCCACTTACACGCACTCCGCTTCCCCCGTGACCGTTTGCAGTTCTATTGCCAGTAATCACTCCTGCATTCAGTATAAATTCTCCACCATCAATAATGTGAATTCCTCCGCTAATACCCACAGCACTAGCATTAGGGTCTATCCTGGTTAGAGTAACTACACCCATCCCCTGTTCTTCTTCCAGCGCAAGGCGGCCACTTATAATAAAATGTCTAAAGTTTCCCTCAACATACAACGTCACTCCATCATTATCTCCAGACACTAAGGTTACATCTACACCCGAAGGAACATTAATAGCTCCGTTCGTAATATTAATATCATTCATAACTCTAATGGTTCTGGTTCCTGCCTTTTCTGCGTAATATATAAGATCTACTAGATTGTTTACTTCCACAACCTCTCCGCTGAGTTGTATAGTATTTATTGCCCCTACCTCTATTGAGCTAGATATATCAGTAAGAATAGTCTGTATCGAAAATACAGCTATCGTCGCTACAGATACTGCAAAACATAATCTAGTAATTGAACTACCGAACCTATTAAAAGTGTCAGCTACCCGCATTTAAAATATCTTTCTCTCGCAAATCACTTTTATACCAGAAAACTTTACAAGTTTCCATACTCTATACAGTAAACACTAACATAATATAAAAGCTCACGCAATACTTATTATCAACCACTCTCTCAACATTTACTTAGCTAATATCTTACTGCAGTTTTTTGCCATTATCGGTTTCTGTGATATTATTTTTACAGTAGTCCACTAGTGTTAGCAGTTTCTGTAATCAACACTAGAAAGGACCACCAAACTTAATATGATCTTATTAATAGTCAAAGGTTACCCCGGGGTTGGTAAATCCACTCTCTCAAAGAAATTCGCTAAAAAGCACGATTTTGCCCTGCTCCAACAAGACCATTTTTGGTTCGGACTCAACCCTTTCACGATGAACCTCCGCTCCACCCGCCCTATCGATCGCCAAATCGGCTTCAAAAACCTCCTTTCTACCGCCAAAAACTATATTGATGCCAAAAAACCTATCCTCACCGAAGGCGCTCTCCTCATCGACGCTCCAGGTGAACCACCAATCATTCCTAGTCTCATCAAACTCGCAGACAAACACAATTACCGTATCGTTATAATCACTCTCCAGACAAAAGACAATGTTCGCAAAAACCGCCAAAGAAAACGCGGCTACGTCCTCCGCCCCCACATCGACAATCGCCTCAAAAAATCCGCCACAACCCAATTCGCCGACCTCGCGTCCACCACTCTCGACACTTCAAAGCTCTCCATTAAAAAGAGCCTCGAAGCCCTCGAAAACCTAGTCTTCCCAAAACAGCCTTAACCAAATCCTACGCCAAAAGCAACCCAAGCATCACAGGTAGCGTCACGACCGACATAATCGTACTAATCACCACTAATTCACTCGCACTCACAGGATCGCCACCATATTTCTCTGCAAATAACCCCAGGCTCGTAGCTGTCGGCAGTGCCTGGATCAAGACCAAGATATTCCTCACCTCCATCGGTACTCCTAGCGCCCACAAAATCACCCACGTTAATGCCGGACCTACCGTTAATTGCACCGCCGCCGTAATAAACAGTCGCCTCTTCTTAATTAGCTTTTTAATCTCCGCTCTCGAAAGCATATATCCGATACAGATCAACGACAACGGTGTCATAATCTGTGCTACTGTCCCGATAGTCGAATTAAAAATCTCTGGCAACCCCGTAGATGTCACAAATAGCGCACACCCTACCATCACCGCGATAATATTCGGGTTTAGCAGCGTACTCACCAGCATCTTCCCATCGAACTTCCCCTTCATCAGATACACTCCATAACCAAACAACGCTATATTAAACGGAATAATAAACCCACAGTACGGCATCATCGCCTCTTGCCCGAAAATCGTCAGCACTAGCGGTAGCCCCAAAAACGCTGCGTTATTAAATATCAATGCAAACTGACTTTCGCTTCTCGCATATCGACCCGCTTTAGGTAACGTCCATTTATTGAAAAACAGCTTCCCAATCACCGCCAACGACAAAAGCACTAACGTTCCGCCACCTAGCCCCATCAAAAAACTATTCAACGCCTCCCGATCAAATTCCTGTGGAAACGCTCCAAAAAGTGCTGCCGGCATAGCTACCATCAGCAGAATATTAATTAACTGCTTATTCGTCCCTTCGGAAATCCACTTTGCTTTTCCGAGGAAAAAACCAAGTACCATTATTAAACCTACCGTCGCTAATCTCGAATAGAACACACCTAAATCATCCACGTCCTCATTCTATCATACCGCCCACACGTTACAAAAAAGATACACCCCCTACGGAAGTGTATCCCTCGCTAGTTTATTAACAAAACTATTTCTTCTTCGAAACTGTCAAGAACCCGTTTCGTGGATTCTCGTTCACTACGCGATCTGCTGGTAGGTCTGTTGGTGTACCTTTCGCGTTCTTCTCTACTTTCGCAAAGAAGAAGATCGTCTGTGGCTTGCCGCCACGTAGAGTCACCTCTTGCTTATGCAAGAAATATTTCACACCCTTGGAATTAGTATGACTGTAAGCCATGATATTTTGCTTCCTCCGTTAAATACCTTGTGACTCTAGGTTATCCCCTTATCGCAACCGTGTCAATAGCCTTTTTAACTAAAACCTCTCCTATTTCAGTATTTTTCCCTAGTCTTTTGCGTTCATCAACATGATTTTGAGACTAATTATTACCACTATCCTCCACAGAATCACCACTGTCAAAAATATACAAAACAATATCACAAACCCCGTCAAGCTCGGTGTCCAAATTGGTGATATATAACTCAGTCGATATAGTTCTGTTCTCGGTAATTGCACTTCAGGCATCGCATAATCCAGCGCCGCAAAGTTCGACAATTCCCTCTCGATACAGTCAAAATACGGCTGCGAATACCCCCATCCAAACCTTTGTGCTAACGGATCACAAATATCCGCCACTAGTCGAAAAATATTTCCGTGCGGATTATCTATCGAAGTGTATTCACGCGCCCTCTCCAACACCTCCCGGGCATCTCGTTCATACTGGTGTACCAAATGAAATTCCCCCGTATTTGCATTCATATGCGTCAAAACATACCGTCTTAGGGTCGCTAGATTTCTCTCTAGTAGCTCCCGATCTCCTGCTTCATCCGCATCCAGTACTGCCTGTCGCCTCTGTACCATTCCGATATGATCCAATCTCAAAAGCGTCGCCCCCACAAAACACATCAAAATCAAAATCACCACCAGTTGCCACGTCCTGAGTTTTTTTACTCGTTTAAGTTTCTGTCGAATTTTCTTCTTCACGTCGCGCTAATCCACCCTCTCTTTCCTATATTTTACCACATCCAAAAAACAACTCCCTTACAAATCTATGCTACAATTACTTCCATTAAAGGAGGTTTATGAGCAAAAATACTTGGATTATTCTATCTGTCATCTTATTACTTTTCGGTGGACTAGTTTGGTATCTCACCAGAAACAACACAGAAGTCGACCTTTCTGACATTGATCACTACAACTTTATCTCTGGTATCGAACAAAATGGCGAAATCGCCGATCATATCCGTGGCAACCCAAACGCTCCCGTTGTGATTATTGAATATAGTGACTTTCAATGTCCCGCCTGCGCCTCTGCCGCACCCCGCATTCGCGCTATCCTCGAACATTACGACTACGACCAAGTTGCCTTTATTGTCCGCAACTTTCCCCTCGCTAACATGTTCCCAAATTCCCGTGCCGCCGCTGCATCAGCCGAAGCCGCAGGACTCCAGGGACACTTCTGGGAGATGCGCGAACTCCTCTTCCGCAATCAACGCATCTGGTCTGGTGCTAGCGCACAAGATCGCGACGCTATTTTTGCTGGATATGCCGCCGAACTCGGCCTAGACACCGAGCGCTTCTCTGCTGACGTCCGCCTCTCTACTATCAACACCAAAATCAACTTCGACCAGTCCCTCGGCCGCGAAAAAGGTGTTTCAGGCACTCCTACTTTCTTTATCAACGGCACTCGTGTCGAACCAGCTGTCGCCGGCAGCGACGAGCGCTTCCGCGACCTCATCGACTCTCTCCTTCGCAGCGCCTCCGAATAGTCTCTAGGCTACACCTACTCTCTCACAAAACATCCAATTACGTGGTCGTTCACCATTCCTGTCGCCTGCATGAACGCATAAATTATCGTCGAGCCGACGAACTTAAAGCCTCTCTTTTTCAAATCTCGACTAATCCGATCTGAAATCTCCGTCGTCACAGGAATATCCTCTAATTTCTCCCACCTATTCATAATCTGCTTCCCATCCACATAGCCCCAGATAAACTTACTGAAACTCCCATACTCTTCCTGGATCTCCATAAACAATTTCGCGTTCGTCGTCGCCGACCGAATCTTTAGCCGATTCCGAATTATTCCTTCATTCACGACTAGCTCCGCAAACTTCTCCTCACCATATTGCGCCACTTTTTCCACATTAAACCCATCAAAAGCCTCCCTATACGCCTCCCGCTTCCTTAGTACTGTAATCCAGCTCAACCCTGCCTGCGCCCCTTCCAAAATCAACATCTCAAACAACCTCTGATCATCATATACTGGTCGTCCCCACTCCTCATCATGATACTTTACGTATAGCTCATCATCTCCCGCCCATCCACATCTCTTTTTCTCTGTAATCTCACTCATAATCACAATTATACACCCAAACAAAAACAAGCCCACTTCTAGGCCTGTTTTCGCTAAAAACTCTTTTCGCATTCTCCGCCGATCATTTGAGTCACTTCAGATGCTATAGTCCATCACATCCACATGATCAGCTTCAACGAATATTAAATTTCGATAAACTCCTGCCACTTAGCTGGCAGAATTTCCACTTTTATCTTCTGACGCCTCGCTGGTGCAACTTCAATAGAAATTGACATTGTTGGCTCCTGTTAAAATTCTGTCTTTACGTGAGAGGTGTCGACCTTAAAAAAATAAACCCCCACAAGAGACAAAACCAATACTACCAAACGCACCCGAGTCACGTCAACAAAATACACACTTCTATCGTGCTTGTACTTCACATATTATCTCAAAAAACCGATAGAAACAACTACTCACGTCACGATTGTATATTTCACAACAACCTAGAATGAAACAGACACCCAAAAGACAACAAAAATCACCAACGCCAACACTATTTTATACCACCCAAACATCTGCAAACTCCGCTTTTTCGTTAAATATTTCATCAACAAGCCAAGTACAATCACCCCACTCACAAAAGCCACCACATTCGACACCATCAACACCTCCCAGTTTTCATACATATACACCCGATTTTGACCGTCCACCACCATCCTCAACACCACTGCAATCATCACGGGTATCGCCGCCAAAAAACCATACTCCGCCGCCTCTCGGTTCCGCATCCCTGTTATTCGCCCTGCCACGATCGTCACCCCCGACCTCGACACTCCGGGTATTAGCGAAATCGCCTGCGCCGCCCCTACTAGTAGCGCCCTCTGCCAGCTTAACTCTTTCCCACTTTTCACTACCGACATTTTTGGTATCTTATCAATAAAAATCATCACCAACCCCACCACTACCAACATCACAATTACTACTCTCGCACCTCCAAACAGCCCCTCATCAAACATCCTCGCACACAACCATCCCGCTACCAGCATCGGTAGTGATGTAATTACCAAATTTCTAGCTAGTCGCCAGTCCTTTCTCTTAAAAATATCTCCCAACACCTCCCAGAGTTTCGTCCGAAAATAAACCAACAGCGCCGCCAGCGTTCCGATATTTATAAACTGCAAAAAGAAACCATCCCCTGCTCCCTGTAATACTTGTTGTACAATCAACAAATGCCCCGAACTACTCACGGGTATGAGTTCTGTCAAACCCTGAGTTAAACCTAAAACTACCGATTCTGCTATTGTCATCCCCGTATTTTACCACATCAAAAAACAACTCACACCGTCATGTTAATCATCTGCCACGAGACAATTACCTTAGTGTTACAGAAACAACGTCTTTCATCATCACATCCATCCCACTTCCACCAACTGATTGCATCACGCTCAGCGCCAAAATAGCCAGAGATAACAATATCATCACCGACCACCGCATTTGCGCCAGCTGCGTATCAGCCAACACGACTTTTTCTACACTTTTCTTTCCCATTGGTTTTTCTTTTTAGTTTACCTTCCGCTCATCATACACACCCCCACTACTAATTGCAAGCCCTTAGAAGCTAAAGTTTCATCATTACAATCCCCACTACTACCAACACGGTCGCTATTAAGTGGATCAAAATCTGCCTCCTTTTCAATTTCTCTCGCCCAAATCGCGGTATTAAAAGCGTTAGTCCTATCCCTAGACCAAATGTCAAAACCATCTGCGCCGATTGGCTCGTCACCGTCACTAATGCAATCGGAGCCGCCAAAAGCGCCGCCCTAAACAACATCTCCGCCATACTATCAAACATCTCATTCATCAACACTACTCGCATCTTGTGACTTCGCTGTTCCACCAAAAATTCTCGCACCACCCGCATCCAGTCTCTCCTCACTAGCCCCAGCAATACAATCGTCCCAAGCACTCCTAGCAAAAACCACACATATGCATCTTCGTAATATTCCACTCCTCGCCCAAACACTACAAAAATCACATCCCCCACAGCCCAGCCCAAACACGCTAATCCAATCAGTCCTCCCGTCTTTATCCCTAACTTAAATCCTCGCTTCGTCCGCGTTCCCGCAATCAAAATCATCGCCGCCACCAAAACCAAAACAAACGCTAGCCCCTGCAGTACCGAAATTCGCTCCCCTAATACTAAAACCCCCAACACCAGCGCCAACACTGGATAAGCCTGCATCAAAACCGTCGCCCCCGTCGTATCCTCCGTCTTCAACGCCTGATAATATGGCAACTGCACCACTATATGAATCACTCCCGCCGCTAAAAGCCCAAAAGCCGCCATCCCCGCACCACCAAATATATCCAGCCCCCGCCAAGCCACCATCACCCCTATACAAATAATCGCCGAAATCGCCCCAAACAAAACAAGTGGCGCAGGGTCGCGCTTCTTAAAATGTACATCCGTCAGATAATTATCCGTAAAAGCCGACAGCGTATACAAAATCGCCGACCCTATCGGTAATAGAATCCACCACATGCCCCAATTTTAACACACCAGCGCACAACTCCCTCTAGACATATAATCAAAAAGAGACTCTAAAAGAGCCTCTTTTCTTCAGCGAGTCTGGTCTAACTCACCACCTCACCTTCCACCGCCTCATCATCTTTCTTACTCTTCTTACTTTTACTTTTTTTCTTCCCACCAGCATCCTCAGTCTCTCCTTCATCGCCCTTAGCTGCTTCTTTTTGCTCCGCTTCGTACATCTTCGCCCCGATCGGCATGATCACATCTGTCAACGCTTTCGCCGCCTTCTCCAGCTCTTCCTTATCTTCAGATGACTGTGCTTTTTTCGCTTCTTCCACCGCCGCCTTAATCACATCCTTGTCTTTGTCCGAGATCTTATCCTTGAACTCATCTGGCATTTTTTCCGCCTGATAAATCGCATTTTCTAACTTCCCCTTCGCCTCCACAGACTCACGCTTCTTTTTATCTTCCTCAGCGTGCATCTCTGCATCTTTCTGCGCTTTCTCGATATCCGCTTTGTCCATATTTCCTGACCCCTGAATCGTGATCGACTGCTCTTTATTTGTCCCCTTGTCTTTAGCAGAAACATTCAAAATCCCATTCGCATCCAGATTAAACGTCACTTCAATTTGCGGCACGCCTCGTGGTGCCGGCGCAATTCCATCCAACACAAATGTCCCAAGCGACTTATTATCCGCCGACATCTCCCGCTCACCCTGAAGTACATGGATCTCTACTTGCGGCTGATTATCCGCATAAGTCGAAAAAACTTGACTCTTACTCGTCGGGATCGTCGTGTTTCGATCAATCATCGGTGTCCTCACACCACCTGCCGTTTCAATTCCCAGTGTCAGAGGCGTCACGTCCAGCAGTAGGATATCTTTCACATCCCCCGCAAGCACCCCACCTTGCACCGCAGCACCCACCGCCACGACCTCATCTGGATTCACGCCTTGCATCGGATCTTTCCCGAAAATCTTCTTCACCTTTTCCACCACCGCCGGCATCCTCGTCATCCCACCGACCAAAACCACCTCATTAATATCCGAAGTCTTTAATTTCGCATCCTTCAGCGCCTTCTGTACAGGCTCCTCCAGTCGATCAATCAAATCTCCGACCAGCTTCTCCAACTCTGTCCTCGTCAAATTCTTCTCAAAATGCTTCGGTCCATCCGCATCCGCGGTCAAAAACGGCAAGTTAATCTCCACCTGTGCCGCACTCGAGAGCTCTTTCTTCGCCTTCTCCGCCTCATCTTTCACTCGCTGCATCGCCGCCGCATCCTTGCGAATATCTACTCCCGACTCTTTTTTAAATTCATCACACAGATAGTTCACGATTACATTATCAAAATCTTCACCGCCGAGATGAGTATCACCGTTCGTCGACTTCACTTCAAACACCCCGTCCCCGATTTCCAAAACGCTCACATCAAACGTTCCACCACCGAGGTCAAATACCACGATAGTCTCGTCTTTCTTTGAGTCCATTCCATATGCCATCGCCGCCGCAGTCGGCTCATTCACAATCCTTTTCACCTCTAGTCCAGCGATCTTCCCTGCATCCTTTGTCGCCTGACGCTGCGAGTCATCAAAATACGCCGGCACAGTAATCACCGCATCCGTCACTTTTTCACCGAGAAAAGCTTCAGCATCCGCCTTGATCTTCGACAAAATCATCGCCGAAATCTCTTCAGGCGTGTATTCCTTCCTATCCATCTCCACCGCCACACCGTTACCCTTCTTTACAATCCCAAACGGCATAATTTCCTGATCTCGCTTCACCTCGTCATCACCAAACTTCCGCCCGATCAACCTCTTCACACCATAAATTGTATTCTTCGGATTCGTCACCCTCTGCCTTTGCGCTACTTTTCCGACCAGCCTTTCACCCTTTTTCGTCACCGCCACCACCGACGGCGTCGTCCGATCACCCTCCGCATTTATAATTACCTCTGGCTTCCCCGCCACCATATACGCAAACGCTGAGTTTGTCGTTCCCAGATCAATTCCGATAATTTTTCCCATTTTACTCTCCTTTTTCGTTATTTTTTGCCCTAAACAGGCATAATTTCTAATTCTATTCTAGCACTCATACTACATGACTGCCAATACCCTCAGTTTACACAAAGCTAGCACTCATGTCAATAGAGTGCCAACCACAAAATTCAAAAGCCCTACGAAGTCTGGTCCAACACCCGATTCGCCTGCCGCACCATCTGTCGCGCCTCGTCCGTCTTCACTACATATACCGTCGTCGCCGACCCTTTCGCGCTCACCACCTCAGCACTCCCTTCATTCGCCACCTCATCCACTTCTACCCCCAAATACCCCAGCCCCTCCATCACCGCCGTCCGCACCACCACACTTCTCTCCCCGATAGTCGCCGTAAACACGATCGCGTCTACCCCACCTATCACCGCTGCCATCTGCCCGATCGCTACCTTTATCTTCCGCACATACATCCCAAAAGCCAGCTCCGCTCGCTCATCCCCAGCACTCTTCGCTTCAATCAACTCCCTCATATCATCCGTCGACCCACTCACTCCTAACATCCCAGCTGATTTATTCAAATACTTCTCCAGTTCCTCATCGCTACCCAGGCCCAGCGCTCGCTTCACCGCCATCCCTGCTGCCACATCCATACTCCCCGCCCTCGTCGCCATCATCACACCCTCCAGCGGCGAATATCCCATCGTATTCTCTACGCTCTTCCCATTCAACACTGCCGTCACACTACTCCCACTCCCCACATGACAAACAATCAACTTCTCAGGCAAAACCCCACGTTCCTCCAAACTTTCCACCACACTCGCCACACTCAGCCCGTGATATCCAAACCTCTTAATCTCAAATTCATCCGCTAGCTCTTTATCAATAGCATAGTAATTCGCCGCATCTGGCTTCCCAGCATGAAACGCCGAATCACTCACACTCACCACCTTCGACTTTTTAAACGCCGCCGCCAGATATTCAATTTCCCGAGCCATATTTGGCGCATGTAGCGGCGCCCGCTCTTTCGCCACCTCCAGCCTCTCCACATACTCCGCATCCACAATATGATCTTTCGCAAAATACCCCCCCGGCGCCACCATCCTCACCACCACCGCATCTGGCTCTTCGCCTTCCTTCAAAACTCCCTCAGCCACCAAAACATCATGTAAAATCCCCACCACCTCTCCCAGCTCCTTCACTCCCACCTCCACACTCTTCCCATTTAGCCCACAAACAATCTCCCCATCCTCAAACTCAAAATGCAACGACGCCACCACCTCTTCCCCGCGATAAATCGCATACTTCCTACTCGAACTCCCCGGATTCGCCACAATTACCAACCTATCAGACATTCTCATCTCCTTTTCTTTTACCCAATTCTACCACACCTACCTCTATTGACTACCCCCCCCGACATGCTAATGTTTATATATAAAGATTGTGCAAGTATAATTTTTAAGTTCATATCAATAAGGGGGTTCGGTGCGATGAAAATATTAAAACATTATTTAATCAGACTATCATCTTTTACTGCAATAGCAGTGATGGTAGTTTTTTCAATACAAACGATCATACTTAATATGATTAATCCTACAGAGACCGCTACAGCACTCTCGATCACATCGATTACTCCAAACATTGGATCAATAGACGGTGGAGAATTAGTCACTATTACTGGGGACTTTGGGATACCTACTGATGTTCCGCTGAACATTGTGGAGATATCGGCTGGGACTAATCACACACTTGCCCTAGATAGTAATGGTCAGATTTGGGCTTGGGGAGCTAATGGTAATGGTCAACTAGGTAACGGCACTAATACGGCCAGTAGCGTTCCAGTTGAAGTAGATATGACCGGGGTACTTTATAGTAGAGATATTATACAAATAGTGGGCGGTGCTCCACATACACTCGCCCTAGATAGCGAGGGACAGATTTTTGCATGGGGACTCAACACCTCGGGTCAGCTCGGTGATGGCACAAACACCAATAGTAACATCCCAGTCGCAGTAGACATAACCGGAGCGCTTGCTGGGAGGAGGGTCGTACAGATAGCGGCCAGCCACCATGCTTCCCTCGCCCTGGATAGTGAGGGTCGAGTTTTCTCTTTTGGAGGAAACTGGAGTGGTCAGCTCGGTGATGACACAAACATAAATAGCAATATTCCAGTTGAAGTAGATATGACCGGGGTACTAGCTGGAAGGAGGGTCGTACAGATAGCAAGTGGGAATGAGCACTATCTCGCCCTAGATAGCGAGGGACAGATTTTTGCATGGGGACTCAACACCTCGGGTCAGCTAGGTAATGGTACTTTTACTAACAGTAGCGTTCCAGTTGAAGTAGATATGACCGGGGTACTAGCTGGGCGAGATATTGTGCAAATCTCAACCAGTACCAGTCACTCTCTCGCTCTAGATAGCGAAGGTAGGATCTTTACATGGGGGAATGGCGGGAGTGGTCAACTAGGTAACGGCACTAATACGGCCAGTAGCGTTCCAGTTGAAGTAGATATGACCGGGGTACTAGCTGGAAGGAGGGTCGTACAGATAGCGGCCGGGGGCGATCACACACTTGCCTTAGATAGTAGTGGTCAGATTTGGACTTGGGGGGGGAATGCTAACGGACAGCTCGGTGACGGCACTAATACAGCCAGCAACGTTCCAGTTGAAGTAGATATGACTGGTGTACTTGCTGGACGAGATATTGTGCAAATGACGACTGGGAATAGCTACTCTCTCGCCCTAGACAGTGAAGGTAGAGTTTTCGCATGGGGAGCTGGAGGAGCATTCGGTAATGGAACAAATACAGGGAGTAACGTTCCAATAGCTATTACCAACTTCGGACAAGGTTTAATAGATTCACTTGATCTTTCTGTAACTATGGGTGGTAGTCCTTGTACTAATGTAAGAGTAGTTAATCCAACTACAATAACCTGTATCACTCCAGCACATCCGGCAGGAGTAGTGGATGTTACTGTACGTACCCTACACGGATCAGTCACTCTATACCAGTCATACACCTTCATAGACTTACCAGACGTGCCGAATACGGGACATGAGAGATTGTAGAAGACAATTCCTGCGATGAAAAGTGGACTGCCGAACTAGCCACGCCGAAATACACTATTCGCACGTCCAGTTGAGTCTATAAGTGGCTGAACCCTATAAGAAAACCTAGTACCTTCAGAGACATCATCGCAACAATCGTCAATAATCGTCGCTACAGCAACATATCCTCCCCATTCTCCCGTATAAACGCCCCTTGTTCACGCAACTTCCCTTCATACTTCTCCACCAATCCTCGTACTCTCTCCTCATCCAACGCCCCCACCTCCATCGCCCGCCACCAAATCTCCATCGCCACTTGCCACCGGCTAGTCCCGTTCCGCACCTGCATATCATACGGCGTTGTTGTCGCCCCCTTCTCGTCATACCCCCTCAGACTCACCCGCCTCACATCTGTATAATTCCCCATTATCGCCCGCATCGTACTCGTATACCCATGGAAATTCATCACAATCGGCCGATCCACCGTAAACAGCTCGTCAAATTTCTCCTGGCTCAACTTAAACTCCGTCGTCCCAATCGCTCCATAACTCAACGCCGCCACCCCCACAAATCTCATCCGCACCTCAGGCGTCTCCGCCCGCACGATCTCCATCGCCCTCAGCGCCTCCGTACTCACATAATCTCCAGCCCCAGCCACCACCACATCCACCTCTCCATCATCACTCGCAAACCCAAACACACTCGCCCCACCGCCATTCGTCAGTTGCCATTTCGCATGTCCAGAATCAATCCATCGCGGCTCGTCCGTCTTCCCCGCCGTCAACACATTCACCACGTTCTTCGTCTTCAGACAAAACTCCATCGCCGCCGCAGTCGCCACATCATCCACGGGTAGCAATATATTCGTAAACCCGCTCGGCTTGTCCAGTAGTCCCGAAATAAAACTCGGATTCTGATGGCTATACCCATTATGATCCTGCCTCCACCCCACACTCGTCAAAATATAATTCAAACTCGCCACATCACCACGCCACTCCACATCCCGCGACTGCGCCAAAAACTTCACATACTGATCCACCATACTTGACACGATCGGCATAAAAGCCTCATAACTCGCCATCACTCCATTTCGCCCCGTCAACACATATCCCGCCATCACCCCCTGCAACGTCTGCTCGCTCAGTAGCTCCATCACACGCCCATCCTTCGCCAAGTTCTTATCCCACTCTTTTACATCCATCATCCACGACCGATCCGCCACCTCATAAATCGCCCCTAGCTTATTACTCTCCGTCTCATCAGGACAAAAAAACCTAAACTTCTCCTGATTTTCCGCCATCACACCCCTGAGATACTCCCCTACCGCTTTCATACTCGACTTCCGCTCCACTCCCGCCTCAACTTCTCGCACACCATCAATCCCTGGCACTACTAACTTCTCATCCACAAACTTCCGCCCAAAAGTATGCCGATTCCGTCCCATCCGCACCCCTTCATCTGGCAAAACCCTCTCCAAAAATTCCCCAAATCCATCCTGACCAAACAACTCCTCAAACCTATACGACCTCAGCCACATCTCCAACAGCCCCAACTCCTCCTCGTCCGTCTTCGCCTTCGAGAGAATCACCTGATGACTCGAGCAGTTCCCCGCGATCTTCTCCCCACGGAAATCTTCCAGCCCGCCCTCACCCTTCTCTGTCTTTAGTACAATAAACGGCATCCTCACAAACTCATCCGTCCCCTTCACTTCAGTCATCTTATCGCTCACAAATTCCAACGCTCCCGCCAACCCATCCTCACCTACAATCACCGGCTCATACCCAAACCCACTGATCAAATTCACCAGCTCCTTATCACTCATCCGCCCATAGACCGTCGGCCCTCCAATTTTATACCCATTCAAATGCAACACAGGCACCACTACCCCATTTTCCCTCGCACTCACCAACTTATTCAAGTTCATCGCAGAAAGCGCCGCCCCCGTCTCAAACTCCCCATCCCCGATCATACAAACCGCCACTAAACCAGGATTATCCAAAACCGCCCCATACGCCGTACTTAGCGAATATCCGAGCTCTCCCCCCTCTAAAATCACTCCTGGCGTCATCGGGCTAGAGTGCGAATTAAACCCATACGGCCAACTAAACTGCTTCACCAAATACCCCAGTCCTTCCGCATCCACCCCAGCTCGCTCATCCACTACCTCCAAACTTCCCTCCATCCAAAGGTTCGCATTCAGCGCCGCAAAACCATGCCCCGGCCCCAACACAAACATCACATCCTCCAGTCCTCGCTTCTTCATCCACAAATTCACATTCGCATACAGCCGATTTATCCCAGGACACGTCCCGAAATGCCCAAGCAACCTCGGCTTCACATCACCAAACTCTAACGGCCGCTCCAACAGGAAATTATCCCTGAGAAACACCTGCGCCACACTCAGATAATCCGCCGCCCTAACATACTGATCAATCGCTCGCTCGTCCATACTATCCATAAGCACTATTCTACCAGATACCCCCACGCCCAACCACCCCTCTTTGACACCGACCCTACACGATGATATAATTCTAAAATCATAGCCTCTCACCGCCACAGGTTTCTCTGTCGGTTTTTGGTTCGTTCATTTACACAGCTACCACACCCGTCCACGGTGGATGCTGGCCTACATCGGTAGTTCGCCATCCATCTTGGACACTGACACGTGTAGAGTGCAGTGAAATATGAAAGAGGCTACTCTATGAAGAAACACCCTCCTATCAACCTCACACTTTTCGGCGCACCATTCGCCGGAAAAACCACCCAGGCAACAAAAATATGTGAACGATACGGCTCACTCCTGATGGACGCTGGACACATTATCCGAGAGGAAATAACAGCAAACACTCCACTCGGTCAGGAAGCAGGGCCTTTCATAGATCGGAAAGAATTCATACCGACCCATGCCGTCATCGCCATGCTCAAAGGCCGCATAGCAACACACAGCCACACAGGCGGCTTCGTCTACGCCGGCTTCCCGCGTAGTATCGAGCAAGTCCAAGCGGCCGACGAAAACAACATCATTATCGACTGCGCCCTTCATATTGAGCTGTCTAGCGAAGCTTTCACAACCCGCATGGAAGGCCGACGCACCTGCGAAAACTGCGTCGCCGTCTACCACGTCACCGACAATCCTCCCATACAGCCAGACATCTGCGACAAATGCAGTAGCCCCCTCATCGTCCGTCTAGAAGATAACCCCGCATCAAACATCCTTCGCCTCCAAGATTACTATGAGAAAACCGCTCCCCTCATAAACTACTTCGCCAAAGCCAGCCGGCTCATCACAGTTCAGAGCCAGCCCCGCGTCGACGATACCGCTCGCCTCATTTTCGCCGCACTCGACAAAAAACTCCGGTAGCCATCCATCCACAGCCCCTCCTTAGGGGCTATTTTTCTAGTGTCTTATCTCATCCCCTGCCGACCAGTATATAATCGCGCCCACATTCAGCTCTTTCCGCAGCTCTAGTTTCACACGTCTCACTTCTCCCTCCACGTCTTTTTGATTCGCACCACTCTTCAGATCAACCATTATAATCGCTTCTCTGCTTTCTGGCCCATAGTCATGTATGTCTAGCCCCACCACTCTCTCAAAAATCCCATGCGCTGCCACAATTCTTCTGATTTTCCTCCGCAGCTCTTTATCCACCGGCCCTCCGAGTAGTAAATTTGTATGCTCCCGGAAAATCTTCACTCCACACAGCAGAATAAACACGCTCACACCCAGTGCCGCGATCCCGTCCACGGGCAGTTCAGTCAGCGGCGCCACCGCCATCGACACAAGTACTAGCATCGTCGCACAATTATCTGCAATACAATCTTTCATCCCCGCTTCCACCGCCTTCGACTTCAGCTTGCGATTACCCTTCAGTAAGTAAATCGCCACTCCCGACTTCACTACGATCGACCCTATCAATACCCCCACTAGCAGCATTGACGTCTCCACCTCGACCGAGTTTACTATCCTCTCAACCGCAAACTGCCCCACTTGCAACGCCGCCAAAATAATCAACATTGATACAATAAAACCACCCACATACTCCATCCGTCCTCTCCCAAAAGGATGTCTCGGATCGCGCTTCTTTCCAGCTAGTCGAAACCCCACTATCATCGCTATCGCACCCACACTATCCATCAAGTTATTCATTCCATCTGCGATCACCGCGGCACTACCAGAAGCCCATCCCAATACTAACTTACCCGCCGCCAACACAGCATTACATACCAACAGCACCATCCCCATCCTACTTCCTTCACGAAAACGCTTCTGCATACACATATATTATCACGAACAAAAGAAAAAGGCGCCCCTGAGAGTTAGGGCGCCATAGGGCTATCTCCAACAAGATATTTTATTAACATCACTCTTAATATCTCATCACGATAACCACCACCATACTTACTCATGATCACTCGCGCGCCACCCTGCGCAGTTATATAAGTTGGATCATCCGAGATTATATACCCCACTATCTGATTGACTGGATTATAGCCATTCTTCGCTAGCAATCCATAAACCCTCCTCAGGTCCTCGTCGAAATCCGCCACCGGAAAGATATTTGTATTTAGTCGCTCTGTTCCATTCTCCATAGCAAACCTCCCACTAAAAATAACTAAGCCGCTCTCAATCAGCTTCTATCATAAATTAAACACGTAAATTCCACTTCTGACAATAGCTAACAGATTATCCGATCTTCTCGATCAAACTTTCGTCCCACTCACTCTTCGGCTCCAGACCGTGCAGCATCGCCACTGTCGCCGCCACATTGCTCAGCCCAAACTCCCCTCCATCAGCCTTCTCCTTCTTCAGCCGATACTTCCCCGCATTCTCTGTATTATCATAAATCACAAAAGGCACAGGATTTGCCGTATGCCGCGTCTGCCTCAACGGTTTTCCATCCTCCCCTATCACTGGCGTCCCATCTTCATTCAGGTAAAAAGTCTCCTCGATATTCCCATGATCACTCATCACGATAGCCACTCCTCCCGCCTCATCCACCGCCCTCAGTACTCTCTTCAGCGCAATATCCACCGCCCCCATCGCCACGATACTCGGCTCCACCATCGCCTCATGCCCCACAATATCCCCATTCGGATAGTTCACCAGTATAGACTGAAACTCCCCACTCTTAATCTTCTCCACCAAAATATCCGTCAGCTCATCACTCCGCATCCACGGCGACTTCCACGGCTCGCCCGTCTTATTCGGCAAGTCCACATATTCCTCCATCTCCTCACTGAACTTCCCCTTCTTATTCCCATTGTAGTAAAAAGTCACATGCCCAAACTTAATCGATTCGCTCGCCACAAACCGCCTCAACCCATTCTCCACCTCAAACTCCGCCAAAACCCCGTCCACACTCACTGGCTCCACCAGCGTATGCGCCGGAATCTTCCGTTCCTGATCATACTCCACCATCCCCGCATAAAAAACCTTCGGCACCTCTCCTCGTTCAAAATACGGAAACTCCTCACTTGTCATCATCTCACTAAACTGAATCGCCCGATCCGCCCTGAAGTTCCAAAAAATCACCGTGTCTCCATCTTCCATCTTCCCCACCGGCGCACCACTTTCATCCACCACTGTAAATTCAGGTAGCCACTGATCATCCACTTCCGCATTCTCCTGCCGAAATGTCTCCACCGCCTCCTTCGCCGACCGAAAACCTCTCGCCGTCCCACGCACATGCGCCTCCAGTCCTCGTTTCAACATATCTGGATCACTCCAGTAACGATTCGTCGTCGCATTCTCCCGCCCACTTCCGCTCGCAATCCTATAATCCCTCCCTCGAGCGTTAAACTCACTCAACATCCCCTCCAGCTCATCAATATACTTCGGTTCACTCCGAGCAGGCACATCCCTCCCGTCAAAAAGCACGTGAATCCGCACCCTCTCCACTCCTTCCTCATCTGCTCGCGCTACCATTTTCATCATATGTCCCATATCTCCATGTACCCGCCCATCCGAAAACACCCCGATAAAATGCATCACTCCGCCCGTCTCTTTCACATTCGCAACAGCCCTCCTCCAAGTCTCACCCTCATAAATCCTCCCTTCGCTAAACGCCTCATCCACCATCTGAATCGCCTGCTTAGAAATCACTCCACTCCCCATCACATAATGCCCCACTTCCGAATTCCCAATCTGCCCCTCAGGCAACCCCACCGCTTCACTACTCGCTTCTATCTCCACCATCGGATAATCACGCATAATTCTATCCAACGTCTCTGTATGCGCCAACTTCACCGCATTTCCAATTTCATACTTATTTATCCCCACCCCATCCAACACCACCAGGACCACCGGCCCTTTGTATTTTATTTCGCTCATGCTCTTATTCTACACTATTTGCAACGCCAAAACCTACAACCTCCCCTCCAACTCCCCTCGCAGTTCCTCAAACCCCGGCTTCCCTAGCAGCGCAAACATATTCTTCTTATAACTCTCTACCCCCGGCTGATCAAATGGATTCACCCCTAGCACATATCCCGAAATCGCACACGACATCATAAAAAAGTAAATCAAATATCCCAGCTCAAACTCCCTCAGTCTATCCATCTCCAGTACGACATTCGGCACTCCTCCATCCACATGAGCAAGAATCGTCGCCCTCATCGCCCTCTCATTCACAAACTCGAGACTTTTCCCCTCCAAATATCCCAACCCATCCAAATCCCCATCACACTCTGGCACCAAAACCTCCACTCCAGCATCTTCAAAACTCAGCACGGTCTCAAACAACTTCCTCTCCCCCTCCTGGATATACTGCCCCATCGAGTGTAGATCCGTAGAAAACACCACCGACGCCGGAAAAATCCCCTTCCCTTCCTTCCCTTCGCTCTCCCCAAACAACTGCTTCCACCACTCACTCATCATCGCCATCCGCGGCTCATACCCAGCCAAAACCTCCACCGAAAACCCTTTCCGATACAAAATATTTCGATAGCCCGCATACCTCATCGCTAAATTCTTCTCAAAATCAACTTCAGAGAACTCCTCCATCGCCTGCCCCGCTCCTGCTATCAACTCATCCACATCAATCCCCGCCACCGCAATCGGCAAAATCCCCACCGCCGTCAAAACAGAGTAACGACCACCCACGTCATCCGGCACCACAAACGTCTCATACCCCTCCGCATCCGCCAACTGCTTCAACGCACCCTTCGCCCGATCAGTCGTCGCATAAATCCTTTTCGCCGCCCCTTCTTTTCCATACTTTTTCTCTAGCAACTCCCGAAAAACCCTAAAAGCAATCGCCGGCTCTGTCGTCGTCCCAGACTTCGACACCACATTCACCGACACATCCTTCCCCCCACAAATCTCCAGCAAAGAATTCAGCTCAAGCGAACTAATATCCTTCCCCGCAAAATATATCTCAAGCGGAGCCGATGATGCTTTTGAGCGGGTAAGACTCGGGCTAGCACCCTGGAGCACACGCCCAGAAGTATCGTCGGCGGAAGCCACCTTGGTATTTCTGTTCTGCCCCTGCAATGCCTCAATCACCGCCCGTGCCCCTAAATACGATCCCCCGATCCCTATCACCACCAAAACATCCGAATCCCCTCGAATCTTCTCCGCCGCCGCCTTTATTCTCTCAAATTCTTCTCTATCATAACTTTCTGGCAACCTCACCCACCCCAAAAACTCCTTCCCCTCTCCCGTACCCTCCAACACCTCCCTAGTCGCCTCCTCCACCTCTCCTCTAATCTCTTCCATCTCTCTCCCACTCACAAATCCTCCCACGTACTTCTCGATCAGTTTCATCGTCATGGCAAACCTCCTCTTTTCTCCATCATACCACTTACGGATTTTCACTGCCACATATTGACATATATAGACATGTATGTTACAATACCGCACGACACTTCAGGTGTAGTATTTTAGCATTGGTTTTTGATAGTCGCAGCTTACGCTTGAATTTATCGAGCGCGCTCTGCGGCTATTAATCTCATATGAGAATTGATCGCTAGCTTACATTAGGAGGCAACAACAAAATGGATCCAATCCTAAGCTACCACATCGACGGGGGGGCTGAACGTGCAGCCCTTCAAAAAGCCCTTATGGCTGCGTTCGACAGCGTCAGACGCTACACAAAAGACTTCAGCCTAAACGCCTGGCGCTGCATCTTGCAATTCGCCAGCGCTAATGAAACGGAAGAACTTGCCCGCCTCGACTTCACAGGCCCAGACGGCGCAGGTAACAACTGCGCAGAAGACAAACTGGCGACCCTCCACCGCCACCCAGACCACTTTGCCACCGGCACGATCCCCGAAGATCTTCTTGACCCCGAAGCAGGCGACAAAAAATGGCTCGGCGCCATCGCAATACCGTTCAAGTTCACTCACCTCAGTGAAACAGCCACTTCAGGCGAAGGCTCCCTCCGCGTCTCTTTCAGCGGCGCGCTGGAACACACAGATCTCGTTATTGCCACACTCTGCGCACGCCATTTCCGCGACGCGCTCGCAAAAGCTATCCCCAACGAATCTATTGAATACGACTACAAGGGCTTAACAGAAAGCCCTCACGAGTTCGTAAGAGCAATTGGCGCTCTGCTTCTCTAAAAACAACCGATGCACCAAATCAGCGCTTGCTACCACAGTGAGCGCTTTTTTATTTCATCCTATTTACCAAGACCACGATTTATGTTATACTACTCATTCCGCACCTTACTATTTTATTGATTGTCAATTGATAGTCGCAGACTGTGTCCGTACCACCGGTCATATTCCGCGGCTATCAATCTCACTGAGGGATTCGATCGCTAGCTCTTTCCTTGAGGAGGAATTTTATGAAGCATCAAACTTGCACAACGACAAACGACACTCCTTTCGACCTCGACCCACTGTTCGCTGAATTACAATCGGCGACCAGCAGATTCATCCGCAGTCTCGGTCTCGACGAAGGCCCTTACGAGCTCTACTTGGAGCTCGTAGAAATCAAATCGGACGATCCCCTTGTGATCTTCCACTACACTCAGGGACAGCTCGACGATACTGACAGTACAGCCCCGTTCATCAGATGGCTAACCGAAAACCCCGATCACGTACTGACGGGTGAACACAAAGACCGCGACATCGAAAAGCCTGATTTACCCTTCGGCGGCATTCAAATTCCTTGTGTTTTAAGTAAGGAAAATAACGCCTGCCTACTCCGCATCGCCTTCAGTGGCGCTAACGTCCCCACAACTAATCTTGCCGTTGCCGTATTGGCCGCTTGCAAGTTTAGCGAAGACCTCTGCAAAATTGCCCCCGACAGCCTTTTCAACTGCGACATCAACAACACTTTCGGCGACCATGAAGCCGCTCGCGTTGCTCTGATTCTCGTAGACCTACACCTCGACAGCTCCCCTATTGGCGACTGCATCTGCTGCGACATTCCTATAATTGTCGTCTATGGCTGCTCTGGCGAGGAATGTCTGGCGTTCCAGAGTTTTACTTACTCAGAAGACGATAAAAACGAAGAAGGAGAAGAAGATCCCGCCGAAACTCCGGCGGATCCCGAAGAAGTTCCCGAGGAGTAATAGACTCCTCTAGGACAATCAGCAAAGCCCGGCGTCCGCCTAAACGGACGCCTTTTCTTTCCCAAAAACCTCATAATCACCATAACTACCAACTCTAAACTCAACTATAAAGAGGAGGCTTAACGCCTCCTCTCATATTGCACAAATTTTATCTACAAACTACTAATCGGTAACCCACTGATGACAGTCACCCTCATCAAAGCTCTCATTTGCTACATCAGTTAGTAGCATAGCTTTACAGAATGGATTACCATCATCATTTAGTTCGACTGCAAACTCTGGGAATGGGAAGCCTACATCTGTTAATTCCACTCGGCTGACAACACGCCGAAACACATTATTCGCCCGTCCAGTCGAATCTATACTGGGTTGGACTCCCAGGAAACGTGTACCCTCAGATATTTCTCTATTCGAGTTCAATCCAACCACACGGAACTCCGTCGTTCGATAAAGCGGTGTAATACGCAGGAACGATGTACCTGGATGCCGCTGCGTACTACCATCAGGACCAGGAATTGGATCTGGCAGTCTAAATGTCGCTTCACACGCATAACGTCCACCGATTGAAAATCCTGACTGCACACAATGTGCCGCAAACGGCGCTTGCACTGTCCTCGAAGATGTCCTAGCTACCTGCTCAGCGGTCAGTGTCGCTTCACTTGGTGAAGCAGTTGTTGGGAAAAAGAACATCGTCGCACGATTAGTCCTATTCCCCTCATTACGATCAAACTGACCAAGAGTAAATTCTTCTGCTGTCTGGATCAACTGTACACGAAGCACCGACGGCTGACGACCCCATGCATTTATGTCTGGGAAAGTTAGATTAGACGAAGAGCCGAGGAGATTTGACGTAAAAGTTTCCTCATTCTGGTTATTCACCTGCGTAAACCACTGAATTGTGATGTATTCTACGCGATCAGTCCGCCCTCTGTCTTCTGCATCCTCATCCTCGTCTTCATCCTCTTCAACCGCGTCACTAGTAAAGCGCAGTGGCACAATTGTAGATTCACCCGCTATAGATTCGCTCACGAAGTCCGTCGTATTCATTTCCACCACTACACAGGTGTAAGCCTGATTCATTGGGTTGTCATCGCCGCCACCCACTACAATTGGAACCTCACCAGGCTGCAGACCAACTCCAGGAAGGTTTGCTAAGCGCACCGTATCACAACCTTGAGTAGCAATTGCGGCTGCAATTCGCTGACATATAGCACTATTGTCTCCCCTACTTAGGCACTCGTGATGAAGCGTAATGAGAGTCTTAGCGTCTTGCGTTCCCGCCAGAGCCGAGTCAAAAGCAGACTGTGAGAGGTCAGAGTTAATCGTCTGGATCTGCTCATTCAACATAATTCTTAGGAAAGATAGCGTGATCACGCTAATTAGTAGCGTTGTAAAGATCACTACATACAGCGAAACTGCTCCTGATTTAAATCCTTTGTTTTGTCGTTGTGTTGTCATTATCCTCTCCTTTATTATCTATCGACTAGCGACTGACTCGATGTACGCATCGCCACATTAAATTTAT
>WQWN01000006.1 GCA_009785325.1 Candidatus Saccharimonadota bacterium
CAGTCATCGGTCTCATCGTCTCTCTCTCTGCTTTCGCTATAACTCAATTCGTCTTCGATCGTATCACCGACTCCAGCGCCTCCGCTCCTGCAGATGATGACGATGATGATACGGATTGATAAACCCCACTCCTTGCTAAACTCACAAATTAATATATAATTCGAACCAAAAGAAGTATAAACTACACCAGAAAGGCAAACTCAAATGAAAAAGTCACTCATTACAAAATCACTCATCGCACTAGCACTCGTCTTCTCTCTGGCTACCCTTATCCCTGTTTCAGTATATGCTATTAGCGACGCTACTATTATGGGAACTAGTATTCAAGAAGGTATCCTTACCGCTGAACCTGATCACGATGTGGGAACTCTTGAGAGTGTTGTTCGCAACATCATCAATACTCTTCTATTTGTTATAGGGATTGTTTCGGTGATTATGATCATCGTCGGTGGTATTAGGTACTCTACATCTAATGGCGACTCAGGTAAAATCGCCGCCGCCAAAAACACCATCATGTATTCAGTCATCGGTTTAGTTGTAGCAATACTTGCCTTCGCCATTGTCAACTTCGTCGTTGACAGCTTGATATAGAAATCTTCGTTTGTAAACTACGATCATATGATATAATCAAACTAAATCTAGTAAAAGAAAGGTAAAATATAGAAATGAAAAAACTAAAAACTATCTTCAGCATCGTAGCCTTTGTCGCAGTCCTCGCTATTGGCGGAGGTATTGGTGACACCGTAGCTGCCACTCCTACACCGTGTGCATCTCGTCCTCAAAGTGATTGTACAAATAACCCACACCCTGAAGGATTTAGGTGTAGGTGGGGTGTGCCAGCTAACTCGCCCACAGGTACTTCAGCAACCTGTCACGCAGTAGCAAGAGGTGGTGGTGACCTCAACCTTATAGGTGGCGTAGAAGCTGGAGAGGGAGATAACGTACCTTCTGACTTGTTCGGTGGAGCTGGTGCAGTAACTATTATTGTTAACGTACTACTCTTTATCGTAGGTATAATCTCAGTTATCATGCTTATTATCGGTGGTATTAAGTACTCTACATCTGCTGGTGACAGTGGTAAGGTTACAACTGCAAAGAATACTATCATGTACGCCATCGTCGGTCTTGTAGTTGCTATTCTCGCTTTTGCGATTGTCAATTTTGTCGTCGACAATATCGCAGACTAATATACTTGCGTAGCTTCTCTAGCAGACCCTCCGGGGTCTGCTTTCTTTTATACTTACCTACCATCGCTCTTTTCTTTATTTTCTTAGCTTACTGCCTCGTACTCTGCTCGCTCCCCTCCTCGCACTACTGCACTCCTGCAACAAGAAAAACACCCCACGTGGAGCGTCTTCCTTCAGTTCTATCAAAACTTCTAGCTGATGTGTATCTTTGTCGACTTATCTTCTTGCTTGATCTTGTCAAAGGTAATTGTCAGTACACCTTCTTTCAGCGCAGCTTCCGTTCCTTCTTCTTTCACCTGCACCGGTAGAGCGATCGTTCGACTGAACTCACCCCAGTAACACTCTTGGATATGCCAGTTTGTCGCATTCACATCCTCACCACTATTCAAAATACCACTAATCGTCAAAATATTGTCCGCTATACTTACGTCGAGGTCCGACTTACTAACACCAGCAGTCCTCGCCTTCACTACAAGCTTATCCACCGTTTCATATACATCCACCGCCAACTGGCCTGGGAAATCACTCTCCGCTTCTGACCATTCGCTTTCCTGTACTTCTGTTGTTGGTGTATCACCGAGAAGCTGCTCGTCACCCAAAAAGGCCGCAGCCAACTCGTCATCCATCAACAAATCATTTCCTTGTTTACGAGCCATTTCTTCCTCCACTTAGGCTTATAATTTATACTATCATTACAGCACTGAGATATTCAGAGGCTGGCATGACCATTCCTCTCCTCGCAACACCTCTAATGTAAACGATACATGCTATTACTATACACTATAAATCGATATATAATCAATAAAAACGCTAGCCCCAGGATGTAATAATTACAATGCTCAATCAAATTCTCAATCTCATTTGTCCTCACCACTGTTCGAACTGCGGTAAAATCGGACATATCTTGTGTGTAGATTGTAAAAACTACATCACCAAACACCACATCAACCACTGTCTAAAATGTGGCGTAGTAGTAAAAAGCTCATGCAAAACCTGTCGCTTGTCTTATCAAAAATCTTGGACTCTATCTTACCGCAACCACGTCATTCGTCGCCTCATCGACCTCTATAAATTTCACTCTGTTCGCGCTGCTGCTCTCCCTATCGCCGAAATGCTCGCCACTATAACACCTAAATTCACAGCAAATACCATCATCGTCCCTATTCCGACTTCACACCCTCACATCCGTCAGCGCGGCTTTGACCACACCGCGCTTCTCGCTCGCCACCTCGCCAGACTCAAAGAATGTCAAACATCCCCAGTCCTCACTCGTCGCACCAACACTCGCCAATTCGGCTCATCTCGCGCTAAGCGCCTCGCCCAGGCCAAACAAGCCTTCTCTTGCGACCAAAAACTCAATTCCAAAACTCACTACGTCATCCTCGACGACATTTATACCTCAGGCGCCTCTATCCACGCCGCCGCTGACCTCCTTCGCGCAAACAGCGCCCGTAAAATATCTGTCGTCATCCTCGCCCGCCAGCCCGACTCCGATTCCGACTCCAACTCCGACTCCAACTCTAAAGAACCTCCCAGACAGACTAAATTCATCCTCAAATAAAAACAGCCAACCTTTCGGTCAGCTGTTAGTTAGAATCGTCAAGCGATCCAAGAAGAGTTAGTAGTGTTGAAGTTTACGACGTAGCATTCAGCTGCGATCGCTGCTGCCGAATTCATTTCTGCGTCATCCGGTCACAGGCCTCGGTTCATAACCCGGTTTATCACATAACTACCAGAAATGAACCACTCTTTCATGATCGGCACTTCATCCAACAGATTCTCTAGACCCAACTGGTCTTCCACCATTTTCGTATGCAACAAATCCAACATATACTGCACGATCGGCCCGTAAAAACCGCCGCGCACCATTTCGTCGAGGTTGAAGTACGAATACTCTCCCCTGCCAAGCTTTAGCCCTATTTCATGTGCCAAATTCTCAGTACGCACTTTCAGTGTGATCTCGTGCGGATCCGTCATTCCGTGTGTCCTATTAAACAAACATTCGACACACCTCTGCACCTGCTCAAATTTCGGATCAGCACGAATCTCTCTAATCCGCGCATAGTAAAGCTCTTTTGCAGCAATCATCGCCCCATCTTCCTTTCAAAATACTTCGAAAACCAAGCCCTAGCCCAGTTTCAATCTACAACATTATACCATATTATCGTGACGAGGTCTAACTATATCGCAAACACTTCACCAAAAACAAAAAAGCCTTGTATTATGGATGGCGAAAAGCCCCCAACGCACTGTATCTCTACAGATTGTCGAGAGCTTATTTTACCTACTCTTTTTCCCTGAAGCCTGATGACTATTCCTCTACCACGTAACCGTACTCAAGGTACGAGTAACCGTCATGAGCTTTAACGCCGGCCAAAATATGTACCAGCTTCAGCGTCGGCTCATTGATCAAGACGCTCAGATACTTCTGATACCACAGCGCTGTTTTTTCCTCGCATTGTTCGTCAGCCTGAGACCTTGCCAGCTTATCTTGTTCGGCATAATCCATACCGCGTTCTTTCACAAGATCGGGGAGTCGTGCGCCGAAAATGTAACACCCTTGCTTATCAAAGATTGCTTCCATCCATCCGTCTTTAGGATCTCCAAAACCTTCGGCAAGAAACACAGTGCGCTGCCCGCTACTGAAGTTGCTGTCGTTGTAATGGGGGTTTATAAGCTCGTGATGAATTGGTACATTCGCCCTCCGTTCTACTGGAATAGGCTCGTCCCTGCGGTAACAATGGGGTTGCGGCACTTCCGGTGGTTCCTCGTTCTCGAATTCATAGCCGATTGCCTTCAGTACGACCATAACACAGTCCGTATCGTTGCCATGCCGTTCAAACGCTTCAATTACGCTACCAATAGTTTCCAAGCCTTTGAGTCCAGCGATTGTTTCCGATGGGATATCAAGGGTTTTCACGTCCCTCCAAAGTAACGGAGCATTTTGCAAATACTGATAGGTCTCAAAATACTTCTCAGGGATACTGATGGAATCATCGTCGCCTGATTCTGAGGATATTTTTATAAGCCCATAAAACCAGCCGTCGATTTCACCCTTAACGTTTGCGTATATTGATGTTGTGCTATCCCCATCTGCTTTGTTGAGGTCACTCTTCTCGCACGTGATCTGACCAGAAACAGCGCCGTTAATAACTCCCGCGAAGAATCCGTCCAAAAATCCGTTAAACTTCTCGTGAGCTATACGTCCGACATATCCGAACGTCATGACATTTTCGTCGCAGAACATCATGTTACTCATGACTTCTCCGTCCGGCTGTTTTTTGCCAAGTTCGGCTTCCGTTTTGAATATCTCTGCCAATGATTCGGGCATCTCTTCCTTTGTAAACATAGCAGTTACCTCCCAAGATTTTTTAGATTTTCCTAGGCGGCACTCGCCGTAGGATAACAACCCACAATGTTTGTAAGTTCTTATCCTACGACGATTGAAAATAGTAAATTTAAGTAGGTTATAAAAGTTCAAGGGCAGTAACTTTTACGGAGTTTTTGTAAAACAAAAACTCCTATATAGGAGAAAATAATTCCAATAACTCCCATACACACCCTCATGAACATAACTATGACATACTATAAGCGAAAAGTCAATATATTTCGGTGTTTTTCTGGATAATTTCAACTTCCACCCCTGTAACATTTAACCAATCCCAGTATCACCGGAGCTTCTGCAAGAAGCAAGACAGCGTACAGGTTATCACTAACCAAAACCGCTATTTTCCCGCCGCTCAACGGCGCAAAATGCCCAAATAGCTCGAACCCGCTCACACTGACACTGGAGGCAGAGTTATAGTAAACTTTTCCGAATAAAAATAATCTCAAAAGAGGTCTTAGTTCACTCTGGCGGAGGAGGGGAGATTCGAACTCCCGCGCCAGGTCTCCCCAGCCTAACGATTTAGCAAACCGTCCCCTTCAGCCACTTGGGTACTCCTCCAAACTGTTAATAACCTCCGCCCACTTCCGTCAATCATTGTATCACATAATATAGACGCGCAGGAGGAAATTTGTTATAGTACAAACAAACATAATCGAGACAAAACATGATCGCATTAATCCAACAAATATATATCAACATCGTCATCTGGGCGGGCTACGTCACAGGTGGTGCAGCAGGTGGTGCAGCTGCCGCGCGCGGCGAAGGCCAGCCAGCCGACCTTTTCGGTGACACCGGTATTCTTACCGAAATTACCAACGTAATCCTTTTTATTGTCGGTATCCTTTCCGTTATCATGCTTATTTATGGCGGTCTTCGCTATGTCATCTCGGGCGGCGACAGTAAAAAAGTCACAGACGCCAAAAACACCATCATGTACGCCATCATCGGTCTAATTATCGCCATCCTTTCCTTCGCCATCGTCAACTTCGTTATTAACGCTTTCGCTGTAGGCGGCGGCACTACCTAATTCCCTCCCCTGTAATTTTTTGATACAATTAGATCATCTGGAGAGATGACCGAGTGGTTTATGGTACTGGTCTTGAAAACCAGCGTGTGTAACAGCACCGTGAGTTCGAATCTCACTCTCTCCGCCAGGAGAAGCGCCCAGGCCTTTTGGTCTGGGTGTTTCTGTTTTCTGTAGAAATGAGATTCGAACTCGAGTTCGGGCTTTACGCGTTGCGAAGCAACCATCTCACTCTCTCCGCCAAATTCATCAAGACACTTCCGGAATATGTTACAATTAGCTTATGGATGAAAATCACAACCAGTCACCAGACATGCAACCTTCTGACCAAGAACACCTAGAGCCAAACGAATCCACCGACTATACCTCAGAGAATATCGCCGACAAACCATTAGACGACAATTCGGAACAGCCTGCAGGTACAGACGAACTTCCAGAAGATCAAGCAGAAGAGAGCGATCTGCCCAGCGAACCTTTTGTGACTTGGCAAGCCGAAGAATACGCCACGGGCGAAAAATCTCCAATTTGGTATGTTGGCTTCTTTATCGTCGTGTTAGGCCTTATCGCCTTAGACCTTTTCTTCCTGCGCTCATTTTCTTTCACTGTCGTCATAATCGTCTCTGTTGTTGCCCTCTTTCTTTATTTCCGCTCCGCTCGTACGATTACTTACTCACTCGACGCGACCGGCCTCCGTATCGACGACCGCCTCTATCGCTACAATGGCTTCCGTTCCTTCGGTATTCTTGACGACGGCAAGCGCTTCTCTATTATTCTCGTTCCTAAAAAGCGTTTTGCTCACACTATCTCTATGTTCTTCCCTGAGGATCTAGGCGAGCAAATCGTCGACATTTTTGGCCAGCGCATCCCGATGGAAGAGGTGAAATTCGACCTCATCGACCGCATTATTAAAAAACTTCGCATCTAGATTAATCCCTCTTGCCGAGTAGTTGTAGTTTGTGCTACAATTGTCTCCGTTATCTATACCAATAGACAACGCCCTTTTATTTTTTCGGTGGACTTTATACGTTAATATAGTGTACGAGGTCCACACTTGTGCTTTGTCTGGGCAGATCATTGCAGGTTCGACTCCTGCCGAGCGCATTCTTCTTAATAAAACATCATCAGTTAGTAGTCTCCAGTTTTTTTCGCACGCTTCAAAACCTCAGAACCTTAGAACTAATTCACCCTACCCCCTCCCCTGTTTTTGTGTTAAAATACCCTGAGTATGCACCCGTAGCTCAGCTGGATAGAGCGTTGGCTTGCGGAGCCAGAGGTCATAGGTTCAAATCCTGTCGGGTGTACCAATTCAATAAAGAGTCCTGTTCACAGGTCTTTTTTGTTGCCGCACCTCATCGACGTTGACATTATTCCACGCTTATGCTATAATCCCGGAGAGTACACATAAAAACAAAAACCATGCACGATCGCAACCCCGAACTAGAACCAGGATTAAAAAGCGCCGAACGAGACAGTTCCGCCGAACATCTCACCGACCCTACAAAAGTCTACCGCAAAAACAGCGGCGAGTATTTCGTCAGAATCGACGACGCAGAAATACCCGCTACCATAGAAATGGGCGTCAATATGACTCCAGAAGTCACCTATGAACTGGACGGCGAATTAATCACAGAATCCGCCATTATTGAGCAAGAATACAGTTACGGAAATTTTTCTAATTCCGAACAACTAAACGATCCAGACACAATCGATCCTATCGACCGCCAGTTCGGTATGGATGCTATCAATGTCGACCTAGACTCCCTAGACGGAGAGGGACTCTCTTCGCAGGAGTCCGCAAACGCCTTAAACGACCATACAAATGCTGCAGTTACAAAAATTTCTGCCGCTACAATCAGTAATAACTCCATTGAAGAGGCTCGCACTGATGCTGCACACCTTATCGCAAACACACACGACGCTATGAGAAGCGCCACTCGCGAACTCGACCCAAACGCTTCGCGCATCCTCCAAGAACAGGCCGACACAGTCGTCTCCGAAACGATGCAAAGAGTTAGTACCGCCGAATCCACCACCGATGTTCGCGAAGCTGTCGCTGAAACTTTCGTCGGCAATCAAGAAAACGCCCAACTATCTTCACTCACAGACCAGTTATCCGTCGACCCTTCCACTAGAAACCTCGATCGTATCGTCGGCAAAAAAGTCGATACTGTCCCAGAAATCCTAGCCGCCGCCAATGTCGTCGCTGCCTCTCGTGAAAGATTAAAGCAACGAGCCGACTCCTCTCTCGAAGACACAGAGGATGTTCTTACCGAACTCGATCTCGACCCAGAGTTTGACGACCCAGAGTCAAAATCTTCATACCTAGACCTACTCGACGCCGCATAAAACACGCCTCTTCACACCCAGACAACTAAACTCATCATTGACTATCCGGCTATACTATTGTACAGTTAATAGCCCAGTTGGGGGAGTGCCACTTCTTGACGTAGTGGACAACCCTAGCGGTGCAAATTAATAATCTATAGGATATGAAAGGAGATCGTTTTTATGATGAGTGTCAGAAAAAATCCCACACAGACCAAAAAACAAATCCTTAAGTTTCTCAAGAACCGAGGCGGAGTCCTGCGGTCTGGTCAAGTCGAAGTTTGGCAAGTTATATATGGAAAGATATTCAGAAAGGGGTGGGCGCGATCGCACCATCAGAATATCATGGCACTGGAGGAGTATATTCTAGCGCTCGAAGATACTGGTCAAGTCGTCTTACGTCGCAACCCTGGCGGACTCTGCAATTACATTGCACTTTCCGACGCTGATGATTCTCAACTGCAGACTGGCGGTGAACTACAGCCAAGTGAGTTAGAAGAACTCTTTGCTAATATGTCGAGCGATTATTATCGCATGGAAAAAGAACTTGAACAGGCGCAAGATGACGCCGACGCTGCCCTACGACTAGCGAGCGAACACGAACAAGCGAAAAATACTGCAGAATCAGATAGGGATGCAGCTCTCAAAGCCCGAGACCACTCACTAGAAGAGCTAAGAAAAATTCAGGAATCAACAGAACACACAAGAGTTGCAGTTATCGTGGATGATTTGGGGGGGCAACTTGCTGCCGCGCAAGCCAGTGACCGTAAAGCTCAGCTTGCAATTATCACAAAAGACGGAGAGATCACTACTCTCACCACGAAACTCGACGACATCAAAACGCAACTCTCTGATCAGAAAGAAACCAATGGCCGTCTGCAGGATAAACTAAAGACAGCTATTAGCGCCCGCAAGGCCGACAATAAAACCGCTGCTGAAACTATTAAGAGACTTGAGAGTGAACGAGACAAAGCTCTTAGCGGCGATGGCCTTACTGCTCCAAAAGCTATAGCTTCAGCTCTTTATGCTATAGATGGCGTACTTGACCAGATGCGCGTAATTCTTCTCGAAGACCTAGCAGATTGCTGCATCAAGTACGTCCCTACCGACAAGCAAGATAAATTCCGTGCCGAAATCGCTGCAGCTCACAAAAAAATGTCCCGTCGTAAATAAGCATAGTATCCTATGTGATTATATAAAACCCGCCACTCCTGGCGGGTTTATCTATCTTTTACAAAATGGCGGAAGCGAGAGGATTCGAACCTCCGAGACATTTCTGCCTACACGATTTCGAGTCGTGCGCCTTCAACCACTCGGCCACGCTTCCACCCACCATTCTACCACCTACCCTTATGATCCTCAATAAACACCTCGTTTTACTTTATCTATCAAACCGCTAAACCATCTCCCGCCGTCGATACGTCAAAACTCCCACCGTAATCAATCCAACCGCCACAACCGCCGTCACCATGAGAGGCAAGAAACTCACACTCTCCCCCATCATCACCTCCGGCGCCCATCCAAACGGAGTCAACCTACTCGTCCATTCTGGCAGCCCCATCATCCCCCCGAAATACGACACAAAAAACGCGAACAATAGGAAAATCCACGCAAATCCCGCTTTTTTTGGCGCCACCCCCACCAGAAGTATCCCTATTCCGATCATCACCCAAATCGCTGGCATATAAACCATCACCGCCCTGAAAATCTCCCCGAAAACAATCGGTTCTTCCATCGTCGCCATCCCCGCACCCCACAGTCCCACTATCGCCATCATCACAGAAACAAAACTAAACACCAGCGTTGGCACTAGATATGATCTAATAACTTTCCCACGACTCACTGCTCCCGCCAGTATCATCTCCAGCCGTCCACGCTTCTCTTCCCCTCTCACTTTCAGTAACATAATCAAACACGGCACACATGCAAACACCGCCATGATCAACATCAAAACACTCACAAATGCCCGCGCCACATCTTCGCCCTCAGCTACTCCGCCCGTCATCTGCGCGATCGTATCCGCAAAAGATTCTGTATCACCCAAAACCGATCCATAACTCGCACCGAGAAGCATCAGTCCCACCAGCCACGCGATCATCATCCATCGCATCAGTCTCAAACTCAGCCCTATCGGTCGCACCAACAACCCCGACGCACGCGCTCTCCCAGGTTTCGCAGGTATAAATCCTTGATCCATATCGCGAATAGCATTTAGCCAAAACGCTTTCACGACCAGTACAGCCGCAATTCCTAAAAGCACCCAGATCGGCCACCAATAATTTCCTACCGCCGCCTCTGTCCGAAGCACCAGCCCTAGCGGCGACATCCTCGCCAAAACTTCACTATTCATATCTCCCGCCGCTCGCATCAGGTAACTGCCGATCAGGAAAATCATTGACATCCCGATCGCTCCTCGCGCTGTTTGACAGAGCTGCGCCGCCACTGCCGCCACGCCCGCAAACACCAGCCCTACCGCCGCGATCCCCATTCCGTACAAAATCGATCCTGCCCAGTCAATTGACTCAATTCCTAGCACCGATAACCCCACCCCGATCAGCGCACCAATCACTAAATTCACCACCAGCGCCACTATCAGCACCGCACTTAGCCCCGCCAAGTGTCCCACTGGAAGTGATCTTAAAACTTCTTCTCTCCCTAACTCCTCATCTCTCCGCGTATATTTCACGACAAAGAAAATATTCATCACCGCAATCGCAATCGCCATAAAAACCAGCATCATATGCACATTCATCGCACCGACCGTGTAGTCGTCCAGCGCCGTACTATCACCGACCATCGCCACCATCGCAGGATTTCCCATCGCCACCGCCATTCCCTGCCTAGCTTCTTCAGTATCGTACATCTGATTAAACGCCACTGGCACCGCCACAGCAAACCCTAGCAGTCCTACGGTCCAGATCGCCAGTGCTAGCCACTCCCGCCTAAACACAAACTTTACGAGAAGCCCACTTCCCTTCGCTAATCTCTCAAAAATCATCTTACTACTCCTCCGCCCCTGTGTTCTCTTCACCGTCTTTCTTGTAGTGTTTCATAAAAATCTCTTCCAGCCCCTTATCTTTCGCGAGCCGCTTCATATCCTCCATCACGCCCACCTGCACGATCTTCCCCTCTTTGATAATTCCCACGCGGTCACACAGAAGCGCCACTTCTTGCAAAATATGACTCGACAAAAAAACTGTCTTGCCAGCTTCTTTCAACTTCATCACTTCGTCCCGAAACACTTGCTCCATCAGAGGGTCCAGTCCGCTCGTCGGCTCATCCAAAATGTAAAGATCAGCATCGCTCGCCAGTGCTGCCACTAGTGCCACTTTCTGTCGATTACCCTTTGAGTACGTACCGCATTTTTTCGTCACATCCAACTCAAATCTTTTCACTAGTTCCTCTCGCCGCTTTTCATTCGCCGCTCCGCGCAGTTTCATAAACAGATCAATCACTTCCCCGCCCGTCAAATTCGACCACAAATTCACATCTCCTGGCACATACGCGATCTTTTTGTGGATCTCCACCGCATCTTTCCAAGCATCTCCTCCTAGCACTTTCACGTCCCCACTCGTCGCCCGATAAATCCCTAGTATCGTCCGAATCGTCGTCGTCTTCCCTGCCCCATTCGGCCCAATAAATCCAAAAACCTCCCCCTTCTCCACCTCCAAATTCACCCCATCCAGCGCCGTAAACTTCCCAAACCTCTTCGTTAAATCCTTAATCTTAATCGCTGACATATTCCTCCTTTTGTTTTAAATCCCCTCGATCCTCACTCGATACGCCGCCATCATCGTCCCCATCCGCTGGTTTACAGTAAAATACAAATACCCATCATGAATCGTCGACAGCTTCTGAATGGGTCTTTCTCTACTCCTCGCCATAATACTAAACGTCTCCCGAGTAGATACGTTCGAAACCAGCACAGCACTATTTGTGAGTAGTAGAAATCTCTCATCGTCATACCACATCAAATCCTCTCGACTTGTTGTGATTGCAGGTAGACTGTACAATTCATCACCATTAAGAGCGTTATAGATAGTAATTACACTACTGTTCATTACCGCCAAATAACTACCATTCGGCGATAGCGAGATAGCGAATATATCATCTCGATTTTCTAGCTCAATCACAACACCTTCTCCGCCACTTCTTGACTCGATAACGATCCTCGTCTCCTCTAAATACTGGTTAGGAGGAGTCTCGTGTGGGTAGTCGGAGTACACCTCCTCAATATACCCATAGTACACCGAAAAAGGATCAACGAAATCCCTTCCATATAATACTGCGATACTTGTATTGTTCGCCGAAACAATTAGATCTCTACTCGCCGAAGCAATTAGCTCAGAGTCTCGTAGACCTATCTCAGAGACACCATTCGCACTCACTTCAAAGATTACGCGCCTAGCACGATCCACTACATACATTCGGTCGCCACTACAAGATATATCTACATCTACATTTACCAATCTTCCATCAGTTACATGCATCGTGCGATAAGTATCACTTACTAAATTATATATAGAGACACCATAATCACCAGTGACCCCAAAATAGTCTCCCGAACCAATCAACATCACCTCTTCATCCGAAATCCTACATGCTCCCCCCACTTGCTTCAATCCTAAATTCAGATCTCTGAACCCATGCGGAAAATGCACCAAAGGCATACTGCTAGGCCTATAGCCCATAACTACACCGTCACCTAGAGGGACTATGCTCTCAAACAGTCTATTTGAGATCTGGCTGGGTTCTAAGTGAAGCGCTCTCGGACGAACTCTCGTCGGTCTGATCCAACTCCGGACGCGTACTTGAGTAATATACACAGACCCGTCGCCCAGTAAAACATCTATAATGTATTCACCCTTGGAAATATTCGCACTCCTACCAAAAAAACGCTCCCTAGTTAATTCACTAGGAGATCCATACAAAACCCTCTCAACTCCCACCCCACCTTCAGTAACGATAACTAATCTCCCATAATTCAGTTCCATGTAGATAAAGTAAATGATTGTCGGCAAGATCAGAAGCGCACACAGTGCTATAGCCACTGCTCTTTTATGGTTCGCGATAAAATCTTGAATATTTTCTAGACTCTTATTATTCATCACCAATTCCTCCCTCTCTCGTTTGCTATTGCCCGCGCCATAGCTTCAGCTACAGCACCTCTGTTTGCTGTGAAGTTATCCATTGCGGGCATACTAGTATAAAACAGGGTCTCTAGGTAGACGACTGGAACTGCCTGCTCGTTAAAGAACCTTACAGTACCAACAGCGACATCGACCGCATACGGATTTCCTCGAGGTGTATCAGTCGTTTCTACAATAGCGTCTAGTATTGCGCTACCTATAGCCCGCGAAGCCGGAGTTAATGGGCTTCCAGGGTGATTTACTATTACTGCTCTATTAGTAGCGTTCCAGCACGCAATAGTATTGCAGGCAGCTCCTGGTGCGTTAAAGTGTATCTCAATAACTAGCTGGTAGTCTCCCCATCTAAAGGTGTTGTTAGTATTCCTCCAGTGTAGAAACGGATCTACGTTCCATGACAATACTCTATCGTGGGGCACCCAACTATAATCAGGGGTATTATTAGTAAGCATGGAAGCCATATAACTCGACATATTTTCTCCCATTCCCGACTCTACCATTAATACGTTTGCTATATCGGACGTAATACCTATCGCTGCAAGCGCCTTTTGTAGGTCAGATGCAAGGTTTCGAGCTTCTACCTCTTCTGAATATCCGTCAGGCCTATGTAGGTGTGCCCTCCCCCTAGCACCAAAAACATGTCCCGCAACGATCAATACGTCTCCATCTCCTGTACTGCCCATGTGACTTAAGAAATTCTCACCACTTGTAAAGTTACCACGACATGGGTCAAATGACCTCCTATTGCCGGAACATTCGGTCACTCTCCAAGAGTCAGTACCAGTATCGAAGTGCCAATGCTCAAAGTCAAGCTGATGAATCCCGAAGTTACAGGAGTTATCTGAAAGCCAATTATATTGGGCATTATTAGGGTGGTTTCTAGGTCTACAAAGAACTCCACTACCAGTATCACGCGGCTCATTCAGGCAGTTACCAAGGGTATTAAGTGGTGCTCCATTATCATCACGCATCTGGAAGTCTATGGCTAGCCCCCAGTCATGAAATGAACCACCACCACCCGCGCGAAACGAACTCGTCGACTCTGGGCTGATTCCATCCTCTCTCATCGCCTGCACCATACTAGCAAACACTTCAGAAGCTCTACTATTCACAACAGGGTGTTCCCAGCCAAAGTTGCTGTGGTCGCCGAAGTTGCGTACAGCATCAATGTGGGCATTTATATCTGATCGATCTAGCATACATAACCTAACTCTATGACCAGCCACAGTACGCACTCCAATGTCCGTAGTTCGAGGGTCACACGGTACACTCTCAGACTCCATATCTCGCACATTCCCTGGTCCTTCGACTCCTCCAACACTCCCTTGTCCGCCACCTCCACTTCCGCCAGCGCTGCCACCCCCCCCACCTATCGACATCCCAGCAAATTGGTCATAGTATCGTTGCGCATACCCTGCTCTCCGGTTCGCCGAATTCCAATAACTCGTAAATGTTGCGCCATTAGCTGTATTAACACTCGCAGGTCTCTCAAAACTAAACAGGAAAAATTCAGAAGCTAACTCTAGAGTAGTTATTTGCTTCATGACCTCTAATTCGCTGGAGCCAGTCGGAAAAACACTAGGCGTTCCTGGCGGAGAATTCCCAGATCGTGGTATTCTATTTCCCATTTCATAGATCACAAACTCTAGATTAAGTGCAACTAATTCCCGTACGTCATTGATACTTCTGCCACGCTCCAAGACACGTGTTATGAATTGATTACCACTAGGAGCGCCCTGACTGTAGATCTCAGGATTTTTAAAATAGTACAAGAGTCCATCGTTACTAGCCTGTATGTGGTTCATAAAAGAAACACGCCTGCCGAAAGACCACTGTACCAGCCCTATTCCATACGATATGTTTGCATTCGCAAATAAGTTAAAATTCCCATTATTCCAGTGACTATTCATTAGCGCCTGCTCATGTCGCACCGGATTTCCAGCACTCTCTCCAGCTATATTCCCCATAATCCCTGCCGCCTGCGCTGGTGTAAACCCAAACGAAACCAGCCCACTCCAGATCATTTCTTCAGCAGTATCACCAGTCACCACGACACGACCCATACCGCCACTCTGCGGCGGGCATATATCATTTTCATCGTCCAATTCAAAATATAGGATGTCATTAGAGGAGAAAAATTGAAACCTATAATATAGAGATGCATGAGCTATACTAGAACTCACAACTGACAACACTAGTGCACATAGTATTATAAAACCATTCCTCAAAGTCTTCATCTAAAACCCCCAAGTCCTTCGAGGTGTAGTGGGTGCAACTATAGAAGACCCTCCTCTCCGTGCACCAAATATTGAGTCAAGCATTGAGCCTAGTGTGCGTCTATCGCTTACATTCGTACTATTCATGATCGCCAGAATCGTCTCGTCGTCCATGTCTGTAATATCGAAGTGTGCGATATTCCTTTCAAACATAAAGTCCATCTGAAGGTCGGATATATGATTCATGCCGCTACCATTCATATTGTCCTCCACCTTTTTGTCGATGAAGAATAGTGCCATCATTGTTTTTCTATGTACTTCGGCATCACTGTCGTCGTCAAACACGATACAGTCCCTATCAAGAGCCCTATCTTCTGGCGTCCCTCTACCATTAAGAGGATTATCAAACCCCCTAGTCATACATTGCTCTTCAAATCTCAATAATGGATTCTGCCAAACACAACCTATCCCACAGTCATAGTATCCATGAGGCAACAATGTGATTTCGCCGAAGTCTGCACTGTTTTCATCTATATTTACCCGTACAGGAGGCATAAAGCCATTTCTCTGGAAGTCTGTAAAATAATCTAGAACTCTATCTGGGCTAGTGTGTTCCGCTGTTAGCCATCCTGCAGGAATAGCATATATAGGATTGCAAAATGGATCTGTTGCGATTCCTTCTAGCGCTGCTTCTTCGCATGCATCTCGGGAATTATTAAAGTCAGAAACTCTAAAGGCGCTCGCAGAAGGTAGTAAAGGAACCATGGCAGACCTTGACAATGAACTTACAGTGGAGAATACTCCCACTACCGATGATAGGCCCATCGCATGCGGAATTATACTAGAAGCCAGATTGCCCATAAAAGTATGTGGACTAGATATATCAAACGGGCTCAGCCTTGCTCGTTCATCTTCTGCCACCATCGCTATATACGCATCGAACTCTGCCTGTACTGCTGCTGCTCTCTGAACGCCCAGCGCGAGATTTCCATTCTGAGCCGCCACTTCTGCGTGTTTCGCTCCAGCCCCCACTATTGTACAGTCCATCATGGTTTGACCCACTAGGTATGCGCACACTTCTCCCTTAGCGATCTGGGCAATCCTCTCAATCGCAAGATTAATTAAGAACGGCATAGCCAACCGCGCCCCTATTCTAAGTACGCCTGTCGCAAACTTAAACGCACCTCGCTTTGTTGCAAGTTTCTTGAGCGTACGACTTATATAAGCTCTTATTGTTACAGTTAGCGCACTTTTGACGCCCGCCGCCGCCGCCTGCTTAGCGCCAGCCGCAACCTTTCCAATACCAGGTATTAGCATTACAGCAAAGCTAGCAACGGCAATCCCGACTCCAAGCGCAGGATTGAGAGCAATTTGACAAACTGGATTCATTGCAGCATGATTCGCGATAGTAAGAAAGAGACCAATAGCAATCGCCAGGCCTCCAGTGGCCCCTGGCGCAAAGCCCACTAAGCTCCCGCCAACATCATCTATTTCTTGGTCGTGTGCGAGCCACTGAAAAGATTGACTCTCAGGTCCAGTCATAGGGTCACTCGGAGCTGCGTGGTTATCGACGAAATCTCTCCAGTCTCTATCCAGATGCTCAATGTCCACCTCCTCATTCTGATCACCACTACCTTCGGCAATTGTTATGTACGACGCAGGTTCGAATATCGCATGTCCAAAAGCTCCTATTACATCAGGGTCTGCACGTCCAGCTCTTATACTGTCTGCATTAGCTAGAGCCTGGGTCGCCGCGCTCATGATATCTTGTCTCTGTAGTGTTCTAACTAGTTGGTGTGCAGAGTCTACCAAATTAGCAGCTAGGCATATCTTATAGGCCCAATCCATAACGTTCAGGAATCTTCCTATATTTCGTGCAAGTCTCGCCGCCCCCGCACCGCCTTCTCCAACAAACGCATCGAAGTCAGAATTAATAGCATCTATTGCTTGACGTGCTTGTGCGGCCTTTGCATTTGCAGCTCTAGCATCTGCAACAGACACCCCTGCTGCTGGCACAAGAGAGCCATCTGTTGCTACTTCGAGAACCTGCTCCACGCCATCGACTATATCGATCACGAAGGGGTCTTGAGCTCCAGACATACCCCCTCCGCGACCAGGTACTGTATTTTGCTGATTCATCTGCTGCAAAGCTCTTTGCTGTCCTGTGAGATTCGGATCTTGAACTTCTGGTCCACCCGGTGTTGTGCCACGCAAGTTTTGAGGTCTTATCCCTAGTCGAGTCCTTATACTTCTAATTTTCGAGTCAAACCAATTCGCCACCCTGCTTCTATACACTCGGTCTATTCGTTTTCTGAACTCAACGTCATTATTAAACCTAGTCGTAAACTCTTCCGGCCCTATACCGGGACCAGTAGTTCCCTTGTCTCGTATTCGCACAATCTCTCCTCTACTAAGAGTTCCACCAGGCTCGATAATTCGCCCGTCAGCCCCAATAAGGTCAAAGTTTTGGCTCAGTCTCCTTGCTGTCCTAGCATTTACTCTGCTGAATCTCGCATGACTGGTTGGAGTAAAAGTCACCAAATCAGAAGTCGGTCTCGCAAGTTTCTGCCTCATAATTCGGGCTGTTCTATGTGTACTTGTGAACCCCACCATATCATAGCGACTAGAAATCAGAGAAGTTAAATGCTGCATAAATATCCCCTGCCCCACGAATCCACCCATACCCACCATGATAAACGTCATAATACCTAATACTCCGCCAGTTGGCCCTATTTTTCTCAGTAGTAATCCGCCACGCTTTTTTCTACCACCCAGTCTTCCTTTTCTTGGCTTCGTTCCGACGCTTGATGTAATATCTCCCTCACCTTGCTTCACCCGATCAAGTGAGTTATTCTCAGCACCACCTCTTCCAAAAGCTTCCTCACCACTCCCTCTTTCGCGCCTATTTAGTTCATCTCTAGTGTCAGAGACCCCATATCCCTCACGTCCTCTGTCTGCGCGCTTCATTTCCTTCTCCTCTGCCCGCCTCCGTTTTTCTCTTTCGTGTTCTTCCTTTACACGTTCTCGTTCAGTCCAGCTATTCATCATAAGTTACAATCCAAATATAGTGTCATTATTAAGATTCTCCAGAGGAAGACCCAGAGGAAGACCCAGAGGAAGACCCAGAGGAAGACCCAGAGGAAGACCCAGAGGAAGACCCACCTGCCCCTCCAAGCCCAAGCCCAAGTGCCGTAACCGCCTCTTCGTTGGCCGCTAGATTACTCCTCTTACTCATAGCGCTAGCTCGACGCCTAGACTCACTCCTGACAGACCACACAGTATCTTTACCAACAACTTTCCCTGTTGACTTACCATTCGCAGTCACAACATGACCATCCCTATTGAATCCTAGTTCTTGAGTTGCTGCCACCTCGGCTGCCCTCGCCTGGTCTGAAGTCGTATCAGTCGCTGAGATACCAAACTGATCTCGGTATCTCGCTAAGTAGCCTGCATGAATGTCTTGTGCGTCTGTTTGAGTATTGCCAGAGTCTGGTTGACTTGCAATTTTATCATACATCTTTTGCGTAGCTCTGTAGTCTTGAGTACTAGTATCATCAGAATTCATGCCTGCCAAAGAGGAGTCGAACGACTCTTTATGATCTGCGCTAGTCATAGACCCGCTCTGGTGACGTATTTTATTCTTATCAGTGATCTTACCTTTAACTATAATTTTCTCGCCAGTAATAGGGTCTACGTCTTCAGCCATCTTGCTTGCTTGTTGATACACAGTACTCCCGAGTAGTTTCTGTTGCTCCATTGAGTCACTGCTTTTTGCGTATGCTCCAGTTCTTTTTCCGTCCTCGTTCGTTACGGCGTATTGTTTCCCACGCCCCGTTGCCGCTGCATTACTCCCCAGAACACCAAGGGGAATTGTTTTACCAAAGGCTCGCACTTGCCCTGCTGCCCTAGCCTGATTAGCTCTGGATTTTATATTATACAAGTTAGCAGCTCCACCTCTACCTTTATAAGTACCTTCCTTAACCTGCTTACTTCTATCTGTTCGTTTTTTCTGTTGAAGCTTATTGAAGTCAGACCCTTTGTACTTCCTATCCATACCCACCCTAGCACGCCTGCTCGCACCACTTGCCATTCCACTTACTCTAGCTCCTACCGTACCTAATGCATTCAGTGATCCGCGCGCTAATGTGAATACCGCAAAATACGGCAGCACTAGCATCATAGCCGCTATAATTCCCGTCATAATACCACCGGTGGTTTCGTCATTTGCTCCCACATTAATCATGGTACTAAACAGTTGCCCTGCTCCTACTACTAATGCACATAGTGGATATATTACGAGAAGGGCTTTAAAGACCTTAAACCATTTCTGAAACATCGGTTTCGTGAAAGGTAACATGTAGCATACAAAGGCAATTGGTGAAAGAGCTACTAGTGCGAGAATTATAACCTGTCGACCTTCTAGAATAAGAAACATCATCAGTAGAGCAATCAAACCCGAAATGACTGCAATTCCCAGCATAGCAAGTAGTCCCCAGAGTCCTCCACCCAGAGCAAGTCCAACTCCGCCAGCTAATATGACAGCAACTATCACACCAAAGAAACCAGCAACACCATCGCCAGTTCTGGCCGCAGAAAGCGCTTCTGGTGGCGTACCACCAACCAGACCTTCGGATATCCCCCTAAACAACCCCGCTATTTGAGAGCCTAATATATTAGAGAGGTCTACTGCCACCTGGCTAATTATGAACGACAGATTAACTAGTACTGCCCCTATGATTATGTTCGGTAACATCTTCTTGATTCCATAATTTGAGACCCCAATACCAGTTACCTGGGATAAAATTACGATTAATAGAAATATTACCATAAATATATTTGCGAAATTCCTAAATTCCACCCACACCTGATACGCTCCCGACGGAGACGTCTCAGAAGCAGTTAATAGTTCGGGGTTAATGTGCATACGGGTCATGATTTCTGCATATAGCCATCCCATCATCTGGTCGGCTAACCTAATTACCGGACAGATTATCCATCCCAAAGCTCCGATGTCACACTGTACGGCGCTTCCCGCCCCCAGCCCGTCTCCATCTGTGATAATCAGCGAAGGGTCTTCGGCCGCTTCTTCATTCCGCTGTTCGATTAGTGTTGCGGCTGCATCAGTAAATCTACCAGCACCCAGATTAGTCGCTACGTCAGAGCATGTTGTTCTCCATCTACTACTACCACTCCCCCCCGGCGGTCCAGCTGACATACTCCAAGTAGAAGTCGGACTTTGGCTATTTTGCATAAAATCTCTTTGTTCACGAGTTCCATCTGAATTCAATACATACACGGTGTATATATGGAGAGACGTAGACCCAAACCCCCCTACTTCTCGACCTGTCGTCCCATCGGACGGATCTGCACAGACTGCCAGGAAATGATGCATGTTAACCCAATACATCTCAGCGTCTGTAAAAGAAAGCATAGGATCGTTACCGCTACTAGACCACGTATGAGTACCTTGAGGTATGAAGGTAGCATGGTTATTATCAAAAACTCGCTCCCGCATCAGTCTTTCTAAGTAAGAGATTCTGTTATTGCGACTCCTAGGTACATATCTGTCTGTCCATGTGGCGCATGGCACATTATGTTCGCTACCAGCAGCGGACCAGAGAGGATTTGAGTTTGTAGGAGCGAGTATACCAGGCTCACTATTATTTACACTCATAGCGTCACACACAAAATCCATCCTAGTTATACCCCAGAGAGTTAGTGCTGCGTTCAATAAACTATCGTCACTATTACCACAAGAAACGAGCGTGTTATTGGAGCTATTGTTAACAACGGTATGTAGCCATTCTCCCCACTGCCTTGTTGAGCTTACACTAAACAGGCGGGGGTTGTTTCCTCGTGTTCTGTTATTAGGGATATAATTACCACCCCAGACGTTATCAAAGTTGAAGTTATTTTGAAACACACAGTCGTGGATTTGTTGATAAAACATTTTTGCTCGCGAAGTCCATGCGGCATCGTATGTCACACTGCTCGCGTGGACTTCGTGTTGTTGTTGGGGCACAAGGAAAATAGCAAGTGCAAGTACTAGACCAGAGGCTATTATAGCAAATAGCCATCCTATAGGCGGTTTTGTCTTTGGGTTTCTAGCTATCTTCTCTTCAAATAAGATTTTTAGTAACATCTACTCTTCTCCATATGTACGCCCATACACAATATCCGATAAGCTACTCAGTAATTCTCCAATCCGATTAACCTCAGACTGTGCAGATAAGGCGTTTTGTGTAAAGCTCTCCAGATGTCTTTCGAACCTAGCGACTATATTCTGAAGCTGTCGTTCTATATTTTCCATCTCTACCTCATTAATCTCGCAATTCCCATCAAAACATGCCTGCATAACACTATATATAACGTCAGTATATTCACCGTAGATAGCGACGGATGTTTCTGCAAATTCGCGTATTACTCCATCATCAGAGTCTAGAAGTGAGGAGAAACTCTCCACAGCCCTCATTTCGCGGTATTCTCTAATAGAGGACGGGCTAGCGCCCTCCAGCCTCCATTCTAGTTGCAGTTCGGGACTTAAGGGGCCATTAGCGGACATAAAGTCTACTATAATCTCCAAGCGATTTATTCGGGCTGCTATCATATCATTATTCTTCAGCATTTCATCTAGAATCTCTCGTATGGTTGCATTTCTGATAACTCCCGAGTGTATGTGAGTAAAGGTCTGTAAATAATTATTGAATGATTCATATAGAATATCGGACTGACGTATTGAAACTGCACTTTCTTGTTGCTGTAGTTCCCCGGTCGTCGAAGGAGCTGTTACACCACCCTCTTCATCTTCGCTCCATACGAATAGCTGTCTACCGCTAATAGTATTATTCCATACATCCTCAAAAGCTTCCCATTTTTCTGTTAGGTTACCTAGCGTATTCGAATCTATAGTAGTACGATTACCTATCATGAGAAACACAGCCAAGACTGACATCACCAACACTACCATGACACCTCCGGCAATTACTAGAACCCTTTTGCTTATGCCCCGCTTCGCTGGTGGATTAGGAGTCAAATACACATACCCATCACTAGATCCATTATCCATAACCATATTATATATAACCGCACATGTTTATACAACTACAAAGCCAGACCTTCATCCCATGCTACAATTACCCCATGATCCGCATCATCACCATCGGTAAACGCCACACTCCCGAGCTCGCTGCCCTCATTCAGGACTACGAGAAGCGCCTCCGCCCGCCCTTCACTCTCACATGGACTCTCCTCCCAAACTCCCCCAACACAAACCCCACCTCCGACGAATCTAAACAAATCCTCACCAAAATCACCCCCTCCGATTTCGTCATCCTCCTCGACGAAACTGGCAAAAATCTCTCCTCACCCGAACTCAGCCAACTCCTCACAGCTCAAATCAATAACTCCAAACAAATCACCCTCATCATCGGCGGCGCTTACGGCGTCTCGCCAGAAATAAAACAACGCGCCAACTTCATCTGGTCGCTCTCAAATCTCGTCTTTCCTCATCAAATCGTCCGCCTCATCCTCACAGAGCAAATCTACCGCGCCCAAACAATCACTCAAAACCATCCCTATCACCACACCTAAACTCAGACCCAAAAACCCCACTCCAACCCAAATAAAAACCCGCCAGCATTAAAGCCAGCGGGGTTTCAAAATGTTCTAGCTACAGCGATTCAATTCGCCGTAACCTCACGAGTAACTAATCGTCGCTCGTCGCTCTTTCGAGGAAGTCGGCCTGCTGTTCTGGTGTCAGTAACTCCCACCAGTCTCGAAATCTTTCATCATCCATGACAGCAGGGTTTTCACGCAGTGCCTCCAGGCGTAATTCCAGTTCAGCGTCCGTCACAATCTGCTCAATTTCACCCATGATGAAATCAAATTCCAGATTATTAAACGAGAATACGCTCCATCGGTACTGATCAGTTGCCATTACTTGCAGGCGCACTCTATCACCTTCTCTGGTAATCAGCGCATCAGATCGCGAAGTATCTGTCGCAAACAACCTATCCTCATGACCAGACACAATGAAGCTGAAAAACGTATTACCACCCCGAACATAAGGCGTCCATCGGACAATATATCCTTCGACTTCAACCATATTAGCTGTCGCGGTAAATAGCCCGCCCGCACCAGCCTCATGAAGCCTCATACGGTAATTTTGTTCAGCCTGTCGAATCGTTGTTCCAATTCCTACAATCTGATGCTGCCGGATATTTACGAGAGCAAAAGCCCGCACCATCCGACTTGCAGGATCCACCAGTGTCATAAAATACGTCGGCTGTCCTTCGATGATCGTCGGAATCGGAAATGTAGCCAGATATTCCTGCGCCCTCACTTGATCGTCACCGATCGCTGCGAGTTGCGCCGCATGTTCCGTCGCTCCCACCATCCCATAGTGTCGCACTTCTTTTGTACGCAGATTTGTCAGCAGGAATCCGATAGTGCTTTCATCAGCACCACGATATGAAGTCAACGAATCAAAAAGATAAACTTGCCCGTTGTTATAAACTACAACGTTGCCTTCGTCGCTCTGAACCATTCCTGTTCGTGGACCAAACAAGCTATTCTGATTCCACCAGCCGCCAGAAAATCTGCCCCAGTTACCTATTTGAGCTTCAATTAAGCTTTCCGGAAAAACACGATCTACCCACGCAGGCACATCATGTACGTCATATCTGGTAGCTTGACCAGTGACAGCATCCACTATCACCACGCCAATCACGTCTGGTCCCCCCCATAACCCAATTTGATTTCGAATCAAAGGGACAATCCAAAACGGATGAAGATCATCATCGATCTGAAACCAGTGACCATATCGCAGCGCAAACGGCGCTTCTCTATGTACTATCCTCTCCAGTTTATCACCCCACGCTGCGTGGCCATTCGGCTGCACTCGAATTGGGTTATAGGTGATAAGTCGCACATCTTCATCGTTAGTCATACTGACCATGATGAATCCCGGAGTTCCTTCTGGTCGCACTCGGTACTGAAAAAAGCCATTGTGCAAAATCGGCGCAACATAAAACAACTGCCCGCCGACCTCTTGTCTCATGTATTCGCCTACACTCATCGACGCGCCGACAGGACCAAGTTCGCCGAAGCGCTGATTTCCTAGTACTTCAGCGTACGCCCTGTCGACCCACGGAATTTGTGTCGGGTCAAATGGCGGAATTTCTGTGTCTATAAACGGCACAGGTTCTGGCACGGTAATTTGTGTAGCCAGTGATCGTGAATGAATCATAGGACCGCTAAATATGTTACCGATAATCAGTAGAAAAACCACCGCGATAAACGGCAGCCATGCGTAATGCATTTTCCTAAACCATCTTAAAAAGTACCCGACCCCATACGCGCTTCGAGATTTCCACTCTTCCCCACGCGCACGTCTCACTCCGTAAAGGAAAAACATGGCCGCCATCCCAAAAGTCCAAAGGATGTAATAGGAAAACGGCCCGCGCCCCAGCATATTAAACGGCAAATTCAACCTGAGTAGCCCCCATAAGAGCCAGCCCACCAACCAAACACAGCCAACAATCTTTAAAGTAATCCCTCTCTTCATAACACCAACCTCCTCAATTTTTAATATTCTAGCCCGCTCCAAGACTGTCTTACTGATTCCAATGAGAAACCAAGCAAACATTCGCCTCCGCTGACCAAGATCATAACTCTAACACATCATCCCACCTCTGTCAAGTACCCCCGTCCTCAACCATACGCTATCCTCAGACAACCCCCTCCTTTAACTAACTTTCTACCTTCAGCTCCCTCTTCAGTCTCTCCACCAGCTCTCGCTGCTCTTCCATCGCCTGCTTAGTCTCCACCACCAGTTCCTTCGGCGCTTTCTTCATATAATTCTCATTCAAAAGCCGCGCTCTCAGTTTCTCCTTCTCCTTCTCCGCCTGCCATAGCCGCTCCTCCAAATTCACTCTATGCTGCACCAGCACTTCCGCGTCCACCTCTAGCCACACATTTCGCCCCGCCACCGCTAACTTCATCCCGACCCCTTCTTCCACCTCTCTTACTTCAGGCACTCGAGCCAAAAACCTCACCAGCTCCGCATTCTCCGCCACCAGTTCATCTTCACGATATCCCACCGCATATCGTCCATTTCCAGGCAGCTCACTCGTCACAAATCGGATCTCGCCCACCACCTTCATCACCTCTTCAAACTTCCCCGCCTTCACATCATCAAATTTCAAATCCTCGATCCACCCTGCCCCGATCAACTCTCCTTTCGTCCAGCTCAGCGTCTGCCAGATCGTCTCACTCACAAAAGGCGCAAACGGATGAATCAGCCTCAAACAACTCTCCAGCACCCACGCCATCAGCCCTGGATTCCCCGTCAGCTTACTCACCTCCACATACCAGTCCGCCACACTTCCCCAAATCACTTGATAAACCAACTCGCTCGCCTCCGCAAACCTATAATTCCCCATCAACTCCTCAAGCTCATCTCTCGCCCTGAGAATCTCCCGCACCACCCAGTCATCCCCTTGCCCCGCCAGCTCTACCGCACCGTCCCACTCAAAATCCTCCCCTACTGTCGTCTGAATATACCGCGCCACATTCCACAACTTATTGCACAAGTTCCGCCCCGCCACTACCTTCGACTTCGCAAACGCCTGATTCTGCCCCGCACTCCTCGCCGCCACGATCCCGAGTCGAAACGCATCCGACCCATACTCCGCGATCACCTCCATCGGATTTATCACATTCCCCTTGGACTTACTCATCTTCTGTCCCTTCTCGTCCAGAACTAGCCCGTGCATATATACTTCTTTAAAAGGCACCTGCCCTGTCTCATAAACCCCGAGCATAATCATCCTGCTCACCCACGGAAACAACAAGTCACTCCCCGTCTCCATCACGCTGTTCGGATAAAACCTCTTAAGCGCCGTCGATCGAGATCCAATTTCTTGTGTCGTAACCCCGCAGGACGGCGAGGAATTAGCGCTCGAGACCTGTGACGACAGGCTCGAGGAGCGGCGACACAAGGAATTTGGATCCGATTCGCATTCTGTTCCAGACTCCGGATCAGAATGAAAATAATTCGTCACCACAAAAGGCCACTGCGCACTCGAAAACCACGTATCAAAAGTATCCTCATCTCGCACATAACGTATCCCATTCACCACAATCTCCGTCTCCTCCACGCGCTCATCGTACAACCAAACTGGCGGATCTGCCACGTCCAGTCCATTATCAATCGCATCAATTTCTTCCCGAGTCAGTACATCATCGCCATCCTCTGCCCCTTCTTTTCCCATCCGCCTAAACATCGGTATCGGAATCCCCCACGGGATCTGCCGCGAGATATTCCAGTCCTTCAAATTCTCAAAATACCGAATCAAAACATCCTTCTTCCCTGCTGGCACAAACCGGATCTCATCCGCCTTCAAAACCTCCACCGCCTTGAGAACCATCGGCTTTACATTAATAAACCATTGTTCCATCAGCATCGGCTCAATCACCGTGTCACACTTGTAGCACACCCCTACCCTGTTCTGATAATCTTCCTCCACCTTCACTAATAAGTCCTTCTCGATCAGAGCTTCCACCACAGCCTTCCGCGCCTCTTCCACTGTCATCCCCTCAAACCGCCCCGTATTCGCCAACATCTTCCCGTCCATCCCGATCACTTTCTTCGCATCTAGTCGATGCCTCTGCGCCACTTCCCAGTCATTAAAATCATGCGCCGGCGTCACCTTCACTACTCCTGTCCCGAACTCCATATCTACCATCTCGTCCGCCACCACCGTGATCGCAAACGGCCCGTTCACCCCCTCCACGTCGATCACCTTCCCGATATATTTCTTGTACCGCTTATCATCAGGATGTACCGCCACCGCCGTATCTCCAAATTTCGTCTCCGGCCGCGTAGTCGCCAGCACAAAAGGCCCATATTTCAAATAATAAAGCGGCGTCTTCCGGTCCTCATAGTTCACCTCAATATCCGCAAAAGCCGTCTGATGTTTCGTGCAATAATTCACCAGCTTCTCGCCTCGGTAAATCATCCCGTCATCCCACAGTCGCTTAAACGTTCGATAAACCGTCTGAATCACTTTTTTATCCAGCGTAAACACTAAATCATCCCACGAACAACTCGCGCCCATCGCCCTCAGTTGCAGTTCCATATTCCCCCGTTGCTCCGCCACAAAATCCCAAACCTGACTATATAATTGTTCACGTGAAAAGTCAAACCTCGACCCACCTGCCCTCTCCAGTTCCTTCTCGTAAACCACCCACGTCTCAAACCCCGCGTGATCCGCCCCGGGTATGTAAATCGTATCTCGCCCCCTTAGCCTATGATACCGCGTCAAAACATCCTCCAACGCAATCACCAGCCCATGCCCGATATGTAGATTTCCATTAGCATTCGGCGGTGGCATCACGATAGCGTACGGCTCACCCTTCCCGCTCGGTCGAAAAGCCTTACTCTTCTCCCATAGTTCATAAATCATCGGCTCAAACCGCCCCGGTTCATAAGTCTTCGTAAATTTCATACTACCAGTTTACCACCCTTTCCCCTGCCTCGCCACCTTTCGTCGTCGCACTCCTCGATAAGCTCTCCACTAAACTAAAAGCCGCCTCATAACCAGAGGGACTTTGTTTCTTTGAGAGACACTCGCCCTACTCCTCCTCCGTAAACTCCCGCGGATCAAACATCCTCACCTGCCCTTCTCCTTCCGCAATTCGCCGCCTGCCCTGCCGCTCCAAAATCTTTACTCCCTCCTCTGTATGCGAACTGCCCACGTGTAAAATCTTCACCACATCACCATATCTCTTATAGACGATCTGTACCGCCGTCGCCCCGCTCCCTGTCTTCACTTTCCGAATAAAAGCCATACTTATATTGTAGCATTTCCACAGCTTTCACCACATATTTCCTTATTGCATTAGTGACCCACGAATGATAAACTAGTGCAGTAAAACAAACAGGTGAATCCGCAAAGTCGAAACCTCCATTAGGTAACTTTTTAGTTGTCATTTTTCACGTGTGTAGTCATCTATAAGTCCGCAATCTTCACCCCTAGAATATGCATTAGTGAATTTCTTATGCTTCACTTCTCGTCATAAATCCTCTACAATCGACCCCTAAAGTAGAGCAGGGGAGACAAAAGTGGAATCCAGGCGCATCATCACGCCAGATGAATACATAGAAGAAACAGAGGACGTAGAAGCGCTCGGTAATTTCGGTATTCCTGCTAGAACTCACTATAATCGCCATCATATCCTCTTTTACCGTCGCGAGTGGGCGGAACATTCAGAAGCTCGCGCCCTCAGGGGTCGTAAATCCCTCATTCCGCGCCTAGATGAGTCTGTCCACAACGCCCTCCATGACAATTTTCGTGAGCAGAACCTCCACGTTCCTATCCTAGGCGCTCAGACTCTTAACCTCGTAAATCGTCTCTATGAAGTCGGCGGTAATCAGTTCCATTCTATCGACAATCTTCTTAGCTCTATAGATAAAGCTGCTACGTTCACACCTAACAGTACCAGTCGTGAACTCGCTGAACTCGCCATTCATACGATTCAACTTCAAATACCTTATATCAGAGACGGGCTGCTCCATCCAGCCGACCTGCATATCCCTCCCTGCAACTCTTAAATAATTTCTAGCGTCGCGCCCGTATCTTTCGTACAGCTCGATTCACCGCTCGCAGCCTCTTAAATCCTGCATACTTCACTCTGTTAATTGGTAAATCCCAAGTCCCCAAATACTCCCGCAAACTCCCCCCAAAACCCTTCTTAAATTTCGTAAACCCATACCAGTCATGTCCTGGGTCCTCACTCACCGTCACTCCATAAAAATCAAATTCTCTCATCCCACTCCTTTTCGCATCCATCATCATCTCCACCACCAACACCGTCCCCGCCGACAATTTTCGGTGTTCAAAATCCGCCGCCGCATGCGCATAATACCTCACTCCTTCCAGATCATAAACCATACTCGCCGCCACAACTTCCCCTGCAAACTCCGCCAGATACAAAACCCCAATCCCTGCCTCCATCTGCTTCCTCAAATACTCCTCATCATGCAAATTCACCCCATTATTCTTCGCCACGCCTCGGAGTAGGGTAGTGAGATACTTCAGATCCTCCACGCCCGTCGACTTCCGCACCTTCAGCCCCTTCCGTTCATACCCCCTCCACAAATTCCGATTATTCTGCTTCATCCCCATCAAAATCTCCTCCTCCGTCCCCGCCAGATCCACACACCAAGTAAATTCAGGATTCACCTCCTTAATCTTCCGAAACCCCATCTCCCGCAAAACCCCAGCACTCACACCCTTCACAGGCTCCACCCTCACAAAAAACGCTCCCGCCTCACCAGCCAACTTCTTCAGCTCCCTAAAAGCTTCCCTCGCACTTTCCTCATCCACAAAACTCGGCCCATACGGCACATACAGATAATCTCCTATCGCCGTCTTCTCTCTCACCGCCATAAACTCCCACTCCTCCCCACTTCGCCGCCAAACCTCCTTCCTCAACTCCCTCTGAAACCCCTCCCATTCCTCACTTTGCAAAAAATGCCTCTTCAATTCCATGCTCCAATTGTACACTACTTCAAAACCTCACAGGAGAGCAAACCTACCTTTCACAAGACTGGAAACATCTGTGACGACAGATGTGGGTGAAACGCATGAGGATGTTCCGCGTGACGACGCGCGAACACCTCAGAGTGAGCTTGTGAAAGGTAGTGTTTGAGACTTTGTTGTGAGGATTATCCTATTTCTACCTCATACGGATCACACGGACTTCCATTCAGCACGTGAAAATACCCCGCACTCGCAATCATCGCCGCATTATCCGTACATAATTCCATCACTGCATAGTCGACAGAGCAGGGGAGCCGCCGAGTAATCTCCTCTCTCAAATACCGATTCGCACTCACTCCTCCCGCAATCACCACACTCTTCGGCGCAAACTCTTCATACGCCGCACACAACTTATCCACCAAATACCCCACCGCCGTCTTCTCGAAACTCGCTGCAAAATCCCAGACTTGCTCCTCACTTAGTCTCTCTGCCAGTCCTCCGCTCGGAAAATCAATCCCTACACCCACCTCTTTCTGTACAGCCCGTAAAACCGCCGTCTTCAGTCCAGAAAACGAAAAATCATACGGTTTATCCACCTTCGGCTTCGGCAATTTAAACTTCCCCCGATCACCACTCAGTGCTGCCTTCCCGATCGCCGGCCCGCCAGGGTAGGGGAGTCCGATCATCTTCGCCACCTTATCAAACACTTCCCCCACCGCATCATCCCTCGTCGTCCCGATAATCTCAAAATCCCCATGTCCTCTCATCAAAATCAACTGCGTATGCCCCCCACTCACGACCAACGCCAGCAAAGGAAACTCAGGCGCCGCCAGCCCCCTCTCATCCTCGATAAAATTCGCATAAATATGCCCCTCAATATGATCCACTAAATAAAGCGGCTTCTTCTTCAACGCCGCATAAGTCCGCGCAGCTAAAGTCCCTACCAACAGCGACCCCAAAAGCCCTGGTCGATAAGTCACCGCAATCGCATCAATCTCCTCCCACCCCTCAGCACCTTTCACCGCCTCCCGCACCACTGCATTCACCACCTCGATATGACTTCGCGCCGCCACCTCTGGCACTACCCCACCATAAACAGCGTGTATGTCAATCTGCGAATTCACCACATTTGAAATCAGTTTCCGCCCATCTTCCACTACCGCCGCCGCCGTCTCATCACAACTCGTCTCAATCCCCAAAACTTTCATTCCTCCATCTTACCACACCGCGCGATCCTCCGCCCCTGAACCCCCCGAATCTTAATTGGCAATTCCTTAGACCTGCGGTTTACTCCGCAGGTTCTTTTATTGCCCTCCATATGCTAAAATACCACCAACAACAGGAGGAAAAATGAAAAAGCGTACTGCTGCCAATCTGGCTAGAAAAATCAAGAACCCCACCCCATCTCCAGACACGGACGCCCCTAAATCTTCCTCAAAAGAACAGCCCTCTTCAAAACCTCCATCAAAACCCACAACCCGAAAACCTCTCCGCGCCATCCGCCGCTCCATCTTCCGCCGCCGCATTTCTATCCCTGCAAAAACCATCTGCATCATCGGTGACACTCCTGCAGCCACTCTCACCGCCCAATTCCTCGACTCGATCCTCCGCGTTAACGACCACACCACAGCCCTTATCACCTCCACAGAGCTCGGCGCCAGCCTCAGCGAAGACGCCGAACTCCGCCGCTTTCTCACACAGGCAAAACGCACCGCCCCAGATTTCACAATCATCGAAATCACCCCCGAACTCGCCCGTCACATCGAGGGCCGCCTCACCCCTCACATGGCCGTCCTCACGTCTCTCGTGACTGCCCGAGACGACTCCGACAGTCTCCTCGTCAAATCCCAAATGCAACTCTTCGAAAACGAGCCAGATTTCATCGTCCTCAATCACGACGACGCTTGGTTTGACCTCTTCGACGAGTTCATCGCCGCCAACCTCAAACTCAGCTACGGCTCACATCCTGTTGCTAACATCGCCATCACAAAGACAAAACTCTACAAAAAAGGCACAGAATCCATCCTCACCCTCGACAACAAAGAAAAACTCACCGTCGCCACGTACTCAACTGACCCAGACGCCATTTCCGCTATGGCAGCCAGTGCCGCAGCTGCGTCTCTTCTCGACGTCGATCCTCCAGAAATCCAAGAAGGCATCGCTTCCTTCGAGCTCTAGGCGCTCCAGCTTCCCCAAAACACAGCAATATGATATAATACCGCAAAAGAGGTGACTGCCTCTTTTTTCTGTCTTGCCAAATCGGCCGACAGCTCAGTAGTACATTCAAAAAATCAAGGAGGATTAGTCTATGGACATCCGTGCCGCCCGGGCTCTAAATGAAATTTTTAAGCGCATCCAGCGCCGTCAAAAACACCGCAAACCTCAGCTCATCGATCTGGTCACTACTGCAGCCATACCCGAAGCAGACCAGCAGTTCTTACTTCACTTAATTGAGCACTATGTTGACCGCCGCACTCAGCTCACCGATGACTTGCGTCGCCGACCCAGCTGGAAAATCATTTCGGACTGTTTTGACATCATCAACCCACAGCAGGCTTGCGCCCTCGCCAATGATCTAAAGATTTCCGTCGGCGCACTCAGTTTAAATCTCCACGCTACAGAGAAAGCCCTCTCTCTTCTCAACGAGATATATAAGGGGCCTACCAAAGATGAAAACGACGAACTTGACTTGTATTTCTGTCATCAGACTATTGCTCAGGCCACTCCAGATGGTCGCACGTCCGCCTATCCCTTCAGTATTCTTGGCGCCGCTCGTATCGGGTCGCTTAGTCCAGAAGACAAAGTAGTTGCCGCAATTTTCGACCAAACCCCGCTTCCTGCATCAGAGCAGCACGAGAACTTCCATCATCTGTTTAATCTCATTCTGCGTCTCCGAGGAGGTGGCGTATATTCTGCGACCGACATCATGCGTTACAAAAAACGTCTCGACAAACTTACCCAGCTTGAAGCTCCTGATATTATCCTGAAGCCTGAGCGCATGAGACTCTTGGACTATATTCAGATCCTGTATCCTGATGTGCAGCTACTTGACGATATTACCGAGGAAGGCTGGCAAGAAATTGCCGACATTCATCAGCAAGAAGCCGTCCAGCGCGTCTACGAAAAAATCGCAAACGAACTACTCGCCTGCTTCTATGCTGGCCAGACCAAAAATCTCCACGCTCGCATCACCCACTACTACATGCCAGATTGGCTCGAGCGAGTCCCGGGCGATTTCGACGACACTCTCACCTACGACACGATCCTGGGTGGTGCTATCAAATCACTCGTCACGCTCATCGAGTCAAAACTCTGTAAAGGTGTCATCGCTATGATCTTAATTGATCACGACATCAGAGAGTGGCCAGAGATAGTAGACCAGATAACATCTCAACCCAACCCCTCCTAACCAAACCATAAACCGACCCGTAAAAAGGTCGGTTTTTCTTTCTCTATCTCCGCCGTGATATAATCAATCCCGATGTCTCAAAACAAAATCAACACCAAAATTCTGATGTCTGGCGCCGATTTCTTCTCGGACGACGCCCACATCAACCCTTACTATGCCGACGAGCCTATCGATCGCACCCGCGCAATACAGGAGCATGCTCAGGTTAAGTCCGCCTTCGAGCAAGCTGGCATTGAAGTTATCCAAGTTCCTCCACCCGTTGGTTCTCAAGACGGCGTCTACACTGCCAACTGGGCGCTCGTCCGTGGTAAAAAAGCCGTCCTCTCCCGCCTCCCATCCGCCCGTGCCGCAGAACACTCCTACGCCGAAAATACCCTAAAAAACCTCGGTTACGAGACTACCCAAGTTCCCTCTCATCTCAAGTTCTCAGGGCAGGGGGATTCGCTCATCTGCGACAACTACCTCCTCGCTGGTAGCCAGTACCGCTCCGACCCAGAGGCCCAGCAATTCACCGCCGACCAACTCGGTCTTAATCTCGTCCAGCTTCAGACTATTCCCGCTCTCGACCCTGACAGCAAGCCGATTACCAACCCCGCCACCACTTGGCCTGACAGCTTCTTTTACGATATCGACCTCGCCCTCGCCATCATCCGCCCCGACCTCATTGCTTATTGCCCCGAAGCTTTCACCGCAGAGTCTCAAGAAAAACTCCAAAACCTCCCCATGACCAAAATCCCCGTCTCGCTTCACGAAGCTACTCATGGATTCGCCTGTAACCTCTTATCTACGGGCGAAACTGTCATCATGTCCGACTCCGCTCCCGAACTCAAACAAAACCTCGAGTCGCACGGACTCACCGTCATCACTCCCTCCGTCACTGAACTCAAAAAAGGCGGCGGCTTCATCCGTTGCGTCTCCCTTACTCTTGACTAATCATCACGTTCATGCTAATATAACACCATAACTCAATCAAAACAAACAAGGCAAAAACAAAAATGAGCGAACGCGCACCAGTCAACCACCTCGAAGATTCCCAATCACATTGGTCCCCCGAGATGGACAAACTCTTCGATGACTCTCCTCAATCCCCTGAAACTATCCCTGCACACTCTCCGCGATTCGTAGACCTCAAACCCGTCAAAGGCGAAAAGTCACTTCGCGCCAACCTCCTCGACAGAAGATGGGATCGCCTCCCTCTCCACGAAGGCAATTCCGACTGGATGACCGAGCAGGGACTAGCTAACCCCGATATCAGCACGATCGCCGCTATCCAGGCGGGTGCCATGGAACTCCACCTCCTCGACCTCCGCGGCACCAAGCCAGAAAACAACCCTCTAGGACCGAGCCTCATTCATTTCACAGACTCCGACCGCCCACTCACCATCGGTGGCGACTACCTCCTCGTGTCCGACGAATTTTTCACCACTAGGGGAGAAACTGGCTATCAGGAAATCCCCCACAATTCCAGCTACACCTTCGGTCGCAACGACACGACCATATCACGATTCGGCGAGATCCCGATGAATGTCTCTAGAGAGCATTTCACCATCAACACCGTCGGCGAAAACCCAGACGGCCACGACACTCTCAAAGTCATCCAAAACAGCAGAACTAACAAAACCCGAATCACTTACGGCGAGCGCCTACCCGAATCTACCGAGATCCAGTCAGTAGGTATAGATACTCAGAGAAGCCTCGGCGCAAAAGCCGTCGAGTCGACACCTATCGCGGCTTCCCCTGAGCAAATCGAAACTCCCAAAACTCCAGAAGAAATCGACAGAGAAATCACCAGACTGAGAAAAGAACTCGCCGAGGCTAGGAAAAAACTTGCATCTTGGCAGAGAATCAAAGATGACACATGGGAAAAATCCTTCAAAACCAAAGCAGGTGTCGATTACACCACTTCTCTACAGCAAGCCAATGAAGAAGTCGTTAGATACACAACAAAAGTCGATCGTCTAACAGAGCAGATCTCCGCCCTAGAAACCCCACTCTCTGCCTAAAACCCCACTCCCTCAACGTTCTATTCTAAGGTTTGCGCTCTTCTTGCAGTTTCTTCAACACCTTCCGCGCCTCTGTCTCCTCTGAATATTCATGCTCTCCATCCGCCCGCTCAATCGTCTTCTCATTACCTTTACCGAGCAGTAACACCATGTCACCCTTTTTCGCTCGCTTCAAACAAAACTCAATCGCACTCGGCCGATCCAGTATTAAGAACAGATCTTTATCTCGCACCTTTCCAGCTTTCTCCGCTCCTTCCGCGATCTGATCCAAAATCTCCATCCCCGGCGTCTCCCGATCATCCTCCTCAGTCAACACCACTTCATCCGCATGTCGCCCAGCGATCTCTCCCTGAATCGGTCGCTTTGCAGGATCACGTCGCCCCCCAGCCGACCCAAACATCACAATCAACTTTCCGCTGCACGCTGCTTTCATATCAGGGATTAGCTTTTCAAAAGCATCAGGCGTGTGCGCATAATCCATCACCACACCGAAATCCTGTCCTTCGTCGATTCGATTCATTCGCCCATCCACGAAATCCAGCGCATAGATCCCACGCTCAATTTCTTCCACACTCAAACAATAACTCAGCCCTACCGCCACTGTCGCCAGCGAGTTATGCACATTGAATTTCCCAGGGATCTGCGTCCGCACATGGATCTTCTTCCCCTGATACTTCACGAAATAATCCACGCCATTCGGCAGCAACTTCACTTGTCGCGCCCTTAGCTCTCCATGATCCACTCCATACGTCAGCGGCTTCGAAATATCCTTGTAGAAAAACTCCGCACTCGCATCATCCGCATTCACCGCCCCAATCTTCATCCCCTTCACATTTCGATCAGCCATCTTAAACAATCTCCGTTTCGCATCCCGATACCGCTCAAATGTCTTGTGATAATCCAAATGTTCATGCGTCAGATTCGTCCATACCACCATATCAAACGGCACACCCCACACTCGGTCTTGCGCCAGCGCATGACTCGTCACTTCCAGCACCAAGAACTCCGCCCCCGCATCCGCGATTTCCCTCATCCGCTTATTCAAAGTCCCTGCATCCGCCGTTGTCATGTGAGTCATCTGCGGCTTCACATCTTTCCCGTACCCCCACGCTACCGTCGTCATCAGCCCAACTTTCTTCCCTGCCTCCAGAAGCATCCGATAAATCATAAAACACGTCGTCGTTTTTCCGTTCGTCCCTGTCACCCCGATCACTTTCATTTTCCTCGCTGGAAATCCATATCTTTTCGCTGCTTTCATCGCCCGCGCTTTGTGTAGCGGCAACACCATCGTGTCGTACCCCGGCACTTTCTCAATAATCTTTTTCATACTTCCAGTATATCATCACTTGACACCTCCATCCCGCTCATGGTACTATCAAACCAAACTAATCTCAAACAAAAAGATTCCACATGAAAAACCCAAACCACCCACCAACACCAACGTCGGACCGCATAGAGGGTCAGATGATGTTTAGCGAAAACGGCGAAATTATCGACAGTCCAGAGCTCACACATGAGCAACAACAAGCTCTCGGTCACGAGACTGTTGAGGACGCTAAAATGGTCGAGCAAATCACCAGCTCCCCAGAGCAAGAAAAAAAGCGCGAAATCATGGTTGCGCTAGAAACTATCGACAAACAAATCAAAGGCAACGTCGCAATTCTCGCCCTTTATCTCACGGACGAAAAAAACGCAGAAGGCGCACATCAAGCGACAATCGACAAGCTCATGCGTCACCAAGACCTCCTCTATCAGCAGCAGGATCTCTTGTTGAGATCAATTGCAGGCGAGTCGGTTGGCTCAGTCTCGGAAGTTCTTTCAGACGTTTCTTCGTCAGTCACTCCAGAAGCAGCAACACCAAAATCCGTCACCGCCGAAAAGCCCGCTACTGCTGAAGTTATCGACCCCCCAAAAGCCACAGCTGCAGAAACTGCTTCATCAGCTCCAGAAAAATATAAGCCTTCCCGCGAGATCGTACTTAGCGACGAACAAAAAGCAAAATTCGAGAAATACGCTGAGGCTGACGCCGATCTCTCTCCTGAGCAACTAAAAAACCGCACTGAGAAAAACACCGAAGCTTGGAGTGCTTACGACAAACTTTCCCATGCAGACCGCTGGAACCTCATCTACGGAAAAGTCGATCTAAAAGGCGCTGACGGCAAATCCATCGACTTCACCAGTGACGCCTTTAAGGACACAGAATTCGGTCGCCTTCTTAGTGAGCGCCGAGACGAATATGCATCCGATCCTAGTACTCTCTCTCGCTACGAAAGCTCCATCAGTTCCAAAGTAATCGATGACCTCCGTGCAAAACTCTCTGGATCCGCCGAGTCTAGCCCCGAAACTGGCGAAAAACCAAAAGACCTCGAAGTCGTCGATCTCACTCCTGCAGACTGGAAATACTACAGCCGCATCGCTGGTATTCGCAAAAACAAATTCTCGCTCGACGACATGGCCGCAATCTGGTTCTCTAAACAAAGCGAAACTGTCCAAGCAGCCATTCATCGCGGCGAAGTTCCTATCCCAGACGAACTAATGGGTAGAAAGTTTAACCGTACTGAACTATTTTATGATGTCGAAGAAAGCATCAGGGACTACCAAGCAGAACAAGATCGTGCGCACTACGCCGAACTCAGCCGCCTTCTCGGCAGAGAAATCAACGAAAGCGACGAAGATGTACTTAATTTTAACGACGACCTCGACGCCATGACGGGCGAGAGACCCAATAACGACAGTGAAGAACTTCCAGTCATCGACCCAATATCCGCTAACCGACCTAACAGTGCCGAAACCACCCCACAAGTCTTTGAATTCCAACCAGGCGTCACTACCTTTGAACAGCTCCCAGCAGATGTCATAGCTAGTATTCGAGTCGGCGAAAACGGCGGGATCACAATAGAAGGATCCTCTGACCTAGAAGCATGGTTTCAAAAAGTCGATCCTCTAAAGTCCAAGCTCGCCACCGAAATCATCAAGCACGTAGCTGGCGGTGACCGAGACGAAGCCATCAAGCTCGTCAGGAGACACATAGACCTCGCTCAGGAACACGCCTCTACTAAAGCCGAACACGAAACCACCCCACAAGTCTTTGAATTCCAACCAGGCGTCACTACCTTTGAACAGCTCCCAGCCGACTTCGTGGATAATATCGTTGTGGGCGATGACGGTACAATTACTATGGATAAATATCCCCAAATAGAGGATTGGTTCAAAAAAGCCGACCCTCTGAGATCTCCACTCGCCACTCAGATTATCAAGGCAGTAGCTGGTGTCGATAGAGACAAAGCTTTTTATCTCGTCACACAGCATATCGCTCACGCCAAAAGAAACATCTCCACTCCAGAATCCTCCGAAACCCAGCCAGCCCCAGTAAATCTCACAGATCTCATCGACAGCCTCAAACACGAAAAAGGCGCTCGTTTAGGAACATCCGACATCGAAAACAACCCAGAACTTCTCGCCATGATCGATTCTCTCTCCGTCACAAAAGCTAGTGGCGGTAAAGTCGAGATTGCTGGCGATCCTACTTTCATGGATTATCTTACTTCTGCTCTTTCCAGCGGTGCCAACGGCAACCCCGACATTCGCGCTATCCAGCAAGTTATCAGTCAGCGCAAAGGCGTGAGTATGAGTAAAATAAAAGGTTGGCATCAAGCCGCATACAGTAGTCGTGCTGACGCAGAGCGCACCGTCGAAAACGCCGACACTCATGAAGACTCATCAGAGCAGGGCGAAGCCAGTGAAACTCTCACCTACGATCCTGATCGCATGGACGACCTCGAGCGCACTCGCGCTGAAATACATATGAAACTTTTTCAAGCAACAGAGAATACCGGAACTGCTCTCACAAAACTACGAGGTATTGACCCTACGAACAAAAAAGAGCTTGCCGCAGCTCAAAAAGAGTATGACGACGCAGTTGCTCACAGAAAGACTCTGAATCAACAATTTAACCAGGCTATGACTAATCTAATCGCTGAATATTCTGGGCTTGGTCCTGACATATCTAGAGAAGATTACACAAAATACTTATCTCGATACGAGAAAGATGATATGCGTCCACAGATTATTGACACTGTAAATAAAATTCGCGAAGAACAAGCCTCTAATCTCTCTGACGCCGCCTAGCTCTAACTACACAATATAGTACTTTTCTAGCACTCCCCACTTGCAAGTGCCAAAAAACCCATGTATAATTATTCTCACTAGCACTCTCGCACCGAGACTGCTTACGTTAATTGCATAATCAAACGGAGGAATAAATGGCAATCAAACCACTTGCAGACAGGGTAGTAGCCCAAAAATCTGCCCCAGAGCAAAAAACCAAATCCGGCATCCTGCTCGGCGAGGCAAAAGAAAAGCCCAACTACGCCGAAGTTACCGCCACAGGTAAAGACGTCAAAGAAATCAAAAAAGGCGACCGCATCCTCTTCCGCGAATATTCCGCCACCGACGTCACTGTCGACGGCAAAGACTACATTGTTATCAAAGAAGAAGACGTCCTCGCGACGCTATAACCCTTAGAAAGGAATTACAAATCATGCCTAAAAAAGTATTTTATGACGCAGACGCCCGCGAGCGAGTTCTCGGCGGTGCAAAAGCCCTCCACGACGCAGTTCGCGTCACTTTCGGCCCTAAAGGCCGTAACGTAGTGATCGAAAAAGCCTACGGCGGCCCGACTATCACTCACGACGGCGTCACAGTAGCCGAAAACGTCGAACTTCCATCCGAAGACGACGAAACTCTCGGTTACAAAGTCGGTGCAGATCTCATCAAAAAAGCTGCGACTAAACTAAACAAAGTTGCAGGCGACGGCACGACCACAGTCACAGTCCTCACTTATCAGATCCTAGCAGAGGCAAACAAGCTCATCGCCGCAGGCCACAACCCCATGGAACTCCGTAAAGGTATCGAGGAAGCAGGCCGCGAGATCATCACTAAACTCGACAAGCTAGCCGAAGACATCTCTGGCAAATCAGACCGCGTAGCAGAGGTAGCCACTATCTCCGCCGGCGACAAAGAAATCGGCACCCTCATCGCAAAAGTCATCGAAAAAATCGGCAAAGACGGCGTCGTCACCGTCGAGCCAGGACAGGGGCTTCAGCTCGAATCAGAGGTTGTCGAGGGCTACTCACTCGACCGCGGCTACGTCTCTTCCTTCTTCGTCACCGATACCACTCGCCAGGAAGCTATCTACGACAAACCTTCCGTCCTCATCACCGACAAAAAAATCTCAGCTATTCAAGATTTCCTTCCTATGCTCGAAAAGCTCGCAGCAGCAGGTAAGAAAGACCTAGTCCTCATCGCCGAAGAAGTCGACGGCGAAGCTCTCAGTGTCCTCGTTCTCAACAAACTCAAAGGCGTCTTCAATACTCTCGCTATCAAAGCCCCAGCCTTCGGCGACCGCCGCAAAGAAATCCTCGAAGACCTCGCCATCCTCACAGGTGCCACAGTCGTCTCTAGCGATCTCGGCATGAACTTCGAAGAATCAGGCCTAGAAGTACTCGGTTCTGCCCGCAAAATCATCTCGACCAAAGACGAGTCGACCATCATCGAGGGCGGTGGCACTAAAAAAGCCATCGAGGACCGAATTAAAGCCATTAAATCCCAAATCGAAACCGCTCCAAGCGAATATGACAAAGAGCAGCTAGAGAAGCGTGCAGCAGCCCTACAGGGCAAAGTCGCCGTCATTAAAGTCGGCGGCGCTACCGAAACCGAAATCGACGAAAAGAAATTCCGCGTCGACGATGCAGTCGCAGCCACAAAAGCCGCGCTCGCAGAAGGAATCGTCCCAGGCGGCGGCGTCACCCTCGTAAACCTCTCCACCGAGATTAAATCAAGCAGTAACCCCGGCAAGCAAATTCTTAAGAACGCCCTCAAAGCCCCATTCCTCAACATCACTGAAAACGCCGGACTCAACTCCCAAGCTCTCCTCGCTCAAATCGAAGCAGGCAAGCCAGGGCAAGGGATTGACGTCATGCACCCTGAAAAAGGTCTCGTCGACATCAAAAAAGCCGGTGTTATCGACCCTGTAAAAGTCACTCGCGAAGCCGTTCAAAACGCAGTATCGATCGCCGCAACAGCGATCACTATGGGCGCTCTCGTCGTCGACATTCCCGAAAAAGATCCACCCGCTCCAGCGGGCGGCGGCATGGGAGGCATGTATTAAAAGCCTAAGCTAAAAATCCTAAAACGCAGAAAGCCGCCCCACAAAGGGCGGTTTTCTTATAGTTAATCATCGACTTATTCTATCTTCGTGTCATAATCCACACCGCTATAATCATAAGCTGTGTTCTCCGCCCGCCATCTGATCACTTTCACTCCGATAAATCCGAAAATCACCATCGCCACTAGCGCGATATACCCGACCATATTCGGCACTGTTTCCATCTCTAGTACTTGAATTATGCTTGCGCCCACCCCGATAACCATCACCATCGTCAAATTCTCAATCGACGAGTTTGTCGCCTCCTGATGTAGCTCCGACAGTAGCGTCAGCGCCGACTCTACGTGATTTTTCGTCATATGCCACAGATTCTCAGAGTAATTCAACGTATCAGTCATCGCCTCATATCGATATTCTAGCGTTTTCAAAAAAGGCGCTAGTCGAGAGTCTTTATGAGCGATCTTCTCCCTAGTAGCGAGATAAGTCCCCATCTGACTCATCCTCGCCTCGATCAGATTTATCGTCTTCGCGTAACTCTCTACTTGCCCTCGTACTTTCGCCACATCCCGTCCTTTTATTTGCTTCTTCTCCTTCACTAGGTCAATTTTCTTCCAAACGATCCTATGGATATTCAAATACCGGTGTAGTTGCGCCTTAAATTCCTTCAAAAAAATCTGCTCTTCGATAAAACTCTTCGTCGTATCCAGCGAAATTCCTCTTCGATTCACGATATAATATCGATCCCCCCGGAACAGCTCGTAGCCGTCTCCTTCGATTTCTAGATACTTCTCAGTCTCAATCATTCCTAAAAATTCTCTAATTTCTTCCCGAGAAGCATCGTCAAACACAAAAAAATACGGATATACAGTCTTTATATTCGCTAGTTCTTTCGGTACAGGCGCACCTAAACTAAACAAGTACGACAGAGCAGGTGAGAACCTCTTCTCGTAGTATTCCGACAAAAACTCCAGATTCTTGTTTAACGTCTCAGGGGTCACTTCCACTGGCTCATCGGCCGAAAGCGTAATCAGACCATCTTCAAATATACTAATACTAATCTTCGCCTCTGTCTTTAGTTCCAATACTTCCATTCCATCAATCTTATATTTCACATCTGTCAGCCCTAAGCCTCTGTGATATTCTTTCAGTTTTTCCGCGTCCAAGTTCAGTTGAGATTTTCCATACCTGAGGAAATCAAAAGCTTCCGATAGGTGTAGCGTTGTCCTCTGAAACCACCCGCCGATAAATATCTTCTCAACAATCATAACCATATTCTATCACTTCTCTATATCATCTCCAAACTAATACCACCTCATTTTCAGAGGTGGTACCAAGGTATCGGTAATTCTACTGTCTCTCTAAATGGTCAATTTCTTTAATGATATCAAGTAGCGCTCGCGCTTTCTTATCTTCATCCTCAATCTGCCTTGCTGCATCAAACGCCAGCTCCACAAGCGACCTGTCATCACTCGAACGAATCGTCAACAAGTAAATTTCAAACCTCTCCTGTGGATTCAAATCTAGCCTGTCCACTAGCGGCTTAAGTTCCATCAATGCACGAGCTTTAACATCTTCCAGTTCTTGGTTCTCAGGCGTCACTACCACCTCAGTATTTAGTGAAAACCCACCGTCTGTCCCTTTTGATTCGGTCACTACTGGAGTCACTTCTACTGCGGCTAATTCAGGCATCACAGGCTCAACAGGAACTTCACCAGCTGCCCCCATAATTTCCGCTCCAGGCACCGCAATTCCTTCTACAGGTGTTTCCATTGAGCCTACCTCCGGTACTATAGGTACTTCACCTACAGCTCCCATCTCGCCACCAACTTCTCCCACTGGCGCAGGCACTTCACCAATCGCACCAAATCCTCCTGTTTCACCACCAGCATCTACTGCCGCTGTCGCATCATCAGCTTGCACTGCTGGTAGCATCCCACCATCCACCACCTCTGTATTTGGTGTTCCACCTTCCAGATCCGCAAGAGCTTGCGCTAACTCTGCATCATGGCCACTTACTTGTTCATCTGGCTGCACTTTCATCTTTCCCACCTTCTTTTTCTTCATTTTGTAATCGCTTTTACTACGATTGTATCATATAATAATAATCACAAGCAATATGTTAGACGATCTCAATATCCTCCAAAAATACGATCCAAAGAGTTTTCTCGCTCGTATCTCCGACGAGTATCTTCAAGCTACTACAAAACTTTCCCTCCATTGCCCCGACCACGATCATCGCGAGATTCGCAGTATTGTCGTTTCTGTTATGGGGACATCTGGTATCTCTGCTCAGATCGTCAAAAACTGGCTCTCCAGTCATCTTACTATTCCGTTTGAGATCATCCAAGAACCAACTCTTCCAGCTGCCGTCGCCCCGCACACTCTTTTCATCGCTCTCAGCTTCTCCGGCGAGACCTCCGAAGTCCTGTCTACTCTCGAGTTTGCTCAATCTACCTCTTCTCAGATCGCCATCATCACCTCGGGCGGACCACTTCTCAAAACCGCTACTGCCTCCGACATCGCCCACGTCAAATTACCAAAAAAACTCCACCCCCAGTTCTCCACTATTGCTGAGGTAAAAGCCCTAACACTCCTCCTCGCACATTTTGACCTAGTCACTCCTGCTCATCTCGACGAAATCACCGCACTTAAGTCTTCTCTTAAGTCCGCTTCAGAGTCTTGGTCTAATTTTTCCGACCTCAGCGAAAACCACGCCAAACAATTCGCCATACTCGCTCACAATCACATGAACATGCTCTTCAGTTCTTGCGCACTCGTTCCTGTTATTCATCGCTGGGCATATCTCTGGAATATCGCCGACCAGCGTACTTTCTACGAGCGCCTTCCTTCCGCTAGTCACCACGAAGCCCCCGACGCCGAGGTTTTCACCACTATCCACGTCACTTCTTCACTCGACACACTTCACACAGTTGATACTTTCCTCGCCCATACAAAAACCCTCAAAAAACACAAAACCTCCCCGCTCACCATTTCGCTTCACGGCGAAACTTTCCTCGCCCAAGCCCTCTGGGGCGTTATCCTCGGCGACTTTATCGCCATCTATCTCGCCACCCTCAACAAAACCAAATTCCGCCCCTAGTCATCAAACATAGTCAAGCCCTAAAAACCACAACATCTTTCCACTTCTCGCGACAACTCACTCATGCTAAACTACAATTCTGCTCGGGCGAAAGAGCAACAGAAATCTTTTCCAAAAAAGGAGAGACGCACCTTGAAAACCAAATTTACCAAGAATCTTACTTTTATTCTCGCGCTCGTCATGATGTTCTCCGCAATCGTACCTACGAGTGCTGCAGCGCAATTGACGGAGTTTGAGAGTATTGAATATGTTGAGGCTCACAGTGTAAGCAACTTTTAGAAAATCACTCCACAGCCAATATAGTGCGCCCTGGAGAGCGACACGTTAGGATTGAGTTAGGACCGTGGCATGGCAACGTAACTTCATTCATGATTTCTGCTGTGCCTAGCAGCTGTCCTCAGCCTGGCTGGCTTCCGGGTCGTGGAAGAACTATTACAGTACCAAACGTCCCACAAGGTGGTAGAATAGTAACAATTACAGCAGTATATCGCAGGCAGGGGTCAAATCTGATTCATCAAGTTGTTAGAAATGTTTGGGTTGAACATGGAGTTTGGTCAACTATTCAAATATAAACTTCTGTAATATACTCAAGCTATAAAATACTGAAGTGACTCTTCGCCCGAGCACTTCAATGAATTTATTAATTAAGACAAGGAAAAAACACATGAAATCCCAAATTAAAAATCTCAAAATAGCCCTCGCGATCCTTACTGTAGTAAACTTATCTCTCTTTGTGGTAGGATTCATAATCGTATTCCAGTTAGACTCATCAGTCAACGCCAATCTAAATCATCACATCGAGACCACGTTCAACAGTAATAGGGACTTTGAAAACGTAATCTTTGAACTCGAAGCCTCTGGCATACTGGAATCATCTAGATTCATTCACGACAAAGAGGATTGTCAATATTTCATAGAAGAACGATGCGATGAGAGTATGAGCCAGGAGGAATGTAAGTACGAGCTTCCACGAGAGTGCACCCGTTTCATCGAGGCAGAGTAGACGAGGTACACCACGCTAATTTAAAAAACAAGAGCAAAGCGTCACAACAAAAAACAAAAAAAAGACCGCCCGCGCGGTCTTTTATATTATCGATAATGCCGTAGCGACTCGATCGGATTTTTCCGACTCGCTTTCAGGGCAGGGTAGCAGCCAAACACTGCGCCAATCGCCACTGCGATCAGTCCCGCAACCATCAAAATCTCACCTGTAATCACCGGTCTAAATGGCGTAAACAGGCTCGCCCCAAAGGCAAACGCATACCCAAACAGCAGTCCCAAAAGCCCCCCCAGCAAACTCAAAATCAGCGCCTCAAACAAAAACTGCATCAAAACATGCCCGTTCGTAGCCCCCACCGCTTTTTTAATTCCGATCTCGTGCGTCCGCTCCGCCACGCTCACCAACATAATATTCATCACTCCAATTCCCCCCACTACCAGACTCACTCCTGCCACCATTGCGAGCATCGTCGACACGATACTGATCAAATCTTCCGCAGGATGTCCGATATCCGCACCATACCTCACCGAAAAATCCCGCTGGTCATAGCGACTCTCCATCATTCGATCAGTAATTTCTCGTGCTATCCCAGACAATGACTCGCGATTTTCTGTCCTTACGCTGATCTGTTGTATTTGTAAATTCGGCCACATCTCTCTCGCATGTCCCATACTGACTATCATCGCGTTATCAAAATCCACATTATTATAATTAATCGGCTCATTCAGCTCACTAATCAACCCTACAACTACAAACACTTCATCACGCACACCTACAGTTCTCCCGATTGCATCCGAAGCTGTACCGAACAGATCCAACGCTAAACTATGTCCAATCACCGCCGTCCTTCCCGTTAGTTCGCTATCCAAAAAATGTCCATCTCTCATTGGAAACTGTACGATGTCATTCAGATCGCTCGTCACTCCCACCACAGTCACCGCCTCCACTTCGTGTTCGCCCCTGAGGTTCACCTCCACAATTGCCAGCGGTGAAACAAAATCCACCCCGTCAAGTTTTCGGATCACCTCCACATCTATCTCTGTCAAACTACTCCCTACGTGAGTTTGAGTTGTCGCTATTTGTGCAAACACATTTCGATCACCCACTCCACGACCTGTTTCTGGTCGCACCACTATAATGTTTCCACCCGCCGTCTCGATCTGCTCCTCGACTAGCATCTGCACTCCACCCGACAGCGCCAAAACCATTACGACACTTGTTACTCCGATAGCAATCCCCAACACAGTTAGGAGAGATCGCATACGATTTGCACTTAGCGTATCCATTGCATTCTTTAAATGATTCCCAATCAACAGCCTCATCAGTCCTCCTTCACCTCGATTTTTGCCTTCTTCACCTTAGTTCCAGTCTTCTTTTCGGATTTCTTCCCGCGCTCTTTCGTCCTGCGTCGCGACTTTTTCACCACCGTTTCAGCTTTCGGTACAGGCGATTCTTTATCCACCACCGTCTTCAGATCCGTAAATATCGTCCCATCTAACATATTTATCACCCTCGTCGCATAAGTCGTCAAATTCGCATTATGCGTCACCATGATGATCGTATTTCCTTGCGAATGAATCTCCTTTAGCTCTTCCATCACGATATGACTACTCCTAGAATCCAAATTTCCCGTCGGTTCATCCGCAAGAATAACCGAAGGCGAATTCACTAAACTCCGCGCAATCGCCACCCTCTGCTGCTGCCCGCCCGACAGTTGATGCGGCATATAAAACTCCCGCTCGTTCAGATGAAACCGCCCCAAAATCTTACTAGCAATCTTATGTCGTCTCGTCTTCCCAAACCCACAGTAAACCAGCGGCAACGCCACGTTATCAATCACTGGCATCCCAGGGATCAAATTAAAGCTCTGAAAAATAAATCCAATCTTACTAGACCTCAATCGCGCTTGGCGTCTACGCGAAATCTTCTCCACACTCGCCCCATCGAAGTGATACTCTCCACTCGTCGGCCGATCCAAAAGCCCAATCATATTGAGAAGTGTCGTCTTCCCGCATCCACTTGGTCCCATAATCACCACAAATTCCCCGCTCTTGATCGTCAAGTTCAAATCTTTCAGCGCAAAATATTCCGCATCCCCTACGCCATAGCGTTTCGTGAGCGACTTCAATTTAATGATGTCTTTACTACCCCTAGTCATATGAACTAATTATAGGCATCCCACGCCCAATAAACAACCCCCTAATAAACCTCATTTCAAATAAAATCCCCCAGCAAGCGCCGGGGGTTTAAACTTTTTTGACTAATCTTATCTCGGTGCATCCTTTTGTTTTAACCATATAATGATTTCAGGTAGTACTCTATCGGAGAAATAGAAGCCCACCACATCCGACTGCACATGATGACGATCAGGAAGATCAACTTCCTCAACAGCCGCCTGCAAGATCACATCATCTTCACGCATATACAGTAAAGTCTCCGCCGCAACAGTCAATAAGAAACTCATATCGCGCTCGTCATCATCAGGACTATACCCAAAGTCTCCAGAGATCGCCGCAAAGATAATCCCCTTCGCGTTTTTCAACACCAAAACTTTCGCTCCACTAACGCAGTAGATACCAGACTTGAGGTCTTTTCTCGTCTTTAGTGAACTGATTGCCACTGTACAGGACCACCTACTGGACACCACATCCTCATTAATTCCACCAGGCAGATCAAATGTCAGATGAACTCTCTCAGTCTTGCCGACTTTCGTGGTCATATGAAAAGTGCCTTTCTGTCCGTTGTCATGATGTAATTCCGCAGACAATATCGCTGCGACCACATCCGCTTCATACGGACTCATTACACAGTTTCCTTTACTGTCTCCACGATAATTGACCAGCTGCCCACTTGCTAATACCATTAAGATCCCTCCTAGAAGTCAAAAGTGTGTAAAAGTTCCAAAGCTCGCCAGAGCTACTCTCGCGAACTCTCATGTCACACATTATATCATGATTCAACACGGCATCAACCCAACAAACACCTAATGTTATATTGACTTGTAGAGATAAATATGATACAGTACTATCAGAGTATGGTCATTTTATCATAGGTATGGGCAATTAAGCTCGCTTAATTGTTTGACCTGAAATTGATCCACTAGTATCTTTGAAATTTGGTTACTTAAATCCATAAAATTACAGAAGGGAAGTGATCCGTGTGGCGGTTAAGACGCTACGTACTATTGAGTCACGCATACATCAGGGAGATTGCTTAGCAGCTCTCGATGCCGCTCGTGTCAAGGGCGCGGACAAAGCTCTCGTCATCATGGCGAGTGGTCTTGGTAAAACAATCACCGCAATTTTAGACGCAAAGAAGTTTATCGAACAACATGGCGGCAGAGTTCTCTGCCTATGTCACCGCAACGACATTCTCGACCAGTTAAAAGTTGAGTTTCAAGATGTCATGGAGGCACTAGGTAGCGAATACAGCTACGGCATGTACAACGGAAACGAGAAGCAAGACACAGTCTGTGGTAAAAAAGGTGGCGAAAAGGTAGATTTTCTTTTCGCTAGCTTTCAAACTATGGCTGACGACATGCGTCGCAGTGAGTTCGCAAGAAACGAGTTTACGTACATAATCGTAGATGAAGCTCATCACGCTCCAGCGCGAACGTTCTATAAGACTCTGAAGCACTTCACGCCGAAGTTTCTCCTAGGTATGACAGCAACTCCGGACCGCAAAGACAACGCAGATCTGAACGCTATCTTCGGCAAAACTGTTTTCGAGTTACGCTTCCCAGAAGCAGTAGCCAGAAAGTTGCTAGTGAAACCGAAGGTAAGACTATTGATGGACGAAGTCGCAAAGCTCGGCGAGATCTACTGGAAAGAAGCAAAGAAAAAGATCTCAGCAAGCGAGCTAAACAAACGCATGTTTGCTAGAATTCGCGACGAAGCAATCATCAGGCTCATTCACGAAGAAGTCGCCATGGCGGAAATTTCAGACCCGCGCACAGTCATTTACTGCCGAGGAGTTAAGCACGCTGAGAATATCGCCGCCCTTATCGACGGCGCAGTTCTGTTTCACAGCTACTACCGACCAGAGCGAGAAGATCAACCAGCCTACACCCAAAAAGACGCCGCAGAAAACTTGCAAGCGTTTCGGGAGGGTAGGGCGAAGACAATTGTGGCAATCGACAAGCTTAACGAAGGCATAGATGTACCTGCGATAAACGTCATGGTAAATCTGCGCCAGCTCGGATCTCGAATTCCTGCTGAACAGCAATTCGGGCGAGGTTTGAGGCTATATCCAGGCAAAGAGTTCGTTCTAATCCTAGATTTTGTCGCAAACTGCCAACGCCTGAAGATGTACTGGGAAATGGATAGAGATATCAGAGAATTCCAACAAAAAATCCACCCCGACGACCTAAAAATCCCAGGCGGCGGAAGCAGCAACAGAAATGACGTCTCCGGCCTAGACATCAGCACAAACGATCCAAACTTTCAACGCGAAGACCTCGATCTTATGACCGTCATTACCGAAATAATCGCGATGACCGAGCCATACACTCGTGATCAGCTCATTCTGCAATTACAACAAAAGGCTAAATTGCTCGGAAGAACACCGACAATGAAAGAAGTTGACGCAGACCCATCTATGGCTAGCTGCACTACACTTCAATTTGTCTTTGGCTCATATAATGCTGCCTGCAGAGCAGCTGGACTAGAGCCAAACAGAGAATATATCTACTCCGCTGAAGAGCCAAGTCAGATACTAGATGCGTTTATAGATTGGTCTATTAGAAACAACGGCAAGACTCCAAGGGCTGCAGATCTTCATGCCGACCCAACAATGCCGAGCGCTGCACTATGCAAGAAGGTTTTTGGTTCGCTTGCCGCTACATGCAGGGCAGCTAAGCTAGTGGTCAATAAATACAGCACAAGATACACTCATAAAATGGTAGTTGATATGATTCAGGATTGGCAGATCAGAAACAATAACAAGACGCCATCGAAAACAGATTTTGAATCAGATCAGTCGCTACCATCACCTATTGTGTGTGTTAATTTGTTCGGCAGTATTCCCGCTGCGCAGAAAGCCGCAGGGTGTATATCGAATCCCACCCCACCAAGTTATACAGACGAACAGCTTGAGTCACTGCTATACGACTGCTCGGTTCGTAACGCCGGAAGGGTGCCTACACAAAAAGAAGTTGACGCAGACCCACTTATGCCAAGTGCTAGTGTATATATTCGACGCTATGGCAAGTTTTCCTTAGCTCAAATTGCAGCAGGTCTTCGACCTAATCAAGTAGGTGGCAATAGAAGAAAGAAGAAAGTAACCAAACAAAAAGCCGACGAGTAAAATCGTCGGTTTTTAATTTCCCAAAATCGTGGCGGAGAGGATGGGATTCGAACCCACGGTACGGTTTCCCGCACACACGCTTTCCAAGCGTGCTCCTTAAACCACTCGGACACCTCTCCAGCTCATAACAGTTTAGCAAAACATCGCCCAGCCGCCTAGCTCCCTCTGCGCATCACCCCAAATTAAAACCGCCGAACTCCAAAGAGTCCAGCGGTTCTCTAGATTTCGACAAGAAAAGATCAAGCAAAAGCCAAATACGTCACGAGGTTACATAGGGAGCTTAATCTTCATCGTTGCTTCCACCCATATACGGTGGCGGCACGCTACCCTCGTCGCCCGATCCAGTAGCAGTACTCATTTGATATAAGCGCAGTATTTGTGGCGTCACCCAGTCTTCTTTACAAAAAGCCTCCGTATAATCCAACTCTTGCTCTAAAGCTATACCGATCGCTGACTCGGCCGTATCATGCGCCTCCTCGTGCGCACAATCGGCACTAACCACTGCGAAAATATCCCACTTCTTGTCTGATTCGCAGATTGCGATGGCAAGTGCCATCACTAACACGATATTCATCTGCGCAGACATGCCGGCGCAAGCGATAATCAAGTCTTCGCCATCTGGTGTATTGAGTCGAATCGCCCCAGGTATATTTTCTCTTGTTTCGCCGACGGCGACGTCAGCAATACATTGCAGTTCTGGCTGTTGGATTAAATAGTCCAAGTTGTCCTCCACTCGACCGTCGTTGCAGCCATCACCGATATCAAAGGAAAAAGCTTCCTTATATTTTTCCGTCTGCCGATCCAGATAGTAGACAGCCATTTGGCCGCTACTAGTTTCGTTCAAGCCTTGCACTATTGCCGTTTGAGCCACGTACGACAGACCTATACAGAGAGTCTGTTCCGGTACGGGCGCTTTCAGGTTGTACGTAACATTCCCTAACATTAATCCTGAAGTCTTCATAATTTATTACCCTTTTCTGCGGCAGAATTTTTCCCTTTTCGAGAAACCGCAGTCCAGTTTATGTTAATCAACAAAAACCATACTGCGACCTCGAAACTCTCCAAATTCCCTTGTCAAAATCTATAAAAGTACAAAAAACTGCCAACTGGCAGAAACTCCTCACAATTTTATCATATCCACTATTCGCGTCAACTCCGCATAACACTCTAAATCCCCAAATTAAAACCGCCGAACTCCAAAGAACTCGCACCCATCACCACCTCCCGCCCCACCATTGCCTGTGGCTCTTTTTGTGTTGCGAATCCTCGTCGTCTTCACGCTCTTGATCTTCTGCCGCCTGCAACCTCAGTAGTTTTCCACGCTTATACAGCCACGGCCTCCCCCAGTGGAATAGAATATAAATTATCCCTCCGATCAGTGCTGCCCCGCTGATCATCCCAAATCCCCAGAAAACATCCAGTCGCCCCGCGATCTCTCCAAAAACCAGCCCCGCCACCGAAAACCCCACCATTCCGAACAGCGTACAAAACGACGCAATCGTCGTCCGGTATTTTGTCCGTGCATATTTGTGGATGATCGCCGCCGTAAACGGATACGAAATCCCCGTCACGAACACACTCACGATCAACAACACAAACCCTACGTGATTCTGTAACAACGCCGCCCCCAGCCCTAAAACCCCTGTCGCCATGATCAGCCCTATGTATAGTTTGCTAAATTTCCGCGTCCTCGTATATCGATACACCACGAACTGCGGAAATCCTTCCGCCACCGCAAACACCAGCGCTACCAGTCCAAATATCTCCAGTGACATATTGATCGCCATTCCATACGGCTGGTAAAAAACCCACATAATCAAATTCATCGCATGGATAATTGTGTTGAAATAAATCACTTTCATGATACTCTTGCTCGAAATCACCTCCGTCCACGACGCTTTCAGATGACGCAGTGTCTGATTAACTTTTGGTGCTTTGTTAGGTAGCGCTTTATCAATGAACTTCCGTGCGACCCAGAAATGTATCAAGAAGATCGGCAGCCTCGCGATCAGTAGCCATTGAATAGGCATCCCGCCTGCTGCCAAAAACGCTCCCAATACCGACGCCGCTCCGAAGACCCCCAGTCCCATCGCATTATATGTCGCGATAAACTTCGGATAATATCCCGTTTTGCCTTCTTTTTTCAAACTATCATAGACCAGCGACGTATCTGAATCGCTAAACAGCGCATTCGCAATCCCGTCTAGCAGTGCCGCCAAAATCATCGCAGGCATCGTCGCCCCGAAAGCAATAATTCCGATCGCCACAAACACCAAAATTCTACTCAGTTGTACCGAAAACCTCCGCCCAAACCTATCTGCAAATATACCACTCGGGATTTCCAACACTGCCTGGCTCAGCCGTACGACCGATTGGAAAATCGCAAAATCCGCCACTGAAAAACCTTTGTCCATCATGAAAAACACACCAAAAACCGCGCCACTAAAAGATAGCTGCCTCAAACAGTTCATGAAAATCGCTAATCGCGCATTCCTCATATGCTAAATTGTACCACTATTCACTTTTCCCGCCAGTCGCGCTACTAAAACCCCATATTTAGCGCATTCTACAACACCCACACCCCACATTTAGTGCTACAATAAGCGTAAACATGGAGGTAGTCATGCAAAAAACAAAAACCAGTTCAACATGCCCGGTCGGTTTCGACAACAAAAAATACATCAAACTCCAATCCGCCGCCATCAACGACCGCATCAAATCATTTGACGGTGGTAAACTCTACCTCGAATTTGGTGGCAAAATCCTCGACGACCTCCATGCCTCTCGCTCTCTCCCAGGTTTCGACCCCAGCGCAAAAATCGAAATCCTCAAGCGCCTCAAAGATCAAACAGAGGTTATTTTTTGCATTTCCGCCCGCGACATTGAAAAGAAAAAAATCCGCGCCGATTACGGCATTAGTTACGAGGCTGAACTCCTCCGTCTTATCGACCACCTCGCCACCCTCGGCCTTCCCACGATCGCCGTTGCTATTACTTGCTACACAGACCAGCCTAGCGCCCTCAAATTCAAAAAACAACTCGAGCACCGCGGCATCAAATCCTACCTCCACACTCTCACAAAAGGCTACCCGACCGATGTCGACACGATCGTAAGCGAAGAGGGTTACGGCGCTCAGGAATACATCAAAACCACCAAACCTCTCATCGTTGTCGCCGCTCCAGGCCCGAACTCAGGCAAGCTCGCCACTTGTCTCTCTCAGCTCTACCATGACCACCAGCACGGCATCAAATCAGGCTACGCAAAATACGAACTACTCCCCGTCTGGGATCTCTCAACTAAACACCCCGTCAACCTCGCCTACGAAGCTTCCACTGCCGACATCGGCGACGTCAACATGATCGACAATTTTCACCTCGAGAAATACGACATCGTCGCCACCAGCTACAACCGTGACCTCGCCGTTTTCCCCGTCCTCAAAAACATCCTACATCGCATCGTCGGCGACGATATTTACTATTCGCCTACCGACATGGGTATTAATATGGCAGGGAAGTGCATTATAGATGAAAAAATTGTCCTCGAAGCAAACAAAAAAGAAATCACCCGCCGTTATCTCGACAGTCTCTGTGATTACCGCAATGGCATTTATGGAATCGAAGTTCCTAACCGCCTTAAATCCCTTATGGACGAAATCGGTGTCACTGTCGAGGATCGCGGCGTCGTCCTTGTCGCCCAAAAAACCAAAGAAATCAAAGGCTCAAACGTTGTCGCTATCGAATATCCTCCAGGGCAATTCGTCACTGGTCGCGACACAGATGTCCTCACCGCCCCCGCTGCCGCCGTCATCAACACTCTCAAATATATCGCAGGTATCGACGACGAGGTTCACCTCCTCTCACCAGAAAAACTTAATTCTCTCCTTCAGATGAAGCAGATCGTCTACGGTGTTACTCGCCTCAACCTCTCCGACGTCCTCACCTCTCTCGCCGTCAGTCAAAACAACAACCCCACCATCCAGCAGGCCCTCTCACACCTCCCCGAACTCAAAAACCTCGAAGCCCACTCCACCGTCATGCTTCCACCCGCCGAAATCGACTCGCTGAAAAAACTCGGCATCCACATCACTTGCACCGACACCTTCACCTACTAGCATTTCCTCGCAAATCCAGTACAATAACCTCCAGCAGTCCGCATCAGGGCAAAGCAACTTATAGGAGGTTCAAATGTCAAACCAGTTATCCTACAAACGCGTCTTACTCAAATTATCAGGAGAACAACTCGGTCGCGTCGCCATCGACCCAGAAACAGGCAATGAAATCCAAGTCGGATTCGACGCCGAGCGCGCCCGCTGGATCGCAGGCGAAGTCAAAAAACTCATCGACCAACAAATCCAGATCGTCATCACCGTTGGCGGCGGCAACTTCGTACGCGGCGCCGACGTCACTTGCGACCTCATTAGCCCCACTGAAGGCGACGAGGCGGGCATCCTCGCCACCGTCCTAAACGCTACCCTCCTCGGCAACGTTTTCGCCCACTCAGGCATCCCCGTTCGCGCCACCAGCAAAATCGACATCCCTGCTTTTATCGACCGCTACACTTACCGCCGCACTATCCACGACCTCGAGCAAAAGGGCAGGGTAGTCATCATCGGCGGCGGTTCTGGTCAGACTGGCTTCACTTCCGACATGGGCGCCCTCAACGCCGCCACGACTCTCGGCTGTGATCTCGTCATAAAAGCCACAAAAGTCGACGGCGTCTACGATTCCGACCCTGTCAAAAACCCTTCAGCTATGAAGTTCGCTTCTCTCGATTATCACACCGCCATCACCGACCCTGCCATCCGCGTCATGGACAAGGCCGCCCTCGGCATGGCCGCCGAGCACAACATCCCTATCATCGTCCTCGAACTTACCAAAGAAAACAATATCCTAAATGCCGCCCTTGGCAAATCCATCGGCACGATCGTCCAGTAAACATCACATACTTGACCGATCAACAAATTTAACTCACAACTATTGACTTTTCATTACGCTTGTGCTATATTGAAAACGTGAGTTGATCTAAAATCACCTCACTGCACCTTTTTATCATCATCTTACCTATCGAATCCAGTTTGTTCTGTGATTCTCCTTTGTCGCCACCCAGCGAGCAGGTTGCTGAGTTGATTTCTACTCCAGAAGTCATCTTTTCAACCTGCTCACCTAGAGCGAATGGTTACAAATCTTTCGCGCTCAGCGCGACATTTATAAAAAGGAGAAATTATCATGAAAAAAACAAACAGCGGATTCGTCCAAAACAACCCAGACGCAATCGTCGTCAACCCAGACGCAAAAAAAGTCAGCCATAATCGGTTGTCCGAACGCCTTGCAGTCATGCAACACCAGCTCAACGACAGTCCTCATATCTGGAGAGAAGAAGGAACAAAGAACTTTCTCCAAGATGCAGCCACAAAGTTCCTTAGACAACATGGCTTCGACGCCACAGGCCGGGCTATTGCGTAGATTTAGTAAGATGATGACCCTTAGGGGCCCTTAGCTGATCGATTTATCGACTCAAGCGGGGCCCCTTCTCCTTTTTCAAACAGCTCCTGTCAGATAAAAAACTACCCGCCACATAGTGGCGGGCTTTAACGTTTGGGGCTCTTAGCCCGGTTTAGGTATTAGTTTGTGTGGAGAGATGATCCCTGATCACTACCTTATTATTTTCTGCCCAGTCGGGATGGCGTGGTTCAGGGTCAGATCTCATCGCTCGGACTGCCTCGTGTAGAGTGACATCATTGTTCATGAAGTCTGCGATGGCATAGCTGAAAATCGTTTCCAGCGAAGCCATACTTAGAGTAGACTTCTTGCTTTTGCGATTATAGTACGCGCCTGCAAGTACTCCATTAGTTGTGCGTGCATAGATGAGAGTAGAGTGATTATCTCGGAGAATTAAGTACCCTTCGTCGCCAATGTCAGCAACAAAGTCATCCAAAAGCTTACTTAATTGCGTGAGCTGATCCCTATCTTCATCACGAGGTTCACCTACTGCTAAACCTCTAAACAAATCAAGCACGCTACCATTAGCATATTCGCGAACAATTGCTAGGCCGCTGCTTGGCATATTTAATGCTTCGCACATGCGATAGAGCAAGGTGCTGATGTCTTCAGAGACGGTTGTAGTCGTTTTTCTTAGCGTATTACCGTCAATACCTGAATAGGTAAACCATTTAACTATACCCATAAGCTGCCTCCTTCATAATATATTCAAATAGAATTTGTGAAGAACCTCAACATAATACCACAAACTCACAAATAATGCAAGCATTTCCGTCTATATCTTCCGTAGATCTGCTACAATATACTATATGGAACAAATATCATCACAACTCACCCAAATCATCTCTAAAGAGTTTGATCTTGAAATCCGTCCAGCCATCACCATCCCCGACCCCAAATTCGGCGACTTCGCGACCAATGTCGCTCTCCAAATCGCTAAACCTCTCGGCAAGAACCCCCGCGAAATCGCCCAAACCATCGCCGACCAACTCCCAGACGCTACCGTGGCAGGCCCCGGCTTCATCAATATCCGTCTTCCCGACACTGAGCTTCTCGCTACTCTCGACTCCATAAACTCTGACCCAAATTTCGGTGCCTCCAAAATCTACGACAAAAAAATCGTCGTCACCGAATACTCCGATCCAAACCCTTTCAAGGTCCTCCACATCGGCCATCTCTACACTTCTGTTGTCGGCGACGCCATGTCTAATCTCATCGAAGCCGCAGGCGGTACCACCCACCGCGTCAACTTCGGTGGCGACGTTGGCCTTCATGTCGCAAAAGCCATGTGGGGCATCATCCAGCACTTCGGCGGCGAACATCCCGAAAAACTCACCAACATTCCAGAGAGCGAACACATGGATTTTATCTCTGCTCGTTACGTTGAGGGAAACAAAGCTTACGAGGAAAACCCCGCCGCAAAAGCCGAAATCGTCGCCACCAACAAGCGCATCTACGCCCTCTTCGATCAACTCGATTCTCCCGAAACTCTCGGCTCAAAGTCCCCAGAAGGCACAATTATTGCCCAGAAGCGTGCGAAACAATCTATTCAGGCGGGTAAGACTAGGGCTAGCGCCCCGGAGCGCACGCCTGAAGAGATTGTTGACGCGAGCGACACAGTTGATCCGTTTGCGACTATTTACTGGACTTGTCGCCAGTGGTCATATGACTATTTCGACCAATTCTACGCCTCTATCGGCGTCAAATTCGAGAAATACTATCCCGAATCCGCCACTGCCCAAATCGGCCTCAAAACCGTCAAAGAACAACTCAAAAACGGCGTCTACGAAGAATCAAACGGCGCTATCATCTTCGATGGCGAAAAACACGACCTCCACACCCGCGTCTTCATCAATTCCGAGGGACTTCCTACCTACGAAGCCAAAGATCTCGGCCTCTCCCTCGCAAAAGCCCGCGATTACAATTTCGACAAATCCATCATTATCACCGGCAACGACATCACCGAATACATGAAAGTCCTGCTTAAATCCATCGAGCAATTCCGCCCCGACCTCAGTAGCAAAACCCTCCATCTTACTCACGGCATGGTTAAACTTGCCGGCGGCGTCAAACAATCCAGCCGCCTAGGTAATTTCGTAAAAGCCGTCGACACGATCGATATCACCAAAAAAGTCCTAGAAAAAGAACAGGGCAGTGCAGACCCAGAGATCGTCCTCGGCGCCATTAAGTACGCCTTCCTCAAAAACTCCGTCGGCCCCGACATCATCTTCGACCCAGAAACTTCCGTCTCTCTCCAGGGCAACTCCGGCCCCTACCTCCAGTATTCCCTCACGAGGGCTAAGTCTATCTTAAGGTCACTTGGAGGAGCTAGCCCGACGACCGCTGCGCCCCGACCATCTTCCGATAGAGGCTCTCCGAAGAATGACGATTCTCGGAGTGAGGAAGGGATGTCCACCCGTAACGACGGGATGGACTCCATTCCGTACTCTGAGGAAGTTCGGTCGGGTCAGCAGGCGACAGAAAGCGATCTCGACACTCACGAACGCGCCCTCCTGAAAAAACTCTCCGACTACTCATATATCCTCGAAAAATCCACCTCCGACCTCGCTCCACACCACCTCTGTGCCTACCTCTACGAACTCGCCCAGACCTTCAACCGTTTCTACGAAAACGCAAAAGTCGCAGGCGACCCTCGCGAAGTCATCCGCACCCGCCTAGTCCGAGCTTACGCCCACATCCTCTCTCGCGCCCTCATCACTCTCGGTATCCCCACCCCAGACAAAATGTAATTCCGCCCCATATCTGCTACAATAACCCCATGACAAAACCAAAAGCCACCCTCCTCTGGATGGATTGCGAAATGACAGGCTTCGACCCTGTCAAAGACCGCATCCTCGAGGTCGCCTGTATCGCCACCGACTTCGACCTTGTCGAGATCGCCACCTACCAAGCCTCCGTAAAAGTTCCAAAAACCCTCATGACACGCCGCATGATCGGCGATTTCTGGGAAAAATTCAGCACTGTCCGCGACGCCCTCATCGCGAACTCAGTAGAGCAGGGCAGACCGACCAAATCTATCGAGAGTGACCTCCTCAAATTCCTCGACGATCATTTCGATTCCAAACAGCCTACCTATCTCGCAGGCAATTCCATCCATCACGACCGCAAATTCGTCGCCCACGAGTGGCCCACTCTCGACGCCCGCCTCCATTACCGCATGCTCGACGTCTCCGCCTGGAAAATCATCTTCGAACAGTACCGCCAGAAATTCACTAAACCCGAATCTCACCGCGCCCTCGAAGACATTCGCGGCTCCATCGAAGAACTCAAATTCTACCTGAAAGGACTCAAATGAACCAACAACAAGCCCACGAATTTATCGCCAACCTCGGCGAACACACCATCGACACCGAGTCTCACGAAAATCTCATCCTCTTCAAAACTCCCGCTGACCAGATTTTCGCTATCATTCACACCGATTCCGACCCTCTCCGTATCGAAGCTAAATGCGACCGCCAGCTCGCCAAGCTCCTCCGTGAACGCTACGAATCCGTCCTCGCCAGCAACAACATGGACAAAAAATCCTGGAACGAAATCATCTGCGCAGGACAACTCTCAGACGAAGAAATTCAAGATCTCCTCCGCCTCAGCTATAATCTCGTCACCAGCCCCGACTCTCAGTCTTCCTAGCGCTTACTCAACAAGCTCAAATTGATCTCTAATCATCTCTAGCGAATAATGAATCCTAGCGAGGATAGTTGCATACGCTGGTCTGCTGCCCTCTGCACTGCCATGTACTTCCTCAATCATATTCATAAGTACCGTCAACTCAAACACTAACTGCTGCGGATACATCTGATCGAAGTTCGCCATCATCCTCGCCTGCCTAAAGTCTTCTCGCAGATCTAGAGCATATTCAAGCTCACTCATCCGCACCCGTTCACTAATCGCGCCTACATCAATATGCGCCCGCAGGTCCGTGAGAAACGTCGACATTTGAGTGATTAGACTTGCGGTCGCCGCATCCGCCAGATTGTCTCGTACGTGCATTCTTTGCGCTGTCAGCTCCCGCTGCAAATTCTCCATCCTCAAAAACAGCCGCTCATCCAGCTCTCTCAGTCGCGCCCTTTCTTGCTGTAGTACATTTGACACGAGTGTAACCCCAATTATCAGCGCAAAAACCCCACCCACGATAGGTAAAATCACCTTCATATTCGTCGGCAGCGTAAACCCTTTTTTCTGCTCCTGTGGCGCGATCTGATTCAAGTAATCAATTCCCAGTCTCTGCTCTTCACTATTCATGTATCCATTTAATCACAACCACTACCCTTACATCAAGCTCACGTTTCCTCAGATCACCATATCAATGTATAATCAAGTCATGAACGACGCCCGCGACGAAATTAAATCCCGCCTCTCAGTTGAAGACGTCATCGGCGGCTACCTCGAACTCAAAAGAGCAGGGCGCAACCTCAAAGCCCTCAGCCCCTTCACTGCCGAAAAAACCCCCAGCTTCATGGTTAGCCCCGAAAAAGGCATTTGGCACGATTTCTCATCAAACAAAGGCGGCGACATTTTCACTTTTGTCATGGAAGTAGAGGGGATGACTTTCCGCGAAGCTCTCGAAAATCTCGCCAACAAAGCCGGCGTTGATCTTTCCATGTACCAAACATCCTCAAACCAATCCCTCGCCAAGCGCAAAAAACACCTCCTCGAAATCCTCGCCATCGCCGAAAAATACTTCCAGCTCACCCTCACAAAAAACCGCCACGCCCTTGAATACATTTTTTATACACGCAACATCAACAGAGCTACAGCCGAAGAATTCCGCATCGGCTACGCCCCCGACTCAGGCCGCGCCCTCGTCGACTTCCTCCTGAGTAAAAAATTTACCCAAAAAGACCTCGCAGACGTCGGCCTCACTAACCGTTTCGGCGGCGATCTTTTCAAAGCCCGCGTCGTCGTCCCGCTCATGGACCCAACAGGCCAAACCATTGGCTTCACTGGTCGCGCACTCGTCGACGAGCCTAATTCTCCCAAATACCTCAACACCCCTCAGACTCTCCTCTACGATAAGTCCCGCCACGTCTTCGGCCTTTCACAAGCAAAAGACACGATTAGAAAATCCGACCACGCCATCCTCGTAGAGGGAAATCTCGACGTCATCTCCTCTCACCAGGCTGCCGTCAAAAACACCGTGGCGACAGCCGGCACCGCCATGACCGAACACCACCTCAAGTCCATCTCGCGCTTCTCACCCAACATCCGCCTCGCTTTCGACGGTGACTCCGCCGGCCTAAAAGCCACCGAACGCGCCATCGAAATCGCCCAAAAAATCTCCATCGACCTCTCCATTATTCACGATCTCGACGACGCGAAAGATCCCGACGAGCTCATCCGTCGCGACCCCGTCCTCTGGCAGCAGGCCGTCACTAATTTTCAGCCCGCCATCGACTGGGTCCTCGCTCAGTACGAATCTAAACTCGACCTCCACAGCGCTCCAGGTAAGCGCGAATTCAGCACCATCGCACTCAAACTCATCAACCAAATCACCGATCCTGTCGAACGCGACCACTACATCCAACTCGTCTCTGAAAAACTCAACTCCAGCCTCGACGCCCTCAATTTAAAATCCGCCAAATCCGCCAAAAACCAGCCCACTCCCCGCAAAAAACCCATCAAAACCCAGCCCAAAAACCTTACACCCTCCGAGGCGATGCTCGCCACTCAGGACACGATCCTTGCCCTCGCTCTCACCGAACCTAGCCTTCGCCCGAAACTCAAAGCTTTCGACTCCGCCGACATCCCCGCCTCCGACCAAATTCGCCAAAAAATCCTCTCCCACCTCCTCGACGCTAGCACCCCACCTCTTGACAAACTCTCCCACGACCCCTACACTTACGCAGAAGTATTATTACTACGAGCAGAAGCGCGCTACGCTGGCTGGCCCATCGAGGATCTCGCCAAAGAACTAGACACACTGCTCCTAAATTACAAAACCCAAAAACTCCAAAACCAAAAAACTCACCTGTCCGACCAACTGAGAGACGCCGAAACTCTCGGCGATCACGACCTAGCATCCGACCTCCTCACACAAATCACCAACCTCAATAAGGAGATCAAAAAGCAAAATGACAAACGATGAACCAACCACTCCAGACTCCTCCGTCGACCCATCCCAAGATTCAAGCGCTACTGACGAATTTGTCCTAGTCGACGACGCTCTTGGCGAACCAAATCTCGAAAACATCAACCTCGAAGAAGAGGAAGAAGTCGAGGGAGAGCTCGACCTCAGCGGTAATTACGACGACATCGCCGACGACTCAGTTCGCCTCTACCTCCGTGAAATCGGCAAAATCCCACTCCTCACAGGAGAGGAAGAATACGACCTCGCCCAGCGCGTCATTAAAGGCGAGAAAAAAGCCAAAGACAAAATGGTCGAGTCCAACATGCGTCTCGTCGTCAGCATCGCCAAACGCTACTCCGGCCGCGGCCTCGACTTCCTAGACCTCATCCAGGAAGGCAACACCGGCCTCCTCCGCGCCGTCGAAAAATTCGACCCAGAAAAAGGCTTCAAATTCAGTACCTACGCCACTTGGTGGATCCGCCAAGCCATCACTCGCGCCATCGCCGACCAAGCTCGCACTATCCGCATCCCTGTCCATATGGTTGAAACAATCAACAAACTCCTCCGCACTCAGCGCCGCATGACTCAAGAACTCAACCGCGAGCCGACCATCGACGAACTCAGCAAAGAACTCGAGATGGAACCCGAAAAAGTCGAATACGTAATGAAAATTAAACAAGACATTTCTAGTCTCGATGCTAGCGTAGGTCGTGACGGCGAGGATGAAGATTCCGCTCTCGGCGATTTCATCGAAGACGAAGAACGCATCACTCCAGAAGAAGCCGCCAGTATGCAGCTCCTCAAAGAGCAAATTTCTTCCATTCTCAGCACTCTCTCCGACCGCGAACAGAAGATCATCAAAATGCGTTTCGGCCTCGGCGGCGGAAAATCCCACACTCTCGAGGAAGTCGGCCAAGAATTCGCCGTCACCCGCGAGCGCATTCGCCAGATCGAAGCAAAAGCCCTCTCGAAACTCCGCAAACACAAAGACACCAAAAAACTCCACGAATATCTAAAGTAAGTCAGTTTTCAAGTATGACAGAGCGCTTCATGACTGCTCGCCAAGACTGTAAGCTTGGCCAAACGGCCTGCCAGTGATTTTCTTTTTGGAAAATCCTGACGCGGAGTGTGTCTTGGGGAGTAGTCGTGAAAAAGCTCGAGTAATAAATTATGTTAAAATACTCAATATTATGAATCGTCGCGTCGTCCTCATATACAATCCCAAATCCTCCCGCGCTTGCGAAGTCGAGCGCGAAGTCCTATTACCTCTTCGTCTACTCTTCCCGCACGGCAACCTCATCGAACACAAAATTTCTTCCCAGATCTTCGAGGAAAATATCACTGAAATATCTAAAGTTCTTCATGAAAACGACATCGTCATTTCTGCGGGCGGAGACGGTACCGCCGCCATCGCCAGTAACGCCATCCTCGCCACAAGCCACAAAAACATCTCTATCGGCTACCTCGGCTTCGGCAACTTCGACGATTTCGCAGGCGTTTTCACAGGCAGACACAAAACCATCCACGACCTCATCGCCCACATTAGTCACACTGTCGACACTCACCCTCTCGAGGTCCTCATCGACGACAAGCATCTCCGTTTTTCAGTGCTCTACACTACGTTAGGTATCACTGCCGCTTCCTGTGACCAGTTCGAAGACAAATCCCGCCGCAAAACACTCGCCAGATCTAAATATAAGAAACTCATCTACTCTCTCTCTGTCATGATTCGCTTCTACTTCCGCGTCCGCCGCACTTATCGCATCACTCCTTACACGCTCAACGAAAAATCTATCACTAGATCCACCGATTTTTTCGCCATGAACACTCCTCGCTCCGCCCGCATCCTGCGTTACCGCGGCGAACTTTACCGTGATCCTCGAAACTTCCTCACTACCCCTCGCGACTTCTCTCGTATTACCAATCTCGCCTCCTTCATGATCAAATCTTTCTTTGGTCGTATGCCAGGTCACGTCACCGACTCCGCCACGCTCGTCTTCGACAATCCCACCGAGCTCGACATCCAGAGCGAAGGAGAGCATCGCCATCTCAAAAACGTCCAAAAAATCACCATCAAAAAATCCACCAAACACCTCAACGTCATCAAACTCAAATGACCAACTCCAAACCTACCATCCGCACACACATAAAATCCCTAACTCCTAAAATAGCCACTCTCAATTCCGTCAATTCTCACGAACTAATCACTAAACAACTCCTCACACACCCTGCATTCCTAGTGGCAAAAACCATCGCCACCTATCATCCACTCCCCGACGAGGTCGATATCTCTCACTTCAACCAAGCCGCAGTTCGCCTCGGCAAGATCCTCGCCTATCCAGTCTGCCGCGGAGCAGGGGAGATGGATATGTTCACTCAAAAAGACAAACTCGTGAGAAGTATCGACCTCATCATCATTCCTTGCCGCGCTTTCGACCCCACCACTCTCCATCGCCTTGGTCGCGGAGGTGGCTACTACGATCGCTATCTCGCTCGTACGCCCCACGCAGTCAAAATCATCGTCGCCTACGAACTCCAAAAAATCCCAGACCTCCCCACCAACTCCCACGACCTCCCTGTTGACTTTATTATTACCGAATCCACCACCTACCACCCGCCTAGATAGAGCTCTTACCCGAAAAATCCGACTTCTGTCAACACTTCATCAATCGCCCTAAAAGTTTCCTCTTCGTCATCCGAACTCACCACAAAATGATCCGCATCAGCAATCGGTCCGCCTTTTTCCAGCTCTTCAATTTCGCTCCAGTCCCTCATTTTCGCCTCCTCCAACACAAGCGCCTCGCCATCACGCCTTTTCAATCGCCCATGTCGCTTCTTTTTTGGCATCACCAGCGCCACTGTCACGATACTTCCAGGGAATTCTCGCTTCAGTGTCCGGTACTCCGTCCAGCTATAAATCCCATCAATCACAATCCTCTTTTGTCCTGCACCTATCAGTCCGCGTAATTGCTCCACGGCTCGCTGCGCCACAAAATCTTTCCCTTCACGCCGCCTCAGATCCTCTCGAAACTTCCGCTCTAACTCAGCCGTCCTATCGTATCCCGCCCGTTCCATCTCTTTCAAAACCACACCCCCCAAATAAACATCAGGCACACCCTTCTTCCGCAAATAATCCGCCGCCGCACTTTTCCCGACTCCCGTCATCCCTACAAAAGCGATCATTTTCACATTATCGTTAGTCATGAACAAATTTTACCACAAAATTGACACCCCGCCTCACCACCGCTATAATTAACCATGAGAACAAACAATCCACACAACTAGAAAGGCAATAAATCGTGAAGCATAGCCTCACTCCACTTCACCGTATTTCTGTCATAGAGCAATTTTTTCGTATGCTCTCAAAACCTTTCCGAATCATTGCCGTCCTAGTTCTTGTTTTTCACTCTTTTACTATCCTCCTCTCTTCCAACTCCATTGTCGACGCCTTCACTCTCACTTCTATCTCACCTAATCAAGGCCCCACTACAGGAGGCAATACAGTTACTATTACAGGGCAAGATTTTGACCTTGCTCTTTCTCACACAAATTTTCAATTTACCGGTGGCGTCCAGCAGGTAGAATTACAACCTGGAACTTACCAGCTCGAAGTTTGGGGTGCTCAGGGAGGAACTGGTAGAGGTGGAGGTGTCAGTGGCGGCGCTGCAGGTGGCCTCGGTGGATATTCCACTGGTACTTTTACAGTTACTACGCCTACTACTCTACATATCACAGTCGGTGGTATGGGTGGATCTCAAACTGACGCCGTCAGCACACCAACTCCAGGTGGTTTCGGTGATGGCGGTTCGAGTTCTGGCTCCACAAACAACAACCCAGCTGGAGGCGGAGGCGGTGCGACACACATATCCCTCTCTTCAGGCGCGCTAAGTGCCACTGCAGTACGAAATAATATCCTCCTAGTAGCGGGAGGCGGAGGTGGAGGCGGAGGTAACAACGCAGCGGGCGGCTTCGGTGGCGGCGCTACAGGAGGTTCTTCTGCATTTAATCCTACTTGGTTCGCTCACGGTGGTACTCAAACCGCCGGAGGTACTGCTGCTACCGTAAATAGTGGCGGTGTCGCTGGTGGAGCTGGTATTGGCGCGTCGGGAACTGGTAGTATGAATAATGCTGGTGGTGGTGGAGGAGGAGGTTGGTTCGGCGGTGCAGCAGCCGCACCCGGTGGCGGCGCCGGTTCCGGTGGTGGTGGCGGCTCAGGTCATATCCATGCAACCAGAATAACTGACGGAACTATAATAGCAGGCAACCAATCCATGCCTAATCCAAATGGCGGCAATATGACAGGTAGGGAAGGCAACGGCTTC
>WQWN01000007.1 GCA_009785325.1 Candidatus Saccharimonadota bacterium
CATCTGCAGGAGCGGAGGCGCTGGAGTCGGTGATACGATCGAAGACGAATTGAGTTATAGCGAAAGCAGAGAGAGAGACGATGAGACCGATGACTGCATAGAGGATGGTGTTTTTGGCGGTGGCGATTTTACCAGGATCACCAGAGGACATGATATATTTAACACCTCCAAAGACAATGAAGAATACTGCGAGGAAGCCGATGACAAAATAGAACATGTTTAATATCGGCTGGATGTAGTTCTGGACGGTAGGGCTGTCGGGGTTAGTGTATTCGTCGCCAGAGCCGGGTAGGGGGTTGGTTTCACGGCAAAGGGTGTACATTGGGTCGGCGGCGTCGATATTGAGACAAGGATCAAAAGCAGAGGCAGTAGTGGCGAAAATTGTTGAAAAGAGAAGAATAGCGACGATACAAGTTAGGGGCTTAGTGAGATATTTGATCATGTAACTCCTTCTAGTACGAAACTTGTGATTGCCCATGCGGCAATAGCGACAATGAGACCAACAATAGCGTAGATGATAGATTGTTTAGCTTTTGTGATTTTGGCAGGGTCGCCAGAAGAGGTGATATAGACGAATCCTGAATAGGCGATAACAACAACAGCTGAAAGTCCTATAGCGAAATAGACAGTATTTAGGATGTTCGTGAGCGGGTCACCACCTCCAGTGGCGTCAAGCCTGACGGTACCGACAATGCCCTGAACTGTATTGACAATAGCTGAAGCGAGGATAGCGATAACAAGTCCTATGACTGAGTTGAGGATGGTTTTTTTACCCTTTGCGATGCCGTCGGGGTTGCCGCGGGACATGATATACATGAAGCCACCATAGATGATGAAGGCAACGGCGACATAGGCGACGACCTGGATGAGGTTGAAGAGGATGTTGAAGGCGATGAGAAATACACTATTCGCTAGATCAGCATCATCCGCACATGGTTGCTGTTCACATATTCGAACCTCCCCACCTTCACAAAGACCGCTATACCATGGTCGAAATGTAAGGAATCGTGCGTCGTTATCACAGGCTGCGACTGAGGTAGGGAAGAGAACGGCGAGAAGACTAGCGCCAACTGCAACTGAAGCGATTATGTATGCGATTTTTTTAATCACCAACGTCTATACCTCCGGGCATTATCAAGACACTGGCAGCAACGAGAATTCCAGCAACTATAAGACCGATGACTGCGCCTTTTATGAGAGTCTTGGCTTTTCGGACTTGCTCCTCGTTATCTCCTGCAGTGGTATATAGTATGCCTGCAAAAACGAAAGCTCCTACTGCTCCGACACTAATGAGAGCGATAAGTATGTTGCGGATAAATATAAGCATACTGATAATCCCCTGACCACTGGTGCCTTCGCACCAAGTTTCAGGAAGTATAGCAGTGCGGCATTCGGCGTAGGCGGTGGAAACTGGAATGAGCGCAAGTGTGACAGCTAAAGTAATGACAATAGTTAGGCCAGCTAGCCGCGGGAGTAGTTTCTTCATGGGGCAATTATACCATATTTAGGTCGGTGTCAAAGAGGGAAAAATGAGGAGTGATTTTCTCGGGGTCGTGTATTGACATTCGGCAGTGTTGATGCTACAATTTGGTTATGCGGTCCTTGACTGATAATTTTTTTGGTGTATGGAAGAGGCAGTGGCGGAAAATCGTCCTCGCTTTGACTAGCTTTTTGGTGCTAGTAGCGGGGTTATTTGTAATTATCCCTGACGCACATGCAATCGAAGCGGTGATGATGGATGGGAATTTGACTTTTAACGGACGAAGCTTCTCTGGGCCAAATGTGACGAATAGCGACTCGATCATACCAGCAGGGTCAAACTACTTTTTAGAGGACGTGAGCGATACTGCAGTACTCAGAATGATAATATGGTCGCCGGATGAGATTCGGGCAGGAGGTGAGGCGACGCTGTCGACGTGGGAATTTGCGGCGCCGAATACCTATGTGCGTGAAGTATCTTCGGTAACGATCCGAGTAGTGGACGGAACAGCGAGAATGAATGAAGATGCGCGCTGTACAGCGCAAGTGGGAGCGATTGGATGGATTGTGTGTCCGACACTGAGTTTTTTGGCGCGGGCGACGGACTATATGTTCGGCGTACTGGAGCAGTTTCTGTACGTGGAGCCGCTACTAGCTGATGATAATTCGCCAATATTTTTGACCTGGCAACACATGCGCAATTTTGCGAACATCGTGTTCGTGATATTTATACTAGTGGTGATATTGTCGCAGGTGACAAGTGTCGGGATTAGTAACTACGGAATTAAGAAAGTATTACCGCGAGTAATCACAGCAGCGGTGTTAGTGAATTTATCTTTTGTGATCTCAGCAGTTGCGGTGGACCTGTCGAACGTCTTAGGTATGCAGATACGGGGGTTGTTTGTGGGGATTCAGGAATCGGTAGCAGCGAGTGCGGGCGGAACGAATCTAGCTGTGATGCCAAGTATGGTGGAAGTTTTGACTTTTGTGACTGGTGGTATGGTGGCGACGATGGCAGGACTAGTGATGGCGGGTGGAGTAGCAGGTGCAGTGTTCTTGCTGATACCTGTGCTATTTGGGGCGATGGTGGCAGTTGTGGCGGCGTTTGTGACGCTGGCAGCCCGACAAGCTTTGATTATCTTGCTAGTGATAGTCTCGCCGCTGGCTTTTGTGGCGTATCTACTACCGAATACTGAGAAGTGGTTTACAAAATGGAAAGACCTGTTTATGAAGATGCTGATACTTTTCCCTGCGTTTGCACTGGTTTTTGGGGCAGCAAGTCTGGCGGGGTGGGCGATCGTGACAAGTGCGACGAATATCACGATGTTGATTCTCGGGATAGCAGTGCAAATGATCCCGTTGATATTTGTACCGATATTAGGCAAGCTGAGCGGATCTATGCTGGGAAGTCTCAACTCTATGGTCAGAAGGCCTTTTGCTCCAGCAACAAAAGCAGTTACGAATTGGAGTGGCGAGAAGAGAGATATTCAACGGCGAAGACTTGCGGCGGGACAAGGAATGTTTGGGAGAGAATCAAGATGGAACAGAGCAATGCCTCACGCATGGGCAGCAGGGATGGCTGAGAGGGGTAAAGCGAGACGAGCGAACAAACTAGAACAGGCGGACGCTAGCGCGAAAGCAATTGCTGAAAGAAGAATGAATGAGTCTATGAGAACTAAAAAGGGTGGAGTGAGTAGGCTAGGTGAACTGAATCTCAATGCGGGCGAGAAGAAGTACGCAGCAGAAGTGGCTGGAGCGAGGTGGAAAAACGATATGGGATCTATGGGAAGCTTGCTGGATGATTCTGGTAATGAATTTAGTTCACGTCAGCGCTCTAGGTTGACTAAGAGAGGGGAGCGGATGGGGAATACATTCACGCTTGAACAACTAGAGAAAGCTCGAAGAGTTAACATCGATACAGCCGACACGACTGATGCAAACAAAACTATTTCTGGCATTGTAGCTGCTGGTGCTGGCGGCCACGATATGTATCGTGATGTCGTACGGGCGGCGGCGCCACTTGGGGCGGAGCGTGGACTGAAAAGCCTACAGGCGCAATTGGCTACAGCTCAAGACAGAGAAGATAAGCGTATGATTGAAGAAGCGACCACTAGGATCGGGAAGAGCACGCAGAGTACTCCTGAGGCGCTCGAAAAAGTACTTGGTGAAGCTCTGAAGAAAGGCGATACACACGAAGCGCGTGCTGCAATGAGCTTGTATGTAACAAAGAACGGATCATATGGCGTAAGCGAGTTAGAAAAGTTTATGCGTAAAAAAGTATTTAACCCAACTGAGGGTGAGTTCCAAGAAGTACGAGACAATAATACAACAATGGGGATCCTATCAAACTACATCTCCACTGGTGATATATCTAACGACCTAAGAAAGAAGGCTGGTCTACTCTGGTACTGGGGTGCACAGAACCGTGGGAAAAATGAGGATGGTACTTACAAAGACCTCAAGAACGTCTACGCTGATATAGGATCAGTACCAGCCGGAATGGAATCGTTCTTTGCTGCAGAGGGGCCTTCTGGAGCGCAGGGATACGTTAATAACGTATTGACTGGTGCAGGTGACATAATCGCTCAGAGTGGAGGAACACTTAAGCAACTTACGAACACGGGCGGTTTAACGGGTAGGAGCTTTATTACGCAAACTCAAGCAAGACAGGCTCTCGTCGAAGGTGGTGTTGACCCAACGCTGGTTGACAATGCACCAGACAAATTGTTTTACCTCGGAAAAGTTGCTGGATTGTTTAGCGGTACGCAATTCGAGAATAGGGCGTGGGATGGCGATCTAGAACTCACAGCGAATAAATCCGATAAAGATGCAATGCTCAAAATTGTTAACGACTTTATGAACCGATTTAAGCCCGGAAGCGGAATGGGAATATAAGAGAGTGGGATGGGTGGAATTTAGTGTGAGTGGATAGATGGTAGACGGAAGCGTTTATGTTATAATTAACCCATGTCTGTCTACAAAGTACCGCAAGATGTTGAGGCGGAAGATAAGTTGCTTGGGCCGTTTACTTTTCGGCAGTTTATTTATTTATTGATTGTGGCGGGGGCGATTGCGCTGGGATGGGTATTGGCGTCACAGGTTTTTGTAGGGCTAGCTCTAATAGTGTTACCGATTGTAGTGTTTTTTGGCGCGCTAGCATTACCTCTGAAAAAAGATCAACCGATGGAGGCGTATTTATCGGCACTTGTGAGTTTTCATTTGAAACCCAGGAAGCGACTATGGCGATCTGAGGGTGTAGAGTCGACAATTGAGATTACTGTGCCAAAGAAAGTAGAAGAGCGACTAACAAAAGACTTATCAGAACATGAGGCAAGTAGGCGATTATCATATCTAGCAAATATTATGGACACAGAAGGATGGGCAGTAAAAGGCGTGATGAGCGGACCTCTCAGAGAGGATGTATACGCAGAGACTATGGGAATGAGCGATATGCTGGACACAGCTGCGCCAGAGGTGGCCAATCTAGAGCAACTGATGATGAATGCGAATAAATCGCGACATGACGAACTGCTAAAAAACACTCAATTAATTGCGAGTGGAGCAGTAGTACCAGCACCTGTGAAGCCAGTTGTACCGCCGAAAACGTTTGAGGTGACTATTCCAGATATGGCACCAATCGCTCGTACACCTGTAGCTGCAGGCGTGGCCGGACCGGAGGTGGTAGTATCTCCCGCAGAAAATATTGCTGCGCAAAGTTTAGTCAGTGAACCACCTACGACAGAAAAGCAACCTGCATCAGAAGTTATCGCCACCGAGTCGAAAATAGAAAACTCCACCCAGACTGGGACAGCACCAGAAGTAAAAGAAGAGGTTGAACCAGAAGTATCTGATGATATACTAAGATTGTTGAATAATAAAGACCTGTCGGTCGAAACGATAGCAAAAGAAGCTAATAGACTAAAAGAGCAGAAAGCAGCGGCCGACGGCGAAGTCTATGTGTCATTAAGATAAGGGGTGGAAATGGATCCGAATACTCAGAACAATTTAGCACAACCGCAACCGCAAGTCCCTCCTGTTGGGGGCGGGCAATTGGTAGCTACACCACAAGTAGGCGCAACAGTACCAGAGGAGACAGGGGCTTTTGGATCAAGTGCAGGAGGAGTGTCAGCGCCAGAGCCACACTCGCCTACAGCAAATGCCCTGCCAACGAAAGAGCCTTCACCAACTTCGACACAAGCTAGTTTACTCCTATCAGAGATTCGAGACGATATGATCATCATGAAGGACGGGAGTTTTCGTGCAGTAGTTGCGTGTAAATCAATTAACTTTGACCTGATGAGTACGACAGAGAGGGAGGGAATTGAATATAGCTACCAGAATTTCCTGAACTCGCTGTATTTCACGACACAGATTTTGATCCGATCACAAAGAGTGGATATTGGTCCGTACTTGGATCGGCTAGCGGAAATTCGTAATTCGCAGGATAATATGCTCCTCAATATTTTAATGGATGATTATATCGACTTCATCGATGCACTAAGCCAGAAGACGAATATTATGGATAAGAGTTTCTTTATTGTCGTGCCGCATTATCCGACAGAAGATATGGAAAAGACCCTAAACAAGAGTAAGAGCTTTTTCAAGAGCTTCTTTGGTGCGGCGTCTACAGAGGTGACGAAAATCGATAAAGTGACTTACTCGAAGGCGATTGAAGAGGTGGATAATAGAGTGTCGAGTGTGGTGGATGGACTGTACCAGATAGGAGTGAGCAGTGTGAGGCTGAGAACTAAGGAACTAGGAGAGTTGTTCTATAACTTCAACAACCCAGATACAGCGGTGCGTGAACCACTAGGAGATTTCTCGAGTACAACGGCTCTATATGTAGCAAAGGGTGATGGCGAAGCGCCGAGACCACATTTGAATAGAGGAGAAATGTAATGGCAAAGAAAGATGCGGTAGATTTAGCAGCGGAACAGCGAGCGAGAGAGCAGGCAGAGATTGAGGCGGCGTTTCAAACAGGTGTGACGACTTTACGGGATTTGATTAGCCCGAGTAGCTTAGAAATTCATGGGAGCTACTTTCGACTAGGCACGAAGTACGGACGAACGATGTATGTCTATGGATATCCGAGGACTTTATATACTGGATGGTTGTCGCCACTGATTAATATCGATGAAGTACTAGATATCTCGATGTTTATTTACCCTGTGGAATCGGCAGTGATTCTCAAGAATCTTCAGAAGAAAGTGACACAACTGGAGGCGAGTATCGCACTAAATAGCGAAAAGGGAAGAATCCGTGATCCTGAAACAGAGGCGGCGATCAACGATGCTGAAGAACTACGCGATCAGCTGCAGCTAGGAGCGGAGAAGTTTTTCAGGTTTGGGTTGTATGTGACGATTTATGCGGACAGTCTGGAGGAATTATCGTATGTGCAACACACAATCGAAACTCTTTTTGGGCAGCAGATGGTGTTCTCGAAAGTAGCATCGTCACAGCAAGAACAGGGGATGAACTGTACGATGCCACAATGTACGGATCAGTTGCAGATCAGGCGAAACATGAATACGGGTGCTATTTCGACTTCGTTTCCGTTTACGAGTGCGGATTTGACGCAGGAAAAAGGGGTTTTGTACGGGATTAATATGCATAATAATGGGTTGGTGATTTTTGATCGGTTCAGCCTAGAGAATGCGAATATGGTGGTGTTTGCGAAGTCGGGTGCTGGTAAATCGTTTACGGTGAAGCTGGAAGCTCTACGGAGTATGATGGTAGGAGCGGAGGTGGTAATTATTGACCCTGAGAATGAATATCAGAAATTGAGTGATGCAGTGGGTGGAAGTTATGTGCGACTGAGTTTGAGTTCGGATACGAGGATTAATCCTTTTGATCTGCCGATCGTGATAGATACTGATGAGGCAGATGATGCGCTGCGAGCGAACCTAGTGACTCTGCATGGGCTATTTAGGTTGATGCTGGGCGGTACGGCGAGTGGACCGAATATGGTGGTAGGGCTAACGCCAGCAGAAGAAGCAGATTTAGATCAGGCGCTGATTGATACGTATGCGCGGGCGGGGATTACGAGTGATCCACTGACGCATAGGTCGCCACCACCGACGATCATGAACCTGTACGATACCTTACTACACATGGAAGGAACAGGTCCGCAGCTAGCACAACGATTACGGAAATATACAACGGGAACTTTTGCGGGGATCTTTAGTCAGCAGAGTAATGTACGAATTAATAACCAGATGGTAGTGTTTAATATTCGCGACCTAGAAGATGAACTGAGGCCAGTCGCTATGTATATCGTGCTAAGTCATATCTGGAATGTAGTGAGGACGCAGCAGAAAAAGAGAATGCTAATAGTGGATGAGGCGTGGCAGTTGATGAAGTATGATGATTCGGCGAACTTCCTGTTCTCGCTGGCGAAAAGGGCGAGGAAATACCACTTGGGCTTAACGACAATTACACAGGATGTGGAAGATTTCATGGGGTCGAAGTTGGGGCGGGCAATTGTAGCAAACTCGTCGATGCAGTTACTACTGAAGCAGTCGCCAAGTGCAGTGGATGTTCTGGCTGATGTGTTTAAGTTGACAGATGAGGAAAAGAAGAGGTTGGCGAACTTCCCAGTGGGACAGGGGCTTTTCTTTGCGGGGCCGAATCACGTGCATGTTCAGATTATTGCGAGCGAGACAGAAACACAGCTGGTAACGACAAATCCTGCGGATAAAGTGAAAGAGAAGAAGTAACAATTTAGAGCGGCGAGTAGTTGGAGTTATGTAGTGTATTCACGGGGTTTTTGTATTGCTGACCGAGGTTAGATATGTTATATTATAGCTATAATGGCGAGGTCGCTAATCAGAGGTGCGGGGAAGTGGGATTTGAGCTGGGAGAATTCCGAGCTTGCTGGTGATGCGGCGGATAAGTTGCAGGGGATGGAGTCGCGAGTTGCGAAACCACTACGAAGACTCTCTGAGGCGGTTGAGACGGCGAAGGCAGGAGAAGAGATTTCGTACAGGGGGCGGAGAGACTCATCGAACCGCAAGAAGAGTACGACAGGCAGAGCGATGAAATGGATGACGCTGGCGCCGATCGGTGGAGTGATGGCATTGGTGATTTTGGGTATTGTAGTGTTTTTGGGGCTGATTACACCCGCGGCGCAGATTAATCACATCGTGGAGATGGTGACGGGGAAAAATAATTTCGGGGATATGGTGTGGGATGCACGATTTGTGCGGAATTTAGAACTGAAACTGAGCAATACGACAAGTGGAACGCCGACCGGTGTAGAAGCGAGGTTCCGAGTGATGACGGCGGACATAGCAGAGAGATTTGAGGTAAATGGATTTATTTTGCGCGATGCGGCAGGAGAAGAGATTCCGGCAAGGAGTGGTGATGCGCACTTGGTGGCGTCGATCGTAGATACGCGGGCGAGGAATGCTGTGTATACGGCGGAAAATATCGCGGCGGCGATGGAGACGAATATGGACCTACGGACGAGGATTGAGCGAGTTTATAACCCGAGGTGGGCAGTTTGGTATGATCAGGGAAGTGTGACTTTTCGGCAGAGGCATGATCTATGGCGAAACAGCAGTGGAGTGGAGAGGCCTGAGGGCGATGTGACTGATCTGATGGTGTGGGAACAGATGTCATCCCAGACAGGACAGAATACAAACCCACGAGCAAGTGCTGATTTGATAGCGGTGGACGGCGAAGATAGTGCTGCAGAAGCAGAAGGTATGCGGAGACAAAATGCGGTGACGCAGCAAAGAACGCAGGAAATGCAGGGTGTAGTGGAAGGGTTTAATGGAGCGAATGCTAAAGTGATGGCTGAACAGATTATCCGCGGACTGAGTGCGTTAAATATTGTGCAGGGAATTTGTGACGTATTTGGAATTATTGATTTTGTGGGACGAAATCTAAAAGGAATGTGGGCGGGACAGCTCGGGCAAAATTTTATGCAGCTAGGTGCAGTGGCGGGACAAATTCAGGCAGCAGACGGAAGTGCGGATCCTGATGTGATTTCGGCGATCGGGAATCGAATCAATGCGGAGAGTAGTTTCGAGATGGAAGATGGAAGTATGAGTGCGCCAAGGTCCGGTACTATGGGACAGGCTTTTATGTATGTGTCGGGGGAAGCGCCGATTACAGAACTAAATGGCAGTACGAGGCGATGGGTAACGGGCGGGCTGGAAGGACAGCCGCAAGTCGGGGGGGTATTGGCGCAGATGTGGAGTGGTGGAATCGCAGGAATATGTAGTGCAGCAACAAATCCGTCCGTAAGAGTGGCGACGACGATCGCGGGAGTGTTGGTTTTGCCGACACTTGGTGCGGGTGTAGCGATAGGAGGGTTATTATTAGGAATAATCGGATCTCGGCAAATGGATTATGTGGCAGGAATGGTGGCGCCGATGGCGGTGAGGATTATGGGCGGGCAGATCGTGGGAGAAGATTCAGTTGGAGAGGAATATCTGGATGCAACAATAATTGGTGGATTGAATTTGCGCGGACGAGCGAATATGGCGAGTGGGATTCCAGGAATCGGAGTAGGAGGAGCGCAGGAAGTTTTTGCGGCGCATCAGGCGTATCGAGCGCGGATCGCGAAACAGGAGCGGAGTGAGCGAAGTCCGTTTGACGTGACGAGTCGCCATACTTTTCTGGGTAGTTTAACTGTGCGGATGATGCCTCATGTGGGTGTGATGAATTCGGCGAGTGGAGTTTTAGGGATGATGGGATCGATGGTGAATCGATCAGCGCGAATAGTGACACCAGCAGCTAGCGCACTGGATACGGCAGGATTTCAACAAGAGCTGGAAGTATGTAGAGATGCGGATTATCAGGAAATTGGAATTGCGACGGATCCGTTTTGTAACCCTATTTTCGGAATTCCACAGCGGTATCTGGCGATAAGTCCTGAAGACGTTCTCAGAGAGCTGGAAGCGCGGGGCGAGATCGAGATAGCGGAAGACGGGCGATCGAGAATTTTGAATAATTATTTCGGTAATCCTGAAAATGATATGACGGGACTGAGGCGATTCGAGAGACACTGCGCAGGACGACGAGACCCATTAACCGTGGGTAGCTCGGCAGATGCTAGAGGCGAACACTGTGTGGCAAGGGATGGCGAAGATAATCGTGTATTGATGCTTTATGCGCTGTTTTTGATCGATGACAGGATCGAGGATAACCTGAGCGGGGACGGGATGAGGATCGTGAATAGTACGCCAGAAACAGGCGCGGGAGTGGATGGCGATGCGGGATGCGACGATGAGCAAAGTTGTGCTGAGAGAATTGTGGAGCTCGTGGAGGAAGGGCGAATTTCGGATGTGGGGGAGAGTGGGTGGCTGGAGGCGATGAGGCGAGTGGCGGCAGGTGAAGGTATGCAGCCGAGTGTTTGCGAAGGGGAAGCGATCGGGCGGGGAAGTATGATGGTGGACGTGACACTAGCGAGCGCACTAGTCCGACTAGCAGGAAGATATGAGATTGAGATCGAAGGGTTTGGTTTTGTGGGGGACGAAGCGGTGCGATGTGATGGTGGCTATTTTACGCGAGGGATGGCGGTGAGAATTTCGGGATTAGGAGACTTTGAAGAGATTGATTTCGAAGTGGGGCAAGTGGAAGAGATTAGTAGGTTTGTACGAGATTTTGTCGGAGCGGTGCGGAATATGAATCCGAATGCAACAGTACATATCGGGCAGACTGAATGTAGCGCGATGTTTGCGAGCAGTTTGAGAGGGCTACCGAGAATTTTCCGTGACGAGGGGCGAGGGTGTGATCATATTTATCTGGCGGTAGTACTATGAGACAGCGGGTTTTAATTATACTGTGTGCAGTGGTGGTTGCGGTGGTAAATTCTGGAGTTGTAGCGGCGGTGCCAGACTGGGACTGGTTTTCGGATAATAATATTTTGTTTTATATACCCGAAGGAGAGATGGGGAGGTTTGCGGGGGCGTGTGATGTGAGCGATGGGCGAGGACTGAGAATTACGGTTTCGGGAGCGACAGCAGCGGAGAAGATTTGGAGTGGACTGATCCGCGGAGGTCTGAACGCGGCACAGGCGGCGGGCGTGATGGGTAATTTGTGGGAGGAGTCGAATTTTTCACCGACGATTCAAGAAATTCAATTCCGCGGACAAAGTATTTGGAATCCGAGTACGTCGCATGGAATTGGGCTGGCGCAGTGGAGTTTTGGGCGGAGGATTGCACTGCTGCATGTATTAGAGGAGCGCGGTCTAGTTCATTATATCGAAAATTGGCAGACATATAGTGTGGGTGGAGATGAGCTGATTGAGCGCGGACTGATCCCGGCGGATGATTTGAATTTATTGTTTGCGATACAAATTCAGTTTATTTTTGACGAGATGGCGGTGAGGACGCTGAGGAATGGTGGACCAATAACTGAAATAGAAGGACTGCGAGCGACGACGACACCCGAAGAAGCGGCTGAGTTCTTTAATTGGAATTTCGAACGACCAGCGAATCCAGATCCAAGGGCGAGGCAGGCGAAAGCACGTGAGATTTATGAGGAGTTTCGTGGGACTGAGGCGAATATCATGCCTGAGTGTGATTATGGCGGGCTGATTGAAACTGTGCTGGCGTATGCGTGGCCGACTTATCACGCGCCACCGTTTTTGGAGATGATGCCAGCGTATCGGGCGGCAGTGGATCGAGCGCGGAGTGAGGGGCGATATGTAGGTGGCGGGATACATCCAGGAATTGATTGTGGTGGATTTACAACAACGCTTATCTATGACAGTGGATGGGATCGAGGGTTTAATCATAATGCGAGAGGCGGTCCGACAGGAACACAAGAAGCATGGGTGATGAATCCCGCGAATGGTTGGGATCGAGTGAACCCACACGGAGTAGTGAATACGGCGGATTTGATACCTGGAGATGTAGCATTTACGACAGGACATACGTTTATTTGGGTAGGAGAGATTCCAGGGTTTGGAGAGATGGGGAATATGAGACTAATGATCGCGTCGGCGTCTTTTAGTACTACGGGGCGAAGTTGGCGAACGCCGATGGCGGGAATGGAAAGCCCATTTACGGCAGGAAATGAAATAGTGCGCTGGTACCGAAGGATAGGGCAATAATGAAACAAGTACAACACGAACAATTAACAGATATTCAGCGAAAGTGGTTGAGGATTGCTTTTGTTCTTGTGATTGGGTTTTTAGTGGTGTGGGTGATTGGCGTGCAGATTTCGAGGATCGGACGCGTGGCGGTGGAAGTGAAATTTGCGCCGTTTGACGCGGTAGTGGAGTTGGATGGAGTGAGAGTGAGAAATGGATCCGTAAATTGGATGAGAGAAGGTAAATACATAGTGACTGTAGAGAGAGAAGGTTTTGAGCGAGTGGAGAGAGAGATAGAAGTCGCGGAGGAGCAGCAAATCCTGGGAATGATGGTAGCTGTGGATGATATAGGGCGCAATATAACTTTGAGGCGGTCGAGAGATTTTATGATGGTGGAAAGTTTAGCTGGGGGGTTAGCGCGCGAGACAGGAAGACGAGAACGAGAGGACTGGCCGATTCTCAGACACTTACCTGTGCGAAATATGTTGTTTTCGATTGGTAGCGAGATTGATGAAGATGGTGAGTTGGTGGTTGTGGTGAGATTGGGAAGTGGGGCATTTCAGGAGGCAGCGGTGCGGGAACTCTTAAGGATCGAACGAGAGGATGAGGATGTGGATTTGATCGATTATAATATTAGGTTTGAGGGTGGAGAGAATCCATTTCGAAGAAATGGAAGTAGTATTGGAGGGACTGAGTAATGAATCGATGGCTGGCTATATTTTTGGTAGTAGGGGTACTTACAGGGGGGTGTTGGTGGTTTTTCGCAAATTATAAGCGAGTAGAATTTGAATTTACTAAAGATGCGCGGGAAGTAGTGATTCTGCGGAACGAAGTGGAAGTAGGGAGGTTTACGGAAAATGCAAGTTTCTGGCTAAGGCGAGGAGAGTTTGAGATGCGGGCAGAGCTGGAAAATTATACAATATTAGCACCGATATTTATAGTGGAAGAGTGGACGACGATCGATGTGGATGTGATATTTTCGGATACGAGACTGGCGGAATTATTGACGGATGAAACATCTGAGAGGCTAGAGGCAGTTTTTTGGCGGAATTACTCTGAACTAGTCAGAGATTTTGAAGTGGTGGAGCGGAGATTGTTTTTACGCGGTGATTGGTATGGAATAGTATTGGAAGAAAGTGGTGTAGAGCGAGGAAATGAACCTGTACGGGTGAGAGGAATAATGCAAAGAGTGAGTGGAGAGTGGAGCATAGTAGGCGAACCAGAAGTACTTTTGACAGCAGCAACACATCCTGAAGTGCCTAGAGATATTCTCAGAAAAATTAATCGTCTCTGATTATCCTAAGTGAAATCCTAGTTTATGAGTGGTGGAATTCTTGGGATTTGAAGGCGATAAGTGGTAAAATTAGAAGAGTAAATTAGGAGTGTTATGAAGAGTCTGACGAGAGAAAATGCTGAGGAATACGCAAAAAAGTTGATGTTTAATATCCAAGAGAACGAAGTAGATCAACTTGTGAAAGATTTTCAGGTGATGGCTCAACAATTAAGATGTTTAGAAAAATTACCTGGAATTGAAAGTGTAGAACCGATGACTTTTCCTTTTGAGAATGAAGATGTGAGGATGAGGGAGGATGAAGTGACTGTAGAATTGAGTCGAGAAGAGGCTTTTAGCAACTGTAAGGACGTGAAAGACGGTGAAGTAAGAGTGCCGAGAGTAGTAGGAGAATAAGATGGGTGATTATGATTTCGGAAAAGGACTAAAGAAGATTAGTGAGGAGTTAATAAGTGGGGAGGTGACGAGTGAAGAGTTGGTGGAGGTGTCTTTGAGGCGGGCGAAAGAGTTTGAGAAATATGGAGCGTTTGTGACATTGTTGGACGATGAGTCTGACAAGAAAGGACTGACTGCTTCCGCCGAAGAAACTTCTTCGACTCCGCCTGAAGCAGGCAAGTCTGTTTTGACAGGAATTCCGTATGCGATGAAAGATAACGTTTCGACTACTGGAGTTTTGACGACAGGGTCGTGTAATATCTTAAGAGATTATGTGCCGATATTTGATGCAACTTGTTATAGGAAGCTGAGTGAGGCTGGAGCGGTTATGGTGGGGAAAACTGTACTAGATGAATTAGCAATGGGAGGAAGTGGATTAACTGGGTATACTGGACCAGTTGTAAACCCATGGGATGAAACAAGGCAGACTGGAGGATCTAGTGCGGGAAGTGCAGTGGCGGTAGCGCTTGGAGTTGTGCCGTACGCAATAGGTACAGATACAGGAGATTCAATCCGAAATCCGGCAGGTAATTTAGGGGTTGTAGGATATAAACCAACGTACGGGATGATTTCACGATGGGGAGTGTTTGCTTTTGCTTCTAGCATGGATACTGTCGGAGTTTTGGCGCGAAGTGTGCGCGATGCGGCGATTGTGGCTGATACAATGCGCGGGCGGGATGAGTTAGATATGACTTCGTACGATAGCGGGGAGTTGGTTGATGGGTTGGATGGAGACGTAAAAGGTAAGAAGTTGTTTGTAGTAAAGGAGTTAGCGGAAGAGTTGAAAGAGCATTCACTGGATATTTATGAGAATTATCTAGAGACGATCGAGGTCGCACGAAAAGCTGGGATGGAGGTGCTGGAGGAGTCGGTAGACCGAGAACTACTAAAGTGTGTGTGTGGAGTATATTTTGCGATAAGTTGTGCAGAGGCAACAAGTAATAATTCAAATTTGACAGGAGTTATTTTCGGGGTGCGAGAGGACGGAGCGACACCGGATGAAGTGATGATCAATACCCGTACAAAAGGTTTTTCTGAATTTGTGAAGAAGCGATTTGTGCTAGGGAGTTATATTTTACAGGCTGAGAATCAGGAAAAATTATTTAAAAATGCCCAGCGAGTGCGACGATTGGTTGTAGATAGATTTAATGAATTATTTGAGAAATATGATGGGTGGTTGGCGCCGAATGCGATGGGTATTGCGCCAAAAATTGACGAAGAAGTGGATAGACTAAGTAATAGTTATTTGATTTTGAGTCAGTATTTAGCGATTGCTAATTTTGGAGGATTTCCAAGTGTGACGATCCCGAGTGGAGTGGTGCGTAATAATCCAGTCGGTGTGAATATAACTGCAAAAGCGAAGGATGATGCGGGAGCTTTAAATATCGCGGTGGTAATGGAGAAAGTGATTGGGTTTAAGGCGCTAGACGAAAAGCTTGAGGAGATGAGCCGATGAAAAATGCAATAAAAGATATAACGAAAGAGTTTGATATCGTGATCGGACTAGAAGTTCATTGTGTACTGACGACGAAGTCAAAGAATTTTTCTGGGGCGCGGAATGAGTTCACGAGTGAGGCGAATGCCAATATTTCGGAGGTTTGTTTAGGGTTTCCTGGAACACTACCTGTAGTGAATAAGGAAGCGGTGCGGAAAGCGCTGATGGCGGCGCTAGCGATGAATTGTAAGACACCCAATGAAATTGTGTTTGATCGGAAAAATTATTATTATCCCGACGTACCAAAAAATTATCAATTAACTCAAGCAACGAAGCCTGTAGGAGTGGATGGGTATGTGATGGTGGTAATGAAGGATGGCGATAAAAGAATTGGGATTCATGACACACACCTAGAGGAAGACGCGGCGGCGATGGATCATTTTAAGGATTATTCGCTAATTGATTATAATCGGGCGGGCGGGCCGCTATTAGAGACTGTGACGACGCCATGTATTTATAGTGCGGATGAAGCGGTGGCGTTTTTAGAAACTCTGCGCTCTATATTTTTGTACTGCGGGATCGCGGAAGCGGATCCGAAGAAAGGACAGATCCGTTGTGATGTTAACATCAGTTTGAAACCTAAAGGCAGTGAAATATTAGGGACGCGCGTGGAAATGAAGAACATAAACTCGTTCACAAACGTGAGGATGGCGATTGAGAGCGAAGCTGTGAGACAGGCGGATATTCTAAGGAAAGGTGGGGAGTTAACACAAGAAACCCGGCGGTTTGATGATGTGAAAGGGAAGACTTTTTCGATGAGAAGTAAGGCGGACGCAGTGGATTATAAGTACTATTTAGAACCAAATTTAGTACCTGTGAAAGTTTCTGATGAGTGGATTAGTGAGATCCGAGATGAAATTCCGATGTTGCAATTTGAGAGGATCGAGAAATATATAGAGTGGGGTTTAAGTCGAGGAGATGCGATAGTATTAGCGCGGGAGAAGGGTGTAGCGGATTATTTTGAAGATATAGTAAGTGGGGGTGTGACTGTGAGTGTGGCAGCGAACTGGATAGTGGAAGTGATGCTCGGATACCTCGCGAAGCTTGGTTTAGAAATTGGTGATATATCGGTAAAATCGGGAATGTTAGTGGAGTTGATTAGTATGGTGGAAAGTGGGAAAGTGTCGAGAAACCAAGCAAAAGACGTATTGGAAATAGCAATTGAAAAGAGTGAAGACCCAGTGAAACTAATAGATAAAATGGGAATGAGTCAGATTTCGGATGACGAGGAAATCCGGAATATAGTGAGGGAAGTTTTAAAGGAGCAGGTAGCAAGTGTAGAACAATATCGTGGCGGAGATGAAAAAGTATTAAACTTCCTAGTAGGACAAGTAATGCGTAAAACTGGGGGTAAGGCAAATCCAGGAATGACACGAGGAATCGTGGTTGAGGAGATTACGAAGGGGTGATTAGTGAGTTTTAATTTTGTATACAAATATTGTTCAAAATCGTTCGTCGAACTGAGGTCACAATGAAGAGTGTTGTGATTTTTATCGCGAAGTTTTTGAGTTTTTTTATGAATATACTAGGACGAACTGGAGGGAGTTTGCCTGGTGTGGTGGCTCTAAAGTTTGACTCGCGGATTTTAGAGAAATTGGTGTGGCCAAAAGATGTAGTGGTAGTGACGGCGACTAACGGGAAGTCGACTATGACAAATATGATTGCGGATGTTTTTGAGAAAGATGGGCGACGTGTGGTGGTGAATCGACAAGGGGATAATCTACGGCGAGGGGTGGTGAGTTTGATGATGAAGAATGTGAATTTACTTGGGCGGGTGCGGGGAGATGTGGTGGTGCTGGAAGTGGATGAGATGAGCGTTAGAGATTTAATGAGAGAAGTACCAGTGAGTGTTTTACTGGTGGGTAATATTTTCCGGGATCAATTAGACCGAGTGGGGTCGATAGAAAATGTGATCTCGCGGCTCGAGGAATGTGTGGTGGAATATTCTGGGAAGTTGGTTTTATGTGGAGATGATGTGGGGGTAGCGCGGTTGAGTTTGAAAACTAAGGCTGAGGTAGTTTATTTTGGGATAGGGAGAGTAGAGGGGAGTTTAGATAAGTGTGACGAGTCGCCGGATGGAAAGATATGTCCGCGCTGTGGGGAGTTGCTGAGATATGAGTTTTATCAGTATTCGCACCTAGGAAGGTTTTTATGTGTGGAGTGTAGGTTTGGGGATTTTAAAGTGGAGTATCTAATAGATAAAATAAACTTAGATATAGGTAGTTTCATAGTGAGAGGGGTGGAGTTTAAGATTTTAAATAAGACTACTTACGGGGTTTATAATGCGTTAGGAGTTGTGGCGGTTTGCTCGGAGATGGGGGTGGATGTGAGGGTAGTGAAGGATGTTTTAGTTGAGTTTGAGATAGGAAATGGGCGAATGGAGGTGTTTGAATTAAAAAATGGAAAGAAGTTAGTAGTGAATGTAGTGAAAAATGTGGCGGGGGCGAATGAGATTATAAAGTGGATTATGAGTCAGAGTGGAAAGAAAGAGGTTTTTATCGTGTTGAATAATGCAATAGCAGACGGGGAGGATATTGGTTGGATTGAGGATGTGAAGTTTGAAATATTAGCAGATGAAAATATAGAAAGAGTGATTTGTGGAGGGATGAAGGTAGAAGACATAAGTATAAGAATAAGGAAGGCGGGCGTGGAAGATAGTAAGATTTTAGTAGTGAGAAATATTAAGGAGGGGGTGGAGAAACTGTGTGATAAAAATAGTGATAAGTTTATAATGGTTTCTTACACAGGCGTGAAGAGTGTAAGGGATGAGTTAAGAAAGTTATAACCTAATCGTAGGCTTCATATTTTTTGGGGTTGAAGTGGAAGTTATTAAAGTTTGGTGAGAAGTGAAGTTTTTTACTAGGTGACACTGATGATTATCGTCTAATTCAGAGAAAATATCATCTAAAAGTATAATTGGGAGTTGATTTAGTTGGTTTTTGATTAGTTCAGATTCGATGAACTTCAAAGCGATTAAAGTACTTCTTAGTTCGCCGCGAGAGGCGGTGTCGATGGCGAGGCGGGAGTTAAAATGGAAAATAATATCGTCACGGTGAGGGCCAAAGGAGGTGGAGCCGGTGGCTAGGTCGTGGATTAGTTTCTTAGTTAGTTCAATTAAGAATCGAGATTCATCGATAGAGGTATTAGTGTAGGTTAGGTGAATTTGGTCGGATTTGTCGGCGATAGAATTATAAGTTTGAGTGATTGTTTGGTTGATTTGGTCGATGAAAAATTTTCTTTTCAGGATGATTTCACTGCCGTATTTAGCTAAAATAATATCCCATGGGAATAGTTTATCACGGGATGGAGAGTCGGATTTTAAGAGGGTATTTCTTTGTTTTAGGGCTTTTTCGTATTTATTAGTGGCTTGGTGGTAGAGAGGGTCAATTTGGGATATGAGAGTATCGAGGAAATCGCGGCGACGGGAAGGGGAGCCGCTGATGAGATTTAAGTGGGTTGGTTCGAAGAGAACGATAGGGTAACGGTTTTTAGGGGTGAGGCGGGAGGATTTTCGATCATCGATTTGAAATTGTTTTTTATTTATTAATAGATCATAAGTGACGGTGCGAGGGTTTTGGTTTATGAGGTGGATTTCAATTTTATATGAATCTTTATCGGATTTTATAATATTAGGGTCGGTGGATTTAAAGGATTTTCCACGAAGGGCGATATGGAGAGCTTCTAGAATAGAGGTTTTTCCACTACCATTTGCGCCAATAATAAGTGTAGTAGGGTCGGTGAGAACTAACTCGAAGTGATCATGACAACGGAAGTTAGTGACAGAGATTTTTTTAATGATATTCATCGAGTTTTTAACTCTTTAAAGGCATAATGATGTGGGTGTAATTATCTATTTTTGAGTTTTTAACGACAACTGGAGCTAATTTACCACTAAATCCAAATTTAATTTCTGAATCAGAAACGTGATTTAGAGCGTCAATTAGAAATCGTGAACTAAGAGTGATTTTACTATCAGTATCAACATCAACTGATATAGTTGAGTTATTTTCTCCGACTTCTGAAGCTACGGAACTAATAATTAGATTATTATCTTTACTATTTGTTTCAATAATTATAGAACCTCCTGATTCGCGCGCAAATAGACTAGATAACTTAGTAACACGGAGAAATTCACTAGTGTTTAATATAATATTAACATCTGTAGTTTTTGGGATGAGCTGGCGATAATTAGGGAAGTTACTGTCGATAATTTTAGAAGTGATTTCAATAGAGTTAAGTTGAAATTTAACTTGGTTTTCGTCGAATAAGATTTTAATTTCGGTGATTTCTTCACTAAGGGAACGAAGAACTTCTTGGAGAGAAGAAATCGGAACAATTAGAGCGATGTCGTCGGCGACGTTCTCGATAAACTTACGTTCAGCGAGGCGATAACCATCAGTAGCGGCGATAAATAAGTCGTTTTCGAAAGTATTAAAATATACACCAATTAAGGCTGGACGAGTAGTATCATTACTACCTGTGACGATAGTTTGAGTGATAGCTTCTTTAAATTCGTCGGTTGGTATTATGAATGAAACCACTTTTTCTTCATCTAGAATTGGAAGTTCTGGGAAGTCGTCTGAGTCTATACCATTAATTGTAGATTTATATTGGTCTGAAGTGATTTTTAGGTTGCCTTTTATAACTTCTAGAGTAATTGGTTTATTTGGAAGGTTATTAATAAATTCTGCAAGAAGTTTAGCGGGGATTGTAATTGATCCTGGTTTTGAGATTTCCGCAGGAATAGATTCGATAATAGCTACTTCTAAGTTTGTTGATGAGATAGTGAGGCTAGATTTGTCGGTGCGAAGAAGAATATTATTAAGAATTGGGAGACCTGCTTTTGGGGTTGCAATACGGGATGCGATACTTAAAGCTTTTGATAATTTATTTTGAGTGATTTGTAGTTTCATTTTAGAAGCTCCTTATTACTTAAATTATATAGTAGTTGTCGTAGTAGATGGTTGTGTAATGTGTGGAAAAGTATAGAAATTATAGATATAAAGGTGGTTAGTGGAGTTGTGAGAAAATTGTGGTGTGGGTTGAGGAATAGTTGTGAGTAATTGTAGTTTTTTGTGGGAAAGTTTAGGTTCTTGTCGTTGCTGTTGTAGGGTTGTGGGAAAGTTTTCAAGGGATTTCCTAATAGTTTTACGTTGAGATTTCCAGAGAGTTTCCACAGTTGTTATAAACTTATACATAAAGTTTTTCTCGGATCTCATTAACTTGTTCGCGGATAAAGTGATCGAGTTTGATAGCTTTTTCAATTTTCTTAATCGAATGAAGGGCTGTAGTATGGTCTTTACGACCGAGTTCGATAGCGATTTTAGGGTAGCTGAGTTTAAGTTCATTACGGAGGAGGAACATGGCGATTTGGCGAGGTTCGGCGATATGTCGAGAACGCTCGGCACTACAAATATCCTTTGGGCTGATTTGGAAATATTGAGCTGTTTTATTAATAACTTGTTTAGGAGTGAGATAGCGTGGACGGGCTGTTGTAGATAAGTTACTTGTGAGGCCTTCAGCGATAGAGAGGTCTGGTGCTACACCACGCATCTCGCAGTAAGCGAGGAGTTGGTTGAGGGAGCCCTCAAGTTCACGAATATTAGTTTTAATATTAGTGGCGAGAAACTCAGTAACTTCAGATGGGAGTTCGAATCCAGCGGAAGAAGCTTTTGATTCGATAATAGCGGAGCGAGTCTCGAAGTCAGGCATTTGGATGTCGATAGCCATACCCCATTCGAAGCGGTTGCGGAGGCGGTCGGTTAGAGTAGGAATTTCGCGAGGTGGGCGATCAGAGCTAATAATAATTTGTTTATTCTTTTGATGAAGATCATTGAAGGTGTGAAAGAATTCTTCTTGAGATTTTTCTTTACCAGTGATGAACTGCATATCGTCAACAATAAGGACGTCTACATTTCGGTATTTATCCGAGAAGCCTTTTGTGAAGCGCATAGCTGCTACGAATTCTTTATAGAAACTCTCAATTGTTGTATAAAGAACAGTTGTTAACGGATTATTTTTAGTGATTTCATTACCAACAGCCTGCATAAGATGGGTTTTACCAAGACCGGATCCACCATAAAGAAAGAGAGGGTTGTATTTAGTACCAGGGTTTTTGACGACAGCTTGGCAGGCGGCTACAGCTAAGTCATTATTTGAACCGATAATAAAATTAGAGAATTGATAACGAGGATTGAGGCCATTATTTATTAATGGGGATTTAGATTTTAAAGATGATTTTATTGTCGCTGTGGCTGTTTCGTTTTGGCGAGAAGTAGGTTTTTTATTTTTTGAGATAATTATATATTCGATTTTTGTAGACTTGAGACTGTGGTTTTTGAGTGAGGTGGTGATGATTTCGTTGAATTTCTTTTCGAATTGAGATTTAGCGAAGATATTAGCTACACCGATAATTGTGAGATTTTTATCATGAGATATAAGTTCTATGTTTTTAAACCAGGCTTGAAAAGCGGCATGGGGGATAGTAGATTCCATCTCTTTTAAAGCATCAGACCATAGATCTTGCATGGGTTTCCTCCAGTGGTTTTAACTCTCTTAAACTCTATTTTAGACTATAGAAAAGTTTTCCACAACTAGGAAGTGGTTTTTAGGAGAGTTACTCGAAAAATAGATTAACAGATGGAAAAGTTTCCACAATTAGCGGAATTATCTAAAGGTCTTGTGGATAACCTCTTGAAATCTGTGGAAAAATCAGTATAATTCAGTGGAAATAGAAAGAGGATTAATTTAAGTATGCCAAAGAGAACACATCAACCACATAAACGACACCGTGCAAGAGCGCATGGTTTTATGGCGAAGAATGCAAGTAAAGCTGGTAAAAAAGTGCTGAAGAGACGAAGAATTAAAGGTCGGGCAAGGCTAGCGATTTAGGATTATATAAAAGTGCTTTCGGGAAAATATCGATTCCATAGTAGAGGTGGGGTGAGGTTTGTGTATAAAAATGGTAAATCTATACGTGGATCGAAGATTTCGATAGTTTATTTAAGTGAGAATCGAAGGCGGCAGAGTAGGTTTGCGGTGGTAGTGAGTAAGAAGGTGTTGAAGGGTGCAGTGGGGCGTAATCGGATCCGGAGAAGGGTTTATGAGGCGGTGCGAGCAGAGATGCCAGAGTTACAAGAAATGATTGATGTAGTAATCTCAATATATTCGAAAGATGTGGAAAATATGCCGCACAGTGAGTTAGTGGGGCTTCTCCAAGAAGTTTTTAAAGAAGCGAAATTATATAAGTAAGTGTGTAATGTCGGTGGGAGAATGTGGTAGAATAGGGGGAGTATGTTTGATACGTGGATAGTGCAGCCGATATTTAATTTACTGCTGACGATTTATAATTTCGTAGGTGATTTTGGTGTTGCGATAATTATATTTACGTTAATTGTGAAGTTTTTGATGTGGCCGCTAGCGAAGAGGCAGATGACACAGACGAAGTTGATGCGAAAAATCCAGCCAGAGTTAGCAGAAATTAAAAAGAGCTGTAAAGGAAATCGGCAGATGGAGAGTCTGCAAATGATGGATCTTTATAAGCGAAATAATGTGAAGCCGTTTAGGTCGATTTTAACGCTATTGGTGCAGTTACCGATATTTATTGCGCTGTTTCGTGTGATAAATATGATGTCGACGAGTGGTGAGGATATATCGAGGTATGCATATGGATGGGTGAGTGATTTAGGGCGAGTGAATGAGTTGATATATAATTTCGAACAGTTCCAACCTAGGTTGTTTGGGGTGATAGACTTAAATAGTCGGGCGCTTCCTGTGGAGAGTTGGCATTCGATTGCGATCTGGGTGGTGGTTTTGGCAGCGGTATTTATGCAATATAGGATGGCGAAGCAACAAATGCCTTCGAAGTCTGGCGGGAAGAAATTTAAAGATATCATGAAAGAAGCTGCGGGCGGAAAAGAAGCTGATCAGAGTGAAATAAATGGAATTATTTCTGGACAAATGACGAAGATTTTACCGATTATGATGTTCTTTATTATGATCGGAATGCCTGGAGCACTGGCGTTTTACTTCTTTATGTCAAATACGGTAACTGCGATCCAGCAAAATATCATCTTTAAACAAAAAGAAGAAGAGATGGAAGTAGCAGCCGACAAGAAAATTCTGAAAGAATTACGTGATGTCGATAAAATCAAAGAAGCGAAAGTTGTGAAAAATAAAAAGAGTAAAAGCTCGAGTAAGGTAAGTAGTAAAGAAAATGTGACGCGGATTTCGGCCTCGGATAAAAAAAGGAGGAAATGATGAGTGAAGATATAAAAGCAGAAATAGATAGAGAAGAGTCAATAATCTTTGCAACGAAGTTTTTAGAGGATATTTTGTCATTTTTTGGAGCGAATTTGGCGGTGCGGGCTACTACGGATGAGGATGTAATTGAGCTTTCGGTGCCTTCTACGGAATTGAATGCATGTCTCATCGGGCGGAATGCGGAGACTCTGAGGAGTTTGCAGTATCTAGTGAGTATGGCGCTTTGTTCTAAAGATGCAGAGCTTACTCGGGTGAATGTGGATGTAGCGGAGTATAAAAAACAGCGGGAAGATAGGATCGCGGAGAAAGCGGAGGTTTGGATAAAGAAGGTGCGTGACACAGGACAATCGTATGAGGTGGGGTTAAATGCGGCGGACCGACGAATTGTGCATAAAGTGGCGCAAGATTATGGTGATATTGAAACTCATTCGGAAGGTGAAGGACGTGAGCGGCGAATAGTTATTAGTCGGGTGAGTGTTTCTGAGTAGATAGTTAAAGCTTAAGAGAATAAAGAAAACCGCCACAATATCACGTGGCGGTTTTTGATTGACTTACACTGACGGTGCTACTAAGACGAACTGGTTTTCTGTGTCGATATAGAGGGAGTTAGCGAAATCTTGGAGGACGGGCTGTGCAGCCAGGGCGCAGATCTCGTCTTCTTCGCCTGTAGCTCCGCTGACAGATACGTAAACGCGAAGGTGGTTTTTCTGGACGACATTGTCGTAAGATCCTGTTGAGGACTGGATATCGAAAACCACGCAACCACGGCTATTTTCTCTGCCGTATGTGTTGTACGCGTTGGGTATATCAGAAGATCGACGACCATAGTTGTGTTTCAGTGCGTAAGCGGCTGCGCCGATTTTTAGATCAGCATAGCTGCGGCAGTTGACTTCTGGGTTGGAGTCGTCACCGCGCCATCCTGCGGGACGAGTGTAGCTGGTTACGCCTTGTTCGAATCCTATAACGGGTTTTATGTGATAGGAAAGTTCGATTTCGCAATCTGTGTCGAAACCGCCGAGAAAAAGACGTGCTGTTTCTGTGTAGGGTACGAAGCGTATAACTATAGCTCCGTGGTTAAAATCTGGGACATTAGCGGCTTTTGCTTGGATCGCGATTTGTAGCTTGTTTGCCAGTTCTGGGAAAGTAATAGTGATGCCCATTTTCATTCCTCTTTTCGTAAGTAGATTTTGGGCAAATAGTGTATTTTACCCTATCCACTTACTGCGCGAGTAGGCGGGTAGGGTAAAATACGTGATGTAAGTCTAATTATGAAGGTACGGTGTTAAACCCTGTCATTATAACATAATTTATGTTTATCGGCAAGGAATAGGATGAGATATGTGGTAAAATAAAGGGGATTGGAGGTTTTAAATGAGCGAATTTGCGGTTATAGAAGTGGGGTCTACTAATACGAAGGTTTATTTGAGTCGGGGGGATGAGCCACTGGATTTGGGGTCGAAATATATAGGGTTCAAGAGTGGGTATGGGCGAGAGGGAAAGTTGCGGGAAGAGGATGTAGCGGAGCTGGTGGAGGTGATACAGGGAGTAAAGGAGAAGGTGAAAGAAGTGTATGTTTTTGGGACGAGTTTATTCAGGAAGATTTCCGATGGGAAATTGGAGGGGTTTGTGAGTCGGCTGAAGGAGGAGTGCGGGGTGGAGTTTCGGGTGGTTTCGGCGGATGAGGAGAGTGAATATACGGTGAAGGGGGTGATTTCAGATATCGAGTATGAGGGGAGGATGGCAGTGGTGATTGGCGGGGGCGGGTCTACGGAGATTGCAGTAGTGGAAGGGGGTGAGGTGATTAGGCGAGTGAATTTAGAGTTTGGGGCGATGGATGTTACGGAGAGATTTCCGGAACTAGCAGAGGATATTGCGGGAGTGGAGTTTGAGGAGGTGATGGAGTGGGTGAGGGAGCTGGTGGGAGAACTAGGAGAAGGAGTGGATGTTTTGGTGTTGGCTGGTGGGGATTATATTTATTTTTATGAGACGGTGGGGTATGAGATGGAGAAAAATCACTTGTACGAGTGTGGGAGGCAGTCGTGGGTGTTGAGCCGGGAAAAGGCGGATTTTTATGATCGGGATGTGATGGAGAGGTCGTTGGACGAGATCAAGGCTAAGTGTGTGGGGAATGAAAGTTGGTGGGATGGGGCGCGTGGAATGAGGTTTTGTATGGGGGTGGTGGCGGAGAGGCTGGGAGTGAAGTGGATCGTGCCAACGAGAATTAATATGTTGGTGGGGTTGATTGATGAGATTAAAAAGCTATAGAGATGGTATAATGGCGGGATTAGTATGTCGGAAAGTTTGAAAAACGAGAGGAGAACGAGTGTGGCTAATAGTGTGATTGAGGTGAAAGATCTAGAGAAGTCGTACAAGGAGCTGAAAGCGCTTGATAAGGTTTCGTTTGAAGTGAAGAAGGGGGAGATCTTGGGGCTTCTCGGGCCAAATGGGAGTGGAAAGTCTACGACGATTGGATGTCTATTAGCTCTTTTAAAGTTCGATGGTGGAGAAGTGAAGGTTTTTGGGGAGGAGATGACACCAGAATCGTATGAGGCGAAGCGGAAAATCGGCGTAGTGTTTCAGGATGTGGCAGTTTATGATGAGTTGACTGTAGCTGAGAATATTGATTATTTCTGTGGGCTGTATGTGAAGAATAGGGCGGAGCGGAAAAAGTGTGTGGAAGATGTGATCGAATTTGTGGGGCTGGGGGATTTCAAGAAGTTTCGACCGAAGAAGTTATCAGGTGGGCTTCTGAGGCGATTGAATATTGCGTGTGGAATTGCGCATCGGCCAGAATTGATTTTTATGGATGAGCCGACGGTGGCGGTGGATCCACAGAGTCGGAATAATATCTTGGAAGGAATCAAGAAGCTGAACAAAGATGGTGCGACAGTTGTATATACTTCACACTATATGGAGGAGGTGGAAGAGATCTGTACACGAATTATTGTGATGGATAAGGGAAGAGTGATTGCGGAGGGAACGGCGGATGAGCTGAAGGCGGGGGTGAGTATAGGAGAGAAGGTGACGGTGGAGGGTGAGGTTTCAAGGAGAGTTGTGGAGGAGTTGAAGAAGCTGAAAGGAGTGGTGAACGTGGAGGTGGAAGATAGGAAGGTTGAGGTGGTTTATGAGAAAGGTGTTTCGGGGTTGAGTGGTCTGGTAGCGTTTTTGACAAAGAATGATGTGAAGTATGAGCGGATTTTCTCGGAGCTGCCGAGCTTGAACGATGTGTTTTTGGAACTCACTGGTAAAGAGCTCAGGGACGAATAGAGATGTTCAGACATTTGTTTAAGTATAACCTCAAGATAATGCTTCGGAGTAAGGAAATGATATTTTGGACATTATTATTTCCGATTGCGTTGGCGACGTTTTTCCAGTTGGCTTTTAGCGGAATGATGGATGCGACGAGATTTGATCCGATTAGTGTGGCGGTGGTGGAAGTAGGGGGGGCGGATGAGATGTTTGCGGAGACGATAAGAGCGTTGTCTGCTGGTGATAATAGGATCTTTGAGTTGATGGACGTGAAGGATGAAGCGGCAGCGGTGGAGTTGTTGCAGGAGGGGGAGATTGTTGGGTTCTTTTTGGTCGGCGAGGTGATTGAAGTGGTGGTGCGGCATAGTGGGATAAGTGCGACGATCATGCAGAATGTGGTTGATAGTTACTATCAGACTGGGTCAGTGGTTGCTGGTATTTTGGAATTTAATCCAGGGGCGCTTAATATGGAGTTAGTAGCGGGGATTCATACTGGTGAAAGTGTTTTTCAAGACGTGGGAGATAGTGAAGATGCGGATTTTACGCTGATAATGTTTTATGCGCTGATCGGTATGGTATGTTTGTTTGCGGCGTTTTTCGGGTTGAGTGTGGTGACGGAGACGGAAGCGAATTTGAGTAAAAAGGCGGCGAGGATGAGTGTGAGTGGGACACATAAAATGGTGGGATTAGTAGTGGGGCTGATTTCTAGTTTTGTCGTGGCGTATGCCGAGATGTTGATACTACTCGCATTTATGGTATTTGTGTTAGGAGTGAGTTTTGGTAGTCAAGTGGGTTGGATTTTGGTGTTGAGTGCTGTTGGGATTCTAGCCGGAATTGCGATGGGAATGGTGATCGGAGCTGCGACGAAGTGGAGCGATAATGCTAAGTATGCTTTAGTGAGCAATATGTCGGTGGTGAGTGCGTTTCTCGCTGGGATGATGTTGTGGCAGATGCGATATGTGATCGAGGCGCATGCGCCGATTGTAAATCGAATAAACCCAGCAACGCTGATTACAGATGCGCTTTACTCACTGTACTTTTTTGACTCGATGGATCGGTATTTTGCGAACCTGATGAACTTGATCTTGATCACAGGGGTATTTGTGTTGATCGCATATGTTTTCGTGAGGAGGAAGCGATATGATAGTGTTTAAGAATTACTTTAAGGTTGTACGGGCGTTGATTCCGACGATATTGGTCCTTATGGGTATATTTGTGGGAATTTCGGCACTGATGATTGGTGCGAGTGATGGCGATGGATTTACTCCAACTGTAATGAGGACGGGTGTAAGGAACTTGGATGAGAGTGAACTGTCTAGGGTCTTCGTGGAATATGTCGAGGCAACTTCTGAAGTAGTGGAAGTGGGAGAAGAAGATGAAGAGGTGATGGATATGTTGTTTGGGCGGATAGTGGATTTTGTAATGGTGATTCCTGAGGGGTTTGGTGAGGAATTTTTGGCAGGGGGAGATGTGGGGATTGAGACGATGTGGATTCCTGATTCGGCTAGGGGGAGCTTTGCGGAGATGAAGTATGCGAGATTCTGGAATGTAGCGAGGGTCTACGCGGAAGTAGGAATGAGTGAAGAAGAAATTGCTGTGAGGATTCTAGGAGACCTGGACGGGGCGGCGGAAGTGAGAATTCTGGATGCGAGGAAAGAGAGATTGATGGCTGCGCAGGCGTTTTTCGGATTTGCGAACTATCCGATTCTAGCGACGTTGATTTTGGCGGTAGGATTTATTATGCTGACATTTAATCGGAAGATGATTAAGTGGCGAAATACGGTGAGCGCAATGAGTCATCGGAGGTTTGCGGGGGAGATCTTCCTCGGGCATGTCGTATTGATGATTCTGGTGTGGGCGGCATATGCAGCTTTGGGTGTATGGTTCTTCGGAGATGTGATGTGGTCGCAGGAGGGAATTCTGTTGATGGCGAATATGTTTATAATGTGCCTAAGTGTGCTGGGACTTGCCTTTTTGATTGGGGTTCTGGTGACGAATAAGGATGCGTTGAATGGAATAGTGAATATCTTGGCGCTGGGGACGAGCTTTATTTCGGGGGCTTTTGTGCCGCAGGCGATGTTGGGCGGATTTGTCCTGGGGATCGCTAGGTTTTTCCCGTCGTATTGGTATATTCGGAATTCGATGGAGATTGTGGAAGGAGCGGAACTGGGGGCGATTTTGGGAAATTGGGCGGTGATTTTAGGGTTTGGGGTTTTGTTCTTGGTGGCGGCTAGTGTGGCGATGAAGAGGCGGGTGAAGAGTTAGTTGTGAGGAGGGAAATTCGTGGTTTTTGAGAGGATATTTGCGCTACTATTTAGCTCGATTCCGTTGACGATATATGCGTTTTTATGTGTGGTGGTTTTTTGTGCTTTATACCAGATTTTTGTGCTGAGGAAGGTGGCGAAGAGGGAGGGAGTGAAGTTGGGCAGGGGGCATTTTGGGTTGGTTTATCTGCTTCTATTTTATCTTTTGCTGGTGTATCTGGTGACGGGTATGGGGACGGTTTGGGATATTGGGCGGTATGAAACCCTGATTCGGATGAGTGAGGTGCACTTGGTGCCGTTTGGGACGTTTGCGGATATTACGCCTTATTTGCTGAATGTTTTGATGACGGTGCCGCTGGGGTTTTTGTTGGCGTTTATCTGGAAAGAATTTCGATGTTGGTGGCGGGTGGCTTTGGCGGGGTTTGGGTTGTCGGTTTTGATTGAGATGAGTCAGCTTTTGAATCGGCGGGGGACAACTACGGATGATTTGATTATGAATACTCTGGGTGCGGTTTTGGGGTATTTTCTGTGTTTGGCGGTGGTGAAAGGGTTGATGCGGAAGAAGTTTGTGCGGAAGGATCGGGCGAAGTCGCCTGTGATTCGGCATGAAGCGGTAGTGTATGTAGTGGGATCGTTTATGGGGATGTTCTTGCTGTTTGGAGCGGTTAGTCTGGAGGGGATACATTTTGGGGTTGAGGGGCGTGGGGATGTTGTCATGGTGGAGGCGGATCATATCATGGGTGTGGTTCTCGGCGTGGGTGAGAGGGAGATTCGGGTGGAGAAGGTGGAGACTTCTGTGCTTGCGGATGGGAGTATGATTGCGGTGGACGCAGATGTGGAGTTGGTGTTTGATATTGGTGAGGGCGTGGTGGTTGAGCTGAGGCGGACGAATGCGGCGGGGGACCTGGGAGTGGTGGAGACTAGTGTAATTTCGCTTGGTGATGTGAGAGTGGGAGATACTGTACATGTGTTTGGAGAGGAGGATGGAGATGGGTTTATGGTGGAGAGGGTGGAGGTTTGGCGATTTGATTTATAACTAGGGGTGTATTCGAATGGGTGGTGGGGCTGATAGTGGGGGAGATTAATTATTTTAGGGCTTTTTGGTAGACTTCGTAGGTTTCTTTTGCCATTTTTTCCCAGGAGTACTTGGCGTGTTGTTGTTTGCCTTTTTTGATTAGGCTGGTGCGGAGGGTTTTGTTGGTTAGGACTTGGTGGATTTTTTCGGTCATGTCATCGGTGTTGTGTGGATCGAAATAGAGGGCAGCGTCACCGTAGACTTCGGGGAGGCAGGTGGCGTTTGAGCTGATGACTGGGGCGCCGAGGGCCATGGCTTCGAGGCCGGGGAGGCCGAAGCCTTCCATGAATGATGGGAAAATGTAGGCGCGGCAGTTGGAGTAGAGCCAGGCGAGGTCTGCGTTGTCGGCGCGGCCGAAAAAGTGGATGTTTTTGTAATTTTTGGAGGCGAAGAATTTTTCGTTTTGGAGGACGGCTTTGTCTTTTGTGTTGGCGAGGACGAGGTGGAGGTCTGGGTGGTTTTTAAGGAGGTTTTGGTGGGCAGCGGCGAGGCGGCGGACGTTTTTGTAGGTGCTGTGTTTGCCGACGTAGAGGAGGAAGTTTTTGAATTTGAAATTGGGGTTTTTCGCTTCTGATTTGGTGATGTCGGCGGATTCGTAGGTGACGGTGATTTTTTCTGGGTCGATTTTGGCGAAATTTATTAGTTCGTTTTTAGTGAATTCGGTGGGGGTGATGATCTGGGTGGATTTTCTGGCAGCGCGTTTGAAGACGGTTTTGCCGACTTGTTGTTTGGACTTGAAGTAGAGGTAGTTTTTGTCTTCGTTGTAGGTTTTGATGAGGGTGAGGTCGTGGAAGGTGGTGACGGTTTTACCTTTGTAGAGGATGGGTTGTTGGGGCATGCAGAAGTGGACTAGGTCGGCTTGGTGGTTGTTGAGGAGTTTTAGGAATCTGGTTTGTTCGGCGAGGGAGTAGTTTTTGATTTCACAAGATTCTAGGTGGAAGTTTTTGGCGGTGGGGCGCCAGAAGTTTGACCTGATGTCTTCGGGGGGGATAAGGACGACGTAGCGGTTTTCACGGTCGATTTTTTGGAGGTAGTGGAGGAGGCGCTCGACGTAGCGGCCGGTGGTGGAGTTGATGATGCGGGCGTCGATGATGATTTTTGACATAGTTGAATTATAACATGTGGGTAAATTGCTTCTGCTTTCTATCTCGCGAGGTCGGTGGTAGTATTGCATTAGTTAATCGCAACTTAACAAGGTGTAATTCTTCTCGCACAAATTTGATAAAAGGAGTGATTTTTTGAACACGATTGAGAAAATTTTGCTGCATGCGCTTCGGGTGCATGCGCACCACAATGCAGATCAGGTGCTGGATTTTGGTATGTTTACTGAAGTGAATAAGATTGCTAATTTAGAACATCCTGGACTGATGGTGGTGGAGCCTCATCATAATGATGATGCGGGCGTGATACGGCTTCCGGGGACTGACATACTTTTAGCGCTGAAGTTGGAGAGTCATTGTTCGCCTTCGGTAATTGAGCCGTGGGGGTCTGTGGTGACTTGTGTGACTGGCACTGCTCGCGATATTGTCGCTATGGGGGGGCGGCCTCTTGCTGTTTTGGACTTTATCGGGACTTTGCCGTCTGATGCTGAAGTGCTTGTCGGGCCGTGTGGGCTGAAAGGTGATGGTAAAACCTGCGACTGTGGGAATTGTGAAACGATGACCGTGGGCGCGAGGAATAAGTTGATGCTCAAGGGGATCTGCGATGCATGTAAGGCGCTGAAAATTGGCGTTTCTGCGGGCGGTTTTTCGACTTCTATTCGTGGGGTTGTTCCGGCGGTTGTGGCTGGGATGGTCGGCGAACTGGTTGTTTCTGAGCCTTTAATGAAGCCTGCCAGGCAAGCTGATGATAGGCTGATTTTGATTGGTCTGACTGGTAATGATGGAAATGACACTGTTTATCGGGCAGGGTTTGCGGATGCGATGCGTCCGGCGAAGCCCCTACTCGAGGATGAGAAAGTGTCTATGGATGGGGCTTTGGCTGCTTTTGGGACTGGACGTGTTGTTCGGTGTTCTGATCTCGGGGCGGCGGGAATTGGTGCGGCCGTGCATGAATCGGCAAGGTTTGGCGGGCTGGGTGCTTGGGTCGATTTGAAAGCTGTGCTTTTGACGGAAGAAGGTGCTGGGAATACGCCGGAGGAGACACTAACCAACGAGACTCAGGGACGGTATATGCTTCATGTTGAGGCTGGGAATGTTGCGGAAGTACTGGAAGCGATTCGTGCTACTGGGGCTTTTGCGGTTGAATTTGGTAGGATCACCGATACTGGTGAGACGGTCTTTGTGTATGACGGTGACGTGGTGGCGGTTTTGCCGAATGAGCTGTCTGAAGAAGCTATGGATGAACTACGGAGTATGTAGCGAGAAAAGCGAGAGTTGCGATTAACTATCTCCCCACTGGGTTTTCTGGTGGGGATTTTCTTGTGTAAAAAAGAGACTCGTTTGAGCCTCTTTTTTGGTTGCGCTGCTTGTTAGAACTCTTTGCTGGCGGCGTTGATGCTGGAGGAGCGCATGGTGATTTTTTTGATTGGCATTTTGTCTTTTAGGAGCTCGTAGAAAAGTTCGCAGAGGTTTTCGCAGGTGGAGACTTTTTTGGTGACTACGATGCGGTATTCGGGGTAGGACCAGGCGAGTTCATGGTCGATTTTGTTAAGTGGGACGCAATGTTCGGGGTCGTTTTTGATACTTTCTTTTTCGTAGACGGTTAGGATAGCGTCTAGTAGTGGGTCGCCTTCCTGGAATAGTGAGGCGTGGTGGAAGTGGTCGAGGACTTCCCAGGCGATTTTTTGGCCGTCTTTGCACGAATGAGCGAAGCCGGTCTCTGGATCTACGGTGTCTTCGAGTTCGATAGTGAGGAGGCCGGAGTGGCCGTGGAGGTGTTTTGCCTCGCGTTTCCAGTTCATGAAGCGGTGGGCGTACTGAAAGTCTAAGGTTACAATTGATCGATATTTATCGTTTGGCATTTATTCTCCTTTTATTTGACTTACTGACAGTCGGGGCAGGTGCCGCGAAGAGTAAGATTTATTTTTTTTATCATCAAGTCGCTATGAGGAGCTAGATGTTTTTCTAGGTCGAAACTGGGAATGTCGATGAGACACTGGCAGGTGTCGCAGACGAAATGGAAATGGTCGTGGGTGTTATGGTCGAAGTGAGTAGCGCCGTTTATTACGCCTACCTCTGAGATCTCGCTACTAGCTTCTAGGCCGGCGAGATTGCGATAGACGGTGGCGCGGCTGATGGTGGGGTGGGATTTTATGACGTACTGGTAGATTTGCTCGGCCGTGGGATGGTCTGCGAGGGCGTTTATCGCGTCTAGGACTAGTTGTTTTTGGACGGTGTTTCGTTTCAAAATCTTTAGCTCCTGATTACTATTGATATTAGGTAGTTTATAGGAATGATTATCATTTGTCAATGATTTTTGATGGGGTTTTTGTGGAATATGGCGGGGGAAGGTGGTAAAATTGAAGGAAGAAAGAGAGGTTGAAATGGCGAAGAAGAAAGCTGAAGAAGTGACGGGTGCGGCAGAGAATAGCGGAAAGAATCAGGCGCTGGGACTAGCGATTGAACAGATTACGAAACAGTTTGGTGATGGATCGATTATGAAACTGGGAGACGCACATAAAGTGGACGTGGAGCTTTTGTCGTCGGGAGCTTTGTCGTTGGATTTGGCACTGGGTGGTGGATATCCGAAGGGGAGGATAATTGAGATTTATGGACCGGAATCGTCAGGTAAGACTACGCTGGCGCTACATGCGGTAGCGGAGATTCAGAAGAGCGGCGGGACAGCAGCGTTTATCGATGCGGAGCATGCGCTGGATCCTGCGTATGCGAAAAAAATTGGTGTAGATACAACGAATCTTTTGATCTCTCAGCCGGATAATGGAGAGCAGGCGTTGGAGATTTGTGAGACTCTCGTGCGGAGTGGGGCGGTGGATTTGATCGTGGTGGACTCGGTGGCGGCACTGGTGCCTCAGGCGGAAATCGATGGAGATATGGGTGATTCACAGATGGGTCTACAGGCGCGACTGATGAGTCAAGCGATGAGGAAGCTGACGGGGATTATTAATAAGAGCAAGGCGACGGTGATATTTATCAACCAGATCAGGATGAAGATCGGGGTGATGTTTGGGAATCCTGAGACGACGACGGGTGGAAATGCACTGAAGTTTTATGCAAGTGTGAGGATCGATATACGGCGAATTGGACAGATTAAGAAAGGCGAGGAAATCGCAGGAAATCGGACGAAGATAAAGGTGGTGAAGAATAAGATTGCGGCGCCGTTTAGGGTGGCGGAATTTGACATCATGTATAACGAAGGGATTTCGAAGACGGGGGATGTTCTGGATCTCGCGGCAGAGAAAGGAATCGTGGCGAAAAGTGGGGCGTTTTACAAGTACGAAGATGCGACGATTGGTCAGGGGCGCGAGGCGGCGAAGAAATACCTGAAAGAAAATGTGGAAGTGCTGGATGAGATCGAGGGGAAGGTGCGGGAGGCGGTGAAGACGGAGGAATAGGAGTTTGTAGAGAAGATGAAATGCCGCTCGGAATGGGCGGCGTTTTGGTTTGATGAGGGAGTTTTAGGGGAGGAAACCCAGGGATCCAGTGCAGGCTTCTTTGAAGATGGCAGTGATCCCTAGAAGATAGCTATATCTGTCTTATGAGGATTTGAGCTTTTTTAGGTGGCGATGAATGAGAAGTGTGGCGATGATGCCGACAGTGTAGATAGCGAGACTAAGGAGGAATATTCCAAAGGGCCTATTATCTATGGGGCAGGACCCGTATTCGGAGACTGGAGTGCAGTCTACGTGTCGATAAAACAAGAACTCACCAGCGATACGGTTGAGGAATAGGATTGTAATAAGAATGGGGTAGGAGTAGAGGATGGCGGGTGGAGTTTTGGTGTGTTTAATAAGGAAGGCGCTGTTGACTATTACGACTAATGCGAAGAGAAGAGGTACGAAGTAGTTGATGAATGCGAAAATTGCAAAATGTGTGTTGGTGTCGGGTCTCGACAGGCTGCTAAGAAACGGGATAGGACTACCCCAGGAGAAAACGAGCACTATGTAGGCTAGACTTAGTAGGAGTAATATTACACCTAGGAAGGATTTGCATTTTGGAGATGTGTTTGGTGTTGATTTGCGAGTTTTTGTTTTTGGTTTTTTCATGATTATGGGATTGTAGCATAAGCATGGAAAGAAAAAAAGAGTTGATTATCTCCGTTGGCTGCGTAAAATGGTTAGGTCGAGCGGAATTCGGACTCGCTGATGAACATTATATTAGGGAGGGTGCTTTAATGAAAAAAGCAACGAAAGTAAGGCGAGCTATGGCGGTTTTATTGGTTATAGCGATGGTGGTAGTGATGATGCCCAGTGTAGCTTTTGCTACGGAAAATCGTGGGGTTGCACAGGAAGAATCATTTGTGGAAGAGGTGATCTCAACTACTGCGCTGATGAATAGTGTAGTGATTACGGGGGAGTGGACAGATATACTGCCTCATATAACGAGCGGAAATGGTTTTAATAGGACTATTTCTGTTAGCGCAAATAATGGCGCAACTAACCATGTAAACTCCATAAGGATGATTGGTAGAGATGGGCGTACAGTGTTATGGGGGTTTGGCAATGCAGTTGGATTTAGTCATCAGAATGTGAGGTTTTGGCTTGGCGCTGATGTGTATAGAGTTCAGATGAGAGTAATATCGACTTCTGTCGTTAATACAGTCCCGTTTAGAGCTCAGATAATTGTGCGAGATGCGCAGTAAGACGCTTGCGGTGGGAAGATAAAAAAATAAACTGGCGAGTCCGAACGCCGACAAGTTGTTGCCCTCAGGTAGTCTGAGGGCTTTTTATTTTCCGAGATTATTTTTTGATGCCGTCGAGATGTTTGATGGCTTTTGGGGTGGGTTTGCGGCCTTTTGGGGTGCGTTCGATGAGGCCGAGTTGCATGAGGTAGGGCTCGTAGAAATCTTCGATTGTGGTGGCTTCGTCGCCGGTGAGGGCAGCAATAGTGGAGAGACCGACGGGGCGGTCGCCGTAGTTTTCGATCATGAGGCGGAGCATGTTTCGGTCGGCGGGATCTAGACCGAGGTGGTCGATTTCGAGCATTTCGAGGGATTTGGTGGCGGTCGGGTAGTCGATAATGCCGTCGCCGTTGACGTCGGCGTAGTCGCGGACACGTTTGAGGAGGCGGTTGGCGATGCGGGGCGTGAGACGGGCGCGGCCGCTGAGGAGTTCGGAGGCTTCGGGGCGGATTTCAGTGTTGAGGATTTTGGCGGCACGGTTGATGATTTGGGTGATTTCGGGTTCTTGGTAGAATTCGAGACGGTGGATGTGGCCGAAGCGATCGCGGAGAGGGGCGGCGAGAGAGCCGGTGCGAGTGGTAGCGCCGATGACGGTGAAGCGGGGGAGGTCGAGGCGGACGGAACGTGCGGCGGGACCTTTGCCGATAACGATGTCGAGTTTGTAATCTTCCATGGCGGAGTAGAGGACTTCTTCGACTTGGCGGTTGAGGCGGTGGATTTCGTCGATAAAGAGGATGTCGCCGTCGGTGAGGTTGGTGAGTATGGATGCTAGGTCGCCGGCGCGCTCGATGGCAGGGCCAGAAGTGATGCGGAAATTGCTAACCATTTCGTTGGCGATTACGCCTGCCATGGTGGTTTTGCCGAGGCCTGGCGGACCATAGAGTAAGACGTGCTCGATTGGTTCGGAGCGTTTTTTAGCGGCAGAGATTGCAAGTTTGAGATTATTTTTGAGGCGGTCTTGGCCGATGTATTCGTCGAAACTTTGCGGGCGAAGAGTAACCTCGATTTTTTGTTCCTCGGGGTCAGATTCGTTTAGGGTGGTATCTGTGATGCGTTCGATGGGCATTTGGTTATATTATACTACGTTAACTCTGCTCATTCTCGGAATGGTTCAAGCAAGCTTGGCTTTTCGCTCGAATGTTTGAATTATATCATCTGGCGGTGGACGTGGTATAATTTGGGGTATGAGAAAAGGTTTCACGATGATTGAATTAGTGTTTGTTGTGCTGATATTTGGGACGGCAGCGGTGTTCTTTTTTGTGCAAAACCTGCGGGTGCAGGCAGCAACAAGGGATGAGCAGCGGAAAGTTTCGATTAATGCGATTTTTCATAATTTGGAGCATTATCATGATTTACACGGATATTATCCGGAGGAGATCGGGGAGCATAACCTCAGAGCGATGGATCCACAGTTGTTTACTGATCCGACAGGGTTTAATCTAGGGGATGAGAGTGGTCTGAGTGACTTCCGGTATGAGCCAACAGGATGTGTGGAAGGACGATGTAGGAGCTACACACTGAGGAGTGAGATGGAGCGTGAAGGGGATTTTGTGAGAGGGTCGCGGCGGTAAGAGTTATTTGGACTTGGAGCGGGACTTGTTTTCGTTGACGAGTTTAATGATGTTTTTGACTTGTTCGCTAGGGTTGGAGACGAAGTTGAACTGATATGTGGTGTCTTTGCCGACGGTGGCGAGGCGGATGGTGCCGAAGTTGATGAGAACTTGGAAGATGTCGGACTGGCGGTAGCTGACGTCCTCAATAGAGCCGAGGTCGATGGTCTGAGTTTTGCGATCGAAGAGACTTGTCATGATGCGCTGAATGACACGCTTGTTTGTGACGATGAGTTTGTTGTATTTGAAAATAGTGACACCAACCCAGCCGAAAACGAGACAGAGAGCAATAAGGGCGATAGCGACAACAGTAATATAAATCCTGGCAGTGTCATGGTATGCAATGGTGTCGATGGGGTCATTTACGAGGAAGAATGCGTAGGCGATGAGAATGAGGATGATGGCGAGGGCTTCGCCGACCCAGATAGCAATTATACCAATTTTGTGGCGGATTACAGAAATTTCGACATACTCATCGCTGGCGAGTTCGAGTCCTGGGTAGTCATGGCGTGAGCGGTCGTGGCGGAGTTTTACGAGGGCTTTTTGTTCTTGGGATTGTTTACTTGGAGCTTTTTTTGTTACTGGTGTGGGCGGGTGATAATAGAGCGGGCGACCATCGGCATCATAAGCGTCAGGTATTGGTTCGTTAGGTTTTGTGGGTGTCATCGATTTGATTATACCATTTAATGAGGTAGAGAGCAATTAAAACTAGGAGAGGTTGAGGTTGAGGCGTTGCTCCTCGGTAATGAAGAGGCCAGTGTCGGGGTTGGCGCGTGCGAGGACTTCGTCGACGATTTTTTTGGAAACATTGCGGCCGTAGATGTTTTTGACAGCTTTCATCTGTGGGTTGTTGATGGCACCGCGGATGATTTCTACTATAAAGTCGGAATCGATGGGAGGGGCGGGGACGTTAGCACCTGCAAGGAAGGATTCGCCGCGGTCGGAGCCGAAACGGAGGGTGACACAGGGGACTTGGAGGACGTTTAACTCCTCTTGCATAGAGCCGGAGTCGACTACTACCACTGGTGATTTCATCATGAGGGCGACCATGTCGGCGTGAAAAGTGATAGCTTCGGTGTAGATGAAGGTATCGGGGTAATAGACGGCGAGTTGTTCGATGGTTTTTCGGAAGCCGTAGCGGTCTAAGGCGGATTCGAAAGCGAAGAGAGAAACTAGGAGGACGCTGTCGCCGGATTCTACTAATTTGACGATGGTCTGAATGATGATTTTGAAGCGATTTTCGTCTTCGCAGGTTTCGCGGCGGTGGATGAATATGGGGATAAATTTACCGCTTTTAAGTAGTGGGAATTGTTCGAGAAATTTGGAGTTTTTGGCTTCTCGCTTACTTCTAAGGACGGCATCTGCTACTGAGTTTCCGACCACGGCGATTTTGCTGTCGGAGTAACCTTCGTTTAGAAGAAACTCATGAGTGATGGAGTGAGGGGCAGCGTGGAAGCCAGTGGCGGCTTCGGCCATGCGAGTGTTGATTTGTTCGGGGTAGGGTTCTAGAGAGCCTAGTTCGAAATTCTCGCGGACTTGCATGGCGGCGTAATACTTGTCCCAGTTGAATTTGCCGGCTTTGAATTCGTTGTAGAATTTCTGGTAGACTTTTGCTTTTGGGGTGAGGGTGCGGATGCCAGCTTCGACGTGGACACAGGCGACGCGTTTGAGAATTGAGCCGAGACCGATGGACATGGCGGTGCTGGTGTCGCCGTGGATGTAGGGGATGGGGGTTTTGTCGTGTTCGATGAGGAAGTCGATGACTTCGCCGAAGCGGTCGATCATCTGGGAGGAGCGGTTGTTGAGGTTACCGTCAATACCGAGGTGGATGTCGACTTCTATGCCAAATTCCTCGGTGACGCCGCCAGAGTAGCGGTAGTCGTAATGCTGGTCAGTGTGACAAACTATGACCAGTTCACCTCTGGATTTAAGTTCTAAGTAAAGAGGGGCTTGTTTAACGATGTCAGGTTTAGTGGCGATAATGATGACGTGAGCGATTTTTTGAGTGGATTCTTTAATCCTTTCAATCGATTTAGGCTCGATATAATTAAGCATAGAATTAGTCCTCGATTAGCGTTGATGCATTTGCTGTCACCTCTTGTTGCGGCCAAAGTTTTATAGCCGCTTGAGATCTGATTATATCATGTTTTGGTTTTTGGGAAGTGGGAGGCGTGGGCGTCGGAGACGATTTTGCGGATTTTAGTGATGAAGAGAGACTGGGCGAAGCGGTTGGCGTTGTTTTTTAGAGCTATGGGGGAGAAGGTGGTTTTTTGGGACTTTTGAATTGCCTGGGCTAAAGAATCTGGGGTTTGTTCAGGGAAGAGGATGCCAGTTTGACTATCGATGACGGTTTCTAGAGCGCCGCCTTTTCCGTAGGCGATGACGGGGGCGCCGGCGGCTTGGGCTTCGATGGGGACGATGCCGAAATCCTCTAGAGGGGGGAAGATAAAGGCTTTGCAGGTGCTGTAGGCTTTTGTGACTTCATCGGTGTCATCTGGGTGGAAGGTGATGGTGGGACCGGCCATAGCGACTAGTTTTTCGTGTTCGCTGCCGCTTCCGAAGACTTTTAGAGGGAGACCTAGTTTGTTGCAGGCTAGGATGGCAAGGTCGACGCGCTTGTAAGGGATTTGGCGGGAGTAGGAGAGATAGAAGTCCTCGCGTTTTTTTGCGGGAGTGAAGCGTTTGGTGTCGACGGGGGGGTGGAGGACTGTCGCGTCACGGTCGTAGTATTTTTTGATGCGCTTTGCCGTCTCGGCGGAATTGGCGAGGAAGAGATCGACTTTTTGAGCGGCTTTGTAATCGGCGCGCTTGAGAGGGGGGACGAAGAAGGGCATAGCGAGACGGACGAGGAAGTTGAGGCGGCCGAAGCCGGGGTCTTTTTTGTACTCGTGGTAGTGGGACCAATAGTAGCGGATGGGGGTGTGGCAGTAGCAGATGTGGATTTGGTCGGGGCGAGTTTTTCGGACTTGTTTAGACTCGGCGGAGCTGGAGCTGAGAATGATATCGTAGTCACTGAGGTCGAGTTTGCGGAAGGCGCGGACTCGGAGCATGGGGAAGAATTTGTGGAGTTTTCGGAGGGGCTTAGGGAGGTTTTGGAGGTGGGTGGTGCGGACGTCTTTGCTATGAAACCAGTCTAGGGATTCGGGGGTGTAAACAGAGGTGAATATGGGGGCGTCGGGGAAGGCTTCGGAAAAGGCGAGGACTACGCGTTCGGCGCCGCCGCGGTTGGTGAGCCAATCGTGGACGATGGCGATTTTGGGGGTTTTTTGGTTTGATTTGGGCATTTGAAGTAATTGTATCATGGCTCTGGGGTGGTATAATTTCCTGATCGGGATTTTGATTTTGAAGATCCTGGAATTTTTCGCAGAGGAGCTGTGATGTAAGTTGGTGTCGAGTAGTCGATGTAAGAAATGCGACACGAAAAAAGGAGAAGGCAGGTGTTTTGACTGTGTGCGTAAGAGAAATGATGTGCGCTGCAGAAATACAGCTAATCGTGCTGTAAGAAAAAGCACAAATCCTCACCACGATGGACTGAAGGGTAATCGTGGAAACGGTGGGGGTAGGCGCTAGAGTATTTTTGACCTGAGTATGTCGAGAAACTGCTCAATTTCAAAGGAGAAATTGTGGGTAAAAAGGTGAAAAAGCAGCGGAATGGAAGGGTGTTGTTTTCGGTTGGATTTGTAGTGGAGGAAACGGTGAGAGATGACGATGAAGGAGATAGGTTTTTAGAGGAGTTGAATGATTTAAAGGAGAGTCTAGATAAGGTAGTTGATAGGATTCAGGGGGGGTTTGACCCCAAGTATCGGTCAGGGAGAAAAGAGTGGGGTGTGAATAAGTACAGTGGCTGGGCGGTTTACGGTGGGCAATTTAGTATTATTGCGAACGATAAGATGATGATTGAGATAAAGAAGGGGCTGAAGCGAGACTTTCAGAAAATGAAAGATGAAGACGGAGGTAGGGACGAGAACTTGAGAAGGATGAGGATGGCGTTTTGGATAGTGAAGAAGAAAGATGGAGATTGGCGACTAGTTTATGGCTTGAAGTAAAGGTCTTGTAGAGGAGAAGTTACCGATGAAAAGAAAAATTAAGAAGAGTCCGTGCAAGAAGGCGAGATTGACAGTAGTTTTCATATTAGAGAGAGGATGAAGGGTTGTTGGGGGAGTTAAACTTAGTTACGGAAGACTTAACGAAGATGGTGAGAGATGTCTTGAAAAGGGATGCGCGAGAGGTTTTCTGGCATGATAAATGGTGGACGAATCGGTACTGTGGATGGATGATGTATGGCGGACAATGGGCGGTCTATGCCAGCAATAAGGAGGTGGAAGAGTTTAAGAAGATGATGAAGCGACAGCTGAAGGAGATGGGCGTAAGACAGGGAAATGAGTATATGAGAGAAATGAGGATGAGTTTTGGTGTGGTGAGGAAGTGGGATCGGGAGTGGCAGAGGCTGCATTGATTGGAGTGGTGAGGTGGGTGTAGTGGTATAATACGGGCATGATAGCTGTGATTGTTTTGATGATTTTGTATACGGGAGTGGTGTTTTTGGTGGCGGTGCGACCGCGGCGGAGTGAACTGAGTGTAGGGGAACTAGAGCGGCGGGTGAAGCGTGGTAGTGGTGATGCAGAGGAAGTGTTGAGGCGGGAGAAATTATTGCCAGATGTGATGGTTCTGCGGAATTTTAAATTGATGGTGGTGGGGTTGGCTTTTGTGGGGATAGCAGTTGGAGTTTATGGAGTGTGGCTGGGGATTTTTGTGATGATGATGGCGATGGTGGGCGTGATGCCGCTTTCGCGTGTGAGGATTTTGAGGCGGCTGGTGGCGAAGTTGTATGAGAGTGTGGAGTGGAGGGTTTTGAATTTTGTGGAGAAGTTCGGAGGGGTGTTCAGGGTGTTTAGGGAGTTTTCGGAGGAATTTGCGAGTGTGAGAGTGAGTTCGCGGGAGGAACTGGAAGAGGTGATTGCGACGGCGGGGAGTGATGTGATTTCGGATGAAGAGAAGACGATCATGATGAGTGCGGCGAGGTTTGGCGAGAAGAAGGTGGCGGATGTGATGGTGGTGAAAGATGAGGTGTTTTTTGTGGGTGTGGAGGAGGTTTTGACGCCGATGGTTTTGGATAAGTTGCACAAGACGGGGTTTGCGCAGTTTCCGGTGATTGGTGGAGGGGTGGATGAGGTGGAGGGAGTGTTGAGGGCGCGGGATGTGTTGAATATCCGGGAAAAAAAGTCGCCAGTGGCGGGAGATGTGATGGAGAAGGGAGTAGGTTTTGTGCGAGATGATCATAGCTTGCGACATGCGCTGGGGGCTTTTGCGCGGACTGGGTATGGGTTTTTTGTGGTGATAAATAGACGGCGGGAGACGGTGGGGATTTTGACACTGAGAGATCTGATGGAGTCGCTACTGGGGCAAAAGATGGAGGATGGGTTTGACGAGGATGATGATCGGGCGGTGGTGGCGGGGCGGAAGTTGGATAGTTCGAAGGGCGGAGTGGATGTGTAGGTGTGATATGATTCGAGTATCGGAGTAGTCCGAAATTTATTCACAACAGAAAGGTTGTGATGTATCTTGGTCAGTGGTAGAATTTGTTCATGTGGCTTCACGAAGGGAACAAATGCATTTTGTTCAAAATGTAGAAGCAAGATGAACACGCAGAAACAGAGAAGCGGAGCAAATCGTTCCAACAGAAAAAGCACAAATCCACACAGCGATGGCCTAAAAGGAAATCGTGGACAAGGTGGCGGCAAGAACCGCCGCTAGAACATTTTATGACCTGAGCATGTCGAAAACTGCTCAATTTCAAAGGAG